>NZ_CAJHBR010000001.1 GCF_904846695.1 Psychrobacter urativorans
CAAAGGTCATGCCATTTGCTAAGCTTTTAAGAACTTGTTTGCGATAGTCTAGTGAATAAGTCATGATAATTAAGTATATCTGTTGAGATGTTTTATCTTATAACACTTTTGTATTTGATACACTATAACACTTTTAAAAATTATTGTAGGTTAAATCTACCAGCCTTGAAGATCAAAACCTTTTATATCGGCTAAATGTCCGGTCTTTAGATAGATCGTGACACCATTGCCAGCAGCAGTGATGGTTGAGAGTTCAGCTACTGGTAAGCGCAGCCAACTGCCTGGTTGATAAGTCTGACCATCCTCGATCAACTCGCCCTCTAACACTAATAATTCTGCACCTGCTACTATCTCACTGGTGAATAGCAGTTGATTTGCATCCAGCTTTTGCAAGCTCACTTGTTCACTATTATCTGAGAACAAAGGACAGACTTGACCACTATCTTGCTGCTGCCAGTTTGCTGGATCCTGAGTATTGATGGCCACAGGCTGATCTTCAGCTGTAGACATCTGCCAGAGTTTGACAAAAATAACCGCACCTTCACGACTATAAGGCCTATGACCTGAGGTTGGTGGATTGCGCAGATACCAGCCAGCTGGATAATCGGTATCATCAGCAGAAAAAGTGCCAGATAGCACCAAAATCTCCTCGCCGCCAGGATGTAAATGATGGGGAAAATAAGAATTGGGGGCATAGCGCACAATACTAGTAGCACGGGCTTTTTCGGCACCCACGCGGTCAAGCATAACGCGTTCAACGCCATTCTGTGGGGAATCAATCCAGCGGTAGTCTTCAAAGGCTAACGCTGCACGTTGTAAAAAATCGGCATTAATAAGCATAAGGTTGTTCCCAAAATAAGGTGGAAAGTGACGAATTAGCGTTAGGGCAATTGCCAGCTCTGTGATTTTATAAGTAGAAGCTAGATACTTTTAAGCTAGATGCTATCTCAAAATCAGCGTCTAAAAATAGTAGCTGACGAAAAGGTATAAATACTGTGCTCGAATGGTCAACTTATCCTAAATTATCTACTGATTTACTTGTACTGACAAATCAGATAATATTTATGGCTCTAAAAGAAAATGTTTATCGCTATGACTAATCTTGTTCATTTAAATGCCTTGCGTGCTTTAGAAGCTAGTGCACGTCATCAAAGCTTCTCTGCCGCTGCTGAGGAATTAAAAGTCACACCTGCTGCGGTGGGTCAGCTGGTACGTACTTTAGAGCAATGGGTAGGGGCACCGTTGTTTTATAGGAAAACTAGTGGCAAAGCTCGATTGATAGCTACTGAAAATACTAAATTAGCTCTACCTGATATTAGGGCAGGCTTAGATAACTTAGGGTTGGGGCTAGACAAGTTGCAGGCTGGATCAGATAGCGGGGTACTTACCGTAACTGTAAGTCCAGCCTTTGCTGCTAAATGGTTATTGCCACGTATCGATAGTTTTCAGAGCAGCTGGCCAGATATCGATATGCGTTTAGATATTAGCGCTAAATCAGCTGATTTTGCCCTGCAAGCTGTTGATATAGGAGTGCGCTACGGAGCAGGGGATTGGTCAGGATTGATAAGCGAGAAGTTAATGATAGAAGATGTGTATCCTGTCTGTTCCCCACAACTATTAAAGCAGACTGGCGGGGTAGATTTAACGCAACAAACGCTCATTCATGACTTATCTATGACTGATTATAGTGGCTTGCCTTCATGGGATGAGTGGCTTAAAAAAGCAGCTTTAACAGCAGTAGGCTTAACGGAGATAGATACCTCTCGTGGTATGCAAATTAATAATTCTGCGGCAGTGCTGCAAGCCGTTATTAATGGACATGGGGTAGCGCTGGCTCGTAGTGTTATGGCCCGTGATGATTTGGCGGCTGGCCGCTTAGTTCGACTATTCCCTGAGATTGAGTTTGTCTCTTCACTTGCTTATTACGTGGTCTATCGTCCTGAAAGCGCTAGCATAGTCAAGCTACAAGCATTTCGTGATTGGTTGTTTACGCAGGCTTCAACAGATGATAGCTTTGAAATAAATAAGAATGTCGATAATGCTGGTGGCATTGAGCAAGTGATAAAAAATATTTAACAGAATTAAAAAGCAGTTACATCAGTGTATGAGGAAGTTCTGATAGGTTAAATAATAGACTGCTTTGCTTTGTTGAAGGGGATGCTCTTTTAATTGTGTACTGTTGCCTGACGATTAAAAAATAGCTCTGATTTGTAGGGTTAGCTAATGCAAATTTCACTTAACTGACTAGCTTAGCAACTTACCATTAGTCTTACCGTTCATCTATCCGACCAAGGGTAATTGATTGATTACCTAAAAATCAATATGATGTAGGTCATTCAATAGTTATTGAATAACCTGAGGAGTAGTTTATAAAGATCGAAGGGTTTGTAGTTCAAGCAATAGCGACATGCTTATTAATCATTGCATTAACAGCTGCCATCATAATTAGATTAAATTTGTATCATTTTTCGGTTATATAGCAAAAATAAATAGACAGATCAAAGCCTTAGTAGGGCTTTTTTTTATGCCTAAAATTAACTTCAGCGGCTGAGTGAATAGATGATCGGTCAGCGGTAGATTATCATGAAGCTAAGCTTTTGCTGGTAATTGGCCCCGCTAAAGAAACTAATAGCTAGTTAGCCAATGACTTTGGTGGCTACTTAGATAGATAGATAGTTATTTTCCTCAGCAATACTACAGCAGTCATGAACGTTATAAATAACTATTATCGCAGCTGACTTCTGTGCGGTTTACTTATTACAGAATTTAAACGATGATAGCTATAGAGGGAGAATGGTCTATTGCAACGACATCTAGTTTTTTGCGTGCAGTGCTTACTCGCTCAGTGGTTAGCTCAATGCTTGGCCTCAGTCATTAGCTCGGTTTATTAGCCATAATATAAGAGTAAACTCTATGAAGAAACCAATTATGATTTTGGCTATTGTGTTTTTAGGCCAGAGCACTATTGTCAATGCCACAACTGACTGGAGCCCGTATTTAAAACCAATGCTGTTAGGATGTGGTTATCCTGATCCAACGGATAAGTTACCGACCCATTATAAAGCATCGATTATAAATAAGAAGATAAAAGGCAATGAAAACAATGAGTTTGAAGAAATACTAACTACTTATACCTTAAAAAATGCCACTACGTTTGGCTACCCTTTGGCAGAAGTTGAATATCTACAAGGACAAGAGTGGAGTCATTTAAAGTTATATTTTAAAGATAGTAAATTTACAGCGTTACGTCGGCAATTTAAATTACCAGAACTTAATAAAGATCCAGATTTAATCGCCAAAGTTATTAGCAATAACCTTGAGGGTTACGAAGTGGATGATGGTGTAGGCAGTTTAGTATTAAAACTTGATAGGGCAGAGAAAAGCATCAGTTGTTTTTGGGGGCACTAACTATTTATGAGCAAAGGTACGTTAGCTATTAGCTCTGTCACAGTGATTTATGGCATTCAGTAGCTACTATCCGTAATACTAGCTAGCCGTGCAATACGAATTGGCAAAATAGCATTTTATCCGACAAAAAATTATAAAAACTCTTGTGTTATATTCATGATACGTCCATCTACCGTGCGCTGTATTTTTTCTTCAATTTGACTACATAACGACTCAATCTTGTTTTTAGAAGTTGCTACTATCACTAAGGTGCATTCACTAGCCTCGTGCTTATCAAGTTCACCGCTCTCACAAATTGCCACTGCTGGATTACGTCCAAAGCGCTCATGTAGGCCACCCATACGTTGGCGTTTTTCTTTTAAAGAGCCACACCCCGGTAAAGAAAAACTTATAGTCAAAATACCGATATGCATATTAGTCTCCTCGATATAGTAGGGCTGCACTTACTATCTGCTGGTTGAAAGTCTGCTACCTCAGTCGATAGCTTTAGTTTAAAAGTAACTATAAAAGTATTAGCCTATACACAAACTGGTTATTTAGCAGCAGAAATTATATAGGCGCTATTGTATACACCATAGTTTCAAGGTAATTCTCTATTAAATTTTTTACTCTATCAAGCTCGTTATGCTTGTTGACTATATAAGAGGCCTAAATTACCAGTAGCAGGGCTTGATAAGTTATCCTTTCTTATTCTATTTTCTGATTTCAATACTTTTCTTTAAGCTATCTTTTAGTAAGTAATCGAATATAAATGGACCAAAAGGCAATAACGATCCGAGTACGCCTGCAGGCACAGCCCAAACTGGCATTTTAATTTTGCTAGCGACTAATAGCAGTATTAACAGATAGGCTATGAATAATATACCATGGGTCATACCAGTATATTTGACCGCTTCGGGAATGCCCATCATATATTTTAACGGCATGGCGATGCCGAGTAATAATAAGTAAGAACTGCCTTCTAAATAGCCCATGATAGTGAGTCTTTTCAATGCGGTATCTTGTTGTTTTGTGAGAGGGGGTAGGGGTTGAATAGTTGGCTGAGCCTCTATCACTTTATGTTCCTTTTGCGACTAGTAAGTTTAATGAGATCTTAACCATTATACTGATTTTTGCCAACGTAGATTACCGCTGTGATGGTAGTCACTTGCACTCAGCAGCGAACTATTACTCATTTTGCTAGCAGTATCAATAAATGATCATATAACCAATTCGCCCTACTGCTAAATAGCCAAACCCTAGAGAATAAAAAATCCAATGCCAAACGTTTAGTTCAAACGTCTAACATTGGATTAGTAGCATGATAAGTGAGCTAAATAACTCTATAATTATTTATCTAATTTATCAATCATACCTTGGTATTTTTCTTTTTTGCTAGCAATTTTTTCGCGTTGCTCTTCGGCAGTAGCTACTAAATTTTTAGCAACTTCTAAGCTCTTATCAAAAGCTGCTAGTTCAAAATCAACAGCGTCTAGCAGTTTGCCAAGAGTCATAGCAGCTGCTTTTTCAGTAACATCATGGGTTATGTCAGCAGCTTCAGACTTAAAGTCGTCTTTTAGCTTAGAGGCCCATTGATAGATACCCGCCATAGTTATACCAGATTTATCATCTTCAGAAGACTTGTCTTTTTTACTAGCTTTGTCTTTTTTATCAGATTTATCAGACTTTTCTTCTTTGCTAGATTTGTCATCTTTTTTAGACTTACTGTCCTTCTCAGACTTATCGTCTTTTTCTTCTTTACTAGGTTTCTCAGAACTAGTCTTCTCAGAATTATCGTCTTTTTTATCAAATTTTTCAGAATCTGTGTTAACTTCGTAGTCTTTATCAGCATTATAATCTTCAAAATTACCGTCTTCATAGACCACAGTGTCGTCTTTTACCACTTCTACAGCCGTTACAGCATCGTTGTTAATCGATTTCTTTTCGTTTTTGGCATTATTGTTATTAGAATCATTGTTTGACATTACGGCTTCCCTTTACTTAAGTTTTGGTTAACAGACATTTAATCTCAGTCTTGCTTGAGGTTAATATTAGGCTAGGGCCATTTATTAAGCAATAGGTAGATATAAATGTACTGCTTAAGCTCTACAGAAGAATACATTGTAGTGCTCGTCCCGCTACAAACAGCCCGCAAATGTTATCTAGCGTTAATGACAAGTAAACTATTAGCAAAATATTTTAGCCATTAACTACAGAAAAAGTAGCCTATAGCTGCTCCCGCCATTGTAACCATAACCTAGTATCTAACTCGAACTGATGATATGCAGGTTCCATATGACAACATAATTGATAAAAAGATTTATCATGATCTTTTTCTTTAAAATGTGCTAACTCATGTACCACAATCATCCGCAAAAACTCAGGCGGCGCTTCTTTAAATAGACTCGCAACCGTAATGCTATTATGTGCTTTGAGCTTATTACCTTGTACTCGTGATTGAAAAGTATGGATGCCAAGTGCCTGATTAAGCACTGCCAGCTTACTGTTATACGTCACTTGGGTGAGCGAGCTGGTTTTACGCATATACTGATTTTTTATCTGATTAATATACTGATATAAAGCCTTATCACTTTGTACTTGATGCTTAGTAGGGTAGTTTTTATCGATATAATCACCTAGCTTGCCTTGGCTGATTAACTCAGCTGCTTGGCTTTGAATATGCTCTGGATAATGAGCGATATACTTTAGAGTACTGGCTTGAGTCACGGAGTTTATCCTTGGTTCTTTTCTAATAGGGCTAGGGTTTCTATCTTATTTAATAATAACCGCTAATAGCTATTAATGACTACTAATAACTATTAATGACCGCTAATAACTATTAATGATCACTAATAACTATGCTTGGTTCACTGACTGGTTATAAGCTGCTAAAGCCTTATAGTGGCAAGGTTTAAATCTTAAACTTTACAGTGCCACTAGTACCAGTAGCCATCGCATCACGTGCTAGCTGATCCTCAAGGTGATTTTTAGCGCTGATAGCGTCAGGATCGGGACGATGTTCTGTATGACCACACTTAGTACATTCAATATACTCATCAAGGCTAGGCTCGGTGATATTTACTTGTACTACGGCATCTAAGGCTTGGCATTTAGGACAGCTGACGCCGGCCAAAAACCGACGTTTAGGCTGAGTAGATTGATAGCGCATTTAGCTGGCCTCGCTATTGCTTTTAGCTTCGCTATCAACGTTAGCAGCTTTGATATCTTGAAAGCCGCTATGACGTAGTAACGCCTCAATGTTGGCACTGCGCCCACGGAAGTTCTCAAAGTTGGTTTTAGCAGGTAAGCTACCACCGACTGACAGCACGGTATCACGGAAGGCTTTACCAGTATTAGCATTAAAGATGCCTTCTTCTTCAAACTTACTAAAAGCATCGGCTGATAGTAGCTCGGCCCATTTATAAGAGTAATAGCCTGCTGCATAGCCCCCAGCGAAGATGTGACTAAAGCCATTAGCAAAACGGTTATATTCAGGAGTTTCCATAATAGCAATATCGTTACGTACGGTATCTAAGGTCGCTAAAATACCAGCATAATCAAGCGCTGGTGACTGCGCATGAATCATTAAATCGAACAATGAAAATTCAATTTGACGCAAAGTTTGCATGCCACTTTGGAAGTTCTTAGCCGCTAGTAGCGCATCGAGCTTATCTTTAGGTAACGGCTCGCCAGTCTCAACATGGCTACTAATCAAGGCAATACCTTCAGCATCCCACGCCCAGTTCTCCATAAACTGACTAGGTAATTCAACAGCGTCCCACTCAACCCCATTGACACCAGCGACATCTGCAACGCTTACTTGAGTTAACAGATGGTGCAGACCATGACCAAACTCATGGAACAAAGTTAACACTTCATCATGGGTCAATAAACTAGGCTTGCCTGCTAGCGCTGGGGTAAAGTTACCGACCATAAAGCATACTGGTAACTGCTGATAACCGGTTTCATCATGACGATAGCGTGCCTGAAAGCCACTCATCCAAGCGCCACCACGTTTGCCAGTGCGTGCAAATAAGTCAAAGTAAAAACCACCAATTAAGCTATCGTCAGTATCGAATAACTGATAAAAGCTCACATCCTCGTGCCAAAGTGAAGCGTAGGCATTAGTAGCTGTCTCTTTATCCTGCTTCTGCTCCACTGGTTGCTGTTTTACCGTTATACCATATAACCGCTCGACGATAGCAAATAGACCGTCGACGACTTTTGGTAGTGGGAAGTAAGGACGAATTTCTTCTTGCGACAAGCTAAACTGGTTTTGCTTAACTTTTTCAGCGATATAAGCACTGTCCCAAGGTTGTAATTTAGCGATGCCATACTGTTGGGCACAAGCTTGCAATTGCGCTAAATCTTGCTTGGCGGTCGGTGTTGCTTGTGCCGCTAGATCGCGTAAGAAGCGCTCAACTTCTGGCACATCTTCCGCCATCTTAGTCGATAACGACACTTCAGAATAATTATTAAAGCCTAATAGCTTGGCTTTTTGCTCACGCAATTGCAGGATTTCGCTCATGATATCAGCGTTATTGAACGACTTACCTTCAGTACCTTTACCAGCAGTCTGGCTGTCAAATTCAGAGGCGCGAGTCACATAAGCGTGATACAAGGTTTCGCGTAGCTCACGGTCATCCGCGTGCGTCATCACCGCAATATACAAGGGAATATTTAGGCTAGCCACATAATAAGGGCTAGGTAGCGCATCGATTTCAGCTTGGCTCAAAGTGCCTTTTGATAACGCTTGCGCTTTATATTGCTCACCATTATCAGCTAATAGCGCCAAACCGCTCTCAGTCAGACCTGCTAGCTGTTCTGGTTGTAGTGGCTGCGCAAACGCTTGAGTGGCATCTAAAATATTATCTGAAAAAGTTGCTGATAGGGTAGAGAGTTCGCTTTGGATAGCCGCAAACTTATCTTGCTGGGCTTTAGGTAACGCCACCCCAGATAGCTCAAAACTGTGGATAGCAAGCTCGATAGCCCGAGCTCTTGCAGGCTCAAGCTGTGCAACAAACGCCTCATCAGCGACGATAGCTTTATAACAGTTAAACAGTGCTTGATGTTGGCCAACACGAGTACCGTAGGCTGATAAAGTAGGCAACAGCTCATGATGAATATGGCGAATCTCATCGTTACTCATCACCCCGTTAAGATGCGAGAGTACACCCCAACTACGCTCCAAACCCAAATTGATATGATCAAAGGCTATGACATCTTGCAGCGCTTGCTCAGCACTTATAGAGGTAGACTCTTTGTCTTGGCGTGCTGTTAGATTGTCCAAAAAACCATTGGCTTGATCTATTGCTTGAATAACTTGTGTTTTTAAGGTGTCTGGCGCTGTTTGTAAAAAGTCAACGAGGTGTAGATTAGGATCTAAAGTTGGCATAAGTATTTCCAGTAGGTAAAAATTTAATAAGTGAATATCTAATAGGTAACGCTAAATCAGATTTATTATAGTTTTAACAATTTGTTCAACTCAAAGCGGTCCTATAGCTAGACCATACTTTCAGGGTTTGACTAATTCATACTAGTTACCTAAAAGATGGGTATGGCCGAGTGAAAATACAAGCTAACAGCAAAGGTATACAGTGACAGTAGCTTGTATGAGCTACTATTTTAAATGACTCACTTACAAAGCGTTATCATTTGCTTGCAAACTAACCCTATAGCCGAGATGCCTAAGTTGGTAGGCTAATAGAGATGATGTAGTGATTTATAAAATAACAACATTGTTCGATTAATTTTGTTCTACTGAAGTTAGTTGTACTGAGTAGTATTGAAGAAGTAATATCGGATGAGTAGCATTAGATAATTAGTATCGAGCTAATCTAGTATCGAGACAAGTTAGTATCGAGATAAGTCATAATCACTACAATAATCGTTAGTTTTACTGTTCAACCTCAAAAATCAATGATAATAAAACAAGGAGTGTCCTTTATGAAAGCAACTCTCAAAAGTTTACGTGAGACTAAAGCTGACCCAGCCGTTAGTATCTTTGTTAAAACTCATCGTGAGCATCCTGCTAATGACCAAGATCCTATTGCTCTGAAAAATCAATTAAAAGTAGCCGAAGAGCGTCTGATTAAAGAGTACGATAAGCGTACGGCAACTACTATTCTTGATAACATCCATGCTAAGACTAAAGAGCTAAATCATAATTATAACTTAGACACTTTAGCTATTTTTGCTAGTATTGATGATGTGCAAATCGTTCGTATGCCTTTAGATACTACCGAGCGTGTGGTTATTTCTTATCGCTTTGCTACTCGTGACTTAGTGCGTGATATGGCCAGTGCTGTACATTACTATATTGTAGTATTGACCCGTGATGGTGCGCGTCTGATCGAAGCTTCTAATGACCGTGTGGTTGCAGAGTTCGACAAAGATAACGATAAGCAAAATAATATGGAAAGTATTCCTTTTCCTATCGATAATAACGGCTTATATACTACAGGTGATGGCGGCTCTGACCGCTCATCTAATAACGAAAGTAGCTATCTAAAAGAGTTCTTTAACCAAGTAGATAAGAGTGTGCAAGAGCTGTGGGGCGAGCATAAAATGCCTCTAGTAATCGTTGGCGATATTCGTAACATCGGCTACTATAAAGATGTTTGTGATCGTCCAGAGAACATCATTGCAACGGTATCTAACGTTACAGAGTTAGAAGAAGGCAGTGCGCAGCATATCGTTGATAGCGTACAAGAAGCAGTAGAGAAGTATCGTACGTCATTACATGAAGCTGCACTAGGCGAGATTGATAAAGCTCGTGGTGCCAATATGCTACGTACAGACTTACAAGATGTCTATCGTGCCGCTTTCCAAGGTGCAGGTGAGACTCTGTATGTGCGTCGTGGTTATATCCAATCTGCTAAGATTGATGAGACAGCACAAACACTAACCCTAGTGGATGATGCTGCTGAGGGCGTTACTGATGATGCAGTTGGTGAGATCATCGAACACGTAATACATAATGGTGGTAAAGCGGTATTTATGCCACAAGATATTATGAGTGCCGATCAACCTATTGCTCTAGTAACTCGCTACTAGTACGGTATGATGACTACTGATAAAAGTACTGATAAGAAGTATAGATAAAAAGTACGGATAGATTGGTATTAGTAGATATAAAGTAGAGCATTGGTTCGTTACGGATCAATGCTCTTTTACCTTTGCCCCAGCCATTTATATGGGCAACTTAGGACCAGATAATGATTATTCCCAATAACGCTCTAGGTCATAAACTCAAAAGTGCCCAAGCTTTTACCTCGCTATTGCTACGTGGTGGACGTGGAGTCATGGGCACACCAAAACCTATGCAGCCAGAGCAAGCACTAGTATTATATGAGTATGAGGCTTGTCCTTATTCACGTCGGGTACGAGAAGTGATGACTTTGCTTAATTTAGACTTCGAGAGTCGCCCAAGTCCCCATAAAGGCCAGCTTTATCGTGATGAGTTAAAAGAGCTGGCGGGAAAAGCGCAAGTCCCTTTTTTGCTTGATCAGAACTTTGCTGATGAGCACGAAAATAATAAGATATTAGACTCGCAAGCTATTATCGATCATCTATTTGCTAACTATTCTAAAAAAGGCTCTACACCCGCTAAATATCAGCGTCAAACCAAAAGAGATAATGCATCCTTAGCCAATAAGGCAGCTAGCCTGGCCTCGATGATGCGTGGTGCCATCGCTGACCATCCTAAAAAAAACCATGCTCGTGGTAAGCCGGAGCAATTACTGCATCTATACGGTTTTGAGGCCAGTCCTTTTTGTCGCTTAGTACGCGAAAAACTTAGCGAGCTGGAATTGGGTTATATCAATCATAACGTTGCTCGTGAGCGTCTACAGGATATTGGTGCTTTTGGTTTTCATCTCACCCTAAATGAGTATCAGCCTATCAAAGGCGGCAAGAGAGATCGTCTTATGAATGAGCAGATTAAGGACAAGCTCCTGTTCCCCTATCTGGTAGACCCTAATACAGATACTAAGATGTACGAGTCGCAAGATATTATTGATTATTTAGATACACATTATGCTTGATACGATTCTAGTAGGGTGGCTCTAAAAAGCTTATATAATAATTCTCGCTAGCCTCTGTTATTGGGTTAAGCTGTTATGATTTGATTCTATAACTTTAGTCGGCATGATTCTAATCATCACTATCTATTTTGTCCGACCCCTTATTTTATGACTATAAGCCTATGACTAATACTAAATCCTTTGTTCTAACTAGCTATAACATCCACAAAGGCATGTCACCATTAAACCGCCAAGTCAAAATGCAAGGTATTGCGCAAGCATTAGAAACGGTCGGCGCAGATATCTTATGCCTGCAAGAAGTGCAAGGACAGAATTTAAAACGTAACATGCAATATAACGAATATCCAGATCAGTCGCAACATGAGTGGTTTGGAGAGTTTTTACAGTTGCAAAATAGCTATGGTAAAAATTCAGAGTATGAGAACGGTCATCATGGCAATGCGGTACTGAGCCGCTTTCCTCTTGATCCTAAACACAATGTCAATATCAGCGTCAATAAGCTTGAACAGCGCGGAGTATTGCATTGTGAAGTTCAGCCGATAGGATGGGAGAGACCAGTAGTAGTATTGTGCGCACACCTTAATTTATTTGAGCATGATCGAGTCAAACAGTACCAAGCTATTACTGATTACGTGCGTCATGAAATTAGTGATGATCAGCCCTTGATCTTAGCAGGGGATTTTAATGACTGGAAAAAAATGTCTTGTGATAAGTTGGCTAATAGCTTGGGGCTGACAGAAGCTTTTAAACACCATCATGGCAAGCTATTACCGACTTTTCCAGCCAAGTTGCCAGTACTGAGTTTAGATCGTATTTATGTGCGCAATTTGATAGTCAAAAATGCTTGGGTGCATACTGGAAAACCTTGGTCTACTTTGTCAGATCATTTGCCGATAAGCGCTGAGCTAGCCTTATTGTAGATAGCTCATGTGCTGGCAAGCTATTACCACACTGAAGTTTTTATAACGAAGCTTTTCCATAATGGCCAAATAATGCCATTTTACATAGTGATTAATAACTATAAGGATGACTATTTATGTCTGCCACTACTAACAATCTACCTAATCAGCAACAGGCCGTGCTTATTACCGAGTTTGGTGCCCCTGAGGTCATGAAGTATCAAGATGATGTGGCCATTCCAGAGTTGATGCCTGAGCAGGTATTAATAAAAGTGGCCTACGCCGGAATCAATCCTGTTGATTATAAAACCCGTCAGGGTAAAGGCTGGGGCGCTGATAGTATACGTAAAGAGAAATTCGACAAAAATCAACCAGCAGGATTAGGGTTCGATGTCTCTGGTACTGTGGTCAGGAGTAATAGTGATCAGTTTGCCGTTGGTGCTAGGGTAGCCGCGCTTAACTTTGGCGGTGCTTGTTATGCTCAGTACGTGGCCGTTGATGCAAAGTTGTTAGCTATTGTCCCCGAAGCAGTAAGCTTAGAGCAAGCTGGAGCGCTACCTTGCGTGGGTCAGACAGCATTACAATTTGTCGAGTTTGCCGGTATCAAAGCGGGGGAGCAAGTAGTGATGAATGCGCCAGCAGGGGGCGTTGGTCAATTAGTGATTCAGCTATTGATGGTCAAAGCTGCTAAAGATGATATTAAAGTTACCGTTATTTGCTCGCCAGAAAAGTATGATCAGCTCGATCAGTTAATCAATAAGGATAAGCTGGCAGGTTGGATTGACTACACTCAAGACCAAGCCTTTCCAAAGTTGCAAGCGGATGTGCTATTAGACTTGGTTGGTGATGAGGCGGGCGTAAGGGCACTAGAGACTCTTAAGTCCGATGGTCGAGTTTATGTGCTGCCCTCAATCTGGGTTGATAAACTCAAAGCAGCTGGTAGTGATGAGTTGACTATAGAGGGTTATACGGTCAAACCTAACGGGAACGATATGGCAAAAGTGTTAGCTCAAGTCGCTGACGGCACTCTTAAGTTGCATATCCAACACAGTTATCCTTTGTCAGAAGTGGTTACCGCTCATACTGAACTACAAAAAGGCAATGCTTTTGGCAAAATAGTATTAGCGGTTTGATTATATTTTTTACAGTATTAGCAGTGACAATAGTCTAGCTGATACTGTAGCTAATACTCTAGCTAGTAGTCTAGCTGGCAGGATGGTTTTATGATTAAGCTCGCTTCTTTTAATTTGCTATTATTTTAAGAGTAGCGCTTAAAAAACAGTCTCTGTCAGTGTTCTGCTGGTTGGTCCAACAGTCTTTAAATTAAAGATAAGATAAAACGCAAAATAGAGCTATGCTTGAAGTTGCGTTTTTTTATGGCTAAAATTTTTGTATAGTAGTATTTTTGAATTAGTAAGGCCGCTAAATATTTATCATACGTCGAAAAGTTAAGCTAATACGGCCTTCATTGACAGTCGTCGTCTTGGCTATACTATGCTTCCAATATTGTTGAGTGACACCAGCCATGACTATTAACTGTCCTGAGTTTAGATAGATATCCACTTTATTGGACTTAGGATTGTCTCTAGCTGTCTTATGTCTAAATAGCATTTTACGAGTAGCGCCTAGAGATAAGGCGGCGATTAGTGGTTGCTCACCTAGCTCCTTTTCATCGTCAGCATGGTAGCCCATACCCTCAGAACCTGAAGGATAATAATTCAGCAAGCAAGCGTTAAAATATGAGTGCTGTTTATTACTAGCTTGTCCATCAGTGTTACTCACAGTACCCAACAAAGTACGAATACTATCCTCAATAATTTGTTTCACGTGAAACACGATAGGATGCCAGTCATGAGCGTTATGAGTGTGTCCAGCATAACGATAGCTTAAGCCTTGATCGCCCATCCATACTATTTGACGCTTAGTTATATGAGTTTTACCGAACAAAGTCACTATGTCAGATTGCCAAGGTAGAGTCGCTAATAGCTGCTGATATAATTGTTTATCGCTAGCTGCTACGGTGTCTAAGGCTAGAGTACCCAAGTCATAGAGCTGACCATCAAAGGGCAGTAAATTATCAGTAGCCTCATTGCCAAATAAGTCATTCATAGCGCGGGCTCACAGTTAGATTTTGGCGTTACTTTGATCTAGAGTCTAGTCTAAATTAAGAGACTAGCCTTAATCATTAGTGCCATTAGCCAAAGTAAAGATAGTGTCCGCGCATAATTTTGGTGCTTCAATTGGCAGTAGATGGCCGTAATCTGTCAAAGATACTAAGCGCTCAGTCGGCACAAACTTACACCAGTTATTGCGCACTTTATCGCTAATGAATAAAGTAGGTTTGCCAGTGATTAAGGTATAAGGTAAGTTAAGCCTATTTAAGCTCTTTAGCGCCTTATCGATATAGGGAGTGCCGAAATAGTTAGCCATCTCTTGCTCAGGGCTAAACATTAAAGTATAACTGCCGTCCTGTTGTTGAGTGAGACTGTTCTGAGCGAATATCTGCAAGTGCTCATCACTAATACGGCGATAGGCACGCAGCTTGCGTAGATGGGCATAAAAGTCTGCTACCGTTGACCAGTGGGCTTGTTTAGCAGACGTGCTTTTGAAAGGTTCACGGTTTAGTTTTAGCGAGCGTGGTAGTAAGTTATAAAGCAAGGTTTGGGTTTTAGTGAAAGTCACCGGCTCTATCAAATACAACTGTGAAAACAAATCAGGACGCTTGGCAGCAGCAATAGCGGTAGCAGTAGCCCCTTGTGAATGGCCGATAGCCACGATAGGAGCTTTTTGCGTGCGCTCTAAAAACTCAATCAGCATGTCGGCATCTTGCTCACGAGTTAGGCATTTAGCAGTTGGCTTATCATACCAGTAGCCACGCATAGCAAGCGAAGATAGATCAAATTTTCTTGCAAGGTTAGTTAGTAGTGGGCTATAGACACCTACCGTAAAGCCATTGCCCCCATAAAAATGCGCTGGCTGGCGAGTATCAGCTACTACCGACTTATCAAGCGGCTCTAGTTGATAGTAGCGTGCTTGTTTACCCTTAATCTCGATGCTTTTTTCTAAGGCTTGCATACAGCGACTCATCCTAGTATTTTTCAAATTAAGGTAGCTAATAGCTGATTAAGTCCGTTTAAGGCAGTTGGTACTTAGTAGTTAGCTAACAACTAGTAACCAGCTGATTCTATTCAGACTCGCCTAAGAAGCCACCGCTTTGACGATGCCACAATCCGGCATAAATGCCATTCATATTTAGTAATTCTTCATGGCTGCCTTGTTCGATGATACGACCTTGATCCATTACTACTAGTCTATCGAGGGCGGCAATAGTAGAAAGACGATGGGCGATAGCGATAACCGTTTTGCCAGTCATAATGTCATTGAGGCTCTCAGTAATAGCAAACTCAATCTCAGAATCTAGAGCACTAGTAGCTTCATCGAGTAATAAAATAGGCGCGTTTTTAAGCATGACTCGTGAGATCGCGATACGTTGACGCTGACCGCCAGACAGTTTTACCCCACGTTCACCAACTTGAGTATCCAGACCTTTATTGCCTTTATCGTCATATAAGTCTTTGATAAAGTCCCATGCTTGTGCCTGCTTAGCCGCAAAGATGATCTCTTCATCGCTCGCATCAGGACGACCATAGGCGATGTTTTCGCGTACGGTACGATGTAATAAAGACGTATCTTGAGTCACCATACCGATCTGCTGACGTAATGACTCTTGAGTAACCTCGTCAATAGCCTGGCCATCGATAATGATCTTACCGCTATCGACATCAAAGAAGCGTAATAGTAAGTTAACTAAGGTTGATTTACCGGCACCAGAGCGTCCGACTAAGCCTATTTTTTCGCCTGCTGTGATATCTAAATAAAAGTCATCTAACAGTTTTGTTTGTGAGTTAATAAGCGCTGATTCGACCGTTTGCACTCCATCGACTAGTTCGCCTTCTACATTAACGCCCTCGACATGACCTTCATAGCTAAAATTGACATGATCAAAGACAATATGACCAGCGCTGACTTTTAGTTCTGGAGCATTAGGAATATCAACGATAGTTTGCGGTGCAGAAAGAGTGCGCATACCGTCTTGTACAGTACCGATGCTCTCAAACAAGCTAGCAGTTTGCCACATAATCCACTGGGTTAGGCCATTGAGACGGAGCGCCATCGCTGTCGCAGCGGCAATAGCACCTACTCCGACTGCACCCTGTTGCCACAGATATAAGGCAATACCAGCAGTACTACTAACCAAAATAACACTAATAAGGTGAGTTGAAACCTCAAGATAGCTGACCCAACGCATTTGCGCGTGTACAGTACCTAAGAACTGGCCCATAGCATTTTGGGCATAGCCCAACTCACGCCGCGAATGACTAAATAGCTTGACCGTCATGATGTTGGCATAAGCATCAGTGATACGTCCGACCATCAGTGCACGGGCATCAGCTTGCACAATAGCAGTCAGTTTGAGCTTAGGAATAAAGTACCACATGGTAAGGCCAACTAGCACGAACCAAATAATAAAGGGTATGAGTAGCAAGCTATCTAGATTGAATAAAATAACCCCGGTAGTAATAAAATAAACCGTGACATACATAAACATGTCAGTGACAGTCATCACCGTGTCGCGGACAGCAAGCGCGGTTTGCATCACCTTGGCGGAGACCCGTCCAGAGAACTCATCTTGATAAAACTGCATCGACTGACCAAGCATACGCTGATGGAACCGCCAGCGCATCTGCATTGGAAATACGCCTTGAATAGTCTGAAAGTGAATGAATGACGACAAGGCAATCCAAAAAGGACTGACTATCATGACTGCTAACATCAACAGCATAATATCGCCTTTTTCGGCCCATAAGTTCTGTGGGGTATAAGTACCCAACCAATCAACTATGTTGCCAATCCAAGCGAACAGCATTGCCTCATAAATTCCAATCCCTGCGGATAGAATCATGAACACTAACAGCCAACCACGTAGACCTTTAGTACAAGCCCACAAAAACTTCAACAGTCCATCACGAGATGAAGGTAGTACCATAGGCGTGTCAGGAAAAGCGGACAAACGGTTTTCAAAAAAACGAAATAGAGCATTCATAGGCAATAGCAGTACATCAATAGCAGAACGTCAAGATAAACACCAATATAGGTTATCTTGCGCTGTAACTTGTGGGGTTAAAATAGCTTCTATTTTAACAAAATCTCGAAACTAGTCCTGCATGCTAATTGTAATTTGCACAATATAAAGGGTATATAGGCAGCATACAGCTGAATAGATAGCTTAATATTCATGGTTATAACCAAGGCTACTATTACTGATCAAAAAGTGTGCGTATTGGTATTGAATGGGAAAATATAACCATTGATATTTTTGACATACCTTGTTACATTTGACGACTTTCTATTGGCTATATTGATCTTATAACTAGCAGCAAATAATAGCAGCTAAAAAAATTATAATTTATAAGGTGAAGTTTTATGCTGTATCTAACGATTGCGGTACTTTGTAGTGTCGCCGTCTCCGTCCTGTTAAAACTGCTACGTCAACGCAATATAGATATTCGCCAGACTATTGTAGCTGGTTATCCAGTGGCTTTTTTACTGACTTGGCTGTTATTAAAGCCTGACCTTAGCAGTATTAATACTCTTGGTAGCGCTTGGGGCATTATCATCGCTTTGGCTATCCTATTACCCTTAGTGTTTGTCATTCTGGGTCGAGCAATCGCAGCAGTGGGTATGGTCGCCACTGACGCAGCTCAACGGCTATCGTTAATTATTCCTATTGTTGCGGCCTTTTTGTTATTTGGCGAAGTGCTGACGGGCATTCGCATATTCGGTCTAGCGTTAGGGTTGTTAGCGTTAGCGGCATTAGTCTATCGGCCACAGCAACCATCAACTAATGAAACTATTAATAGTCATGCTACAACGATCAAGGCGATCAATAAACAGGCGCTACGTACCCCTCTATGGCTGTTTGGGGTATGGATAGGCTATGGAGTCATTGATATATTGTTCAAACAAGTGGCCAAGCAAGGCGCTGCATTTCCGCTAACGTTATTTGTTAGCTTTGGCTTGGCAGGCTTGCTATTGCTCATTTATTTGCTGGTCACTCGGGTGCGCTGGCAAGGCAATGCTTTAGCGGCAGGACTGTTATTAGGTGTGCTAAATATGGGCAATATTTATGCGTACGTACGCGCTCATCAGTTACTATCTGAATCACCAAGCATCGTATTTACTGGCATGAATGTTGGGGTCATCACTGTAGCGACGCTTATTGGTGTCGGTGTCTTTAAAGAAACGCTCAATCGTATCAATATGCTTGGCATACTATTGGCTATTAGCTGTGTGACAGTATTATTCTTAGCTTAAGATGTACTGCTCATATCAATATAATTATGGCTGGTGATTTGCTGTTAACTTATTGTATATAGGCACATTGCGCAGCATATGGTAAGGTGATTTACAAATGTAGGATAGTAGCTATTGGCATACTTGCAGCTCTTTAAATTAACGATTTAAGCTAAATTTTTTATTACGATAATAGGATAATTATTCAATGGAATATCAAAAGCAATTACAACGTATAAAAGCAGGTTCAGGATTTATTGCAGCGCTAGATCAAAGTGGCGGCAGCACGCCTAAAGCGCTAGAGAGTTATGGGGTTACTAGTGAAGATTATGACACTGACGAGGCGATGTTTGGTCAAGTGCATGAGATGCGTTCTCGTATTATGACTTGTGACTGCTTCGATAGTACTCGCGTGCTTGGAGCAATCTTATTTGAAGATACTATGGAGCGTGAAGTCGAAGGCAAGCCTACCGCTAACTATCTGTGGGAAGATAAAAATATTGTACCTTTTTTAAAGGTAGATAAAGGTTTAGCAGAGCGAATGAGTGGCGTACAAGTGATGCGTCCGATAACTAATTTAGACTTATTATTAGACAAAGCTAAACAATATCCAGTATTCGGTACTAAAATGCGTTCAGTAATCTATGAGCCAAATGTTGATGGTATCGAGTTAGTGGTGCAGCAGCAATTCGATGTTGCCAAGCAAATTATCTCTAAGGGTCTGATGCCAATCGTTGAGCCAGAAGTTGACATCAATAGCGTTGATAAACATGATTGTGAGCTGTTATTAAAAACCAATCTTTTGCATAATTTGGATCGTTTGGCTGAGGATAAGCAAGTGATACTTAAGCTAACCTTGCCAGAACAAGCAGGCTTCTATCAAGAGTTAATTGACCATCCAAAAGTGTTAAAGGTGGTTGCTCTATCAGGTGGTTACAGCCGTAGCGATGCTTGTGATAAGCTCAAGCAAAACCCAGGGATGATTGCCAGCTTCTCGCGCGCCTTCACTCAAGGCTTAAGCAAGCAGCAGAGTGATAAAGAGTTTGCTGATACTATTAATAATTCGATTGCTGAGATCTATGAGGCTTCGAGAGTTTAGAGTTAACTTAGCAAGCATAAAGTTTATTTTTAAATAAAAAACACCCGTTGCTCAGGCAGTGGGTGTTTTTTTATGCACAAATGATAGTGTATCAATTCACTATGTTCAAAAGGCTTTAATTAATTAAAGGCTATAAAAAAGCTCGAACCTAGGATAACTAGATTCAAGCTTTTACATTTTATAAGCGTATTAATTAATAACGATATTTATGATTAGAACTTGGTTTGCAAGGCAATGCTCGCGCCTTGATCGTCATAATTGTCACGCCACTCGCCGCGATAGCCGACGGACAGCTTAGTATTGATGGTCGGCATATAGCTTAGACCAATACCTGCAATACCAATCTCACGACCGACTTCTTGACCAACAGTCGTGAACTTATCATTAGGCAGACTAACGAAGCTTGCCGTAATATCTGAGTATTTATTACCATTTTCAATAGCAGCTGCTAGCTGACCGGTAATAGCCAGTTTTGGGGTTATTAGCTGTGACATATTTAATCCTGCTGTCCAGCGCATTGACTCATAAGTGTTCTCATCGACATTTAGGTTATAGACGCCAGCGCCCGTTTCGCGATAGCTATCACTTTCAGCACGAGCATAATTCACTTGCGTGAAAGGAGTCACATTACGTAGCTCTGTACCAATACGATGACTCACGCCAAATCCTGCTTGCAAAGTATCGACTGAGTAATCAGAATTTGCAGTAGCGTTAGATAGTATTGACAAATGACGTTCGCCATCAACATTACTATTACCAGCACCAGCATGGAAATTGACATGCGTAGCGTCGCTTGCTGCATAATTACCATAGCCTAATACCTGCCAGCTCTTAGCTTTTAGCTCATGATCTAAGCGGCTATCAGCAGTATCAGCATCACTTTGGATATAAGATACGGCAAGTCCTAGATTTAGGTTGTTACTAACAGGGCTGTCTAAACCAACGATAGCTCCGTAACCTTTAGAGTCATAACCTGTAACGCCATTTTCGGCATCATGACTGCTGTCATTGCCAATTATTTTGGCCCAAATGCTGCTTTGCGATGTGGCTGGACGATGTTCAGTAATAGCGTCGCTTACTGCATAGTTAGCATCGGTAATGATACGATTAGTAGCACCCATAAATAATGGCTGTAATTGATAGACAGTTTTATTCATTCTGATTTGGCGTTGCTCTAACGTCGGGTCATCTACGAGGTCTTCAGTATCGACAATCAGCTGAAGAGCTAATGGACTTTTTTTATTCATCATTGCTTTATCTAATACAGCAGCAAGACTTAACGCCTGTTTATCAGACTGACTAATGGCAGCTACAACAAAAGTGCTATCTGTATCGGTTGGATCAACAACCACTGGTGGCTTAGGTTCAACTGGCTTTTCAGGCTCAACTGGCTTTTCAGGTTCAACTGGCTTTTCAGGTTCAACTGGCTTTTCAGGCTCAACTGGCTTTTCAGGCTCAACTGGCTTTTCAGGTTCAACTGGCTTTTCAGGTTCAACTGGCTTTTCAGGTTCAACTGGCTTTTCAGGCTCAACTGGCTTTTCAGGCTCAACTGGCTTTTCAGGTTCAACCGGCGGTACAATGACTGGTGGTGGAGGCGTTCCCATTCTCAAATGTACAGCATTAGCATCACTATAGTCGGCATAAAAGCTAACCAATGGGCTATTGTCATTTACCGATTTAAATTCGCCCTTACGAGTCGTGGCTTTAACTATGTCCTTCCATTCGTTACTGCCAGTCATATTTTTTATGGCTTCAGAAGCATAGACATTCAATTTGCCTTTACTGATATCTGCATTGCCATTGACGAGTAATTTACCATAACTGTCTAAATTCCCTTCATTCTCGACATCCAGGGCAATACCTAGCGACTCATTTGCCGCCATAATATAGTTGCCGTTTAATTTTAAAACACCTTCTGTAATGAGTGTCTCGCCAGTCCATTGTTTGCTATTAGTAGAGAGCTCCAAAGTACCAGTGCCAACTTTAGCAAAGCCTCCTTTCACACCATCCCAATCTACAGAGCCGACATTGCCTGTTAATACAGCATTTGGATTAATAGTGACATAATTTTCAAGGACATCAAGTATCAGCCCGTTTGAACCAATTTTAATAAGCTGTTTATCAGTAAAGTTCGCAAAAAGATTAGATTGGTCATTTGCAATAGTCAAATTTGCCTGATCGAAATAGACATCAGACAGTGTTGAGTTAACACCACGTGAAATATTATCGACACTTAAAAAGCCGTTGTTAGTAACTTTTAAAGTTCCTGAACCTTCATTACCTACTATAATATTGCTAGCAGAAGCCAAGCTACTGTCAACAGTAAGCTGACCTACGCCTGTTTTCTCATTGCCAATAGTAATATCTTGATTGACATCTAAACCAATACTCCAAGCTGTATCAGCGACATCATAGGTGTTTTTGATGTTCATCACACCTTGACCTGCTCCACCAATTACGAGGTCATAAGCCTGAATGTTATTACCATTTGTATTTGATCCACCGTCAAAATCGACAACGCCAACGCCTGTCATAGCGTCGCCTACAGTCATAAGGCTATTGACAGATACACCACCTCCGTTCTTGACATTAAGAACACCTTTGCCAGACAACCCAACAGCAAGACCATTAGTGCCAATACTAATATTTGATTTATCGACATTGACTATACCTGTAGAGCCCTCGTTATAACCGATACGCATCTGGTTTGCGGTTAATGCAGACTGTCCAGCTAGGTTTAAGCTACCTGTCGTTTCTGCACCGACTAACACTTCATTGGCAATGTTAACTATAGCGTTATTGATATTCACGTTACCTATATTGCCACCTTTAGCATTTAGCTCTTTATTGCCAAGCCAAAGATTAGTTGCAGTAACTGAAGCATTGCTATTTACCAATAAAGCACCACTACCGTCGTTCTGTCCAATAATGATATCTTTTGCGTTGAAAGCACTGTCTTGGTCAGATACCTTAATAGCGGCATTGCCGACCACAGCTGTAATATCCTTTACAGTGACAGTGCCTTTATTAGTAATAGAAAGCTCTGAAGGTTGCCCTGCTTGTGTTTTTTCCAAAATTAATTTATTTACTACTAGCTGCGTTCCCGCATTACTAACGATGTCTTTTTCAACGAAGTACACATCATCACTAATAGTCGTCGTTTGCCCATCATCATAGGTAACTGCCATTGCCGTCCCTGATAAACCAAGCATCGCTACAGTTAGGGGAGCGAGGATAAGCTTAGTAGCAACTTGAGATTTGCCTGAGGATTTGCCACGAGATTTAGCAAGCTCAGATACGCATTGATATACACCTAGAGAATGATTAAAGACTACACGGTAAATATGATTCATACGAAGACCTTAAGAAATAGTTGACAGTTATGTAACATTTTATTAATTATATAAAGATATATTACAATAGAATTTTTTTTGTCTACGTTTGATTACACAAATGTTCATATTCCATAAAAGACGTTTAAAGCCTACTATTTAGTGTTTTATGATTATACGTTTGTTACGATGTTATCTAACTTTGAAGCCTGCTTATTGACAGCTTTGATACTATTGATAGCCTAGTATTAGAGGATAATTTATTTTGCCATTATGGTATTAATTAATTATTAAAAACACAAGAAGCCCTGCTAATTAAAGAGCAGGGCTTTTTCCATAATGAAATAAATCTTATTGACTAGCTAAGTATT
This sequence comes from Psychrobacter urativorans, assembly GCF_904846695.1. Classification (GTDB taxonomy): domain Bacteria; phylum Pseudomonadota; class Gammaproteobacteria; order Pseudomonadales; family Moraxellaceae; genus Psychrobacter; species Psychrobacter urativorans. Next base: position 23,488 of record NZ_CAJHBR010000001.1, read on the forward strand.
TTCTAAAAAAATATTAGGATTTTTTACTCTGCAAACCAGCTGCATACTCCCGCACGTTTTGCGTAATTTTCATCGAACAGAATTTTGGCCCGCACATCGAGCAAAAATGTGCAGACTTATGTGCGTCTTTCGGTAAGGTTTCATCATGGAACTCACGGGCAGTATCGGGATCGAGTGCTAGATTGAACTGGTCATCCCAGCGGAATTCAAAGCGGGCTTTTGATAAGGCATTGTCACGTGCTTGTGCACCAGGATGACCTTTGGCCAGGTCAGCGGCATGAGCAGCAATCTTATAAGTGATAATGCCGTCTTTAACATCCTTCTTATTAGGCAAGCCTAAGTGCTCTTTTGGCGTCACATAACATAGCATAGCGGTACCAAACCAGCCGATCATCGCCGCCCCGATAGCACTAGTAATATGGTCATAACCCGGTGCGATATCCGTGGTCAAAGGCCCTAAAGTGTAGAATGGGGCATCAGCACAGAGCTCAAGTTGTAAGTCCATGTTCTCTTTAATACGGTTCATTGCTACGTGACCTGGACCTTCTACCATCACTTGTACATCATGCTCCCAAGCGATTTTAGTGACTTCACCAAGGGTACGCAGTTCACCAAATTGTGCCGCATCATTAGCGTCTTGTAGACAGCCAGGGCGCAAGCCATCACCCAAACTAAAGGCCACATCATACTGCTTCATAATTTCGCATATGTCTGCAAAATGGGTATATAAAAAATTCTGTTTTTGATGGGCTATGCACCACTGGGCCATGATGGAGCCACCACGTGAGACGATACCAGTCAAGCGTCCAGCAGTTAGCGGTACATATTCCAGTAGCACCCCAGCATGGATAGTAAAATAGTCGACGCCTTGTTCGGCTTGCTCAATTAGAGTATCGCGGAATATCTCCCACGTTAAGTCTTCAGCGACACCATCGACTTTTTCTAGTGCCTGATAAATAGGTACAGTACCAATAGGCACCGGTGAGTTACGAATCAACCATTCACGAGTTTCGTGAATGTGATTACCAGTTGATAAATCCATGATGGTATCTGCGCCCCAACGCGTCGCCCAAGTCATCTTTGACACTTCTTCATCGATTGAAGAGCCTAATGCTGAGTTACCGATATTGGCATTGATTTTAACCAAAAAATTGCGTCCGATAATCATCGGTTCAGATTCAGGGTGGTTAATATTATTAGGAATAATGGCGCGACCAGCGGCTACTTCACTGCGGACAAACTCTGGGGTGATAATCGTAGGAGTATTAGCACCGAAACTTTCGCCGTCATGTTGGCGCATATCGGTTAGCTCGTGCTGCTTTTGGGTTTCGCGAATAGCGATGTATTCCATTTCAGGAGTAATGATACCGCGGCGAGCGTAGTGCATCTGAGTGATGTTGCCGCTGTGGTCAGCGCCAGTCTTAGCACGGCGTGGCTTATCGATATGAGCGAATCTTAAGTTAGCAGTGCTGATATCGCGTGCGCGCGCTAGTCCGTATGAGCTAGATAAACCACTGAGTTGTTCGCTATCAGCACGTTCATTTATCCAGCCTTGACGCAATTTAGGCAGACCACGAGTCAAGTCGATTTGCACACTGGGATCAGTATAGACGCCAGAAGTATCATAGACATAAAACGCTGGGTTCTGCTGCCAATCACTCTCAGGAATGCCTTCTACTGGAGTATTTGCCAAGCTGATTTGACGCATTGGCACTTGGATATCAGGTCTTGAGCCTTCGATATAGACTTTATGCGAGGCGGGTAGGATACGATGCAAGTCGCGAGCATCTTCTTCAAAACGAGCATCAGCCGCGCTGCGATGGGCAGGTGTTTTAAAAGCATCGGCTTTTTTATTTGATTTTTGATCTGAACCGGAGTTAGTTGAGCTGGCTGCATTTGCTAGGTAAGTGCTGGCGCTAGGTGTATTGATGTTTGGAGTGGCTTTTGAGCCAAGGCTTGAAGTAGGTGTTGAGATGGTCATATGCTGTCCTAGGATGTTGTCTAAAAGAAAAGGCAACACCGCCAGTAGCTGCGGAGTAAGCATTGGTCATAGCAACAAATTCAATCACAATTTTGAAAATCACGCCATCACCGCTATTAATAGCGGATAAGCTAAAAAGGATTGGTGGACACTACTGATTATTAACCACAGCTCTACAGCATCAGTATTCTATAACTGAGCAGTAGACTGATAATAAACAGGCATTTCTGCGTGCCCTTTGTATGTATAACATAAGCTTGAGACTTCCCTGCGTCGGTACTAACCGCATCAGGTTCGGCGGGTGATCTCTCAGCGAATGTAGCATGACGGCTTATTATCCAGTCAACTACACCGCACCCCGAGTCTGTCAGTGTTGTAAATCACCTTGATACTAGCAAACTTCTCCCTTAACGGCTAATGCTATTTGTTCATATCACTAATATTAATAACTTTCAGCTCCCCAGCAAAGCTTTTGAGCTGCAATCCTTTGAGTATTGAGCACAGAGCGATTGCTATAAATTTTCTAACCCGCTTTAGCAATCCTAGAGTCAAACCAAGTAGAGGCTGCCAACTACTAGGACTAACTACCCTGCAATAACTTCAAATAGGACTAACTACCCTGCAATGCTTTCAAACTACTTTCCTGTTTATATCTGCTTACATTGTCATTGAACTGTCATAAAACCGTCATCGAACTGTCATCAAAGCTTGGCAAACTAGCTCACATCAATAGTTCACATCATTCGACATCAACAGTCATTATTTATTTTATTGGTCAAACTTTAGGAGCATCACATGCGTTATTCAGTATTGGCAATAGCAGTTAGTTGTACCTTGATGCTTACCGCCTGTAATAAATCAACCGATAGCGTTGAATCAGCCAAAGACAGCGCAGCGGTTACTACTACTGAAAAGACTGGCAGCGAAACTAAGCCAGCAGCAGTAAACGATAACATATCCATGAGCATCACTGGCGCTGGCGCCTCATTTCCACAGCCTATCTATGCCAAGTGGTCAGCCGACTATAACGGTGCTACAGGCGGACAAGTCAATTATCAGTCTATTGGTTCATCAGGTGGTATCAAGCAAATTACTGCTGGCACTGTTGATTTTGGTGCATCAGATGCCCCGTTAACGCCAGAAGAATTGGAAGCAGCAGGGTTGATTCAGTTTCCGATGGTCATCGGTGGCGTAGTACCAGTAGTCAATATTAAAGGTATTGAGCCGGGCGCGCTCAAGCTAGATGGCAAAGTATTGGCTGATATCTATTTAGGCAAGATTAATAAATGGAATGACCCTGCCATCGTGCAATTAAATCCAGATTTAAAATTACCCGATAGCCCAATTACTACCGTATTTCGCTCAGATGGCTCGGGCACGACTTTTAACTTTACTGATTATTTAGCCAAAGTATCGCCAGAGTGGCAGAGTAGTGTTGGTGTCGATAAGACTGTCAAATGGCCAACCTCTGATCGCGGCGCTGCCGGCAAAGGTAATGAAGGCGTTGCCAGTTATGTGAGTCGTATGGCTAACTCTATCGGTTACGTTGAATATGCCTACGCTAAGCAAAATAACATGGCTCATGTAGCGCTTAAAAATGCTGCCGGTAATGTAGTGCAGCCTTCATCGGCAAGCTTTGCAGCAGCAGGGGATATCGATTGGTCACAGCAAGCAGGTTTTTATAAAGTGATAACCAACTCTGAAACTGCTGAAGCTTGGCCAATAGCAGCTGCTACTTTTATCTTGGTACATAAGCAGCCAAAGGATGCTAAGCAAGTGGCCGGCGTGCTGAACTTCTTTAACTGGGCGTATGACCAAGGTGATGCTGCAGCAACTGAGCTTGACTATGTACCATTCTCTGACAAAGCTGTGGCCTTGTTTAAAGATAGCTGGAAACAAGTAGTCGGTACTGATGGTAAGCCTGTCTACACTGCCCCCTAAGCTTGGATACTAGTCTTAGCTGATAGTCATAGCTGATCAAATACTTTTGCTCAGCTATAACTCAAGTATAAGTAGCGCTGTTTGTTGCTAAATGGTGCTTAAGGCGACATTTATAATAATAAATATAATAATTAAAACACAATAAAAACCACATCATCTATCACAGCGATTATTGGGGCAGTTATGGCAGGGTCTAACTTGCAAACGCAATTGAATAAACAAAAGCGTTTAGATGCGATATTTGTTAATACTACTAAAGCGGCGGCACTGTTTGTACTAGCTAGCTTAGGAGCGATTTTACTATCGTTAATTATTGGCGCTTGGCCGAGTATGCAAGCGTTTGGACTAGACTTTTATACTAGTAATAACTGGGATCCAGTGGCTAATGAGTACGGGGCACTAGCTCCTATCTATGGCACGATAGTTACCTCAGTTATGGCGTTAGTCATCGCTGTACCAGTCAGTTTTGGTATCGCTATATTCTTAACTGAGCTTTGTCCTCCTGTACTTAAAAAGCCATTAGGTATCGCCATTGAGTTGCTAGCTGGTATTCCCTCTATCATTTATGGTATGTGGGGTTTATTCGTATTCGCTCCCTTCTTCGGCAATAATATTCAGCCTTGGCTTACCGAAAATTTAGGCAGTCTGCCGATCATAGGTAAGCTATTCATTGGTGCTCCAATGGGCATTGGCTTATTTACCGCCTCTTTAGTACTAGCCATCATGATCATTCCTTTTATTGCGGCTACTATGCGTGACGTATTTTCTGTAGTGCCAGCCCTGCTAAAAGAATCAGCTTATGGCATGGGCGCTACTACTTGGGAAGTGATGTTTAAGATTATCCTTCCTTATACCAAGACTGGGGTAGTCGGTGGCGTGATCTTAGGGTTAGGGCGAGCGTTAGGCGAGACTATGGCAGTAACTTTTTTGATCGGTAATACCTTCAATATTAACTCTAGCATGTTTGCGTCAGGAGTATCTATTACTTCAGCCTTGGCCAACGAGTTTGCCGAGGCGTCAGATCCATTGCATCTATCATCTTTGTTACATTTAGGATTAATCTTATTCATGATTACTTTTGTGGTGCTATCGATTTCGCGCTTGATGTTACGTGGTATGGATAAGCGTGCTGGACAATAAGCATTAATAATAGACTTTTATAACCATTTAATAGACTGGTTTTAAACTTGCTTCAATTAATAAGGAACTTGCAACATGCCAGCGTTATCCACTATTAATCCTGCCAAAAATGCTGCTGCTGTCACTACTGATCGAGGCTTGTATCGTCGCCGACGCTTGCTGAACAAAGTAGGCTTAGGGTTTGCCGCTTCCGCTATGATATTTGGGCTGTTTTGGCTGACGTGGATTTTGATAACTTTAGGCGTTGAAGGGATGCATGGCCTGCTTGAGATGCCAGTATTCACAGCTGATACACCGCCACCGTTGACTGATGGTGGCTTGCGTAACGCCATCATTGGGTCAGTGATGATTGCTGGTTCTGGCCTGTTTATTGGGGCGCCAATTGGGTTGCTGGCTGGGGTTTATTTAGCTGAATTCTCGCACGGTAATCGCTTGGGACAAGTTATACGTTTTTTGAATGATATTTTACTCTCTGCGCCATCGATTGTGATTGGTCTATTTATCTACGCATTATTAGTCAAAAACTATAGCTTTTCAGGCTGGGCTGGCGCTTTTGCCTTGGCACTTATTGTGATACCAGTAGTAGTAAGAACTACCGAAAGTATGCTGCTATTAGTGCCTAATCAACTGCGTGAAGCCGCTTACGCGCTGGGCACACCGAAGTGGAAGTTAGTATTAGGCGTAACTATGAAAGCGGCGCGGGCAGGTCTAACTACTGGGGTATTGCTGGCTTTTGCCCGTATCACTGGTGAGACTGCACCGCTGTTATTTACCGCTTTAAACAACCAATATTTCAGTCTGGATATGGGTAAGGCGATGGGTAATATGCCCAATACTATTTATCAATTCGCTATGAGTCCTTATGATAATTGGCATGCTCTTGCTTGGGCCGCAGCGTTGCTTATTACCTTTACTGTGCTGACCTTGAACGTGGCAGCTCGCTATATAGGTGGCAAAGAATACAGCTAATTTGGCTGGTGCAACCAATGAGCTGTGCTAATCAATGGCTTTAGCACTAGCCAGCAGCGAACTACTACTAGCAGTTACTATAATATTTATTGAAGATGACCCTTAATTAATAACTAATAATCGATATCCAGAATCAGTAATTAGCAATCAGGAGCTAGACCATGACTGACACTATTAAACGCTCTACTAAAAAGACTTCGCCAACTATCGCAGTGCCACGCCCTTTCGTTACTGCGCATAACACTGCCCCAGTAATCAGTAGCAATGCTAGCATTATGGCAGCCGTAGTAGAACCGCAAGCTCCTGCCAAAATTCAAATACGTGATCTTAACTTTTACTACGGTAGCTTTCGTGCGCTAAAAGACATCTCTATTGATATTCCAGAAAAGCAAGTTACCGCGTTTATTGGTCCTTCTGGCTGTGGTAAATCAACGCTACTGCGTACTTTTAACCGCATGTATGATTTGTACCCTAATATGCGCGCCGAAGGGGGAATCTATCTCGATGGTCACGATGTATTAGCAAAATCAATGGATGTTAATTTGCTACGTGCCAAGGTTGGCATGGTATTCCAAAAACCAACCCCCTTCCCAATGTCTATCTTTGACAATGTGGCATTTGGGGTAAGACTGTACGAAAAAATGTCAAAAGCTGAGCTAGTAGATCGGGTTGAGTGGGCGCTTAGAAAAGCGGCATTATGGGACGAAGTAAAAGACAAGTTACAAGCTTCTGGGCTATCACTATCTGGTGGTCAGCAGCAACGGCTCTGTATAGCACGTGGGGTGGCGACTAAGCCTGAAGTCTTGTTACTCGATGAGCCAACTTCTGCGCTAGACCCTATATCGACAGGGGCTATTGAGGATTTGATAGAAGATCTAAAACAGGATTATACCATCGCTATCGTCACCCATAATATGCAGCAAGCGGCACGAATTTCTGATCACACGGCTTATATGTACTTAGGAGATATGGTCGAAATGGGCAAAACCGATCAGATATTTACTAATCCTAGTCAGCAAGCGACAGAAGATTATATTACTGGCCGTTATGGCTAACCGCTGACAACCATTGCTGTTAATAATAGCTTTTATCGACACAGCTTTTATTAACGTAGCTATTTATTAAAACTGCTCTTCATAAATACTATTCTTTATTAAAAAGACCACTTACTGAGAATAATTATGCCTAATCAGATGTCTCATACCTCCAAAAGTTTTGACCAAGACTTGAGCGCAAGCACCGATTTGTTTTTAGAGATGGGGATGCTGGCTAGCAATCAAGTAGCGCAAGCGATGCAAGCTTTGTTAGAGAGTGATATGTTGTTAGCGCGACAAGTAGTTGAGAAGGACAGCGCCATTAATCAGTTAGAAGTGCAGATTGATGAGCATATATTATTACTAGTTGCTAAGCGGCAGCCAGCCGCGCGCGATTTACGTTATGTGATGGCAGTGAGTAAAGGGGTTGTTGACATAGAGCGTATTGGCGATGAAGCGGTAAAAATTGCCCATATGGCGCAGCAAATTGCCAAGGTTAATAGCCATACTTATTGCTACCATGAAGTCCAGCATTTGAGTAACCAAGTAAGAGTCATGCTCAGTAATGCACTGAGGTCATTTGAATACTTAAAGGCAGATAGCGCTTTTGAGGTAATGCGTAGTGACAATGAAGTGGACTTTGAATATCAGTCTGCTATTCGCGCCTTGATGACTTATGTCATGGCAGATGCTAGCCAAATTAGTCAAGTGATCAATTTGATGTGGGTATTGCGTGCGCTGGAACGTATTGGGGATCATGCACGCAATATTGCCGAATTAGTGATTTATATCAGTAGTGGCACTGATGTGCGCCATAGTGACTTTGCCACTGTGCAACAAGCGGTTGATGATGCTGGTAAAGCGGACAGCGATAAAGACAGTGCTGCTAATAATTGCTAATATAGGCTGGCTATTAGCAGTAAATAATATTAGCAGCACAAAGCACTAGCGGTTTGGTTGCCTATAAAACACCAATAAGTAGAGGCTTTGCTAGCTCGCTGTTAAATCTTCATAAGTCTGTTTATTTGGTTTCCGGCGTCCAACCTTGTGGGCGTTCATAATCTTGATTGTCCAAATATTTATCACGCTGCTCAGTCAAGAATTTCTTAGCTTCAGGATCCATCATACTTAAGTGGTTTTCGTTGATCAACATAGTTTGATGCTCAAGCCACTCTTTCCAAGCTTTGTCTGAAACAGTCTGTTGTAGCTCTTGACCCTTTTTATTAGGAAAGGGTGGGTGAGGCATTTTTGGTAAATCTTGCTGATATTTACGGCAAAATACAGTATTAGCTTGTGGGTTAAAGGTCTCGGTCATAAAGGACTCCTAGTTATTCAAAGGGATGTTTAAATAAGTGCTTGCTTCAACGTTACTGAACTATGATAAAGGGGTTAGGGCGCTTAGCAAAGCCTATTCGAGTTATAAAATTTATCTGAGTGACGCTATCCTGAATTTAGAGCTAGTAGTTGAGCACACAAATAAAAACACCTGCAATCGTAGCAGGTGTAATTAGTAATACAGGGATACTTTTAATCAAGCCACTAGGCAAATGCCTAAGCGACTAGTTAAATAACTGCGCCACTAGGCAAATAACCAAGCCATTAAGCAAATAACCAAGCCATTAAGCAAATAACTGAGACATTAAGCAAAAACTTCTAGGCGTGTACGTCCGCGAGCAATAGCTTGCTTAACTTGATTTGGAGCCGTACCCCCTAAGTGATCACGTGCCGCCAATGAACCTTCCAAAGTCAAGTATTCGAACACATCAGTACCGATAGCGGCACTAAACTGCTGTAACTGCGCTAAAGATAAATCGCTCAAATCAACCCCTTCTTTAATACCCAAAGCTACGGCATTGCCGACCACTTCATGAGCATCACGGAATGCGACACCGTTACGTACTAGGTAATCCGCTAGGTCAGTGGCAGTCGCATAACCTTTCATAGTAGCCGCGCGCATATTTTCTTTATTGGGGGTGATATTGGGCAGCATATCTCCAAAAGCTAGTAGCGAACCGGTTAAGGTATCTACGCAATCAAACAGCGGCTCTTTATCTTCTTGGTTATCTTTATTGTAAGCTAGCGGCTGACTCTTCATCAGGCTTAATAAAGTCATCAGCTGACCAAAGACGCGTGCTGCTTTACCACGTACTAACTCAGGTACATCAGGGTTTTTCTTTTGTGGCATGATAGATGAGCCGGTACAAAAGCGATCAGGAATCTGCACAAAATCAAATTGTGCTGACATCCATAAGATAATCTCTTCACTCATGCGTGACAAATGCATCATTAAAATAGAAGCTGCTGAGGTGAATTCAATGGCGAAGTCACGATCGGATACCGCATCTAATGAATTCTGGCAAATACCTTCAAAGCCAAGTAATTCTGCGGTAATAGTGCGATCAATCGGGAAAGTAGTACCAGCAAGGGCAGCGCTACCAAGGGGTAGCTGGTTGATACGACGACGGGCATCAACTAGACGCTCGGTATCACGATAGAGCATTTCAAACCAAGCCATGACATGATGACCGAAGCTAACCGGCTGTGCGGTCTGTAAGTGAGTAAAGCCTGGCATAATAGTATCAGTATGCTGTTCAGCCAAATTAAGAAGACCGGTCTGTAAACGCACTAATAGCGCGATAATGTTATCAGTCTCTTCACGTAACCAAAGACGAATGTCAGTAGCAACTTGATCATTACGACTGCGGCCAGTATGCAGTTTTTTACCAACTGCACCAATGATGTCAGTCAAGCGTGACTCAACATTCATATGCACGTCTTCAAGCTCAATAGACCAGTTAAACTCGCCCAGCTCAATCTCAGCCAATACTTGTTCTAGGCCATCAATGATAGTTGCTACTTCACTTTTAGTGAGAATGTCACATTCACCAAGCATAGTGGCATGCGCAATAGAGCCTTCGATATCATGGCGTGCAAAGCGTTGGTCAAAGCCTACGGAGGCAGTAAAAGCCGCAACGAAACTGTCAGTAGCTTCGCTAAAGCGCCCGCCCCACATTTGCTGACTGGGTGAGGAGCTATTTTTCTCAGGATGGTTAAGGTTAGAAACATCTGTGCTAAAATCAGATGAATTTTCATTTTGCTTAGGATGACTAAGGTTTGAAGAGTTGGCGTTCATATAGGTACAAGACAAATCAGAAGAATAAGGGCTCAAGTATAGCAAATGATGAGGTCGCCTTACTAGCTGAGCGTCTAGAGTTTTTTATTCCAAAGCTCATGGATATAATGGCACTTTGGCAATGGCTGCTGTGCATTGTTTTTTGGTCGTTATTTGTCACCATAATCAACCGCTATGAGCTGATAGCTTGGTCAGATTTTTTAATTTCTTTCTCCAGTCTTATCTTGCAAAATATAATAGCTATTTTGCCTGCTCTATATCTTATCGATTATCTACGCCCAGTCATCAAGTATAGCAACCCTATAAAAGTCAGTTTCTATATTCTACTGTTGTTTTTTACTACTAATGGTATCGCCACATCTTTAGTCATGTTGATGAGGATCACTGTCGGCTGGCTTGAATATATTCCGCAAGATTTTATCATAAATATTTTATTCAATATGTTGATTGCTGGCGGTTTCACTCTATTATTTTTACTATATTTTTTGCGCCGTCATTGTGAGCTTATGGCTTTAAAACAATCTTTTGAATACAAGCTCAGCGTTCAAAACGACCTTATTAAGGCGCGTATTGCCCCCCATTTCTTCTTCAACACTATTAATTCTTTGATGACTCTGGTTGAGTCTGATCCACCCCGTGCAGCTGATTTATTACAGCACATATCAGCGTTGTTTCGTGCCAGCTTTAATGGTGCACGTGAGATAAGTTTTGAGGAAGAGGTAGCGCTATGTGAGCATTATTTGGCTATTGAGTCGAGTCGTCTCGCTGATAAACTAGTGGTTAGATGGGACTTACCAGACGATGATATAATGTACGACATGATCATCACTGCCTTAACCCTGCAGAATATAATTGAAAAGATGCTACTGCATGTAGTAGAGATGACTACTGAGACTATCTTTATTGATATAAAAGTAATTTGGCAACAGCACCGTGTAACCCTTACTGTCACTGCACAGCTACCTAGTAAGACCTTAATGATAAGTTATGACTTGCATAACCATGTTGATTTTCATGTTCAAGATGAACGCCTAAAAACATATTTCGGTAAAAGTGCGTTTATAAAGAGTAAGGTAACTAATAAACAGATAATCACCACTATCGATTACCCTTTACAAGACGTTGCACTTTAATTATATTCACTCTGTTTGCAAATAAGCTAATAAACTGGCATATATATTGCAGTATAATTAGTGGTATAAGTCATAACTATAATTGAAGCTTGAAGAACATCACCTCATGTTATCGATTACCTCTATAGAAGAGGGTCTTTATAAGTATAGATTTTTGATTTATATTAAACTAATGTTCGTAATATTTTTACCTATTTTATTAGGGGTTCAACAGAATAAGATAAGATTGTGTATTTAAATAACTGTTTTATAAAATGGTTCTATAAGTCTACATGCTAATGGGTAGAGTTAGATATACTTAGCGTACAAAATGAGCAAGCGCTGTCTTATCAATACGAACTAAAACTGATTCAATAGGTAGTAATAAGGAGTTTGCATGAGGATTGTAGTTTGTGACGATGAGCCTTTAGCGCGCGAGCGTTTAGTCAGAATCGTACAAGAGTCAGGACATCAAGTGGTGGCTCAAGCTACGACTGGCAAAGAAGCTATTAATGCCGTAAAAGAACAGCAGCCTGATGTGATTCTTTTGGATATTCGCATGCCTGAAATGGATGGAGTAACTTGCGCCCAAGGGTTGAATAAACTGCAACATCCGCCAGCTATCATATTCGTTACCGCTTACGATCACTATGCCATCATTGCATTCAAAGCTAATGCTATTGGTTACTTGCTAAAACCTGCCAATAAAGACGAACTTTTAGAGGCGCTTAGTAAAGCTAAAAATTTAAATGCGGCGCAACTGAATGAAATTCGCAAACTTGAAGATCCTACGGCGCGACCTATTCGCGAACATATTGCGGCGCGTACTCATCGAGGTGTTGAGCTGATTAAGTTGGAAGATATCTATTATTTTACTGCTGATCAAAAATACGTCAAAGTTCGTCACAAAGAGGGTGTTGTACTGATAGATGATACCCTAAAAGAGCTTGAACAAGAGTTTGGTGACCGTCTGTTCCGGGTCCATCGTAATGCTATTATTAACCTAAGCTTTCTGGATTATCTAGAGACCGTTGATTCTGGCCAGTATCAAGTGCGTTTTAAGGGTATCGATGAAAATCTAGCGGTTAGTCGTCGCCACTTACCAGCATTAAGAGAAAAAATCCAAAGCATGTAAATGTTTTTTTTACTAATTTTAAGCTACTAAATAGTAAATAACTTGATATTGATGGCGGTTGTTGCGCTGTAAAGTCATTAAACAATCCTGTCGTATCATCAAACCCTTATTTATGTTTAAATAGGGGTATTTTTCTGTGCCACTATATATTTTCCTATATGTATTTTATATAACTCGTTGTTTTTTAACACTATATAGCACTTATTCTATTGAGGCCTATAATGAGTATTGTCCAGTCATTACCTTTAACTACTCTAAATATTGCCACTCGTCAAAGCCCCTTGGCTCTATGGCAAGCCGAGCACATACGTGATCGCTTATTGGCCTTATATCCTGAGATGACCATCAATTTACTAAAAATCGTCACGAAAGGTGACAAGATTTTGGATACGCCACTAGCGAAAATTGGTGGTAAAGGGTTATTTGTCAAAGAGCTGGAACAAGCGTTATATGAAAACCAGGCAGATATCGCCGTACATTCTTTAAAGGATGTGCCTATGCAATTGCCAGAAGGGCTGGTGTTAGGGGTTTACTGTAAACGTGCTTCACCAACCGATGCTTTTGTGTCCAATACTTATCAAAATATAGACCAATTGCCTCAAGGGGCAGTAGTTGGTACGGCAAGTTTGCGTCGTCAATGCCAGATTAAAGCTTATCGTCCAGATATACAAATCAAAAGCTTGCGTGGCAATGTAGGTACACGCCTGAGTAAGCTGGATGCTGGTGATTATGATGCTATTATATTGGCAACTAGTGGCCTACAGCGCATTGAGTTAGATGCTCGTATACGCAGTGAGCTAGATATTGATACTTGTTTGCCCGCTGTTGGACAAGGCGCTTTAGCAATAGAATGCCGTGAGGAAGACGCTGCAGTATTGGCGTTACTAGCGCCACTAAATGATGACCAAGCCCGTATTCGCTTGATCGCTGAGCGTGCTTTGAATAGACATTTAGAAGGGGGCTGTCAGATACCTATAGCAGCCTTCGCTGTACTACATGATCAGCACGCGACTGACATGAATAATGATGAAGAAGGGGATACTTTATGGTTGCGCGGACGAGTTGGACAACCGGATGGTAGCCAGCTGCTAAAATCTGAAAAGCGCACTATTTTAAGTGGTAGTCAAAGCGAAAAAGAAGCGCAAGCGAATCAGTTGGGTATTGAGGTGGCGAAGTTGTTATTAGCCCAAGGTGCTGGCGTTATATTATCAGAGATTTATCATCCAGAAGCTTAATCATCTATCGGTCGCCATAGTGCAATCGCCACTATACCTTTAGTATAAAAGCGCTAGCTAGTGAGTACAGACTAGTCATTCACTATTAGCGTAAAATGGGTTATCGGTCATGGCATCTTAATAACATGGTGTCTTAATAGTAGGGTGTCTTAATGGATAATCTATTAGCGCAAAAAGTAGCGAAGCCGATGGTCATCAATACTCGTCCCGTAGAGCGCGCCGCACCTTTGACTCAGTGTTTGCAAGCGGCAGGGTTTGAGGTTATTGATATGCCAATGCTAGCATTGCAAGTCAGAGCCATTACTGCAACTGATATAGATATTATGCGTGCTTGGCTGGCAGGAGAGTATCAAGCTTTAGTAATCGTCAGCCCTACAGCGGCGGCGGCGGGCTTAGCTCTATGGCAATCACTTGTTGCCCAGCCAAAGCATAATAAAGCCAATGAAAACCTAGCGCTTGCTAGTAGCCGCAGTTCGCAAGATAGTAATATGGTCAGCAGTACTGACTCTAGTTTGAGGGCTTATGATAGTTCAAATACTGAAGTTAATTTAGATATTAGCAACAGTCAGCTCAGTCAATTGACCGCACCTAGTGAGCTGATTGCGGTAGGGACGGCTACTGCTGAAGTACTACAACAAGCCCATCTGGCTATCAACAGTTACCAAGTGCGCCAGCCGACTATTGCCAATAATGAAGGCATGTTGGCAATGCCAGAAATTGATGGTTTGCGCGCGGGTGATAAGCTGCTGGTGTGGCGTGGTTTAGGGGGTAGACGACTATTAGTAGATACTTTACAAGCACGTGGGGTAACTATCGATAGTATCGCTTGGTACCAACGCACTATACCCAATGAGGCGGCAGCAAACTATCTGCATTGGTGGCAGCAGCACTCATTATCGCAGCCAGCAAAACCGCTACTACCAGTCTCAGCAGAATACTCACCAAGAACTATAGTCATTATCAGCAGCGGTAGTGCATTTGAGAATTGGCAACAAGTGGTTAGCCAAGCGCAGCTTTCTAGCCCAGATCTTGCTATCAATAGCGCTAAGCAATTAAATAGTGACCTGCCCAAATTGACAGATTTTATTTATGTGGTCTTGGGTGTGCGCTTAGCTGCAATGCTTGCTGAGCAGCAGCTTGATTACTTACAAGTAGAGGATCTGTTGCCGGCTACTATTGTTGCTGCCATTCAACATGCTGATTGAAAGCTTACTCTAAGTAGTTATAAACTTATCATTTACGGTGCTAGCCATGTCAACCGAATCTAAGCCATCATCCAAAATGCCAACTGCTGGACAGCAGCGGCAGCAGGCAAATATCTTATTACTGCGTCTACAGTGGTTGATTATTCTATTATTAATCATAGCTTTAGCGTGGCTATATATTAGTCAGCAACGCTTCCAAAATCAAGTCAATGAGCGTTTTAAAAGCAAAGAGCTGGTGACTGCTCGCTTAAATGAAATGGATGATCGCTTATTCGCCATCAGTCAGCAGGCGCTACCAACCCCTAGCACTGCTATCGGTAATCAAGCCCAAAATCAGCTGAACTTATTACGTATTCAACTACAAGCTACTGATAGCTTACTAGTTAATAACGACTATAAAGCAGCGATCGATTTACTGCGAGGCTTACAGTGGCAATTGTCACAGAATGCTAATGAGATTGCACCGGCATTAACCGTAGTGATTAAGCAAAGTCTCAGTGAAGACATTGAGCATTTGCAAGCGCAAAGTGCCCAGCCTAGCTCTTGGCAACTACAGAATCTAGCGATTCAAAATATTCAAGAATTCTTGCATAGTTATGAGGGTAGTACTAGGCAAAATGCTACCAATCCCAATAGTGCTAAGTCAATAAATAATAATAAGACAGTGCAACCACCGAGTAACTTATTAACGCGGCAACAGTTAACTATTCATGAAGTGATCATGACTCTCAATTTGGCCATTCAAGCCAGCAATATGCGTGAACAAGATCAACTGGCAAATTACCTATTGCAAGCACGGACGCAACTGCAGACCCTAACCGGCAAGGTAGCTACTAGCCAACAATTAACAAAACCATCTTTACCCGCCATAGCGAAAACTAAAACAGTAGAAGATAACCCAGTAGACCTCTCAGAAACCGATGGTTTAGATAGTATGGCAACCCCGACTAATATAGCAGAAGTTATCGTCTGGCTCGATAAGCTATTGGCCAATGCACCGACCCCGACCCCGTTAGTAACGGCGCAGATATTACAACAACCTAAAGGTCGAAATGACAAATAAAGTAGGTATTTTATGACTAATAGCCCCATTGTTAATCCCAGTAATGTTGGCCTCAATACTAATAATAGTGCTAGTAAGAGTGCTGATTCAGCAACATCGCTGCCAATTACTACTATTCACGCTATTCCTGAGAGCTTAGCAAATTATGTGGTAATCCATCAGCAGGCTGTACAGTGGGGTGAGATGGATGCCTTTAATCACCTCAACAATGTAGTCTATTATCGTTACGCAGAGTCGGCACGGATTACCTACTTACAAACGCTAGGTATGTTTGATGGCAGTATGATTACTATGCTGGCGCAATCAAGTTGCCAATATTTGCGACCGGTGACTTATCCTGATACCTTATTATTAGGGGTGCGCTGCCAACGTTTGGGTAATACTAGTATCATTATAGAATATGCTTACTATAGCTGTGAGCAACAAGTAATCGTTGCTAATGCGGAAGCGGTCATCGTTCGTCTAGACAGTTCAGGCAGCAAAAAACTACCTTGGACAGCGGCTGAACGCCAAAGATTATTAGCACTAGAGCAAGACTTTGGTCATACGCCACAAGTATAAAAAGTTGAAGAGTTCGCTAGATTAATCAGCCTGTCATAAGCTTGATAACAGCCGTTAATAAAAAAGGCAGGCTAACTTTAGTTAACCTGCCTTTTTTGATATTTGTTAGATTTTGAAGTTTTTAATGGTTAGTCGTGAGAAGGGGAATTAACAAAATCGACCACGTTTAATTCAAACCCTGATAAGGCATAGAACTTCATAGGCGAGGACAGTAAGCGCATATCACGGACGCCTAAATGACGTAGGATTTGGGCGCCAACTCCGATACTACGATAGGGCTGCTGAGTAATAGTTGATAACGACTTATTATCATCTGCTTTATCCAGCGCTTCTCCTAAATCGATAGGCTGATGGCTACCAATCCAGACCAAAACGCCACGTTCAGAGGCACTGATCTCCTGTAGAGCCGATTGCACGCTCCAACCACTACGACCTGTTGTGTCATTCTTGGCTGCGAACAAATCGCGTAAGGGATGAAAACCATGTACACGTACTGTACTTACGCCAGCGCTCACATCTCCTTTAACTAGGGCTAAATGAGTCTCATCAGCCCCAAACTCGCGGAAACGGTGCAGAGTAAAAGTACCGTATTCAGTCTCAAAAGCACGAGTCTCTATCTCTTCTACGGTCTGCTCATTAGCAATACGATAGTTGATCAAATCAGCGATAGTACCTATTTTTATATCATGCTCTTTGGCAAACACTTCTAGATCATCACGGCGCGCCATAGTACCATCAGGATTGATGATTTCGACGATAACTGCTGCTGGCTCAAGCCCTGCTAAGCGTGCAAGGTCACAGCCTGCTTCGGTATGGCCAGCGCGATGTAATACTCCACCATTTTGTGCCATGATTGGAAAAATATGCCCAGGCTGAACAATATCTTCAGGTTTAGCTGATGAAGCGACAGCGGCTTGAATAGTACGCGCGCGATCTGCAGCAGAAATACCAGTAGTTACCCCTTCGGCGGCCTCAATAGATACCGTAAAGTTGGTGCTGAACTTTGCCTCATTGCGATCTGACATTAAAGGTAGAGCGAGCTGCTGACAGCGTGCTTGCGATAAGGTCAGGCATACTAAGCCACGAGCGTGGGTAATCATGAAGTTGATGTCTTCTGGGCGCACATGAGTAGCGGCCATAATAAGATCACCTTCGTTTTCACGATCTTCATCATCCATTAATATAACCATCTTGCCAGCACGGATGTCTTCAATAATTTCAGGAACAGTATTTAAACTCATAAAAGTCTCTATATTTCGTTATTTATCATTATTTAAAAAGCGTAAGGGAATGGCTATGTAGCTATTGTAACAGCTGGCTATATGAGCTGCTGTAAGCATTAATAAATAGTAGTCATTAGTCTTTTTTATTATTAGGGTGGCGAGTTGTTATTGGTCTTGTTATAAGGTGAAGACTCAAACTTAAAGACTTATTAATTACCATAAAGTTATGTTAATAAAAATTATTAGCATATTCTAGCTTGTTTCAGTAGCTACTGCTGCTCCATCGTTAGACCCTTGGGTTTACTGTTTTATTCTATTTCAGCTGTTAGGCCTTGTAAGCGATTAATACCTAGTTCTAGTTCAGTCATTACTGGCAGCTTGGCTTTTTAGCCACTCTATGAACTGCTTACTATGCTGCTCACGTTGATTATCAGCATACTTATAAAACTGGGTATTTATTAAGGAATCAGGTAGATAAGATTGCGCATAGTAGTGATTAGGATAATTATGTGGATAAGCATAGCCAACCCCGTAGCCTTGATCACGCATCAGTTTAGTGACCCCATTACGCAGATGTAAGGGTACAGCAGAGGCATCAGTCTCAGCAAGTTTCATTGCTTCATTGATAGCTTGGTAAGTGCTGTTACTTTTGGCACTAGTGGCTAGATATACTACCACTTGACCTAAGATAATACGGGACTCAGGCATACCAATAGACTGCACACTACGCAAGGCCGCATCGGCAAGAAGCAGGGCATTTGGGTTCGCATTACCGATGTCTTCGCTGGCCAAAATCACCAAACGCCGAGCGATAAAGTCAGCTGGTTCGCCAGCAACTAACATTCTTGCCATCCAATATAGTGCAGCATCAGGATCTGAGCCACGCACTGATTTGATCATCGCAGATATAATGTCATAGTGCTGCTCACCGTCTTTATCGTAACGTACTAGTGCCGTTTGCGCCACACGACCAACCAATTGGTTATCAATGACAATAGAGGCTTGTGACCCTTGGGTGCTAGCCGTATTGTCAGCAGTTTGTACCGCTAGCTCCAACAGATTTAGTGCCTTACGAGCGTCACCATGAGATAACTGATTAATGAAGTCTGATGCTTGCAAATCAATATTTAGCGACTTTAATACTTTGTCTGTACTGATAGCCCGCTGTAATACAACGGCAATTTGCTCAGCGTTTAGTGGCTCTAAGCGATAAACTTGGCAGCGTGATAACAGCGCATTGTTGACACTAAAAGAGGGGTTTTCTGTAGTTGCGCCAATTAAAGTAATATCACCTGATTCTACCGCCCCTAACAAGGCATCTTGCTGGGCTTTATTAAAACGGTGAATTTCATCAATAAAAACTACTGGCGACTCAAAGCTTAATGAGTCCTTAGTATCTAATACTTCTCGCAGCTGTTTTACCCCAGTATTTAACGCTGATAAAGCATGAAAGGGGCGGCCTACTGCAGCGGCCAATAGCATCGCGATAGTAGTTTTTCCGATACCCGCTTCACCATGTAATATAATCGATGGCAGATGATTACGTTCAACCAAGCGTCGCAAAGGTGCGCCGACTGCTAGTAGATGTTCTTGGCCAACAATAGCTTCTAGCGTAGTCGGACGCATGCGCTGGGCAAGCGGTGTATCAGAATGAAAAGATGCAGACATAAGATTCTCTAGCTTATGGATAAAATAGAATTTTTGCCATTATTGGAGCTGTGTAGATTTCTGTACTAACAATAAGCATAGCGGTTGTGTTGCCCATAGGCAAAGTAGTGCTCTACTTATTGGGTTCCTTAAGGCTAATAATAAAATCGCTGGTAGAGGCTTATAGCTATTAGATTGTCACTATAGCAACCATCAGCAATGAGGATTTATAAATTTTATACAATTGTTTAACTGATATTAGGGCATATTGAGTATTCACAAGTCAGCTGCTTTTGGGTTGCTAAATTAAAAAGGTGTTATCGATGGTTTCTCGTCATGCGCTTAGCTTAGCGCTTAAGCAACAGTGGCAAGCGTTTGAGGCTAAGCCACAATCTCGTTATTTAACCTCAGGCGAGATAGCTTTGGCTTATTCAGTTTTTGCCGATAGTTTAGATGTTTCTGAGATACAGCTTAAAACAGCTTGGTGGGTACTCAAAAACTATGCTGTTAGTCCGAATGGCAATATCTATTTTCATCCAGCGGATTGGTGCCCTGACTTCAGTACAGTGTCTATTGGCAAGCAGAGCTGGCTGATTCATGAGCTAACCCATGTTTGGCAATTGCAGCGTGGTTTAAAGGTAGTGCGCGGCGCAATAATCAACCGTCGTTACAACTATATATTACAAACCGGCAAGTCTTTTTTTAACTACGGTATTGAACAGCAAGCGCGCATAGTACAAGACTATTTTGTACGACGTCAGTTGGGAGAGGACTGTAAAGAGTTAGAGGACTGCATTCCGTTTTTGCAAGCTAAAACCGATAATCCTAGTCAAGCTACCGATAACTCGTTTACGATTTAACGGCTCTATTTAAGCTATGTATTCGACTACTATTTTCGGTAAGCTTAGTTGAACGAATGACTTTATTTAGTTAAGGTAGTCAATAATTATATTGATTGAACAGATTTTTGTTCTGTATTTAGCTAAAAATGATTTCTTGTTGAAAGATATTTTAGCTACTTATAATCATTTAAAATTTTTAAACCGTCAATTAGGAGTGCCATTGTGATCTTTAAATTATCAACACTGTTAACAGCTATGCTAACGGGGACACTATTATTGACCGGTTGTCAGCAGCAATCTGCATCAGTGAACGATGATAAAGACAGCCAAACTAGTGAGCAAGTGGATGCCGAGGATAATAAGAAGGCGGTGCAAAGTGACTCGGCTAAAGCACGTATTGAGCAATTCCAACCTTTATATGTTGCTGAGGTAATGAGTCTACAGCGTCGCTTGCAAGCAGAGTATGATGCCTTTGAAGCCGCTGATACCTCAGTTGATGAGACTAGCTTATTGAATACTGATCCGCTTGCTACTGACGATAAAAACCCTACTGCTAGCAAAACTGAGCCAGTAATTCCACTAGCGCTCGACAGTAAAACTGGTAATAATCCTAAAACTATAGAACCTGATACTAGCGCTAATACTGAAATAAATACTAGCACTGAGATAGGTGAACGTGATCTTGAAGTGCTAAAACTTATCAGCTTGGAGCCGCAACAGCCTAGAATACTGACAGAAGCTCAGGCTACTAAACGTTATCAGCAAGCTATGAAAGCCTTGTATCAACCAGTAACGACTGAACTGACCGCCCAAGAAATAGATACTTTGATCACTATAAGTACTCTGCTACCGCAGTTGTTCGAACATGAAGAGATTGCCCAACGGGTTAATGCCAAAAGCCCAGCACTGGCACGGTTGATTGTGCAGTATCAAGTAGGTAAGCAAATAGAAGCCCAACAAGTTTTGGATATGCAGCAGATGAAAGTAACCCAACAACAAGAATTTGAAGGGTTAATGTCAAAGTTTAATGAAACTATTAAAGGCTACGATGAGCAGATCGCTAAATATGAGCAGACTCTAAAAGATTTTAAGTAGTTAGTTCTGACAGTCATTACTGAGTGCGCTAGTGATTCAGCAAATGTAGAAGCCCAAAACGATATTGAAGCTATATAGTAGGTAAGGCGTTAAGCAAAATTATGCTCAATTCATTAAAGGGTACGCATATCTGTTAACTAAGCTTAAACACTATAGAAAATAGAAAATAGAAAATAGAAAATAGAAAATAGAAAATAGAAAATAGAGAATAGAGAATAGAGAATAGAGACTATAGCCCATAAATACTAGTTAAAAATATGCATTGAGTATATCTGTTTGGTAAAAGGAAAGTGTGGTAAAACAAAGCGATAGCAAGACTTATGACAGTGGTGAAAACATAGGCAGTAATTACTAATGGAGACTAAATAACTACTGGTATAAAACCCCAGTTCACAAACATAATGCTGCTATAAAGACAATAAAGTTCTAGAAAATGGTTTTGGAGACCATCCCAGATTCTGTGTAACTGCCATTTAGATTAAATGCTTACTGATACGGTCATCAAACATAATCATAAAACGATTCAGAGCAGACGTCCAGTTACGGATTGGCATCGACCACTTTTTGGATGCCTGCTGGGTTGCCAGATAGACTACCTTGAATGCTGCCTGATCAGATGGAAATACTTTACGCTTATTCACCGCCGTCCGAATCACACTGTTTAGCGACTCTATCGCATTGGTGGTATAAATCACTTTTCTGATGTCTTTCGGGTACTCAAAGAACACCGTTAAGCCCTCCCAGTTATTACGCCAAGACTTGACCACGTGCGGATACTTATCCCCCCACACCTCATCAAAGTGCTCAAGGTTGGCCTCTGCTATCTCAAGCGTATCAGCGCCGTAGATGGCTTTTAAATCAGCTGCTACGGTCTTCTTATCTGTCCACGGTACGAACTTCATTGAGTAACGCACCATGTGTACGATACACAGCTGAACCTGAGCGTTGGGGTAGACGGTGTTGATGGCATCAGGGAAGCCCTTTAAGCCATCGACACAGGCAATGAGTATATCTTGTACCCCACGGTTTTGTAGTTCAGTTAGAACACCCAGCCAGAACTTAGCGCCTTCATTCTCTGAGAGCCACATACCAAGCAGCTCTTTCTTACCGCTAAGATTGACGCCTAGGGCTAAGTAAATGGCCTTGTTGATGATCTGCTTGTCTTGACGTACCTTAACAACAACGCAGTCTAAATAGACGATAGGATAAACACTGCTCAGCGGCCGGTTCTGCCAAGCGGTGATGTCCTCTAATATGTTATCGGTGACTCTTGAGACAAGAGAGCTTGAGATGTCGACATCGTAGAGCTCTTTAATGCTCTCTACGATCTCAGTGGTGGTTTGACCCTTGGCGTAAAGGAATATGATTTTATCATCGAGACCTGAGATACGGGTTTGATGCTTACTAACGAGTACAGGCTCAAAGTCACCATGACGGTCTCTTGGGGTGGATATCTCAAGATCGCCTGTGTCACTGCGGACGGTCTTTTTAGTGTGCCCGTTACGCTTATTAGATTTATCCGCCTTTTCATGTTTGGGGTAGCCGAGATGGTCTTCCATCTCAGCCTCTAAGGCAGTATCGATAAAGGATTGCATGAGCTGCTTTTGGAAGTCTTTGATGTCATCAAAGCTTTTCATGCTACCAGCCATTTGCTCGGCCAGTTTTTTAATGTCAGATTGAGTAGTCATTGCTTATTCTCCGGTTAGTGGATTATAAGCAGTTACACAGTTTTTAGGAAACTCCCTGGTTTTGCGCTCTTAACTCACTAGTTAGTATCAAAATCCTATCTATAATTTCATTCATTTTTTAAAAAATTAACAGAGTCATCATAATATGTCATGTCAATTAATTGATTAGCATCTTTAGGTAATGTATCCGAAGAGTAGTCAGTGATATCTCTGTTGCCAAAATTATAACTTACACCAAGAAGCTGCTTGTCACATTTTATACATTGATATTTATTACCTCTTATACCAATAGGAATTGCTATAGATTTGCAAGGACAATTAACACTGTGCTCTTTTAAAAGCATTACATTCATAAGCATTGGGTCACTAGTATCACCTTTATAATCCACTTTGGATTTATAACTGAATAGCGACAGAAGCCTTTTAGTGAAATCCATAAGAACCTTATTGAAACTGTTGCTTTAACTAAGTTTACTGTATGCTCTACAGATCCTGTAAATTAGACTATATCCTATACCTAATATGAGCTTAATGATAATAATTATTATGCCAATATCATTGGGAAGCTACAGAATAATGATAATAATGAAGCTCTAAAAATACTTCGAAACAGCACTTACTAATCCCGCATAGGCAGCATTTATTACAATTAGTTACTCAGTATACGACTGTAAGTATTGCTAGCCAAGCTATATGCATTTTGCAGATTACAGGCAACAGTATATTATTGACGGTCAAATCAGTGTAGCTTTGAGCAGATAATGGTTACAGTCTGAGTCAAATAAATATTTCAATAAAAGTAATGAATAACCTCGTTGGCTCCCATTACACACTCAAACAGAGCCAAAAAATCCCGCACATGGCGGGATTTTTTGATTTAACAATAGGCTTAATAGAAAGTCATAACCTTACTTACGATCTTTAACTTCTACGAAGTCACGATGAGTCTCACCAGTGTACAACTGACGCGGACGACCGATTTTGAACGGTGCGCTATGCATCTCAAGCCAATGGCTGATCCAACCTGAAGTGCGAGCCAATGAGAAAATAACTGTAAACATTGAAGTTGGGATACCTATGGCTTTTAGAATAATACCAGAGTAAAAATCAACGTTTGGATATAAGTTACGCTCAATGAAGAACGGATCTTCTAAAGCGATTTTCTCTAGAGCCATAGCCAATTCAAGCTTAGGATCGTTAATACCAAGGGCAGTAAGTACTTCATCACAAGTCTCTTTCAATACTTGTGCGCGTGGATCGAAGTTCTTGTAGACACGATGACCAAAGCCCATTAGTTTCACTTCACGGCTTTTTACTTTTTCCATAAAGGCTGGTACGTTTTCTACGGTACCGATCTCATCCAACATCTCTAGGACTGCTTCGTTAGCCCCACCGTGTGATGGACCCCAAAGTGCAGCAATACCAGCAGCGATACAAGCATAAGGATTTGCGCCGGTTGAGCCAGCCAAACGTACAGTAGACGTAGAAGCATTTTGCTCATGATCAGCATGCAAAGTAAAGATTTTATCCATGGCTTTGGCGATGATTGGATTAACCTTGAAATCAACGTCAGCAGGAGTAGCAAACATCATGTAAACGAAGTTTTCAGCATAATTCAAGTCATTACGCGGGTACATGAAAGGTTCGCCTTTTGAGTATTTATAACTCATAGCAGCAAGGGTTGGCATCTTTGCAATCAAACGAATAGCAGTAATTTCGCGATGATGCTCATTATCGACATCTAAGCCTTCATGATAGAACGCTGATAAAGCACCAACGACACCAACCATGATAGCCATAGGATGCGCGTCACGACGGAAACCTTCAAAGAATTTACGTAATTGATCATGTACTGCTGAATGCTTACGAACCTTTTCATAGAAGTCTGCTTTTTGCTCAGCATTGGGCAGTTCGCCATGAACAAGCGCATAGGCCACTTCTAAGTATTCAGCATTGTTAGCCAATTGATCGATAGGATAGCCGCGATATAGTAGTTCGCCTTTACCACCGTCAATAAAAGTTATTTTTGATTCAACAGGAGCAGTTACTTTAAACCCAGGATCATAAGACCAGTAGCCGGCTTCTTGTAAAGCAGCAATATCTAGAACCGGGCGCCCTAAAGACCCCTTGATAACTGGAAATTGGTATTCCTTACCGTCTACATTTAGTGTGGCGTTATTATTAGCTTTGATGTTATCAGCCATAAGTTCCTCTCTATTGGTTTTACATTATTAGCATAAAATACTGGCGATATATGATTATTACATCATGGCCAGATAAACGAACAAACGAACAAACTTAACTATGCTTAGATTGAAGCTATATTAGCAGTAAAGAGTAATGGTTTGAAAAGACTTTTACTAGTAAATCCTCTGATTCACGTGGTTTAATGGGCTTTGCAGCTACTAATTTTTGTATCAAAATATGTCTACTTAGTAATTTTAACTGTTTTCTAATGTTAATCAGTAGTTAAAAAATCCTCTTTAGCTAAATAACCACGCTATATAATTAGTAAGATTTTATTAACTATTATAATTATTATCAAAGCTAGCATAGACAGGATATGCTCAACAGCGAAACACTGAAGCAATAATTCAGCGCAAGTGACATATAATAGTAGCGGCTGAATTTTCTAAATCCAAACTATTTTCGATTCTCTAAAGTATATTCGGTATTTAGGGGATAAATTTGTATTTCAGGCATAAGCATTTTATAATTGGCATAATTTGGCTGATACTAAAGATGCGCAAATAAAAAGTATCTGCTTTAGTTTTAATACTTTATTTTAGCTTGTTAGTAATTGCTGTAAAAACTTATACTTTGTTACGATTAATTGACTAATTTATAGCTTTAACAACGGTTTACGCCTTGAATGTTGAGCCCGATTATCCTATTTTGATAGTGCTGGCTATTTAGTCCTACTTAACAAAAGATGACAAATAAAAGTTATCTTTTTTGCGTTAAAGGGCATAGATAAGATTTAATTAACACTATTATAGAATGGTCACTTGATAATAATGACTGTTATGAATATCAGATTGGTTCTATTAGTTATTCATAATGAGTTACAGTGCTGCTTATAAATAAATTAGACAAAATTAATTTGCGCAAAGTTAGTAAAGTCAGCTAGCTCTTCCTTATTTTATTCGTCCTGTGTAGTGTTAAGTGTGTTTGTAGACGATCATCAAACCATAAGCAGCTACCGGATATAACCACAAAAGGATGCCCGCTGTGAAAAGCAACCGCCCCATAGATCTGCCTTTGAGCCAAGTGATTAGCGTCAATGCAAAGTCGCCTATTGCCGTAGCTTCAATTCTACATCGCGTCTCTGGCATTGTTTTATTTTTACTTATTCCTGTCATGCTTTGGCTATTACAGACTTCATTAGCCTCGCCTGAAAGCTTTGAGACCGTTTTTGATAACGTTCTTGTACGTTTTGTGGCTTGGATATTCGTCGCCGCTATTGCTTATCATTTTGTGATGGGTATGAAGCATTTATTAGCTGACATGGGTATGAATGAGAGCTTAAAATCTGGCCGCACAGCTGCTGTTGTTGGTTTTGTCATCGCCGCGATCTTGATTGCCGCGTCATTTGTATGGGTGATGTTCTAATGATCAAAAATGATTCAGGAATTAAAAGCGCCACTGGTTTAACTGGCTCAGGATCACGCGATTGGATAGTGCAACGCTTCGGTGCTGTGGTATTAGCCGTCTATAGTGTCGTGCTGCTAGGGTTCTTTTTAACGCACAGTGATGTCAGCTTCATTGAATGGTCAGACTTTATGACTAGCTTGCCAATGCGCTTATTTAGTTTAGTGGCTATTATTGCACTGGCTGGCCATGCATGGGTAGGGATGTGGACAGTATTTACTGACTATATTACTACTAATAAGATAGGGCCAAAAGCTAGTGGTCTGCGCCTGATCTTACAAGCTTTGATGATAGCCGCTATTTTAGTTTATGTATTCTGGGGCGTCATGATCTTTTGGGGTAATGGCTTCGGGGTCATTGCGGTTTAACTTTACTAGTTAGAAATATTTTTAATGTATAAATAGTGATGGACTGCCAAGTCAAGTTTATTGAGGATGTGGATGTTTAAAAGCAACTACGCAATACCATATAAGTAAATCAGCATAAGCAACTTGGTAAATATATTATTTGGTAGCCCGTGTATTGACTCCGCAAGCATTAACAAGCATTAGGAAAACCGTAATGGCAACTAGACAAGATAATACTATCAGCAATATAAAAACCCTAAATTACGATGCGATCATCGTTGGTGGTGGCGGGTCAGGTATGCGTGCCTCATTACACCTAGCTGAAGCAGGTATGAATGTCGCGGTACTTACCAAAGTATTTCCAACGCGCTCACACACTGTCGCCGCTCAAGGTGGTATTGGAGCCAGCCTTGGCAACATGAGTAATGATAACTGGCATTTTCACTTTTATGATACTGTCAAAGGTTCAGACTGGTTAGGCGATCAAGACGCTATCGAGTACATGTGCCGCGAAGCACCAAAAGTGGTTTATGAGCTTGAGCATATGGGTATGCCGTTCGATAGAAACGAAGATGGTACGATCTATCAGCGTCCGTTCGGTGGTCATACTTCAAACTATGGTGAAAAAGCCGTACAACGCGCTTGTGCAGCAGCTGACCGTACTGGTCATGCAATGCTACATACTTTATATCAAAAAAACCTTGAACAAGGTACACAATTTTTTATCGAGTGGATTGCGCTTGATTTGATCAAAGATGAAGCTGGTAACATTAATGGCGTTATTGCTCTTGAGCAAGAAACAGGTACAGTCGCCGTATTCCAAGCCCCTATTACTGTATTAGCAACTGGCGGAGCTGGTCGTATCTTTGCCGCCTCTACTAATGCTTATATTAATACTGGTGATGGTATTGGCATGGCGGTTCGTGCTGGTGTCCCTCTACAAGATATGGAGTTCTGGCAGTTTCATCCAACGGGTGTTGCCGGTGCCGGTGTACTGCTGACTGAAGGTTGTCGCGGTGAAGGCGCTATCTTACGCAATAAAGATGGTGAAGCTTTCATGGAGCGTTATGCGCCAACTGTAAAAGACTTGGCGCCTCGTGATTTAGTTTCGCGCTCTATGGATCAAGAAATTAAAGAAGGTCGTGGTTGTGGTCCTAATGGCGATTATATCGTGATGGACATGACGCACTTAGGTGTCGAAACTATTATGAAACGCTTGCCATCAGTGTTCGAGATTGGTAAAAACTTCGCTAACGTAGATATCACTAAAGAGCCTATTCCAGTTATCCCAACCATTCATTATATGATGGGAGGTATTCCTACTACTATCCACGGTCAAGTGATCACCCCTGATCTAGAAGCAGGCACTGATGAAGAGGGCAGATATACTGAAGGCACTGTAGTTAAAGGTCTTTATGCTATTGGTGAATGTGCCTGTGTAAGTGTGCATGGTGCCAACCGTTTAGGCACTAACTCACTGCTTGATTTACTGGTCTTTGGTCGCGCTGCGGGCAAACATATCGTTGACGAATATCATCATGCCGATCATACCTACAAACCGCTTGATCCGCATGTACTTGATTTTACCGTTAACCGTTTAGACAAGTTACAACAATCCACTGAAGGCTACAACGCACAAGATGTGGCTGATGAGATCCGCGAAATCATGCAGAAGCATGCTAGCGTATTCCGTACGCAAGCTATGATGGATGAAGGGGTTGAAAGAATCTTAGCGCTAGGGGATAAGATTGACCAAATTCACCTTACCGATAAGTCACAAGTGTTTAATACTGCGCGTATTGAGGCCTTTGAAGTAGCTAACTTATACGAAGTAGCTAAAGCTACTATGGTATCAGCCGCTCATCGTCATGAAAGCCGTGGTGCGCACAGTGTAGCGGATTATGATCGCCCAGAAGATGATGATTATGCACCAAACGGTCGTAACGACCACGATTGGATGAAGCATACCTTATGGTATTCTAAAGATAATCGGGTGGTTTATAAGCCAGTTCGCACTGTACCCTTGACCGTAGATTATATTGAGCCAAAAGTTCGCGTCTATTAATATTAAGCGTCAACTGATTAGCAGATAAGTAATCATTCATTATTCATTTATTAAAAGATGACCGCCAGCTACAAGTTTATGCCAGCGCCGCGCTTTTATTGATAAGCCTATTGATAAAAGCTGGCGCAACCATAAAGCAATTCTTGTACGCTCGCCCTCACTTAGTGTGGAGTTTAGTATTATGAGCAGAGGTACTCGCACCATCGAAATTTATCGCTACGATCCTGACAAGGACGCAGCGCCACGTATGCAGACTTATACCATTGAGCTATTAGACTCTGATCGTATGTTACTCGACTTGCTATTACGTCTAAAAAAGCAAGATGAAACTATTACTTTCCGTCGCTCTTGTCGTGAAGGTATCTGTGGCTCTGATGGTATGAACATCAATGGTAAGAACGGTTTGGCTTGCTTGCTGAACATGAATACTTTACCTGAGAAAATTACTATCCGTCCCCTCCCAGGTTTACCTGTAGTGCGTGATTTAGTCGTCGATATGAACCAGTTCTATGAGCAGTATGAGAAGGTTCATCCTTACTTAATCAACGATCAGCCAGCACCACCAACTGAGCGTCTACAGTCGCCTGAACAGCGTGATAAACTTAACGGTCTTTACGAGTGTATCTTATGCGCTTGCTGTTCTACTAGCTGCCCATCATTTTGGTGGAACCCTGATAAATTCTTAGGCCCGTCAGCACTGTTGCATGCTTATCGATTTGTAGCAGATAGCCGTGATAATGATACTCAAGCCCGTTTGGCACGTTTAGATGATCCGTTTAGCTTATTCCGCTGCCGTGGCATCATGAACTGTGTATCAGTGTGTCCTAAAGGTTTAAATCCTACACAAGCGATTGGCCATTTGCGTAATATGCTAATTGACCAAGCAGGGTAGTATCTAGCCAATAGTTGCCGGCAACAGGCAATAGAAGCTATCTAAAAAAACACAGCATAAAACATCGTCAGTAAGCTGGCGGTGTTTTTTTTGGTTTCAGGACATTGAGTAGGGTGTGGTAGACGGCAAGAATCTGCTCTAGATAGTTATTGGCAGCTAGCCCTTGAAATTGATTAGAGTTGTTATGGTCAGCTCGAGTACAAGTGACTAGCTTAGTTATCGACACTATTAGCCATAACCAGCTACTATGACTGCTATCTATCTGCTTGTAATTTTATAATAGCGTCGCGTTGATAGCCTGTAAAAATCTATTTTTTCTTAACTAATGAGCAATAGCTAGTAAAATGCTGATTTTCTACACAATATTTATGATTATTACCAATTACCAAAATAATATAGCGAATTAAAGCCACTATTTTTATAATAGCTGTAAAAACATGCAAATAAAAATGTTATCATAGTCACCGTGCTCAATATGAAGGCTATAATGAATATTTATTACATAAATACCTAGTATTGAACAAACAAACTACCTCAGGTAATTTTTGCATGTTACCCTAAGCAGCAATGTATGTTTAGCACAAAAACAGCGTATATTGATCAAGGAAGAATTTTTGCAGCAGGAAATAGCTGATCTATCGGCTAGCTGAATACCTTAACTATCTACCAATTATTTATCAAAGTTATATTGAAGTTACGATGCTAGCTCATCAAGGTTTTAATAGTGAGCTATGATAATAGGATTAGGTATTAATCTATTAGTTATGGCTGCTTTTAGTATATAGCAATCGATTTTGTGAAACGAGGCTGAAAACAAGACCGGACGTTCACAATTAATGATAACTATAAACTTAGTAGTAACTGGTTTGATGTATTTATTAGTAAAATAACCATCAAAGTAAGTGACCACATAGCCACGATAAGCAACTACATTCCGAGTAACTACTTTCTGATGGTATACGCCAACTGTCCAAGTGCTTAGCATATGACGGATCACACAACAATAAGCACAATTCCATTCATTTATCTATCAAATAGACGATTATTATGAATAGCATAACTAAACAAGTAACTGATTCAGGACACACTGAACTCGCTGCTGACAACGCCCTTTATATCGAATCCCTCTACGAGCAATTCCTAATCGACCCTACTAGTGTCGATACGGATTGGCAAGATTACTTTAAACAGTATCAATCGCCAAACGATGCTCATCATAACGCTATCAAAGATCAGTTTTTATTATTAGCTCGTAACCAAACAGCTAATAAAGGATCTGTTGCGTCTACTGATGGGGCAGCTTCTAATGCTACACACCGTGCAGATCCTAAGCAAATGGGCGTTCAACAGCTTATTTCTGCTTATCGTCGCCGTGGTCATCGTTATGCTCAGCTTGATCCTTTAGGCTTACACCCACGTCCGGAAGTTGAAGACCTAACGCTGGCTTATCATAATCTAGCAGAGTCTGATTTGGACACGATATATCCTACTAGCGATTTAAATATCGGTAAGAGTGAAGCATCGTTACGTGAGATTATCGAAATCATGGAACGCGTCTACTGCCGTTATATCGGTGTAGAGTACATGCACGTCACTAGCAGTACTGAAAAACGCTGGATGGAAAAGTATCTTGAATCTAATTTGGGTCATATCGAATTCGATAAAGAAAA
Organism: Psychrobacter urativorans; assembly: GCF_904846695.1. Classification (GTDB taxonomy): domain Bacteria; phylum Pseudomonadota; class Gammaproteobacteria; order Pseudomonadales; family Moraxellaceae; genus Psychrobacter; species Psychrobacter urativorans. The sequence continues at coordinate 55,117 of NZ_CAJHBR010000001.1, forward strand.
ACGTTTAGCTATACTCGAGATTTTGACAGCAGCTGAAGGCCTAGAGAAATATCTAGCGCGTAAATATACTGGGGTAAAACGTTTCGGTCTAGAAGGCGGTGAGAGCTTTATTCCGGCAGTTAATGAAATCATCCAACGTGCTGGTAGTTATGGTACTAAAGAGATGGTTATCGGTATGGCGCATCGCGGACGTCTTAACCTGTTGGTTAACGTTTTGGGTAAAAACCCCGCGGATTTATTTGATGAATTCGACGGCAAAGTGCAGCCAGAAAAAGGCTCCGGTGACGTTAAGTATCACAATGGTTACTCATCAAACGTGATGACTCCAGGCGGAGAAGCACATTTAGCTTTAGCCTTTAACCCATCACATCTTGAGATTGTTGCTCCAGTACTAGAAGGCTCAGTACGTGCCCGTCAAGTACGTCGTAACGATACTGATGGTAACTTGGTATTGCCTATCGTAGTTCATGGTGATGCGGCGTTTGCTGGTCAAGGCGTAGTGCAAGAGACCTTCCAGATGTCACAGACTCGTGCTTATACTACGGGTGGCACGCTACATATCGTTATTAATAACCAAGTCGGCTTTACTACTAGCCGTCAAGAAGATGCGCGTTCGACAGAATACTGTACTGACGTAGCAAAAATGGTTCATGCGCCTATATTACACGTGAATGGCGATGACCCTGAATCAGTAGTATTTGCCTCACAATTAGCGTTAGATTATCGCCATGAGTTTGGTAAAGATATTATTATTGATTTGTTCTGCTATCGTCGTAATGGTCATAACGAAGCCGATGAGCCATCAGCAACTCAGCCTTTGATGTATGCCGTTATCAAAAAACTAGCGACTACTCGTACTATCTATGTACAAAAATTAGTTGCAGCGGGCGTGATCAGCGATGCTGAAGCTACCAAATATGAAGACGAATATCGTGAATCGTTAGATCGTGGTGAATACGTAGTAAATGCTTTAGTTCTTGAGCCAAGCGAAGAGTTATTCGTTGACTGGACCCCTTATCTAGGCCATGAGCTACAAGATGATTGGGATACTAGTGTCGATATAGAGAAGCTTAAAGCTTATGGCCGCAAAATGGCTGAGATGCCTGAAGGCTATACTTTACAACGCCAAGTTCAAAAAGTTGTTGAGCAGCGTTTAGCGATGCAAACTGGTACAGAGCCATTGAACTGGGGAGCAGCTGAGACTTTAGCTTATGCTTCTTTAGTTGATAACGATGATATTATGGTGCGTATCACTGGTGAAGATGTGGGTCGTGGTACTTTCTCTCATCGTCATAGCGAACTGTATAATGTCACTGATGGCAGTATGTATGTGCCACTAGCTCACATGAGTGAAAAACAAGCACGCTTTGCTACTTATAACTCTTTGTTATCAGAAGAGGCGGTATTAGCCTTTGAGTATGGTTATGCGACTACGGTTCCTAATGCGGTAGTTATTTGGGAAGCGCAGTTCGGTGACTTTGTTAATGGCGCGCAAGTTGTTATCGATCAGTTCATCGCCAGCGGTGAGACTAAATGGCAGCGCGTTTGTGGTCTGACTATGTTATTGCCACACGGCTTTGAAGGTCAAGGCCCTGAGCATTCTTCAGCCCGTCTTGAGCGTTTCTTGCAGTTATGTGCTGAAGACAATATGCAAGTAATCACCCCAACTACGCCAGCGCAAATATATCATGCGTTACGTCGCCAAGGTGTGCGTCCTATCCGTAAGCCACTGATTGTGATGTCGCCAAAAAGCTTGTTACGTCATAAGCTGGCAACTTCAGAATTAGAAGAGCTGGCTAACGGCAAGTTTGAGACAGTATTGTCAGAGATAGACAATCAAGATGCTAGCAAAGTAACGCGTTTGGTACTTTGTGGTGGTAAGGTTTATTATGACTTACTAGAGCAGCGTCGTGCTTTAGGTCTTGATCATGTGGCTATCGTCCGTATCGAGCAATTGTATCCGCTACCAGAAGCACGCATGGTTGCTGAGATCGAAAAATACAGTAATCTTGAAGAAATAGTTTGGACGCAAGAAGAGCCGTTGAACCAAGGCGCTTGGAATTACTTAGCACCAAATATGTTCCGTATCGTAGTACCGCATCCAACTAAAGCGGAGCTTATGAGACCAGTTGCACGTCCTGCTAGTGCAGCTCCTGCAACAGGATCTGCAAAACTGCATGTCCAGCAGCAGCAAGCTCTAATTGCTGGTGGTCTTGGCATAACAGTCGACCAACTGGCTAAATAGTTAAAAAACTTTGAATGACAGTGATCAGCGTTCTATATAAAACGTTGAACGCTGTTGCTCAAATTATTAGCATTTATAGTATTGGTAAAAACAACACTAGTATCCAAAGTATTAATATCGAGTATTTAAAGCATTAGAATATAGCAGCATCCGTATCAGGCGATAACAGTCAGCAGCTAACTATTTATACTAGTTATTCGCGCTAACTGCCTATCACGACTTTATAATAAATAGTAATATCTAAATCTAAGGAGTATATCGATGGCTGAAATTAAAGCCCCCGTGTTTCCAGAATCGGTTGCCGATGGCACAATCGTTGAATGGCACGTCACTGAAGGTCAACAAGTTAATCGTGATGACCTACTAGCTGAAATCGAAACTGACAAAGTAGTACTAGAAGTAGTTGCGCCAGATAATGGTGTGGTCACTAAAATCGTCAAGCAAGTTGATGATACTGTATTGTCTGACGAAATTATTGGTGAGTTTGAAGCTGGCGCTAGTGCAGCACCAGCTGTAGATCCAAATCTACCAGCTGCTCCTGTACAAGAAAAGCAAGCAACTGATGGCGGTGAGCCAGTACAAGCTACTGCTAACACTAGTGGTCCTGAAGCTGATCATAAAGATCAAAGCCCAGCAGTACGCAAAGCAGCAAAAGAGTCTGGCGTTGATCCAAAAGACGTTGAAGGTAGTGGTCGTGGTGGTCGAGTTACCAAAAGTGACATGAGCAGCCCAACCCTGAAAGCTGATAGTAGTATCAAAACTGACAGCGGCCAACCAGTTGCTGAAGCCGGTGCACGTAGTGAAAAACGTGTTCCTATGACCCGTCTACGTAAGACAGTTGCAAATCGTCTGCTAGCGGCGTCTCAAGAAACGGCTATGTTAACTACGTTTAACGAAGTCAACATGAAGCCATTGATGGAACTTCGTGCTCAATACAAAGATCGTTTTGAGAAGCGTCATGGTGTACGTCTAGGCTTTATGTCATTATTTGTCCGTGCGGCTACTGAAGCGTTAAAACGTTTCCCAGCAGTCAATGCTTCATTAGATGGCGATGATATTGTTTATCATGGTTACTATGATATCGGTGTTGCTGTATCATCAGATCGTGGTCTAGTAGTACCAGTACTACGTGATACTGATCAGATGAGCATGGCTGATGTCGAAAGCCGTATCCGTGAGCTTGGTGGCCTAGCGCAAAAAGGCAAACTAGGTCTAGAAGATATGATGGGTGGTACTTTCACTATCTCTAACGGTGGCGTATTCGGTTCATTGATGTCAACTCCTATCTTGAACCCACCACAAACTGCTATCTTAGGTATGCATGCTATCAATGACCGCCCAATGGCGGTTGATGGTAAAGTTGAAATCCTACCTATGATGTACTTAGCATTGTCTTATGACCATCGTATGATTGATGGTAAAGAAGCAGTACAGTTCTTAGTAACCATCAAAGAATTGGTCGAAGACCCATCACTGCTATTATTAGATTTATAAGCTCATAAGCTTGTATTGGCTAACGTTGATACAAGCTTTTTAGTTATGATCTATGCTGCAACCAGTCTACTTTAGGCTATAAAATCATCTTAGTTATTCTGTAATACTCATTATATAAATCAGCGTTATTGCCAATCTTCGGCACATAAGTCACAGATTAATAGCGATTGCGCTAGAGTTAATAACTCAGATAATTACTATCATTTAAGCTATAAATAAAATATGGAAATCCATTATGAAAGACAATTATGATCTAGTCGTTATCGGCGGCGGTCCTGGTGGTTATGTAGCTGCTATTCGTGCAGCTCAACTAGGTATGAGCGTAGCTTGTATTGAAAAACGTATTTATAAAGGCGCGCCAGCACTTGGCGGTACTTGTTTAAACGTTGGTTGTATCCCTTCAAAAGCTTTGTTAGATACTTCACATCGTTATGAAGCTACTAAACATGACCTTGATGAGCATGGTATTAGTACTGGTGACGTTGCTATCGATATCGAAACGATGATCGGCCGTAAAGAAGCTATCGTTAAGCAGCTAACTGGTGGTATTGCCGCTTTATTCAAAGGTAATGGCATTGACTGGCTACAAGGCTGGGGTACTTTACTCGACGGTAAAGGTAGCGATAAAAAAGTTAAGTTCACAGCTGAAGATGCTGCTGAGTCTACTATTACTGCTAAAAACGTTATTCTTGCTTCAGGTTCTATCCCTATCGATATTTCAGTTGCCAAAACTGATCATGATCGTATAGTTGACTCAACCGGCGCTTTAGATTTCACTGAAACTCCTAAGCGTTTAGGCGTAATTGGTGCTGGTGTTATCGGTCTTGAGCTAGGTTCTGTATGGCGTCGTCTTGGTAGTGAAGTAGTAGTGTATGAAGCATTACCTAGCTTCCTAGCAGCTGCTGATAAAGACATGGCTAAAGAAGCGGCCAAAATGTTCAAAAAGCAAGGCCTTGATATCCGTGTTGATACCAAAGTTATTAAAGCTGAAGTTCAAGGTGATGAAGTTGTGGTCACTAGTGAAAATAAAGGCGAGTCATCAGAGCAGCGTTTTGATAAGCTAATCGTTTGTGTTGGTCGTCGTGCTTATTCTGAAAAATTGCTAGGTGATGACAGCGGTATTAAACTGACTGAACGTGGCCTTATCGATGTCGATGATCAGTGTAAGACTAATCTTGATGGCGTCTATGCTATCGGTGACTTAGTACGTGGTCCAATGCTTGCGCATAAAGCTTCAGAAGAAGGCGTAATGGCGGTTGAACGCATCCATGGCGAAAAAGCACAAGTTAACTATGACACTATTATTAATGTCATTTATACTCATCCAGAAATCGCTTGGGTAGGTATGACTGAGCAAGAAGCTACTGAAGCAGGTTTTGAAGTGAAAACCGGTTCATTTAGCTTAGCGGCTAATGGTCGTGCCTTGGCTCAAAGTGAAGCTGAAGGTTCTATCAAAGTAGTAGCTGATGCTAAGACTGATCGCCTGCTAGGTATGCATGCTATCGCTGCTGGTGCGGGTGATATCGTTCATCAAGGTATGATTGCGATGGAGTTTGTTTCTAGTATCGAAGACTTGCAGTTGATGACGTTTGCTCATCCAACTATATCAGAAGCAGTGCATGAAGCCGCTCTATCAGCGGATGGCCGTGCTATTCATACTATCCAACGTAAAAAACGTAAGTAGAGCATAATCTGCTTATATGAAGTACCAATTATCCCAGACAGTGCTGAAGCGCTCACTATTATCGTAGTGCTTCAGTAGCAGTAGTAAGTGCGCTAGATGGATACTAACGTGCACTTATTTTCACTTTTTATTAATTGTAAAAAATAAAGGATACAATCAATGAATTTACATGAGTATCAAGCAAAAGAGCTATTAAAAAGCTACGGTTTGCCAATTCAAGAAGGCATTATTGCCTATAGTGGCGACGAAGCAGCAGCAGCTTTTGATAAAACCCCAACGGATATTGCGGTTATCAAAGCGCAAGTACATGCTGGTGGCCGTGGTAAAGCGGGTGGCGTTAAATTAGTTAAAACTCGTGAAGAAGCTAAGCAAGTTACTGATGAGCTTATCGGTACTAACTTAGTTACTTTTCAAACTGACGCCGATGGTCAGCCAGTCAACTTCGTATTGGTTGCAGAAGATATGTATCCAGTACAGACTGAGCTATATCTTGGCGCTGTTGTGGATCGTTCTACTCGTCGTGTTACCTTCATGGCATCAACCGAAGGTGGTGTTGATATCGAGGAAGTCGCTAACGAGACTCCAGAAAAAATCTTTAAAGTTAGCGTTGATCCTTTAGTAGGTCTAATGCCTTATCAAGCGCGTGACATTGCGTTTAAATTGGGTCTAGAAGGCAAGCAGATCAATCAGTTTGTAAAAATCATGACTGGCGCTTATCATGCCTTTATTGATAACGACTTTGCTTTGCTTGAAGTTAACCCATTAGCAGTTCGTGAAAACGGCGAGATTGTTTGTGTTGACGGCAAAATCGGTATCGATTCAAACGCTCTTTATCGTTTACCAAAAATCGCTGCTCTTCAAGATAAAACTCAAGAAAATGAGCGCGAGCTAAAAGCAGCTGAGTTTGACCTAAACTATGTGGCTCTAGAAGGTAACATCGGTTGTATGGTTAACGGTGCTGGTCTAGCAATGGCTACCATGGATATCATCAAGTTGTATGGCGGCAAGCCTGCTAACTTCTTGGACGTTGGCGGCGGGGCAACTAAAGATCGTGTTGTTGAAGCTTTCAAAATCATTTTGGAAGACAGCAGCGTTGAAGGTGTTCTAATCAACATCTTCGGTGGTATCGTACGTTGTGACATGATTGCAGAAGCTATTATCGCTGCTATCAAAGAAGTTGACGTAAAAGTACCTGTTGTTGTACGCCTAGAAGGTAACAACGCTGAAAAGGGTTCACAAATTCTAGAAGAGTCTGGTCTGAAACTTATTTCAGCTCAAGGTCTTGCCGACGCTGCCCAAAAAATTGTCGATGCTGTTAAAGCCTAAGCTCCTAAACGCTTAAGCAAACGAGCATAGTAGTCAAAGCGTAATAGCGGCACTTCAATAGAGTAGTTATCAATATTTAGTAACTCTCTATACGAAGGGCTGCTATTACAAGACAACCGCATACAAGGAATAAATAATGAGTGTATTAATCGACAAAGACACCAAAGTATTGGTGCAAGGTTTTACCGGTAAAAACGGTACTTTCCATTCTGAACAAGCTATCGAATATGGTACTAAAGTTGTTGGTGGCGTAACGCCAGGCAAAGGCGGTCAAACGCATTTAGGCTTACCAGTATTTGATACTATGGCTGAAGCTATGGAAGTGACTCAAGCTGACGCTTCTGTTATCTATGTACCAGCTCCATTCGTACTAGATTCAATCATTGAAGCTATCGATGCTGGCGTTAAGCTAATCGTAGTAATCACTGAGGGCGTACCGACTATCGATATGCTAAAAGCCAAGCGTTATCTTGAAGAAGCTGGCGATGTACGTTTAGTTGGTCCTAACTGCCCAGGTGTTATCACTCCAGGTCAGTGCAAAATTGGTATCATGCCAGGCCATATCCATTTACCAGGTAAAGTGGGCATTATCTCACGCTCTGGTACTTTGACTTATGAAGCAGTAGCTCAAACTACTAAGCTTGGTTTTGGTCAGTCAACTTGTATCGGTATCGGTGGTGATCCTATCCCTGGTATGAACCAGATCGATGCATTGAAACTGTTCCAAGATGATCCACAAACTGAAGCTATCATTCTGATCGGTGAAATTGGCGGTACTGCTGAAGAAGAAGCAGCTGCTTACATCAAAGACCATGTCACTAAGCCAGTTGTTGGTTACATCGCTGGTGTTACTGCTCCTGAAGGCAAGCGTATGGGTCATGCCGGCGCTATCATTTCAGGCGGTCAAGGTACAGCTGAAGAGAAATTTAAAGCTTTTGAAGATGCAGGCATTGCTTATACCCGTGATCCTTCTAAACTTGGCGAAAAGCTTAAAGAAGTTACTGGTTGGTAATATAGGCTTTAGTCTATACTGATAACCTATGTAGCTAACTACTATAATGACATTGAAAATTATCAAAGACACCCCTACAATGGGGTGTCTTTTTTTATTCAAAAATTGCTCTAGGTGATGAAATGCAGCAGAAAATATTAGTAACAGGCGGTGCAGGATATATCGGCTCACATACTTGTATAGCGCTGCATGAAGCAGGCTATGGTATCGTTGTTTATGATAATCTAACCAATAGTAGTCGCGAAGCTATCAATCGTGTTGCGCAGCTTATTGATGCTCCTATCGAGTTTATTGAAGGCGATGTGCGTAATGCTGAGCAGCTTCGAGAAGTGTTCGCCGCGCATCAGTTCTTCGGGGTGATTCACTTTGCAGGACTAAAAGCGGTTGGGGAGTCAGTTGCCAAGCCGTTGATGTATTACAATAATAATGTCAGTGGCACTATTGCTTTGCTAGAAGTGATGGCGGATCATCAGGTCAAGAATTTAGTGTTCTCATCCTCTGCTACAGTATATGGTGATCCTGAAACCTTACCTATCGATGAAAGCTCGCCACGTTCTTGTACTAATCCTTACGGTCAAAGCAAGTTAATGGTTGAATATATCTTAGAAGATTTGGCAGTATCTGATGATGATTGGAACTTAGTAACGCTTAGGTACTTCAATCCAGTAGGCGCGCATATATCCGGTCAAATTGGTGAAGATCCTAATGATACCCCTAATAACCTGATGCCGTATATCTCGCAAGTGGCTGTAGGTAAGCTTAAAAAGTTAAGTATCTTTGGTAATGACTATCCTACGGTCGATGGCACAGGGGTTCGCGATTATATTCATGTGGTTGATTTGGCAGCTGGTCATGTGGCGGCTTTGCAATATCTAGAGCAGCAAGCCAACTTAGCAACTAACGATTTAGCAACTAACGATACGGTAACCAACAGTTCGGCGATCAAAACTTCAGTAGGCTTTTTACCTATCAACTTAGGTAGTGGCAAAGGCAGCTCAGTATTAGAGTTAGTCACTGCTTTTAGTGAAGTAACTGCTCAAAGCGTTCCTTATCAGTTTGCGCCCCGTCGCGCTGGTGATATTGCTAGTTGTTATGCCAGTGCAGACAAAGCCAAAGCGCTATTGAATTGGCAAGCCCAGCTCTCGATTACTGATATGTGTGTCGATACTTGGCGTTGGCAGAGTATGAACCCTAATGGCTATCGCCCGACTTAACTTTTATTAGCTGATCTTTATTAGATAGCTTTTATTGAAAAGCTTTTATCAGATAACTTTTTCAGAGAGTTTTATCTAATAAGCTTGCACCACCAGTTATAAATAGTAAGTGACTATCAGTCATCATCCTAATTGATCTTATTTTTAATGTAGCCTAATACTTATGAAAAAAATCACTCACGCTGTTATTCCAGTCGCCGGCTTCGGTACCCGTATGTTGCCTTTGTCTAAAGCGGTTCCTAAGGAATTATTGCCTCTAGGCAATCGTCCTGCTATTCATTACGTAGTCGAAGAAGCTATCGCTGCTGGTATCAAGCATATTGTGTTAGTTGGTCATGCGCAAAAAAGCGCGATTGAAAACTATTTTGATATCAATGCCGAGCTTGATAATCAGTTGCGTCATAAAGGTAAGGATGAGCTGGCGGATAGCTTAAACTGGCTACCAAAAGATGTGACTGTATCAATGATACGTCAAGGCCAAGCTTTAGGCTTAGGCCATGCAGTATTAGCCGCACGACCGATCATTGGTGAGCATGATTTTGCGGTACTGCTACCTGACGTGGTATTAGATCCATTTACTACTGATCTACAGAGCGATAATTTAGCTTTTATGCTCAATGAATTTACTCAGAACGGCTATTCACAGATCCTAGTCGATAAAGTAGCTGATGAAGAAGTGTCTAAATATGGGATAGCTAAACTCAGCGCTGATACCAATTTTGAGGACATTGCTACTGATACTACTACCGTTAACGCTAGCTTTAAAGTAGCGGGCTTTGTAGAGAAACCGAGTCTAGCGGATGCTCCTTCGCGTTTAGCGGTTGTTGGCCGTTACGTGTTTAGCAATCAGATTTTTGACTATTTAGCCAATACCAAGGCCTCCGTCGGTGGAGAAATTCAGTTAACGGATGCTATTGATGCGCTAATTAGTCAGCAAGGTGTTGAAGTGACTACTATGTTGGGTAATAGCTATGATGCTGGCGATATGCAGTCTTATATGCAAGCCTTTATTTATTTTGCTCAACAACAATTATAAGACGATAAATAGCCGATGAATAATTCACTATTTGATAGTAGCGACTTAGCTAGCAGTGAGATTAATAATATCCATCCTAATGCCCGTGGCTCTAAGCACTGGACAACTCTGCAACAGCTTGCTGAGCAGCCTTTGTCATTGGCGGCCTTGTTCGCTCAAGACCAGACTCGCACGCAGCGTTTTAGTAGCCAAGCGGGTGCGCTGTATATGGATTATAGCAAGCAGGGTATCACTGATGAGGTGCTAGCAAGCTTGCTCAACTTAGCGCACAGCTGTGATTTAGAAGCTCGTATAAAAACCCTGATGCAAGGGGCGATGGTTAACACTAGTGAAGAGCGTGCGGCATTACATACAGCGCTGCGCTTGCCTGAAGGGGCCAAACTGCAAGTAGGCAACCAAGATGTAGTGAGTGACGTCCATAATAGTCTAGCGCAAGTAGCCCGCTTATCGCAGCGTATTCGTAGCGGTAACTGGCGTGGATTCTCTGGCAAAGCCATTACTGATGTAGTCAATATCGGCGTTGGTGGTTCCGATTTAGGGCCCTTAATGGCGGCTACGGCTCTTGATGAATGGGCAGATACTGAGATCGTCGTCCACTTTGTGTCGAACATGGATGGCAGTCAACTTGATAATTTGCTTAAACGCTTAAACGCCGAAACTACCTTGTTTATTATTTCTTCTAAGTCTTTTGGTACAGTTGATACGCTGTCTAATGCTAAGACTGCTCTATCTTGGTTGTTGGCTACGGCAACCCTACGTGCTGGTACTCAAGATAGTGTATTGCGTCGGCATTTTATTGGTATATCGGCCAATAACGCTAAAATGACTGCTTGGGGTATCCACCTTGAGAATCAGTTGCAGTTATGGGATTGGGTCGGTGGTCGCTTTTCTTTATGGTCAGCAATTGGCCTAGCTATTGCTATTCGTATTGGTATGCCTCAATTTCGTGAGCTATTAGCCGGTGCGCACAGTATGGACATGCATTTTGCTACTGCTGATTTTTCCGATAATCTGCCAGTGTTGTTAGGCTTACTTGCGGTTTGGAACAGTACTTTTTTACACATTCATGCGCATACGGTATTGCCTTATGATGGGCGCTTGGGTTATTTACCTAGTTACTTAACTCAGTTAGAGATGGAAAGTAATGGCAAATCAGTCACTCTTGGCGGTGAGCATGTAGACTATGATACTTGTCCTATATTATGGGGCGAAATCGGCTCTAACGCCCAGCATGCATTTTATCAGCTGTTGCATCAAGGTACGCAGCATGTCTCCTGTGATTTTATAGCCTGCGTGCGTCACTATAGTGATGAGGTGCAGAACGCATCGTTACAACATCAACATGAGTTATCATTAGCTAATTGTTTGGCCCAAAGTCGAGTGCTAGCATTTGGTAACGCCGCGGTAGCTGATATCACTGATAGTTGTGAGGCTGATAAATACAAGCATTATCGTGGTAATCAGCCATCGACTACTTTGTTGATAGATGAGCTTACACCGCACAGCTTAGGGGCTTTAGTGGCTCTTTATGAACACAAAGTTTACGTGATGGCCAGTATTTGGGATATCAATCCCTTTGATCAGTGGGGCGTTGAGATGGGTAAGCAGATGGCCGAGTCGGTGTATCATGCGCTACAAGATAATAATAGCATTAGCCCTTTTGATAGCTCTACTAATCAGTTATTGGCGCATATTAGACAGCTTTCTTAGGGTATGTCTTCACTACAAAGAGTTATTATTCAATCGTATTAAAACAGCTATGTTTTTGCCACGGTTTGCAAGTTCATAGCTGATAAGGTGCGGTTATTGCTTACAAAACCTCCTTTGAGCCGCAGCAATATAGCCTGTTTTTATCCTTATAACTCAGTTGAAGATACCCCTTATTACTAGCAATAATGCTTTTAACGCTATTCTGATTAAATACAGCTAGGGTTTATGCCAAACTATATAAGTTGTTAAAGCTGTATAAGTTATCTGCATAACAGTAGCTATTCATGCCATAAAAATACAAAAAGGTAGCACTATGCCCTCTGATTCCACCCAAAACTCTACAGCTTATGATGCTGAAAACTTAAAAGTATGCGTTATTATTGGTCATGATATTGAGGCCATTACTAGCGCCGTAGTGCTGGCAAGTTTAGGTCGAAGTGTGCATCTATATGCGGACAGAAAAATATTAAATCAGCAATTACAACAGTATGGCTTTGAGCATCATCTGCAAGCGTTGTGGCAGCTGTATACTCAGCAGCAGCAAATTATCAGTCAAGACTTACCTGAGAGCGCAGATCAGCTAATTAAATGTTATGAGCAAGTGGCTACTACTGATAACACTCATACCCCAGTAGCACTGTACTGGTTATTTTTAGATAGTATCAAGTCTGTCTGGTCGGATGACCATTGGTTAATGGCTTTTAATCATAGCCAACAGCAAAACTTGCCAGTTATTATTAGTGCTATCGAGCCATTAGGTTATATTCCTGCATTGGCTGAGCGCCTACAACGGGCATGGGTTTACTATATACCTTTTGTATTCTTACAAGATGGCGAAGCTTATAGCTCCATGCTGACCCCTTCGCTTTGGTTGCTCGGTGAAAAAACCGCAGATAGTAGCCAGCATCTATCAGCACTACAGCCCTTAATTCAACACGCTCAAGCTCATCATCATGCTGATATTGCCACTATAGAGTTTGCGCGTAGTAGTATTATGGCGATGCTAGCGACGCGCGTCAGTTTTATGAATGAGATGTCGCGTTTGGCAGATAGTCACCAACTTGATATCCAAAAAGTCAGTAGTATTATGGGGCTTGATGCGCGAGTTGGTAGTAGTTATCTGCAGGCTGGCTGGGGGTTTGGTGGTAACACTCTGCCTACAGAGCTTGATAAGCTACAGTGCTCTGCTCAAAATAATAGTGTCAATATGCCCCTACTACAATCGGTTATGCATATTAACGAAGATCAAAAAGAGCTCATATTCCGCAAATTTTGGCAGTATTTTGATGGCTTTATCGATGACAGGACTGTGATGATTTGGGGAGCTAGTTATAAACCCGGCTCAGGACGCACAGCAGGTTCAGCGATACATCCTTTATTAGAGCTGCTATGGTCTTATAATATACGCACTATCATTTATAGCGACAAGGCCAAGAGTGAGCTTGCCGAGCGTTATCGTGAGCAGCCTCTATTAGAGCTAGTAGACAGCCCTTATGAGCAACTTAATGCTGCGCAAGCCGTGTTCATCATTACCTTATCGCCACAGCATAGACTTGATGTGGCGCAGCTTAATCATCAAGCTATCCCTATATTTGATGCTCAAAATGCGCTTTCACGCGCCCAGATTGATGCTTTAGTAGGCGGTTATGTGGGTATCGGCCGTACTAAGTAAGCGCAGAAAATGGTTATGATATAAAGTTTTGATTAATAAACTATAGCAATCCATAGCAAAAAAAACGCCTATCAATCTAGAGTTGACAGGCGTTTTGTTATTATAAACCATAGCTTATATAGAATAGCTTAAGCTGGAACTGCACCTTGTAAAGCTAACCATTGCTGAATATCTTGAGTTTTGCTTGCTAATAATTTCTCATCGCCACGAGTTTCAATATTTAATCGAATCAAGGGTTCGGTGTTAGAAGCGCGCAAATTGAAACGCCAATCCTTGAAGTCAAGACTTAAGCCATCGAGAGTCGACTTAGTAGGGATTTGGCTACTGAATTTTTCTTCTATATCATTGATGATAGTTGCCGCATCATGTTTAGTGAGATGAAAATTTAATTCGCCTGAGCTTGGGTAAGCGGCAATGTAACCAGTGACTAATTGTGAAAGGGTTTTGCCAGTAACTGATAACAGCTCAATGGTCAATAACCACGGAATCATGCCACTATCACAATAGCAGAAATCACGGAAATAGTGATGCGCTGACATCTCACCACCATAAACAGCGCCCGACTCGCGCATTACTTGCTTAATAAATGAATGTCCTGATTTACTAATAACCTTTTGTCCATTATGGGCGTCAATCACCGCTTCGGTATTATAAAGTACCCGTGGATCATAAACGATAGATTGGCCAGGATACTTATTTAAAAAAGCTTGCGCCAGCATACCGACTATATAGCTACCATCAATAAACTCACCATTTTCATCGAATAAAAAGCAGCGGTCAAAATCACCATCAAAAGCTATACCTAAGTCTGCTTTGTGCTCGATAACCGCCTGTTGAGTGGATTGTCTATTGGCCAAAATCATAGGGTTAGGAATACCGTTAGGGAAGCTACCATCAGGCTGATGATGCAGCTTAATGACTTTGATCGGTGCGCCAGCTTGCATTAGTTTGTCGACCAACAAATCGACCACAGGTCCTGCACTGCCATTACCTGAGTTAATAACTAAGGTTAAAGGTTGCAATTTGCTGGTATCAACAAAGCTCATTACATGATCTATATAAGCGCTTTTATCGGTTAATAACTGTCGCTTTCCTAGCCGATAATTTGCGCCTTGTTCATTGCCAGTAGTGAATCGACCAGACTCAGCTAATGCTTGGATCTCAGCTAGACCATCGTCGGCACTAATAGGCTTTGAATGCTCTTTAACCAATTTTAACCCATTATAATTGATAGGGTTATGACTAGCGGTCACTTCGATGCCCCCTAGCGCTTGATAATGGCTAGTAGCAAAATAGACTTCTTCGGTCCCAGTCATACCTAAATCTATGACATCAATACCAGCGTCTAGGATACCAGCGATAGTTGCTTGCTTAAGTTGCTCACTAGAGTCACGGATATCACTGCCGATAACAATAGCCGGTTTGAGTTGTTTTAACTCATTATTAGTAGCACTATCATCATTAGCATCAACGCGCTCAGATAGAATCTGTGCAAAGGCGCGGCCAATACGATAAGCAATATCTTCATCCAAATTGACCCCAAGCTCACCACGAATATCATAAGCCTTAAAGGAATCAATAGTAATAGCTGTAAATTCAGTATGGGGAGAAGTATAGCTTACAGAAGTAGCACTATCAGACATAGACATGGCTAGAACATTCCTTGAGTTAGAACAGTAAAGTGGCTATAAAAATAACAGTTATGAGTATAAGGTAGTAAATATTAAATGATACACTAACTGATGAATCAATAGGGTAAAAGCCTGTCTCTAGCTTAGCTTATTTAGCGTCACTTTACTGCATTTGCTAGTTATAATAATGAGTTTTACAGCTGTTGTTTACCTTGCTATCTTTTATAAAAATTAACTAAAAACACAAGAGTAGCTTTTATGACTGAGCAAAATATCATTAGCGCACCGAAGCCAGTACAAGGAACTCCTGAGGCTAGTGGCGAATTAACTGACTTGTTAGGCTTGATGGCACGGCTGCGTGCGGATTGTCCATGGGATCAAAAGCAGAGCAATCATAGCCTAATACCTTATGCTATCGAAGAAGCTTATGAGCTGGGCGAAGCGGTACAAGCTGATGATGATGAAGATATCAAAAGTGAGCTTGGTGATGTTCTGCTACAAGTTGTTTTTCATTGTCAGCTCTATGCTGAGCAAGGTCGTTTCGATATCAGTGACGTCATAAGCACCTTACAACAGAAGCTGATTCGTCGCCATCCACACGTGTTTGAAGCCGAAAATCTAGTTGATGAAGCGGCAGTCAAAGTCCGTTGGGATGAAATCAAAGCTGAGGAGCATCAGGCTGCTGCTGCTCGCGGCAAACCGCGCCGTCGGTTGGATGCCATAAAAGCTGGTAGTGCCTTGATGCAAGCACAAGAGGTACAAAAGCAAGCGGCAAAGTTAGGCTTTGATTGGCCAGGCATTGAAGGGGCTTTCGATAAGCTTGATGAAGAGATTAACGAATTAAAAGCGGAGGTTAGGGACAAGTCAAAATCGGCTGCTAAATACAATATAAGCAAAGCCAATATTAGAGACATTGAAAAAGAGCTTGGCGATTGTTTTTTTGGCTTAGTCAATGTAGCCCGTAAATTAAACTTGGACGCTGAAGCCGCAGCCCTCACTTGCGTGCACAAATTCAAATCACGCTTTGCTTATATCGAAACCCAATTAGAGCAAGTAGATAAAAGTGTAGAAGATAGTGATTTAACTGAGATGGATAGGCTATGGGAGGCCGCCAAACAGTATGAACGCTGAAAACAGGTCGTTTTATGAGTCTAGTTTCACTAAGTCAGCTACACTGGCTTGGGGCTTAGCTTTTGCCTTATTTTTTAGTTTCGGTACAGTGGTTAATGAGGGACAAGCAGCGCCTTGCTTCGGTAATGCGCAAAGCGCCTATAATTATTTGCTAACCCAAGAAGAGTTGGAAAACCAAGCCCTAAGCCAAAATAGCATTAATATCAATCGTGCTAGTGAAGGTGAGCTGACATCGCTAAAAGGTATTGGTAGCAGTAAAGCACAAGCTATTATCTTATACCGCGAAATGTTCGGCGACTTTAAAAGTATCGATGAATTGGCAAAAGTAACAGGTATTGGGGCTAAAACCATAGAGAAAAATCGATCCCGTTTACAACTATAGAATTAAATATTTTTTAATTGACGATAATTTTGACAAAATTGCGTGTAAGTAAATATCTAAATACACCCACCGTGCATAAAATTTGTTAAACTAGCAGGTACATCCGCCTGACAAACGCTGTGTTGGTCAGGGTGGTTAAGAATATGGCAAGGAGTAGATGCATGGCCGAGCGTGCCGCCAAGCAGTTAGAACTGAATAAATCTGAATTACCTAATTCCATTACTGAAGTAATTGCCACTCTATCCCGAGCTGGGTTTGATGCCTATATCGTCGGCGGAGGAGTGCGTGATACTTTATTAGGACTGCGTCCAAAAGACTTCGACGCGGTTACTGATGCCAAGCCATATGAAATCAAAGATGTGTTTGGTAAGCGTTGCCGCATTATCGGTCGCCGCTTTCAGTTGGCGCATGTGTATTCTGGACGTGAACTGATAGAAGTAGCTACTTTTCGTGGTCCACCCAATAATGATTCCAATACCAATCAAGACGGTATGATCATACGTGACAACGTTTGGGGCGATATCAAACAAGATTTCTCTCGTCGTGATTTCTCTATCAATGCGCTGTATTATCAGCCGCTCAAAGGCGTAGTCCATGATTTTTGTGGTGCTCTTGATGATATCGATAACAAGATAATTCGGTTGTTGGGTAATGCGCCAGTACGTATTGAAGAAGATCCAGTGCGTCTACTGCGGGCCTTACGTTTCAAAGCGAAATTAGGCTTTGAGTTCGATAAAGAGTTAGCCGCGCAGTTTCATGATGGTAATTGGGCATTGTTAGAGCAAATATCACCGCATCGTCTTTATGATGAAACTCAGAAGATGTTTACTGGTGGTTATCTAGTACCGTTGTTACCTTTATTGTTTGAATCAGGAGCGATTGATAGCCTTATCATATATCCGCCTGCTGACCCGAGTCCATTAGTGCAGCAAGTAGCTATTAATACAGACAAGCGTATTGGTGCTGGTAAAAGTATCAATCCAGCCTTCTTTTATGCCGCTCTGCTGTGGGAAAACTACTTACACCAGTTAGAAAAAGCTAAAAAACGCAATATGCCATTCGCTGAAGCACAAATGCAAGCGGCTGGTAAAGTTATTGATCGTCAACGTATCAAAACCGCTATTCCTAAATTTGCTGAGCAGTTCATTCGTGATATTTGGCTATTGCAGCCAAAACTTGCCGCACCGCGTAGTAAGCAAATAGAGCAGTTGGCTGAGCATCCGCGTTTTCGTGCTGGCTTTGACTTCCTGTTATTACGTGAGCAGTGTGGTGATGCTGAGCATCCGTTATCAGAGTCAACCAATGATATGGGGGACTGGTGGCAGACTTATCAGACTTTGTCTGAGTCGCAAAAACAACAAGCAATCGAAGATTTTGATGAAAATATTCGTCGTGGAGCTTATAAGCAAGCGAAAAATGGGCCACGTGGTCGCGGACGTAATCGTCAAAATCAACAAGATAGTAGCGATAACGAGCAAGCACAGCCAAGCGATATTAACAGTCAAAACAACAGTAGTAAAAAAGAGCAATTGATGACGAATGCGCAGCCCACAGCTATTAATGACGCCTCAAACGTACCTTCACGTCGTCGCCGTCGTGCTGATAATGCCTCTGAGGCTTTGGTGACAGCGCCGCAAGCTGACGCCAGTTTACAGTCATCGTCGCCACAATCTGAACCGTCAAAATCCCGCCATAGCAACAGGTCTGCTAATAAGCTGACGCCGCGACAGAAGCATGATAGTAATGAGCTGGCACAATTACAGCAGCTGTCATTGGCTTATAGTAGTGCTGAGTCTAATATAGACCAAGCCTCTAGCCCTGCGCCCCTGTTTGTGATTGAGCATGATAACGTCGTTCCGCCACTGAAAAAGCAACTGGCAGAGCAAACGCAGAAGCCTAATGCCAATTCAAATGCTAATACCCGTGCTGATACTAGTACTAGTGTTGAACAAAAAACGGCAGTATCTAAAGTTAAGCCTAAGCTACAACCTAAGCCGGAGCAAAAACTGGATCAAAAGTCAGCTAAATCTGTAGTTACTGAAGAAAAAGCCAAGCGCCCACTGACTTGTGTAGCAGAAACCCAAGTAGCACAAACGCCAAAATTGGTTAGTACTAATAATGAACCGATACCGCATCAGCGTCGTCGCCGTCAGCCAAGTACCGTAGAGGCAATGCCTACGGTTAATGGTTCAACTACTCGTTATGAGAAAAAACCACCTAAAGTAGTAGTGCCAGTCGATACTGAATCCAAAGCTAATTCTAAGCCTAAGGAAACAACTGCCAAGTTAGCTGGAGGCGGTAAAGCTGGTGAGCAAGCTAAGATCCCTAAAGTGGCTTCTGAAAAACAGGCTAAGGTTAGCGAAAAAACAGCTAGCAATAGTAATGTTAAAGGCGCTGTACCTTCAAAGCGTCGCCGCCGTCAGCCTAGTACTGATATTACGGTGACGGAACAAGAAGGTAAGTAATGCTCATAAAAGCTGAGGCAAATACGGACGGCATTGCTAGCAGTATGAACGCTGAGGCTAGCAGTTGGATTAAATGCTATTTAGGCTTGGGTAGTAACTTGGCCAATGATTTAGGCTCGCCAACTGAACATTTGCAGCAAGCGTTGAGTGCTCTACGTCAGTATAAACAGATTCGCAAGGTAGAAGTCTCTTCGTTTTATAGCTCGGCGCCGATGGGACCGCAAGATCAAGCTGATTTTGTTAATGCTGTGGCGGGACTTGAGACTACGCTGGCGCCACTTGAGCTGCTTGATGTTTGTCAGCAGCTAGAGCAAGGAGCTAAGCGGGCGCGTCTGAGACACTGGGGTGAACGTAGCCTAGATGTAGATATTCTAATTTATGGTCAACAGCAAGTGAGCGAGCCAAGCTTGATAGTGCCGCATGTCGGGCTAAGCGAACGCAATTTTGTCTTAGTTCCATTGCGAGAACTGGCGCCGGAACTGATGATTTTACAGCAGTCTATTAGCGATTACCCTTTAAGTGTAGACTGGACAGCGCTACAGCGTCTAGATGAGCCTAAGCTGCGTTTAGATGATTGTGAGTAATACCCACATTAATAAAGCCTTATCGAGGGTCATATGACGACTTTATCGACTTTAAATAAGTTTAAAAAAGACGGTATCAAATTTACTTGCTTAACTTGTTACGATGCTATGTTCGCACGAATGATGGACAAGGCACAGATAGATACTATCTTGATTGGTGATAGCTTAGGCATGGTGGTACAAGGCCATGACTCGACTTTACCAGTTACAGTAAGCGATATGGCTTATCACACTGCTAATGTCGCTCGTAGCAATAAGCAGGCATTGATTTTAGCTGACTTGCCTTTTATGAGTTATGTTACCTTAGCCGATGCCATCGCTAATAGCCGTCAGCTGATGCAAGCTGGTGCTCATGTGATCAAGGTTGAAGGCGGTAGTGAGCTGTGTGATTTAGTAACTACGTTAGCCAATGCCGGTACACCAACTTGTGTGCATTTAGGGTTAACCCCGCAATCAGTCAATGTCTTTGGGGGTTATAAAATCCAAGGGCGTACTGAGGATGCTGCGGACAAATTACTAGCTGATGCGCAAGCAGTAGTAGCTGCTGGAGCCGCGCTATTAGTCCTAGAGTGCGTTCCTGCCAAGCTTGCCAAACTAGTAACAGCAACTGTTCCAGTACCAGTCATTGGCATAGGTGCTGGCGCGGATACTGATGGTCAAGTACTAGTCATGCATGACATGTTAGGAATGGTGCATGGACGAGTACCACGATTTGTCCATGACTTCTTGACCGATGTGCGCAATAGTGATCATAGTATCGAAGGGGCATTTGCCTTATATCAGCAAGCAGTACGTGAAGGTAGTTTTCCTACTGAGCAGCATCAATTTAATTAGTAGCTGATTGCTTCTGTTATCCTCACTAACTTTTTATAGCATCCTATAACCAGAGTTTATAATGCCTATTATTCATCACCATATTGACTCTTTGCGCGCAGCTTTGCAGCCGTATCGTAGCGAGCAGCGCATTGCTTTAGTGCCGACGATGGGCAACCTACATCAAGGGCATTTGCAGCTAGTAAAGCTGGCCAAACAGCATGCAGATATTGTGGTGGTGAGTATTTTTGTCAATCCTACTCAGTTTGGTGTAGGCGAGGACTTTGATAGCTATCCACGTACCCTTGATGCGGACGTAGGCATGCTAGCTAGTGTGGGTGCTGATTATGTCTTCGCACCTAGTAGTGATGAGATGTATCCAGTGCTACCACCAGCGACTGCGATTACTGCTGGTGCTATTACTAGTCAGTTATGTGGCCAGTCACGACCGACCCATTTCGATGGTGTGGGCATTGTGGTGACTAAGCTGTTCAATATTGTCCAACCTGATGTATCCATATTCGGACAAAAAGACTATCAGCAACTAGCTATTATCAAACAATTAGTTGGTGATTTGAGTTATCCAATTGCGATTATTGGAGCGCCAATAGTTCGTGCCAGTGATGGTTTGGCTTTATCCTCGCGCAATCAATATCTCAATACGGATGAGCGCCAGATAGCGCCTATTTTGCATAGTGAGTTACAACGCCTAGCGCAGCAACTGACTGAGGCACCAGACTATAAGTCCGTATTGCAATCACTGCTAACAGACAGTGCTAAACGTATTAGTGACGCAGGCTTAGTTATTGATTATCTAGAAGTAAAAACTACCGATCTTGCAGCCATAGATACCCAAGACTCTCAGCTTACTAATAGCCAAGATTTAATTATTTTAGTCGCCGCTTGGTTAGGTCGTGCTCGTTTATTAGACAACCAGTTACTGACAGTCAACCCTTAATAATTAACTGTTTAATAGCAATGCTCTACTAATAATCTACAATCTAGCTTGCTATAGATTCAGTAATAGATTTAATAGTTATCAGCAAACAAGCCATAAATAGACCGGGCATAGTAGTGATTCAATGGACTTAATAAGACAGGGTAGTGAGTCATGGAAGCAACAGGTAAAGCTCAACAGCAGAATACAGTAGTAGCGTCGAACTCAGAAGATGCTATCAATGTATTAGTCATCTCTGGTCGTTCAGGATCAGGTAAAACTTCAGTATTAAATATACTAGAGGATTTAGGCTATTATTCTATTGATAATTTGCCATTATCCTTAGTGCCTGAAGCAGCGCATAAGCTGATTAGCGAGAGCGGTCTCAAACGTATTGCTCTAGGTGTTGATATTCGCTCACCGCGTGCCGATTTATCGAATTTCTCTGCCATACACGATACTTTAAAACAGACTTACGATGAAAAAAACGTGCAAGTGATTTATGTCACTGCACAAGAAGGCACCCTAGTTGCGCGCTTCAACGCCACTCGTCGCGTGCATCCGTTGATGGCACAAGATAGTGAAGATTCGGAGCATACTAGCTATAACTTGCCAGCCGCTATCAAAAAAGAGGTTGAGTTATTGCAACCTATTGCTAGTCATGCTGATATTATTATTGATACTACTAAGCTGAATATTCACCAATTAAAAGAGCGTCTACGTGAACAAATAGGTGCTGAAAATAAAATTGTCATTAACCTATTATCTTTCGGCTTTAAGTATGGCAGTCCTATTGACGCCGACTTTGTATTTGATGTTAGAATTTTACCGAATCCGCATTGGAATCCTGCGCTGCGTAGCGCTACTGGACTCGATGGTGAAGTGGCAGAGTTCTTTGCTGATTATCCTGAAGTTGCAGAAATGACGGATGATATCGATAAGTTTCTAAATCGCTGGCTACCAGACTTTTTGCATAATAATCGTCACACAGTGACCATAGGTATAGGCTGTACTGGTGGCAAGCATCGCTCAGTATTTATCACTGAACAGCTACGAAACAGGCTGGCTGCTAGTTTACCAGCAGAGTTAACGGTCATTGCCAAGCATCGTGAAAAGAGTCGTTGGTAAGGGACAGCTGCTAAACGTTGACAATACCTAAGAATAGCTTTGATCAAGCGCTAACTGTTTTTTAGTTGAGCTGGCAAGTACTACCATTTAGCAGTTTCATTAAACATTTTCATGAAACGCTATTACTAGATATTATGATTAATATTGAAATCATTTTTTAACTACTATTTTTTAACTACTATTTTAGAGAGCTTATATGATTGACTGGTCAGAACAGGACATGCGAGTTTCGCGCACTGAACTAAAAAAAGCTCATGAGCGCTTACAAACATTATCTATACCGCTATCAAACTTGTCAAAAAAGCAGCTAAAAAAAATTCCTGCCAGTGAGTACTTTATGGCAGAGTTGATGGCTTTAGCAGATATCACTAGTGCCACTGCTCGCATTCGTCAAACCAAACGTGTTGGCAAGCTTATCAGTGAAGAGAACCGTCATGAGCTAGTAAAAGCGCTGTTTGAGGCTCATTTCGCTAGTGAGCAAGTGGCTAAAATTGAGAGCTGGCATAGCCGATTGAATATCAATGATGAAGGCACCCTCAAGCAGTTTGTGAAGCAGTACAAAATCTCTGAGCGCAATAGTCTTTATCAGTTATTATTATGGATTGAGTATGCCAAACATAATCAAGATGATGAGTTAATGGCAGAGTCGAAAGAAGACCTAGTAAGCTACATCCGTGAAGTCGCTATTTTATCTGATCTTAAGTAATCATGAGCTTACAGGATTATTAGTTAGCAGTATAAGTAACCATAAAAAAGCCAATCATAATAAAATGATTGGCTTTTTTACTGAGTTAATTTTTAACTCATTAGACTAGCAACTGGTTATATTGCGTCTTATTATTTAACTGGCCTACTTAGGACAATTATTTCTTCTCAGTACGAACTTTATTGACTAGATAATCGACTACTTTAGGGACTTCAGCGCTTTCACCTGTGACTACATATTTGCCTTGTATGACTACGGCAGGTACGCCACTCAATTGATAGCGCTTGGCTCCAGCTTGCGAACGACCTATTTTGGTACCCACAGCGAAAGAGTTATAAAGACTATTGAATTTCTTTTGGTCAACGCCTTTAGAAGCATACCATTTGCTTAATGACACTTGGTCAAATATCTGTTTGTTATCTTTATGAATAGCATTGAATAGGGCATCATGAGTTTTGTTCTCATAGCCTAATAATTGCGCAGCATAGAAACCACGAGCACTAGCTTCCCAAACAGGATTTAGAGCTGCTGGAGTTTTAAAGAAGGCTACATCTTTAGCTTTGGTTGCTGCCCACTTTTCCATAAATGGATTTAAGGTAAAGCAGTGTGGACAGCCATACCAAAAGAACTCACGTACAATGATAGCATTACCGCTAATTTTTTCTGGATTATCAAGTACACGGTAGTCTTTACCAGCAACGTAGTCTGCTGCTTGTACGCTCATAGTGGTAAGCCCAATAGCAAAAGCCAAGCCAGTCAATGCGATAACACGTTTCATAATTATTCCTTCAGATACTTAAGGGGTGAGTGCTTAATATTAGCTTTGAGTTATAAAAAGCTTATTTGGAGAGTGGTAATAAATGGCTAACAGCTAGCTATAATCTGCCTATAATAACGT
The DNA here is from genome assembly GCF_904846695.1 of Psychrobacter urativorans. Lineage (GTDB taxonomy): Bacteria > Pseudomonadota > Gammaproteobacteria > Pseudomonadales > Moraxellaceae > Psychrobacter > Psychrobacter urativorans. The sequence continues at coordinate 79,185 of NZ_CAJHBR010000001.1, forward strand.
AAAACGCGGTCAGTTGTTAACCGTATTCTTAACCAAAAGTTGCAAAGGTGTAGCCACTATTTAGAGCTGCTTATGGTAACTGACTAAAACTAGCGAGTTAATGAGAGCTTTAGTCGAAAAAATTGAGTAGTGATGTATCAATAATAACCTACATAAACCGTCACTATGTGGTCACGACAAAGCGGTCATGGTCATGCTAACATTGAACAACTATACAAAATATATAATTTTAATGATCCTATTTATTAATGAAACTGAAGGAAAATGCTATGAGTTCAGTTGTACCTCCTAACGCTACTGTAAATGATGCCAATGTAAAGCATGGCAATACTGATGTAAGCCGCCATGATAATGCGGATTTTTATCGGTCAACCACCACTAATGTGGATCCTAGTGAGGTTGATAAATTCAATAAACTGGCTACTGAATGGTGGGATAAAACCGGCGCATTTGCAACCTTGCATGAGATCAATCCACTGCGCCTTAATTGGATAGAGGACAATGTAAAACGCGGTTATCAGGCCGATACGTCCAGCTTAGCTGCAGATCAGAATACAGCAGAGTCAGGCTTATCAGGCAAGAGAATAGTCGATGTAGGTTGTGGTGGTGGTATTTTATCTGAGTCTATGGCGCGTCGTGGAGCACAAGTAATAGGCATTGATTTAGGTACTGAAAACCTAAAGGCTGCTAGCTTACATGCTGAGCAGAGCGGCCTGACTGAGACTTTAAGTTATCAACATATTGCAGTTGAGAGTTTTGCGGCTAAACATGCTGGTCAGTTCGATGTAGTGACTTGTATGGAGATGCTGGAGCATGTGCCAGACCCTAGCGCTATTGTACAAGCTTGCTTCGATATGTTGGCGCCTGGTGGTGTTTGTGTGCTCTCTACCATTAATCGCAATCCTAAGTCTTACCTGTTCGCCATTATTGGTGCTGAGTATGTCTTACGCTTGCTAGATCGTGGTACTCATGATTACGCAAAGTTCATCACTCCAGCTGAGTTGGATAAGATGGCTGCCACTGCAGGCTTTACTCGTCAAGATATCATCGGCCTGCATTATAATCCAATAACTAAGCGCTATTGGTTGGCGCAGAATGTCGATGTAAATTATATGATGGCAGTACAAAAGCCTTTGTCTTAGGCCTAATATCATTGGGCTATAGTATGAACACATGATAAATATTCTAAAATGTCACTTTTAATAAAAGAAGAGCTATTCTCATGACCAATTTTGTAAAAGCAGTGCTGTTCGACCTCGATGGAACTTTAATTGACACTGCTGCTGATTTTGTACGCATTATTGGCAAAATGAGTGATGAAAATAATTGGCTAGCACCCGCTGAGAGTGACATTCGTGAGCAAGTATCTGCTGGCGCTTCTGCCATGGTAAAGCTGATGCTGCGCCATAATCAGCAGTCAGAGGTGACGGAGGAGACTTTGCTAGCTTTTCGTCAGCAGTTTTTAGACGACTATGAAGCAGATATTTGTGTCGATAGCCGCTTGTTTGATAATCTTCAGGAAGTATTGGCTTTTCTGGAAACCAATCAAGTACCTTGGGGCATTGTTACTAATAAGCCGCGCTACTTAGCAGAACAGTTATTAGAGAAAATGCAGTTAACTGAGCGCTGTACGGTGCTAGTGTGCCCGGATGATGTTTCACGCCCTAAGCCTGATCCAGAACCGATGTACTTGGCATTAGAGAAATTGGGTATACCGCGAGGTGGCGCCGCTAGTGTGTTGTACGTAGGCGATCATATTCGGGATATCGAGGCGGGTAATGCTGCTGGCATGCCAACTATTTTGGCAGCTTATGGTTACATTCCACCCCAAGATCAAAAGACCCTTAAAAAGTGGGGTGCTACTTATATTGTTGAGACTCCTATGCAGTTGAATAAGCTGCTACTTAGTTCCGGTAAGTTTGATTATTTATAAACTTGAAAGCTATAAGTAATGAGGCGTTAAGTTATAAGGTACTAAGTTATAACCTCACCGGCTTATGACTCAGTACCTTTAAAAACTGGTATTATTTTACTATATAATCGACTTCTTTTATAAACCCAAGCAATGAGCCAGGCTATGACCAACTATTCTAATAAAGAGGCTAATCAAGCTTCTAGTCAAACTATTAGCAAACCACTAACCTCTGAGGAGGTTCGTAATTTTGTCGCTACAGAAGGATGCCTAAAGGGCAAAACTATCCTAGTAACAGGGGCAGGGGCAGGCATAGGCAGAGTAGCTGCTCTAAGCTATGCTCGTTATGGGGCAACAGTGCTACTCTTAGGCCGCACTAGCAGTAAGCTGGAAGCAGTCTATGACGAAATCGAGAGCAGTGGTGGTCAGCAGCCAGCTATGCTTCCGATGGATTTAGAAAAGGCAAGTTATGCAGAGATGCAGCAGTTAGAAGGCTTGATTAATAAAGAATTTGGTCAGCTTGATGGGGTGTTACATAACGCTGGGATACTCGGTGAGCTAACCCCACTTGAGATGTATGATGTCGATATTTTTGCTAAAGTCATGCAAGTCAACTTTACCTCGACATTTATGCTGACTCAAGCCCTATTACCTCTGCTTAAAGGCGCCAAAAATGCTTCTATTGTCTTCACTTCTAGTACAGTAGGTACTCATCCACGTGCATTTTGGGGTGCTTATGCACTCTCTAAACAAGCGCTTGAAGGTATGAGTGATATCTTTACTCAAGAGACTAAGAACACCACCAATTTGCGTTTTAATTGCATTAATCCAGGCGGTACACGTACTAATATGCGTGCTCATGCCTTCCCAGGTGAAAGCCCATTAAGTTTGCAGACTCCTGAAGACATCATGGCCGGCTATTTGTGTCTGATGAGCGATGCCAGCATCGGGGTACGTGGGCAAGTAGTAGCATTACAGCCGAAGGACTAACAATTAAGCGCAATCAGTATTTGAATAATAAATCAACATGATCTGGACAACCCTTACAGATGTAATAATAGTTTGCTGGTCATTACAGCTTAGCTGAATGTTATGTTGATTTTTAGTCGAAACTATTAATAATCCTAATTAAGGGTAACCCCCATGAAAAAAATTATCTCCGTTGCTGTTCTGCTACTAGGGTGTACTTCAGCTTTTGCCCAAACAGCACTTTTTGATTCCTCCATAGAACACAAACCTAAGGACGGTGTCATTAAAATATATGGTGCAGGCGGACCCCATACTGCTTTGAGAAAAGTTGCCGACTTATGGGAAAAGCAAAGTGCAACCAAAGTTGAGCTAATTGCAGGTCCTGAGAGTCGTTGATCTGCTGCTGCACAAGCTGATGCTGACGCTCTGTGGGGAACTTCTGAGCAAGCCATGACCGCTTTTCTTGAAACCTATAAAACTTTTGATCATGACAAAGTTATTCCTATGTATATTAGCCCAACGGTCATAGCCGTACAAAAGGGCAACCCCAAAAATATACGTGGATTTGATGACTTGTTAAAAAAAGACGTCACAATAATCGTCACTGACGGTAAAGGTATATACAATACCTCTGGAACGGGAACTTGGGAAGATGTTGCAGGTCGCAAAGGCAAGTTAAGTGACATCGCTGGTTTTCGAAAGAATATTGTAGGGTATACGCTAGGTTCTGGCGCCGGTTTTAAAGCATTTAAAGAAACCAAGGCAGATGCTTGGTTAACTTGGCCTAATTGGCCTATTAGCAATGCTAAAGATATGGATATGGTTTACATAGATAAAGATAGAGTGATCTGGCGTGATCTAAACATGGTAGTGTCGCCAAGAGCTGACCCTGAAACACAAGATTTCCTTGACTTTCTGATCACCGAAAAAGCCCAAAAAATCATGAAAACTGAAGGCTGGCAACGTTAAATAAACCAATATAATTATCAGTGTTAAGTTAAGATTCTGACTATTGAATTAAAGTTATCTAACCCCATCTAGTTGTTATAAAACACATTAATTTTGATATATAGCTATAGAATAAATAACAAAGGATAAGATTATGGCAGGTGGATGGTCAAGAGACGGAGCTGAGCACGAGCAAATGGATGCTACGGTTAATGATGCGCTAGATCGAGTACGTAGCTCATTACCAAAAGGGGAGAGTGCTGAGTTCTGTGACGAATGCGGTAACCCTATTCCAGAAGCACGTCGAATAGCAGTAGCGGGCGTGCAGCATTGTATTGGTTGTCAGACGGAGCTTGAGAAAGAGGCTAGAGCTGCCGAGCTATTTAACCGACGCGGTAGTAAGGACAGCCAGCTGCGCTAATAGCTGCTTAATCCTTATAAAAAAGCCAATGCGGCTATCGATAATAGATAGCAACATTGGCTTTTTTTATACTCTAGTTTTCTTCAATAACGGCTGAGATTACTAACGGATTAGACTACTAGGGCCATTAATTGACTATTCCAACTATCCCAAATTTCAAGTTGCTCGATTTTATCCTGAGTTGAGTCAGTATCAGCTGCTAAAATAATCTCTAAACGATTATCCAGCTGGGCATCACTAGTTTCGATAGTTAGACTGTCAGGAGTAAAGTTGAGTTGTAGCCAACCTTCAGTAGTATTTATAAGCCCTTTAATACGCTGCCAGTTAGGCAATTGTAATAACCATAGCTTAAGCTTAGCAAAGTCGAATATCGAAGCTGCAGGCAAGCGCCAACCGCCTACGAGCATATCCTGCCGCTGATCATGATAGTAATAAGGTGGCTGATCAGCTACAACTTTGCGGACATGGTTACTAGAGCTTTTAACTACGCCAGGGTTTATGACACTTGAGTTTATGCGAGTTGAGTTTTGATTAGTAGTAGCTGATTTATTTATAATAACGCTTGGCTGTGTTAATGGCACTATCAACTCTGATAAGTAACGGTCAAAATCAACGCTAGTTTTAGAGTCACTAATGTTTGGGTCAATACGATCAATTTTATCCTGAGATGCCGGTTTAGCCCAAATTATTTGGCTATGAGTATTGAGGGTGCTAATCCATGCTTTAAGCGCTAATAGCTCAGCTTTATTTAATTGCTGGTAGCGATTAATAACTAACACATCAGCGGCTGCAACGTGCGCTTGATAGCCAGTATGACTACGATATTTAGGTTGTTGCCATTGGAGCGCATTGAATACTGTAACCACCGCTTGCATAGATAGCGCTGTTTGCCAATGCGGAGCATTTAATTGACACAGCAACTGGCGAGGATGGGCAAGTCCAGTGGGCTCAATAATAAGACGCTGGGGATGCTGCTCAGTTAATAGACGGCTCAAGGCAACCTGCAAAGGCAATTGACTAGTACAGCAAATACAACCACCGCTGACTTCACTAATAGCAATATTGCTTTTAGCTTTATCCTGACTTTGTGCGTTTGCTAATAACGCCCCATCAATACCAATACGTCCAAACTCGTTGATCAGTAAGGCCCAACGCTCATTGATTGGCTTAAAGTTTAATAGCTGGTTGATAACTGTAGTCTTCCCAGAACCCAAAAACCCTGTCACTAGAGTACAGGGTATATTTTGTAGGATAGATAGTTTGCTCATAGGCATGGCACTATTAAACTGAAGTTATTCAGTTTTAGTGGCTTCTGGCTCAGCCTCGTCAGGAACGAATACATAGCCCACGCCCCAAACTGTTTGAATATAACGGGCTTGTGAGGGATTATCCTCAATCAGGCGACGTAGACGCGAAACTTGTACATCGATAGAGCGTTCCATAGCACCCCATTCACGGCCGCGAGCTAGATTCATCAGCTTATCACGAGTCAACGGCTCACGTGGATGCTGCACTAAGGCTTTTAACACTGAAAACTCACCAGTAGTCAAAGTCACTACATTGCCATCACGCTTTAGAGTACGAGTAGATAGATCTAGCGTCCATGGACCGAATTCGACCACTTCTAACTGATAGCTAGGCGCGCCTGGCAGTTCACGATTTTGACGGCGCAATACCGCTTTGATACGGGCCAGCAACTCTTTAGGGTTAAAAGGCTTTGGTAGATAATCATCAGCGCCCGCTTCTAAACCAGCAATACGATCAGCATCACCACCTTTAGCAGTCAACATAATAATCGGGATATCGCCGTTATCTTCACGTAAGCGCTTACAGATGGTAATCCCATCCTCGCCCGGTAGCATTAGATCTAATACCACCAATGAAAAAAGTTCACGCTGCATCAATTTGTCCATTTGACTGCCATCATGCGCGGTACGGACTACAAAGCCATCATCTTCTAGGAAACGTTGTAGCAAAGAGCGTAAACGAGCGTCATCATCGACGACCAAAATGCGCTGAGTCATAGTATCGGAACTTTTATTTTCAGTCATGAATAGATCCTTTATTGAGCGTTATTATTGTTAAAGACTTGCTGATTGGTAGTTAATTGTTGGCAATTGAAAACCCATAAACTCAAATATTAAATTTTGCCAATAAATCTTAAGAAATTGCCAGTCATTGACTGGTGTTTATAGTATTCCTGCTTTAGTGTATAAGATTGCACCGTCAATTGCATCACTATTAGGCACAAATGCTGTATGCGTTTGTTTAACAAACACAGATAACAACTACTATATTGCCTTTTATCCCCTAAAAATACTTATAAGCAACGAAAAAATAAAAAGAATTTTTATTTATGCAGCTTTTGCTATAATGCCAAACACCATTTCTTAACGATTGATATGTATATGAGTAGCACTGATACCTTAACGTCATCACTAGCCCCGACAAATGCACAGGGCTTAGATGCAACCACACACGCGAATATTCACGACAAGCTTGCTCGCGCGCTTGGCATTAAGACTGCTCAAGTTAAAGCGTTTGTCAAACTTTATGATGAAGGGGACACCGTTCCCTTCATTGCTCGCTATCGCAAAGAGAAAACTCAAAATCTCGATGATGTGCAGCTACGTGCGCTAGAGAAGTCGCTCAATTATGAACGTGACATGGCCACGCGCCGACTGAAGATTACTGAGTTACTCAGCACTCAAGGTAATCTTACCGATGAGCTGCAAAAGCGTATCGATAATGCCACTTCTAAGCTAGAGCTAGAGGATATCTACTTACCCTACCGTCCACGTCGCCGCTCACCAGCTGCTAAAGCACGTGCTGCCGGTTTAGATAACGCAGCTCAAGCAGTATTAGCCACAGAGATTACTCCAGAAGATGCGTTAGCGGATTATCAAGCACCAGCTACTATCACTGATGACAGTGGTAACGAGATTGAAGTTGATTTTGCAGACTTAGATAAGCAGTTGGCAGGGGTACAAGCCATCATCGTTGATGAATGGACGCAAGAATTAGGCTTATTGGATAGCTTACGTAATGGCTTTGCCAAGACAGCTAGTATCGTATCAGCCGTTGCTAGTGATGATAAGCGTGAAGTAGGTGAAAAGTTCAAAGACTACTTTGAGCATAGTGAGAGCCTTGCACGCCTGCCTAATCATCGCCTATTAGCTATGCTACGCGGTCGCCAAGAAAACGTCTTAGGTCTAAAAATAGAAGGCGAAGATGCACCTTTTATTGATAAAATAATTAAGCATTTTGAAATTGATGGTAAAGCTCCAGCAGCCCGTCACCAGTTTCTAGTAGAAGCCGCTAATAGCTTGTGGAAAGAAAAATGGCGTCCGCATATTGAACATCGCTTATTGACTGAAAAGCGTCTAAATGCAGAAGCCGATGCTATTGAAGTTTTCGCTAGCAACCTACAGCATTTATTGATGTCAGCTCCAGCGGGTCGCAAAGTTATCTTAGGGGTCGATCCCGGTATTCGTCATGGGGTCAAAATGGCTATTATTGATAGCCAAGGTCACGTGATGTTGGATAGTAGCGACAAGCCAGTGATTGCCACGGTTTATCCTTTTGCTCCTGATAATAAGATGGATGAAGCCAAAACTGTTATTGATAAGCTATTGGCTACTTATAATGTTGACTTAGTAGCTATCGGTAATGGTACAGCGAGTCGCGAAACCGACGCTATGATTAAAGAGATCCTAGCCGCTAATGAGGCGTTACATGCCAAAGCGGTCATCGTCAATGAGTCAGGTGCTTCGGTTTATTCAGCCAGTGAGCTGGCTAGTGATGAGTTGGCCAACTTAGATGTATCAGTGCGTGGCGCAGTTTCAATCGCTCGTCGCTTGCAAGACCCTTTATCTGAGTTAGTAAAAGTCGATCCAAAAGCTATTGGTGTCGGTCAATATCAGCATGACGTTAACCAAAACCAGCTTGCCGATAGTCTTGATAAAGTTACTCAAGATAGCGTGAACGCGGTTGGGGTTGACGTTAATACGGCTAGTCCTGCAATCTTGACTCATATTGCTGGTTTGAATAAGAATGTTGCGCAGCAGATCATTACTTATCGCTCTGAACATGGTGCTTTTGTCAGTCGTGAAGATCTAAAAAATGTACCACGTTTAGGTACGAAGACTTTTGAACAAGCGGCAGGATTCTTGCGTATCAATGATGGTACTAATCCTCTAGATGCGACTGGTGTACATCCAGAAAGCTATCAGTTAGTAGCGGCATTATTGAGTCAAACTGGTAAAGATTTAGCGGATATTATTGGTAATGACGGTGTGCTAAATAGCATTGACATCACGGCTATTGCTGCTAATGATGACAACATTAGTATTAGCGCTATTATCCAAGAGTTGGCAAAACCTGCCCGTGATCCACGTCCTGAGTTTAAAACGGCCACTTTCCGTGATGACGTCAACAGTATCAAGGATTTGTCTGAAGGCATGACGCTTGAAGGCGTAGTTACTAACGTTACAGCATTTGGTTGCTTCGTCGATGTCGGTGTTCATCAAGATGGCTTAGTGCATATCTCTCAGATGGCTAATGACTTTGTTGCTGACCCTATGAACCGAGTGAAGCCAGGCGATATTATCTCTGTTCGGGTGATCTCTATTGACGAAAAGCGTGGCCGTATCGGTTTTAGTATGAAACCTGAAGCTGAAAAACCAGCTCGCAACGCTAATAAGGTCTCAGCTAATACTGATAGCAAAGGCGCTAATGACAGCACTCAAAACGCTAATAGCAGTGCTGAGCGTAAAACTAGCCGTCCACAAGCCAAACGCCCAGCGTCTGACGATAAGCGCTCTGCAAAACCACGTGGGCCACGTACTGATCGAAATGATAAGCGTAGTACCACTAACACTAGTAGCGCTAATCCTAGCAGCAGCAAGCCTAGTAAAGCAGAAGCTCCTAGCAAGATGGGTACTTTTGGTGCTTTGCTACAAGAAGCTGGTGTGACTAAAGCTAAAAAGTAATTAGGGTTTATTAAAGTATAAAAAAGGCAGCCTGAGGGCTGCCTTTTTTTATGTTCTCAACTCTATCAATTTTATTTTTTGCTAACGCTAGACCAAGCAATAATTGCGTTAGCAAAGTTGACTAGGTGTTGATTTATAAATCGTCTTCTTCTGAAGCTTCTGCTAAGTCTTCTGGTGCCTCTAGCACAGGATCTTCAGATATTATTTCAGTGGTTTGTAATTCTGAATTTTGTAGAGCTTCTGCTGGTGCTTTTATTTCCGTAGTCATCGGTTGCTGACCGTTCGCTGCTTTTATCTCTGTAGTCATCGGCTGTTGACCGTTTGGCGCTTTTATCTCAGTAGTCATTGGCTGTTGACCATCACTACTATTGGCACGTGCACGTGAAACAGTTTTAGTTTCGCTAATAGTAAGCGGAGCGATTTTACTGGTTTTAGAAGTATTTGCATCGTTCTGATTGTCTGTGCTGGCAACAGCCATCTCAGCGGTGGCCGTTGTCTTGTTAGCGGCTTTAGTATTAGCTGGAGCTGCCATTGCCAATGTTGGGATAGTAAGTGCAGCACCAATCAATAATGATAAAGCTAGGTTATGGTTTTTCATTTATTTAATCCTCAATTTATAATTTTATAATGTCAGTTAGAATAGTCGTACAAATAACTCTAATTAAGTACGGCTTAATATAACGAATTTCTATTTAGAATACAGAATATATATATTTAAAATAACTAATATATAACCTATAGAGAAAATAAAATCATGATAATCAATTGGTGACTATCATGACTGATTGGTATAAAAATATTGGTCAGTACACAACGTTGTCTATAAATATAAAAAACAGCGCAAACACTAGGCGCAATAATAACAATTTAAATACCAACCATTCAGTGGTACATCGATGTAAAATCTAACAGGCTCCTACTAATAAGTGATATCGTGCAATTATTGTAGTGTTATTGTTAGGTAAAAACCGCATCTTGTGAGCAAAATGCGGTTATTTTAAGTCTACTAATCACTAGTTCCTAAACAGCTTTTTGAGCTATAGGTTTAGCTATCAATCACATCAAAGCTTAAACCCGCGTGTTTCTCTAAACGCTCAAGTAACTTGTCGCCCATTGCTGAAGCAGGTGTCCAAAAGCCACCTTCCACTTCTTCTTTACTGATATCTTGCGCTAAGCATAAAGCCGATTGCGCTAGCATGCGTGAAGTACTGCCGTAGCCAGGATCTCGGTCACCAGTTACTTTAGTGCTAATAGTATCGCTGTTAGAGGTTTTTCCAAAAAACCTAATATCAAAAAAGCCTTCATCTTGTTCTGATTTAGAAGGACCTGAGCCTGATTTAGGTAACACATGCTTCGATAGCAACTCACGACTTGGCTTAAACATCATCGCTGTCGCAAATCCTAATAAACCGGCGCTTAAACCATAACTCATCAATTTACCTTTGATACCATCTTGCATCCACATAGCTTCATCGTATTTAAAGTCATGCCCATACTGATAGCTTAACAGCTGGTTACTACGATGAACGATACGAGTATTGATACTGGCCATCACAAAAGGAGCTAGCCAGCGTTTATGCTCGCTATCGTATTCAGGCTTGCCAACATTGTCTTGGCGTACACTAGGCGCATCTTTGTCATCGTTCAATAGGTAAGGGTTAGCAACTTGTTTACGACGCGCTTTATCTTGGCCTACCTCTTCAAAGATAGTGGCCATAGAGGCAATAGTACCACCAGATAAGCCACCTTTAGCTGCTTTTACCCGCATATTGATGCTTTGACAAGCTTGACCAAATTTAGCTTCAGCATGCTGCTGAGTGAAGTAGACGCCTAAATCAGAAGGTATAGAATCAAAGCCACAAGAATTGATGATGCGCGCGCCACTTTGCTTGGCTGTCTGTTGATACTTATCTAACATATCTTTGATAAAGATAGCTTCGCCAGTGAGATCAACATAATCAGTACCATTTTCAGCGCAAGATTTGATTAGGGGTTCGCCGTATTTTAGATAAGGACCGACTGTTGAGATAACCACTTGTGTCTGTTTAGTCATAGCGTCAAGGCTAGCTTGGTCGTCACTGTTAGCCATGATTATATCGACCTTATCAATTTTCGTGCCTTGGGCTTGCTGCAATCTATTGATTTCAGTCTGTAGAGTTTCTAGCTTTTGCTGATCACGTCCAGCTAACGCCCAAGAGATCGGCTTTGATTGATTGGCGTTATCAGCTTGCTGCTCAGTTAAAAATTTTGCTAAGTAGTGAGCGGTGATTTGTCCAACAAAGCTAGTAGCGCCATAGAGGACAATAGAATAAGCGCGCTGTGCAGTGTTAGACGCTGCCTCCGTCTGCTGGGTAGTATTTTGCGTAGACTGATTTGCGGTATCTTGGCTAGAATTAGTATCATGGTTCATAATTATTTCCCTTTACAACTAATTAGAAGGCTTATTTAAAATAACCATAAAATGTCGATGACAGCACTTTATAAATGCAGATGGTTATAATGATTTTTATAGCTGAATGCTACGTAACTGTGGCTTGTAATCGTTGCTATAGACGATTAATTAAATAGCTTCATAACTAAGATTTTGTATTAATCGTTCTACAAGCTTGTACAAGCATCACTGCCTAGACTGATTGAATGGTATTTAGTGAATAAAACTAGTTAAGCAAAAATATGTAGACATATAATCTCCTAAAAACCAAGTAAAATCACTTAATGTGATATATTTGCTACAAATATGGCATTATCGCTACACAGGTTACACAATATAGCGTGAAGAATACCAAAATGAACGTATTAAGCTAATAAATGTTGCTACTCTTCTGTTAAGTTAATAACAACAAAGTTAATAACAATATTGAGCATTAAACATAGTAGTTTTCTAAATGGCGTTAAGTATATTTGAATAAATAGCCAATTAGAAAACGGATAGTAGTGAATTTTTAGCTATTTGAGAGCTGTGTTGATGTTTATCTTTTGCGTTTTATATGAGGAGAACGATTATGTTTCGTTGGGCTATTATTTTTGCAGTCATCGCACTGATAGCAAGTTTGTTAGGCTTCGGTGGAGTTGCCGGTTTATCATCTAACTTGGCTTATATCTTCTTAGTTGTTGCCGTAATTCTGTTCATCGTGGCCTTTATTGGTCGCAAAGTGTAATCGGCAGTAATTGACAAAAAGAAAAAAGCCCTCAATTGAGGACTTTTTTTTGCGTTTAATTTTTTGTGTTTAATCAAGATGAGTATTACTGGGCTACTAAATAATATAGCTAAAAGTAGTTACAGACGTTTAGGCTGAATAATATATTCCATGCGTTTGGCCAAACGGATATCGAGACTAGTAATACCACCAGTATCGTGAGTAGTCAAACGTACATCAACTACGTTATAAGTATTATGCCATTCAGGATGATGCTCCAATGCTTCTGCATAAAAAGCCGCTTGATTCATAAAACTCATAGCTTCAATAAAATCACTAAAGTTATAAGTCTTAACAATACTATTACCGTCACGTTGCCAGCCGGCCAAATCTTCTAGCTGCAAGTCGACTTGTTGGTTAGATAAACTACTCATAGCAATATCCTTTATTATTAGGTAAAAGTAAGCTGGCACTGTAAGGCCAATGGCTGGTTAAGATGCTGAACGCTGTTGTTGAGCGCTTTGGATCTAGGGTAACTGAGCAGTTATTTTATAGTATATAAGGTGCAAAAAACCTACCTATATTCTGCAGCTTCCTACTATAATCTAGCGATTAAACTATAAAATATAGTAATAAAGGTAGCAAAATATGGGCAGGTATTGCAACGGTTAAACCGTTATAGCTGTCATCATAAGCTCGAATAGTAGCAGAGTTAGCAATAAATGCTAGTACTACTAATAGTTAATTGTTGCTTAGCAAGGCTAGGCCTTTGTTCTACTTGTCTGTGCTTAGCTAACAAGGTGTTGATACTCAGGGTGCTTATCAATATATGAGGCCACAAATGAGCATTGTGGAAGCACTTTTTTATCATTATCACGGGCATAATTTAGCGCATGCTTCACTAAAGCAGATCCTACGCCTTTACCGCCTAAGGACTGTGGCACGATAGTATGATCATAGATTAAAGTATCATCGCGCTGCTGATAACTTATATAACCAACTTGCCCCTCTACTACAGTTTCAAAACGCTTGGCCTGCTCGTTATGAGTAATAGCTATGGGGTCTGTAGAGGCTTGGTTCATAAAAACTCCTGTAATTATCATTAGGATTTATTTTTCGCTACTAGTCTAAATAGTACAAGTTTATAGCTTATTGGTTAAAAGCCTATTAGTCAAAAACATAGTAATAAAAAGCATAGCAGTTAAAGCTATTATTAAATTTACTTAGCTGAGTTACTAGTAGCTTAACGTGTCTTAAAGTAATAGCAGATAGCTAAATAGTTACTAAGTGTCCATGTTGCGAGCATAAAATAAGGCTTGGCGTACTACTTGCGGCAGATATCTCTTAAAGCCTGTGACTGGGTCAGAAATTCGCTGCTGTTTTTCCATCACTTTATCAGTAGCCGCATCCGCTAGCGTTTGTGCTTGATTATAAGCGGCTAGTTCATCAACACTAGGCTTACTAAAGTGATAAATGCGCTTCAGGACTTGTTTAAACTGACTGCCAAAATTACCAGTATTGTAAGACAGATTATAATCACGGCAGATAGCTTGCACTTGGGGCACGATACTAGCGTAACGATTGGCGGGCATATCTGGGAAGATGTGATGCTCAATCTGATGTGATAGATTACCGGATAAAATATGAAATAATTTACTACCCTCTATATTACTTGATCCTAGAATCTGCCTAACATACCAGTCGCCTTTACTCTCATTTTCAGCAAGATGAGTATAGATATGGGCCTGATCCGTGAAATGACCACAGAATATAATGGCCCAAGTCCATAAGTTACGCACTATGTTAGCAATAGCATTGCCTGTTAGCGTACTAAGCGCACTGCGACTACCCACAGCTAAGCCTACAGTAGCTGGCAATACTAGATAGTCTTTAGCTACTTGCCGAGCTATTTTAGCCCACAGAGCGCGTGATTTCTGCTGTAATATCTGCTGCTTATCTGCGGCGTCTGCGTATTCATCAACACTAATTTGAATGTCATGGAAGGCCACTGCCCACTCAAACCCTAAAGCTAGAATCAAAGTTTTTAGCGGGTTGTAGCGATCTTCTGGTGTCCACGGCTGTTCCGCAGTTACTCGAATCAAGTGATAGCCAACGTCGTGATCACGGCCCACTATGTTAGTAAAAGTATGATGTAAGTAGTTATGCGAGTGCTGCCATAAAGGAGCAGGGCAGACAATATCCCAGTCGAATTTTTGACTGTTTAGATGCGGATGCTGCATCCAATCATACTGACCGTGCATAACATTATGGCCAAGCTCCATATTATTTAAGATTTTGCTAAAGCTAAGCATCGAAGTACCTAACAGCCATATCGCCAGTTGAGCACGTTTGGTTGCTAGACGTCCTGCGATTGCAAGTAGAGCACGTGCTGCGATTTCACTACACACTACGGTTGCGTAAACCCGCTGAATATAGCGCGTGTCACTGACACCTAAAGAGTCCATAACTTGGTTATAAAGAGTATTTAACTCTACTGCTAAGGCTTCGGTTTGCGCTTTTGATAATGGCGTTTGTGTAACAGTAGGATAGAGCGAGCTTTTAGCCAACTTTGCTCGATCTTCTGCTACCTTGAAGTCTTTTTTGACAACATTATTGCTGCGCACACCCTGCTCTTTATGACTGCTAGCTAATGGGTCAGTCAACACAGGAACAGCAGAATGTGCGGTGGATATAGGCGGTAATAGACGCATTAACAATCCTCAGCCAAAACTGCTAATGGTTAGCAGTGACAGCAACAGTAGAGTAAATCAGATGTCCTTCAGCATATAATACAGCTTGGCTTTAGTCTGTTTGAATCTAGTATAACTTGCTGTATTTTTGGTTAGTTTTTCTAATTTCTCAGTAGCAATTATACAATTGAGCTAATCAATAACAGCGGTCAAAATGGCATGCTTTTATCCCAGCCAATACCTGTTTTACTCAATAAAAGCACGGATTGAGAATAATGCTAGCGACTTACTAAGGTTTACAGGTCTAGTACCACATCACTCATCGCCACGCTAAGGCAGGTTTGAATTGAGTCATAACCGTCACCACTTAGTTTGCCTGTTTGGATATTTTTGACTACTCCGCTGACCTTATTACAGCGACACAGTTGGCAAATACCTTGCCGGCAGCCATAATTTAAACGAATACCTGCTTGTTCTGCCGCCAGTAACAAAGTGCTGTCACTACTAAATTGCTGCTGTCGGCTGCGTAAATACACCGTATGGGTTTGGATATTAGACTGCTTACCCATAGCCTCCACTGCTTGTGGCGCTAAGTCGCTCCCGAAGCGTTCTATAATTATATTGTCACGCAATGAGTGCCTTGGCTCCAGCTTACTCTTCGCGACTGACTGTAAATCCCCTAATAAATTTAAATCCTCTGATAGCTTTAAGCCTGCGTCTATTTCGTCTACTGCCTTATACAAACCCGCTAGCAAAGCTGGGGCACCACAAGCAAATATTTGGGTTGCAAGTAAGGGTAAGTTTAGAGCCAATAAGCTACTAGCTTGTAGATGACGGCTATCCCCTAAATAACTAGCTGGGTCTTCAGTATTGATTAGATAATAATTAAAACTAGCATGCTCGGCTGCTAATAGCTGCCAATAGCTCTGTAGTACTGAACCACGATTATAATGTACTAAGGTCACTGGGCGCTGATGCTGCAGTGCTTGTTTGATTAGCCCTAGCATTGGAGTAATACCGCTACCACCAGCTATAAGTAGCAGCGGTGTCTGGCTATTAAAAGTTAGCTTTGCAAGCGTCGGTTGGTCATCAGATAGGCGAGCCTGACTGCTTAAAATAGTCTGCTGTAGAGTGAAGTTGCCACTAGGTACGCTACTAGGAAATATAGTACCAATGGCAGCGTGTCGGGTCAGATAATCTGACACTAAGCCTTGTGGTTTAAGGGCAATAGTAACGGTATGGCGCTGGCTTCCAAGGTTCTTGATAGCAGACTTAGAATGACCAAGCTCAGACCACCATAAAGTCTGTTGCGGTAGACCTACTAACGAATAGCTACGTTGATGATAGATACCATCGATAACCACAGTCAAATTGATATATTGGCCCCCCTGCCAACCGCCATAGCTATCAAAAGCTCGTTGCTTAAAAGCACGATTGACCTCGAACTGTAAGGCTATCAATTCTTCACTAAGCTGATGCCTAGCCACTAAACGCAACTTAGGCACAGTCAATGACCAAAACGGCTGCAAGCGTGAGCCGATAAAATCGACAAAGGCACTTTGGATAATTTCAGGACGATAGCCGGAGGCCATAGATATACTACCTTTTTGTGATGACATAATGATAACTAGACAATTAAAGTAAGCTTTTATCATTAGTTATTGATAACTGATATAACTAACCACTTCTTAAAAACTACTGCATAAAAACCAATGCATAAAAGCTACCTTTGATTATAGCGGTTAAAGAGGGGTTTTCTGGTAAGCTAATTTTTTGGTAAGCTAATATAGTAACTATTAATAGTAAAGGGCATTGATTAATAGTGCGTGAGCTTTGCTGCTATTTTATGCTACATCTGAGGGTATTGTTTAACGATATAGGCAAAAGTATAGCAAGCATAATAGCTTGTCAATATCGATAATAAACTTTTAACTAGCTGCTAATAATTTTAAATAGCTCGTAATAACAAGGTATTGGGTAAAAATCACCAGCTTTTTAGTAAAAAGCCAGTAAACCTGCCGGAAAACTAGCTGTCAGCTTGCAGCCTATGCGCCACAATGCGATAATGAAGGACAACTTGTAATCCTAATTTTGAGGGGCAGCCAACGCAGTCGCCTTGTTTTTTAACAATGCGTTCGCTAATCCTTTCTATGCAGTCCATCGGAGTGTTAATGGCTCAATATATTTACACGATGAACAACGTGTCAAAACTTGTTCCGCCTAAGCGTGAGATTTTAAAAAACATCAACCTATCATTTTTCCCTGGTGCCAAAATTGGGGTCTTAGGTATTAATGGTTCAGGTAAATCAACTTTGCTACGCATTATGGCTGGCGTAGATACCGAGTTTAGCGGTGAAGCACGTGCGCAAACGGGCACCAAAATTGGCTATTTACCACAAGAACCGCAGTTAGATGACAGCAAAGATGTCCGTGGTAATGTCGAAGATGGTATGCGTGAACCTCTAGATGCGCTAGCACGTTTAGATGCTATCTATGCCGAGTATGCTGAACCTGATGCTGACTTCGATAAGCTTGCTGAAGAACAAGGCAAGATGGAAGATATCATTCAGTCTTGGGATGCCCATAACTTAAATAACCAATTAGAAAAAGCCGCCGACGCTCTACGTCTGCCACCATGGGATGCTGACGTTAGCAAACTGTCTGGTGGTGAGAAACGTCGTGTAGCGTTATGTCGTTTGCTATTGTCACGCCCTGATATGCTACTCCTAGATGAACCAACTAACCATTTAGACGCTGAATCAGTCGCATGGCTTGAGCAGTTCTTGCAGAATTATAGCGGTACTATCGTCGCTATTACCCATGACCGTTATTTCTTAGATAACGTTGCCCAGTGGATATTGGAGCTGGATCGTGGCCATGGCTATCCGTATGAAGGTAACTATACTGAGTGGCTAGAGCAAAAGAACACTCGTTTAGAGCAGCAGAATAAGCAAGAAGAGTCATTTGCTAAAGCGCTGAAAAAAGAGCTTGAGTGGATTCGTAAGAATCAAAAAGGCCAACAAGCTAAGTCTAAATCTCGGGTACAACGTTTTGAGGAATTAAACTCACAAGAGTTTCAAAAGCGTAATGAGACCTCTGAGATTTATATTCCACCAGGTCCACGTTTAGGTAATAAAGTCATCGAAGTGAACAATATCTCCAAATCATTTGGCGACCGTTTGCTTTATAAAGACTTGAGCTTTAACGTGCCAGCGGGTGCTATCGTCGGTATCATTGGTCCTAATGGTGCCGGTAAAACCACGCTATTCAACATGATTACCGATCGCGATAAGCCAGATACGGGTTCTGTCGATTTAGGTGAAAGTGTTAGCGTCGCTTATGTCGGTCAGGTTCGTGATAACTTAGACGATACTAAAACGGTTTGGGAAGAAATCTCTGACGGTTTAGATATCATTACGGTTGGCGATTACACAACGCCAAGTCGTGCTTATATCGGCCGCTTTAACTTTAAAGGATCAGATCAGCAGAAGCATGTTGGTCAGTTATCTGGTGGTGAGCGTAACCGTCTACAGTTAGCGAAAACCTTGAAGCAAGGCGCGAACGTTTTATTACTTGATGAGCCCTCTAACGATTTGGATATCGAGACTTTACGTGCGCTTGAGGATGCTATTCAAGTGTTCCCAGGTACGGTCATGGTAGTATCGCATGATCGCTGGTTCCTTGACCGTATTGCTACGCATATTCTAGCCTTTGAAGATGAAGCGCCAATTTGGTTCGATGGTAACTACTCTGAATTTGAGACTTATCGTAAAAAGACTATGGGCGATGATGCAGGTCCTAAGCGTGCAAAATATAAGAAAATTACTAACTAAATGAGCAAATTTTCAGCCTTATAGCATTATATTATGATAAAAAAAGACCACTAATTCATTAGTGGTCTTTTTTTTGAGTGGCGAATAATCAAAATAATCAGTTTAAATATCTATTACTTCACAAGCCATGTTCTCAAGCTTTGATAGCTTGTGGCGTAGATTCTGTTGTAGTAGCTCTAGCTTATCTTCGGACAATTTGCCTTCGATAAACACTTGGATGCAGCTGTCGTCAGCTGTTTTATAGCCAACTTTAATCTCATCAATAAACAAAACATGATCGTAGCCATTAGCATTGTCGCTAGCATTACTACTACTACTAGCACTGAATTCTTCATGCGCACAAGTTCTATGATCAAGAGGGGGTATCAGTAACTGATGATAAAGGTAGCTATTAGCGGATTGATTAGTGCATTGCTCAATAACGGCTGAATAATATTCTATCTGATCCTTAATATAAGCTATACCTTGTGATGATTCAGCTGTGTTATCTGACTTTAGATACTGGTCTAGCTGCTTATATTCCCAAAGATTTAAGCTATTGCCATCTTGCCGTCTGACATAGAAACGTTGCCAGTTGCGATGACGTTGAGTAACGTTTTTCCAAATCAAAGTAGTAAGATTCAGCACCCACATATCAATATTATCAAGGAGTGGGGCTATGTCATCGATCAATAACTGTCCACCAGTGATGATGATTCGGTTATCTTGTAGTCTAGCATGATGATGATTAATCCAGCCCATACTATTACGAGTGGCGACTTGCTGAATCGTAAAATCATGAATATTTAGGCGATAGACAGGAGTGTGATTATAGAGGCGATTATCCGTATAACCTAATGAGCCAATGATGATGATATGCTGCTTATCTGCAGTACCAACTAAAGTAGCCGTATGAAAGTCAGTCGCTGGAAACACAGTTTTTGGATAACTATAAACCTTAATCATCCCATCGGTATTTATAACGCTAACCTCATTATAAATACAAAAATCTGCATCATAGTAATCTTCATATTCACCAGCAATTAGAATAATACGTCCATCTGGCAGTAGGGTTCGGCTTTGGCCCATACGCTCTTGAGACCAGAAAGGTAAGGTTTCAAAGCTGTTATTGCTCACATCATTATCGATGATAATTTTTCTAATACTGTGAGCATTAAGGTTATGCTTAATAACCCATTGATAAAAAGGGTTGGTAAAATCGGTTGGGTTTTGTTTACCATAAATACGATGTTTAAACTTTTGGTAGCTCAGCAAAAACTTTTGGGCTTGCTGAGTATCAAGGTTTGCTAACTCATTATAGATAGCTTGCTGCTTGAGGTGTCTAGGCAGCTGGGGCACGGAGTGAGGTGGGGTGCGATAAGGCGACTTGGGATTGATATAAGGGGATACTATAAATTTAGAGCATCGTAAATTAATAGCCACTACATTAATTAGGCTATGAAAATAAAGAAGTTGAGTGATGTTAGATAAAGAGAAAGGGCGGTTTACTTGATAAAATTCTAGAGTCATATATAGCTGTCGTAGCATGACGACAGGCAAGGGGTCAGATGAGTTTTGAGTACCAGCATACAGGTTAGTATTACTTTATGCTGATCATTAATAGTAACAGAAATTTTTGCCAAAAAAAAGAACTTCATAAAGAAGCCCTTTTTTATACTTATGGTGACTAGCTCGCTTCAACGGCTAGCGCTTACGGCCAAACTTACGCTGTTTTTTATTGCTAATAGCCGTGATAGCATGGGCGATTTCTTCTTCATCTAGGCTCGCCACTTGTTGCAAGATCTGCATCATATCCGTGCTAAGCACATACTTGGCATGATGAGCGATATTATTGATACGCTCATCAAAAGTTAGAACGCCAGTCTCACTATCGGTTTGGATATAGTCCAAACGACTTAGCGCATTGACGAAGCTGGTAAACAGCGAGCGATCAAAGAAGTCAGGAATATCGTCGGCATAGAGTACTGATAGACGCTGACCGAGTAGATGGCATAGATCAACGACCTCTTCTGCAGTCAAGTTACCTGAGCCTTGTTGCGCTAATAAGGCAAGGGTCATAAAGTACCGCTCAAGGCTGTGTTCGACTGGTGTTGCCAATACAGTCAGCTGTTGATAGCTACTGCTATTGGCTTCAGGAATACCGAGTATGCCATCACCCAACTCAACAATTAAGTCATGCGCAATTAGATTGTCTATCTTATCATTGAGCGTATCTTTGAGTCCGTGAGCGGAGTAATGCAAGAACAACTCGCTTTGCAGGAATGGATATAGCTGCGCTACGATATCATCGAGACGATGACGTTTGATACGACCATTACGAGCCACTAATGCTGCTAAGAACGACTGTAAAATAAACACATGCAATATATTATTGCGGAAGTAGCTAAGGAGCGCTGCTTGGCGATCAACGACCTGAATAATGTCCCCTAAGATATGTGGTATACGCTCAATAAGCTTGAGCTTGATACCATAATCAACAATCTGTTGCGGACTCATGTCAGTGATAATAGTATCTTCATCATAAGGCTGCTGGCGAGCAATACTCTGATATAGAGCAATCTGCTCGCGACAAATACTTTCATCTAGCGCCGCTTTTGGCGCTGATAATACTACTAATGACAACAGCGATATTGGATTGACTACCGCCGCTTTATTGATGTGCTGCATGATCTTGACGCCGATATTATCGACCATAGCCGTAGCTTTGGCATCCAATGGCGTATCAGTACGATCAGCGGGTAAGCTTTCAGCAGGAACATCAAATTTCTGCATGAAGTCAGTTAAGTGTAATGGTGTACCAAAGCTTAAATGCACATTACCAAACACCCGTTCAATCTTACGGGTGACTTTGAGTAGCCCTATCAACGACTCCGACTCTTTAGGCTTACCCTTGAGCTCACCAATATAAGTACCGCCTTCCATAATACGTTCATAACCAATATAAGTAGGAATAAAGACTACGGGCTTATTGGTCTTGCGTAATTGGCTATGTACCGTCATCGCTAGCATGCCCATCTTCGGCGGCAACAAGCGGCCTGTGCGCGAACGTCCGCCTTCTATAAAGTATTCAATCGGCGTATTACGAGTGATTAAAGTATGCATATATTCACGCAATACTGCAGTATATAGTGCATTACCACGGAAGCTACGACGGATAAAGAAAGCCACTGCACCGCGTAATAACGGTCCTAATACAGGCACGTCTAGATTGTCGCCCGCCGCCACGTAAGGAATACTCAGTCCACGCTTATAAATAACATAAGACAACAGCAGATAATCGACGTGGCTGCGATGACAAGGCACATAGATGATCTCATAATCCGCTGCCAGCTCACGCACTCGCTCAAAATGGTGTACTTCTACGCCATCATAGAGCTGAGTCCATAACCAAGTCAAAAACCGATCAAAGACTCGAATAATAGGATAAGAGTAATCGTTGACCATCTCATTAGCATAGCTTTTGGCTAAGATATGCGCTTCACGCACACTAGTGCCCGACTGTTTGAATTCGGTCTCTATAGCATGTTTGATAGCTGGGGAGTAGATGAGCTTATCGACTAGATTACGTTTGTCAGATAAGTCGGGTCCCAGCATACTAGCGCGCTGCTTATCGAGATAGACATTCAACTGCTGCTGGATAGTATGGGCCACCTCACGATTGGCATCAGCAGCAGCTACTAAAGAATTCATCGGTGAAGGTTGTAGTATCTCGCTACTAATCTGAGCATTTGACCGATCACTATCAGCTGTTTTTGGCAGTAGATCTTCTTGATCAACATCATCGTTATGCAAGTTGGCGCTTAACTCATCAGTAACGCTAGTCGCTACAGAGTTGTCCTCTTCTTCCTCGCACAAATTATGATAAACGACGGTACGCAGATCTTGTGAAGGATGGAACTGTACAAAAGTATCCCGGCCCATCACCCCAATGTTAAAGAGCTGCTTAGTGATGCTAGGATCTTGCCAGTTATCAGTCATCAGCAATTTGAACAGCGAGTCCTCTTTTTCAGGCGCACGCCCCCATAAAATAGACACTGGCACTAAGCGAATCTGTAACTGTGGGTATTGAAGAGCAGCAGAAATCAAGCGCATTAAACGCGGTGAAACTTGATCCTGTTTAGCCTTTGGATGATGCAAAAATATGATAGCCGCACTCTCATCTATTTGATGGACACTATCTTTTACCCCAACTAAAGCTGGCGGCAGCTTATGCTCTTGGGTTTGTAAATCGATGAGAATACTGTTGGAACGGGAATAATCTTGCAGCACATAAAAGGTGAGGGTTTGATCCTCAGCGGCGAACTCAGGTAACTCACCTAGCAGTTTGGGTTTGACTGCTACATCCAGTATTTGTCCAGATAGCTTACGATAGAGCTGATTGATAGGGGTTTTGGCAGCAGGCTTAACTAGCACTCTTTGACTGTCCAAATTGCCATCAGCACGGCTATCAACGCCGCCAACATCATCACTACCGTCAGCAGTATTGGTTGAAGACGACTTAGCAGCGCGCTCTGTTAAAAACTTGTTTTTTAAAAAACTGGGTATCATAATCAGCAGTCAAACTTTGTTAAATGTAATGCGCTTATGATGCCACAAAAGTCGTTAAAGCGATATATGGTGTCGGTATCTACTAGTATTATTATTTGTAGATGCCAAAAGCTTAACTACACGTTGAGTAAATCCAAGTTATCGCAAAGGTGGAGCTACTACTTTACCTGTCGGCTATCTTTGCTTACTATATAAGCTAGCTGGATTATTTTAGTCTAAGCCTGTTGCTATTACTCTTTAAGTGAGCCGCTATGACCCCTGCTATCGAGCTGGCAAAAAAGCTCAATATCGACTACCAACTTCATGATTATAGTCATGATAGCCAAGCTACCTCTTATGGCTTAGAAGCTGCTGAGAAATTAGGCGTGGCTGCTGAGCAAGTATATAAAACCTTAGTAGTACAGACCGAAACTAATAAGCTAGCCGTAGCGATTGTGCCAGTCAATAGCACAGTCAATCTTAAAAAGATGGCTAAAGCTATCGGCTGCAAAAAAGTACAAATGGCTGATCCTAAGCAAGTCGAGCGCAGTACTGGTTATGTGCTTGGTGGGGTCAGCCCACTCGGTCAAAAAAAGCGTCTAGTAACCGTTATAGAACACTTAGCACAACAACAGCCAACCATCTATGTCAGTGCTGGTCGTCGGGGTTTAGAGCTCGAATTAACCGCACAGCAGTTAGCGGAGACTTTAGATGCGCGCTTTGTAGACATTACAGATATTACCGATAAATAGCCACTTCATCTTAAACTTACTCCAAGGATAGAACTATGCCTCATTTAACCATTCAAGCGACGCCGAACGTCAGCATTCCTCATGAAGAGTCTTTACTTAAAGCTCTTAACCAAGCGCTTTGGGATAGTGGACATTTTGGCAAGGCCAGAGACATTAAGGCCCGAGTCCTACCGGTGAAGACTTTTTTGGTTGGCGTGGAGGATGATGAGCAACAGCAAGGTTTTATTTACGCCCACCTAAAGCTGATGGCAGGACGTGATGATAAGACTCGCAATCAGTTAGCGCAGCTATTAGTAGCAACTTTAGAGCAAAAGCTAGCACCAGAACAATCAGGTCGTGCCAGCCTACAGATATGTGTCGAAGTAGAAGAGATTAGCCCTATTTATCATAAGAAAGTTATGGGTAGCTAAGGGAGCAAGCTACACCTATTTACATAGCGACTCACTAGCATATTTCGGTAGCAGAATAACCTCAACAGTATAACCTGCTGTTCGGCCTTGAGTAGCCATCAAGTTGCGGGCGATACGTAGTCGATAGTGCCCTGTTGTTGGTAGGCAGCCCTGATAGATGATACCGCCCTTAGTGCCATCTTGCTTACCGTTGGGCATCTGTAATACCCCAACATTGGCAGTCTCAGGGGTACCAGAGAGTGGCGCAATATTAATCAAGGCATACTGCAAACCGGTAGCATTGAATTGATACCAATGCTCATTTTGATCAGGATTCAGTTTGCCAGTGATAATGGTACTTACTTGGCTTTTGTTAAAATGAATCGGGGTATCGGTCTTATTAGCAGTACTATTGTTAGGGCGGGCTTGTACGCTACTTATGCTCATTAAAGCAATAATAGCAGCAGTAGGGATAAGGGTTTTATTCATGAATAGATTCATAACGGATGCTCATAAAATTCAAGAGTATTAGCTTATATTATATTACTTTGAGAACTGATAGTGGCAAGTTAGGCCCTATCTGTTGATCGTTTTAAGGTGCGTTAGTGTTTATATGGGCAGCTTATAGTAGCTAAAAATTAATAGCTAAAAATAGCCCAAAAAAAAGCGCCCAGTGATCAATCACTGAGCGCTTTTTTTTGATTGCCATCAACTACAGTTAACGGCAACTAGTTTAAGCTAATGTTAGTCTAGGAAAGCAAAGCTTTCGATATCCATCCCAGTCATACTTTCACTTGGCGCAACCATGCTTTCGGCATGACCTGAAGTACGTGGCAAGATTTTATCGAAATAGAATTCTGCGGTTTGGATTTTGGCTTGATAGAATTCTGGTGATTCCGTACCACCGCTTTCTAACTTCTCATAAGCGACAGCCGCCATACGTGCCCAATGGTAGCCCATCATCACATAACCTGAATACATCAAGAAGTCATCAGAGGCCGCTGAAATAATTTCACGATCTTTACGAGCGATCAACATCAAACGCACGGTTAGAGTGTTCCACTCAGCACATAGCTTAGTCAATGCCCAAACGAATTTACGCATGTCTTTATCAAGCGCGTACTCTCCACACCATCTAATGATAGTAGAAGTATAGTCACGGATGATCTTGCCTTTAGACTGTAAAATAACTTTACGGCCTAATAAGTCTAGGGCTTGAATACCAGTTGTGCCTTCGTACATAGTGGCGATACGGGCATCACGAGCGATCAGCTCCATACCCCATTCTTTAATATAGCCATGACCACCGTAGATCTGCTGACCGTGTTTGGCCGCCTCAATTCCTAGCTCAGTTAAGAAGCCTTTTAGTATAGGAGTGTAGAAGCCTAACTTATCATCCCACTTTTCAAACTCAGCATCATCACCATTAGCGATACCTTGAGACATCTTATCAGCATAGCGTGCTGCATGATAAATCATTGAGCGACCGCCTTCGGCAAAGGCTTTTTGAGTCAACAGCATGCGACGTACATCGGCATGATGGATGATAGCATCGGCTACTTTTTCAGGATCTTTAACCCCTGACAAAGTGCGCATAGAGCGACGATCTTTGGCATAAGGTAGGGCATTTTGGAAAGATAGTTCAGTATGTGCTAAGCCTTGGATACCCGTGCCGATACGAGCAGTGTTCATAAAAGTGAACATAGCTTTTAGGCCTTTATTGGGCTCACCAATCAAATAACCAACCGCTTCATCAAAGTTCAGTACACAAGTGGCTGATGAGTTAATACCCATTTTGTGCTCGATAGAACCACAGCTCATGCTATTACGCTCGCCAATGTCGCCTTCAGCATTTGGCAAGAATTTTGGTACGATAAATAAGGAGATACCGCGCGTGCCTTCTGGTGCATTAGGTAGGCGGGCTAAGACGATATGAATGATGTTTTCAGTTAGATCGTGTTCACCGCTAGAGATAAAGATTTTGGTACCGCTAAGCTTATAGCTACCATCTTCTTGTGGAATCGCTTTTGATTTGACTTGGCCCAAGTCAGTACCGCATTGGGGCTCAGTCAAACACATAGTACCCGCCCAAGAGCCTTCAACCAATTTATGTAGATAGGTTTCTTTTTGCTCATCAGTACCATATTGCATGATGGTATTGATACAACCAGTCGATAGACCAGGATACATCGCCCAAGGCCAGTTCGCCGTACCCATCATTTCAGACTTGATGAGGTTGATTGACATAGGTAGGTTCATACCACCGAACTTCTCAGGGTACGAGATGCCTTGCCAACCGCCGTCTACAAACTGATCGTATGCTTCTTTAAAGCCTTTAGGGGTTGTGACAACACCGTTCTCAAAATGACAACCTTCTGCGTCAGCTGGCTGGTACAAAGGTGCTAAGACATTTTCAGCGAAGTCAGCAAAGCCTTGTAAAATCATATCAATAGTTTCAGGATCCGCGTTGGCGCCGTTGTCCAAATCTTTATAATGAGTTTGGTAGTCAAACACATCATTAATTAAGAACTTGATATCACGTAAAGGTGCTTTGTAAGTTAACATAGTCAGTCTCGCTATTTAATGTGCCAAAATTATTAAATTTAGGGCTTATCAGGTGGTTATATCCAAATGTAATAGTAATATAACTATAAAAATATCTATAACTAGCTATATCAGCAGGTTATGAGTTGAGTGATGGGATATACCCATAAGTTATCACTAGAGAGTAGCAGTGATCACGGCTAGGCGTTTAATCTTAGCCGTCTACTATAAATCTTAGGGGAAGGTGCTTTTTGCCATGTGCGATTAGAGGCACAGCAGACTAAAGACTACTGTAAGGCTTAATCTAGTACAACATTGGCGTTATTATAAGCGTTATAGAGTAATAAATATATGATACATAACTAATATTCATATATCATCATATAAGTTATTAAATTAATTTATATGAGACAATCGATATCAGTATAGCTTAGCTGTTAATTAATCAACAATAAGTAATAATTAACTAGGGTTTGTCTAACCCTAGTCAACAGGAACTTCGTTTTATGAGTCCAGCGCCGCGTATATATCAGTTAAAGTATTGGCTTCAACAAGTGTTGATCAGGCTTAGGTTTTTGATAAAAGGTGAGATTGCGCATTTATTTAGCGTTAAAAAAAGTCAAAGACCTTGGCATATGCCGATTGTAGCGGCTATTGCTATCAGCTTTCCGGTATTCGTTGGGGCTTATTTTGGCGATTTGCCTTCAGGTATTAAAGCCTCATTAGGTGCTATGATTATCCTAAACTTACCGTTAGTCGGGTCATTGCCACATCGATTGGTCACTGTGATGGCATGGGGCTTTGGGATGTCGTTAAGTTTTGCGCTAGGAGCAACAGCGCAGCAGTTACCTTGGCTTAGGTTACCCGTATTTACACTGATGGCTTTTGCGGTGATTGCTTTTGGTCGCTACTATCGCCAGCCGCCACCAGCAGGGCTATTCATTATGATGGCTGGCGCTATTGCTTTATTTATACCTATACCTTTGTCAAAAGTGCTGCCAGCCACAGCTCTAGTGATGTTTGGTAGCGTCTTTTCAATCATTATAGCTTTGTTTTATTCATTACTGTTACTAGCGACAAGGCCTAGCCAACCTGCACCTAGCTACAATTATGAGCCAGATACACTGAGTGAAAGTATTATAGTGACCAGTTTTGTTAGTCTGACTTTATTGATCGCAGTGCTGCTGGAGATGTCTAACCCTTATTGGGCAGCAGTGAGCTGCTTTATTATCATTCAAGGGATTCATCTTCGTACTATTTGGATAAAGCAGTTTCATCGCCTGCTCGGTACTTTGATAGGTGTAGGGCTAGCAGGATGGATGTTATCGTGGGGTTTGAGCGGCTGGCAAGTGGCCTGCGCTATACTAGTGATGATGTTGAGTATTGAATCCTTAATCGATCGTCATTATGGGCTGGCGGTTATCTTTATCACCCCTTTAACTATATTTATTGCTGAGTACGGTAGCGGTAATGCGCTGAACGAGCAAATTTATCAGGAAGTTATGCGCGCCCGCTTGCTCGATACAGCACTCGGCTGTCTGTTAGGTCTTACTGGCGGCTTGATGATGCATTCGATTAAGCTGCGCTTACCCTTGCGAAAGCTAGAAAAACGTCTGCTTATACGTTATGGCTCTAAGCCGTAAATGCCACTTTTGCAGGCTTTATGTCGCCCCTGCTTTTAGGCTGACCGTTGCGCTCTTAACATCGATAGCTTGTCCAGTCCAACGCTCAAAGCTAAGCGCCGCTTGAGCGATAAGCATACCGTAGCCATCAGAAGTCTGCGCGCCACGCTGGGCAAAATGTTGCAAAAACGGTAAGGCTCGTCCATACATTAAATCATAAACATAATGGCTGCTTAAGTCGTCTGCTAATGGCAAAGTATTTCCTGAGAGCCCAATAGAAGTGGCATTAATAATCAAATCAAAAGCTCCAGTTAACTCTTCAGTAGCACAGCTCTTAAGCTTATGACTGTTGATGGTACTACTAGCTGCACTAAGCTCAGAGACTAAGGCCTGCGCTTTACTAACAGTACGATTGGCAATCGTCAGAGTACTGATCCCAGCCTGTATAAGGGGTAGGACTACTCCGCGTGCTGCACCGCCAGCACCAATAATAGCCACGCGTGCACCAGCGAGCGGCCAGCCTAGGCTCTTTATATGATTGACTAAACCTTGACCATCAGTATTATCGCCATATAGCGCCTCATTCTTTAGCAATAAAGTATTTACTGCCCCTGCAACTTTGGCATGTTCAGACAAGCTACCCTGAGTCTGGCAATAATCATAAGCCAGTTGTTTAAAAGGTACCGTAACATTGGCTCCTACACCGCCACCATTAAAAAAAGCCGCAACCACTGCATAAAAGCTTTCAGCATTATCAGGACAGTATTGGCGTTGATAACTGATGTCTAGGCCACTTTGCTTGGCGAATACTTGGTGAATCTCAGGAGATTTGCTATGAGCAATAGGGTTGCCAATGACCATAAAATGTTGCTGAGCTTTGGTAAAAGTTAAAGTTTTATTCATAAGTGCTAGGCTGCCTGTAGTCTGCTATTTATAGGGTTGAGCCTAAGTAGCTAATGCTATAAATAGCGGAGAATAATAAAAACGTAATAAGGATCTTTTTAAAGCAATTTTGTCACCGCAAGCAGTAAAAAGGCAAAGCTAAAAGTGGCTAAAATTTACCCTATAATAGAGTAGAATTAAAGATTTTATAAATCTCAGGCCAACACTTAGTGACTGACACTAATAATAGTAATAGCAAGTTTTAGACAAATACCTAGCTCATAAATACTTAGGTAACAAATATCTCTTAGCGGTGATTGTTATCTGTAACGTAAAGGCTAGTCAATAGCTTGGCAGTTGGGTAAACTATGTTATCAAGTGCGTGACATCTATAACTATTAATACTAGGGCGTGTTGAACATTCGACCACAGCGATGGCGTACTTATTGCAGCAGTTAGCGACATCAACTGCTAATGCATTACTGTTTTTGCTAATACAATTTTGCGATAAACCTAAAAATGTGAGTAAACTGCCCATGTGGAATAAACCTCTACAGACCTTTATGATTGGCATGACTATGGTAGCTAGCCTATCATTAAGCGCCTGCAACAGTGAGAATAAAAGCACTGCAGAAGATGTTGCTGCCACTATTAGTGGTGATGCACCAACATCTGAAAAGGCCGCATCAGATAGCACTGTAGCGCAAAGCGACTTAGATGGTGCAGTTACTGAGCAAGGGATACCAGTCAGTTACGATTTGGCTAGTTGGAATAAGGGCAGTGTAAAACCGATTCAAATAGATGCATTAGACGACATTAACGCCACCTTTGGCAAAGTGGTGAGCAAGGATGAGAATAGCTTAGACTATGCTAGTAATCCAGCGACCAAATATCGCTTTATGACTACCAAATCGCCTTACTTAGATGTCATCGACTCACAAAAATATTTGGAGCTAGGTTGGTATTATGCCAACCCTACTGACTCTGATGAAGAAAAACAGCAAAGTAAATCTCATGCCAAAAAGGCTTATAAAGTAGCGCGCCAGTTGATGGGTGATGAGGGCGGTAAACTGCTAGCAGACATGCTAAATGGTCAAATCATCAAGAATCAGACTATAGGCGGCCAAAAAATAGAGCTGGCTAAATGCGAGTTTTACAGCTGTATGTTAATACTTAATAAAGCTGGTGCCAGCACTTAAGCTTGCTAATCAAATCAAGTCGCTACACCAATGCAAGGGCTAGCAAAGCGATTAGCGACAACCTCAATGCCTATGCTAATAATCTCATCAACAGTCGTACTAACCCTTATCCTTTAAGTCATATTATCAATGATATCAGATAAATACAGCTTATGGTCAGCGTTACCATCCCAGCCTAATAATGGACATACAATGCTGACGCCTAATAATCGTGGGTTGGCTTATGGTGATGGTTTTTTTACTACTATGGCAGTGATTGAGGGCACTATATTATGGCTCGACTATCATAAGCAACGACTCATCTCGCACTCCCAAGCCTTACAACTCGATATCGATAGCGATGAATTGTTGCTCGATCTACAGGCGCAAGCTCAACAGCTGCAACAAGGGATGCTCAAGCTTATCATTACTCGTGCTGAGCAAGCGTTACGTGGTTATGGGTTTAAAACTAGTGAGTCGGGCAGTGGCTGTGAGATTTGGCTTAAAGCTACGCCGATAACTGAGGTTATTGCCGAACAGTTAAGCTTGCCTGATGGACGTTCGCTATTGCTACAGCCGATGACGCAAGCTTGCTGTCTAGCCTCACAGCTTGCTTGCTTGCCACCAACTTTAGCAGGCCTCAAAAGCCTAAACCGCCTCGACAATGTGCTGGCAAGTGGTGAGTTACAAAGTATTAACGCTGAGTTAGATTTAGCTTATAAAAGCTATGGCGAGGGTTTGCTACGTGATATGACAGGCAGTTGGGTTGAAGGTACTATGAGCAATGTCTTCTATCAGTTGACGGAAACTGCATTTGCCAACCGAGCACAAACCTTTTGCAATGTCGTTAATAATAATAAGGCAAAACCTTGTGACTATCTAACTACTGGCCAATGGTACACACCTTCTATGAGCCAATCCGGCGTCGCTGGAGTCATGCGCCAAGTACTAATAGATTCGTTAGCAGTAACTACTAGACCGGTCATCATTCGTCCTCTAACAGATAACGACTTACCTCAACTGTCACAGCTGTTCTTTTGCAATGCGGTACGTGGAGTTATGCCAGTGTCAGCGCTTACTTTGTTGAGTGGTGAGATTGTTAGTTTCTAAATAAAATATTTTGCTGTTCAGAGAAATTATATTTAGAGCGTGTTGAACATTCGACCGTGGCACTTATAGGTTTTTGGCTAGGTTTTTGGCACAGATAATAAATAACAAGCAGTTGGCCAAACTATGTTGATATCAATTTAGATTTTTATGTTCAATAACGAACTTAATTTGAGCAGATATTCGCTGCCAAATCTTCAGTTAAAGCCTATACTAAGTAAATAATATTGAAAAGTAAGCATTTCAGTGCTAAATTCTAGCCAAACTTCTGCCCTGTGAGTTGCCATGAGTAAGCCAACACCTGATACATCTGATAATCAAGCTAATGACATCCCGTCAAACAATCAAGACCTTAGTGTTACTGAGCTTACTGATATTGAGTCCACTAGCGTTGACTCTAATAGCATTAAGCCAACTAATGCAGCGCTAGACTCAGAACCGACAGCGGTTAAAGACGAGCGTGTGGCTTCGATGCCAGCACCAGTGACTGATGTATCATTAATTAGTGGCGCTAGTCCACCTCGACGTTATAAAAAAGACAACCCGTCGTTCTTTATGCAGCGTGGTTACCAGATATTGCTAGTATTAGGACTTATTGCAGCCTTCTTATTAGTAATGGTTTATCAAACCTTGTTTGGCCGTATAAGCCAACCTGAGAAAAAAGTATCTATTGAAAAAGGCGATACTTATTATGGTCTGCTATCGCAGTGGCAAGAGCAGATTCCGCTGTTTTCGGTCACTATTGCTAAGCTATATATCAAGTCACAAATCGACGCACCCCTTCATGCTGGTATTTATCCATTGCCTGAGAACCCTACTATCACTGAAGCGCTGCAAATATTAGGGCAAGGCGCGAAAGTAGCCATGGTAAAAGTACAGATTATCGAAGGTAAGACTTCAAAGGATTTGTATAAGAGCTTGCGAGATAATGACGGTATCACCAAAGAAGTTTTAACTGCTGACGCCGATAATGCTAGTATTGCCAAAGCCTTAGAGCTGACGGGTATATTGCCGGATTCAGTGACTAATAGCAGCGATCCTATTGTCCGTTATAACCTCGAAGGTTGGTTTACTCCTGACACTTATTATTATGCTGAGGGCGCAACTGACAAGCAAGTACTCACCGATCTATATAAACGTCAGCAGCAAGCATTGACTACCGCATGGGAAAATCGGGCGCCAAACTTGCCTTATAATAGTCCTTATGAAGCGCTAGTAATGGCCTCTATCATCGAAAAAGAGACTAGCGTTGCTAGTGAGCGTCCTTTAGTTTCAGCAGTGTTTAATAACCGCTTAAACCAATGTATGCGTATGCAGACTGACCCTACTATTATTTATGGTATGGGTAGCCGTTACCAAGGTAATATTCGTAGAGCTGATATTAATGAAAAGACCTCTTATAATACTTATCAGATCGATGGACTGCCGCCAACGCCGATTGCCTTGCCATCAGCTGCTTCTATAGAAGCCACTTTGCACCCTGCCGATAGCGAAGCTTTATACTTTGTAGCTACTGGTAATGGTGGCCATAAATTTACTAGTAGCTTGGCTGAGCATAACAAAGCGGTAAAAGAGTACCTGCAAGTGATGCGTCAGAAAAAATCACAAACCGCACCTACTCAGCTTAGTGAGTGATAGTTTACTGATAGAGTAATCATTCGCTGCTAAAATAACTGAGTATTGGCTATAAGTTTTAGCACAATTTTATCTGAGCTGGACATCGGCACTACCACCAATAGTATGGGTGGTAGTGCCGATGTTTAGCCGTTATATGTACTACGAGGCGGTATTTATGTCAGCAGTTATAGCTACTGAGATGTCGGATAACACTGATAGCATTATTCCTAAAGTAGGGCGTTTTATTAGCTTTGAAGGGACAGAAGGCGTGGGCAAGACCACCGCTATCGAAACCTTATGCGCGCAATTACAGCACAGCGGCATCGAATATCTAAGGACTCGTGAGCCGGGCGGTAGTCCGTTCGCTGAGCGTCTGAGAGCTATTTTGCTCGATCCTACTACTGAGATCAACGATGACACTGAGCTGTTGCTATTGTTCGCTGCTCGTTGTGATCACTTACAACAAATCATTTTGCCTGCTCTGCAACAAGGTACTTGGGTGATTTGTGATCGCTTTACTGACTCCACTATCGCCTATCAAGGTTATGGCCGTGCCCACGGTGATGCAGCAGTGCTAGCTAAGATTGAAGGGTTGATAGCTCAGTTTATTCCGCAATTACCTGAGCTGACTCTATGGCTTGATCTACCCGTATTAGAAGGAATGGCGCGGGCTGGTAAGCGCAGTGCCGCCGATCGGTTTGAGCAGCAAGCAACAGAGTTTTTTCTGCGTATATATCAGGGCTTTACCGCTGTTGCTGACAAACATCCACAGCGTATAGAGCGCATTGACGCGGTAGGCAGTACTACTGAAGTGAGTGCCCGAATTTGGCAAGTGGTTAGTCAGAGATTCGCTGTTAACTAGTAATAAAAGCTATCACTATAAAAGCTATAGTTATAAAAGACAGCTATTAGCCTAGCGATAATCGCTGCATTAAAAACCCCAGCTCATTTGAATCAATGAGCTGGGGTTTTTTGATGTCTAAAACTATCAGTTGCCTTAGCTTGTAGGGCTATCTTTTAGCTGGTTTGAGCTATCCGAATCGACTTTAAGCTGATTTTTAATATCGTGATCAGCATTACTAGCTGCCTTATCGCTATCACTATCTGGCAAACGATTAGGATCAAGTGAACCGCTTTTGGTCTTCGGTGCACTACCGCTACCATTGCTATTAGGATTGATGAGGGGCTTAGCTTTAGGGTGTACCTCGCTTGCAGTCATACTGTTTTTAGCCGCTGTGGCCTCAGTGATAGCCACTGCTTTAGCTTTAGCGGCATCCGCTGCTGTGAAAGCTTGTAGGGTTTGATCACTTTTAATGCCAGCTTTCGCCTCATCAGCTTTTGTAGCAGAACCATCTATAGAGACTTCATCCAAGCCATCATCTATTATCTCAACTTCTCTGCGTTTTTCTGGGGCTTTAGAGTTGGCTTCAAAATGAGCATCAGCATTTACTCGCGCTTGCTCTTGCTTGGCGGTAACATCTACCGGTTTTGGCTGTACTTCATCTTCAACCACTAAAGCAATAAGCTTGCGATCACGTGCAACTGTACCGTCAAACTTGTCAGTAATGACGTGCAGTTTGCCTTCTTTATCAATAGTATAAAGCGGGACAAATTGCTTGTTATCTGCCTTATATTGCTCAAAACTATAGCTATCAGTAAGGTTAGTAATCTTAATTCTAGCTTTTCTAGATAACATGCTGGCAAGCTTAGTATAAGTGACATCTTTGCCGAACATCCATTGCGAAGAGAAGTTAGACTGCTTATCATCACGCTCACTTCTGACTTTTTCATCACTGAATTTAAGACGATAAAGTTTACGCTCACCGAATTCGTGGCGATAATGAATTTCAGACAAAGTATTCATCTCTTTATCCATGCTCATGGCGAACAGATGGCCAATACCGATAAGGTCGAGATGATGGTCAGCATGATCTGAGATAGGATTGCCGAAATAAGTACGCAGGCCACTCATGCGAGCACGGGCAATATTAGTGTAGTTATTATGGGCAACGATGACATCGAAGCCTT
Source organism: Psychrobacter urativorans (assembly GCF_904846695.1). GTDB lineage: Bacteria > Pseudomonadota > Gammaproteobacteria > Pseudomonadales > Moraxellaceae > Psychrobacter > Psychrobacter urativorans. The sequence continues at coordinate 114,732 of NZ_CAJHBR010000001.1, forward strand.
GCTCCTTTAGAGAAGTGGCTATCAATAAGGCCACGGGATTAGAGCCGACAACCAAAATACCGTTAGTCTCAGGTTCACGTACACCCAGCAAGTTGCCTACTACCTTGGCCCCTAAGCCTTGAATCATCACTGTACCGATAATGACCATAAATACTAAGGGAACAAGCAGCTCCACCCCTTGAATATCATATTCTTGTAGGCGAATAGCGAATAAGGATGAGATAGCAGCAGCAACGATACCCCGTGGCCCAATCCAGCTAATCATTAGCTTTTCGCTGGTTTTTAGATTGGAGCCAATAGAGGAGGCCCAAACCGACAGAGGACGCGCGACAAACATAACGATAGCAAGTAATACTAAACCTGCAAAACCGACACTTATTAAGCTGGCTAGCTCAACACGCGCTGCCAAAATAATGAACAATACCGATATCAGTAGGACCGTTAACGATTCATTGAACTCTAAGATAGTATCACGAGGGAATTTAGGCCAGTTGGCTAAAGCTACTCCCAATACAGTGACAGTTAACAGGCCGGATTCGTGCTCTAAATGGTTGGAGATAGAGAACAATAATAGTACGAAAGCTAAAGTGAAGACATTGCGCAAAAACTCAGGAATCATATGCTTGCGCATTAAGAAAGCTAGCGCCCAAGCTCCAGCCAGACCTAATAGAGTTGCTAATACCACAATTTTGGCGAACAGTAGAATACTACTAGCCTCGCCACCAGAGATGATATATTCATAGACTAATACCACCGCAATAGCGCCGATAGGGTCAATGATAATCCCTTCCCATTTTAGGATATTAGAGATGGTCTTATTCGGACGTACACTGCGTAGTAGTGGCATAATCACAGTAGGACCAGTCACGCATACTAGGGCGCCGAACAATAGCGCTATTAACGGATCAACATCGAACAGTAAATAAGTCGACAAAGCCACGATGGCGATAGTGATGAGTACCCCGACGGACACCAACATTTGCACTACCGTACCGTGTTGCTTAATCTCGTCGAACTCTAAAGTTAGGGAGCCCTCAAATAGAATAATCGCTACTCCCAAGGAGATAAAAGGGAACATTAGCTCACCTAATACCAAGTCAGGGTCAAACACACCCAATATAGGGCCAACGACAATACCAATCAGTAATAAAAACAAAATGGACGGTTGCTTTAAGTACCAAGCTAACCATTGGGCCGCAATGCCTATCGCCACCACGCCGGATAGCAGTAGAGCAGTATCCATAAATCAATCCTTTTATAAGCTTTTTGGGCTACGTATTTCACTAGTTGTTGTAGTCAGTATTTTGCTTCAATGGTTAGCTGTTGCTGCTTAGCTTTGCCTTCGTTGATGATAAAAAACGCTGAGCAAGGGTAAAAAGTGAAATGATTACAATTAGCTGTTTATAGCAGCAACAATAGTATCTAAAGGTAAACAGCTTCTAGAGATAAACAGGGATAATCTGTGTTAATGAGCGCCTGCTAATAAGGTGAGTAAAAGCAAATTAAGCGCTAGTAACTTAAACCACTGGATGGCTATAGCAATCTAGTGGGCTGGTTTTATTATTGGTCAATTATAACCAGCCGGAGTAGTATTAGTTATTAACTTTTGTTGGTTAAATAAGGGTTTTAACTTATTATCATAGCATGATTTTATTTTCCTTGCGTCAGGCATGTCTGCCAGTGGATGATGAGTTAGATTGCTCTACTCATATTGTTATGACCATGCTAGCAATAGCTCTTGGCGTAAAGGATGAGCATAGCCATAGCTTAATTTATACGGCATAATACTAGCAAATAGTAGAGTATCAACTTCGTTAATGAGCTGGTACTAATCGATAGTCAATAGTAGATAAGCAGCCATAGACAAGTCAAAATACCGCCTAAGGAAAAGAATATGCACTCTAAAAGCAGCCCTCGTAATTTGAGCTATTGGTTAACTCGCAGTGCGCTGACAGTCGCTATCGCTATGACGATGACTACAGGCGTCACAGTAGCGACAGCGACTAACGCACAAGCGGCAGTGACTACTGCTGACTTCTCAGGTCTGGTGCAGCAAGTCACGCCTGGAGTAGCACGAGTCAATGTTACTAAGACGGTTAGTGAGTCAGAGCTGGCAAAAGCACAGACCGCTGAGTTATTACGTCAGTTCTTTGGTGATCGAATACAGATCCCTGAAGAAGCTACCAAACCAGCTATCGAACATGCTTACGGCACTGCATTTTTTGTAACGGCAGATGGCTATATGCTGACCAATCATCATGTGATCGCAGGCGCGGACAAAATCACTGTCACTCTTAATGATCGCACTGAGCTAGATGCAAAGTTGATAGGTAGTGATGAACGCTCAGATGTGGCAGTACTCAAAGTAGTAGGTACTAATTTTCCGGCATTGCCTATCGGCGACTCGACTGGATTGAGAGTTGGCGAGCCAGTATTAGCTATAGGCTCACCTTTTGGTTTTGATTACTCAGCGTCTGCTGGTATCGTTAGTGCCAAATCACGCAGCTTTTCAAGAGAGACGAGCGTGCCATTTATCCAAACGGATGTGGCGCTGAATCCAGGTAACTCAGGTGGACCTTTATTCAATCAGGGCGGGGAAGTTATAGGTATTAACTCGCGTATCTTTAGTGGTACGGGCGGTTATATGGGCTTGTCGTTTTCAATCCCGATTGATGCGGCTATGGATATCTATGAGCAGCTCAAAACTAATGGGTCAGTGCAGCGTGCTTATTTAGGTATTTATCCACAAGATATCGATCGCAATTTGGCAGAAGTCTATAAGCTTGCGCGGCCCCAAGGAGCGCTGTTGACTCGAGTATCGCCTAATTCACCCGCCCAAAAATCAGGTCTGAAAACTGGCGATATTATTTTACAATATAATGATATTGAGATTATGCGAGCGTCAGATTTATTAAATTTGATCAATCGAGCTCGACCTAATGATACCTTTCGCGCAAAAGTACAGCGTGATGGTAAATCACTATCTATAAGCGGAAAGCTGAGCGATACCCCAGAAGGGGTGCAAGGTGAAGGCATTGATCAGCAAGACAATGTGGTGCGTTTGGGTCTGCGCTTGCGTAATTTGACTGCTGATGAGCAATTGGAGCTAACCGCTGATGAAAAAACTGGTGTACTAGTGACCGCTACTGATCCGACTGGACTTGCCGCGCGCTCAGGTATATTTGCTGGCGATGTGATCACTAAGCTATATCAAAAACCTATTACTAAAGTCACAGACTTTAATAGCGCTATCTCCTCATTACCCAAAAAAGGCGTAGTTACTATAGAAGTCATTCGCCAAGGGATTCCAGCCATCATTGGCTTACGTATCGAGTAAAATAGTAAGCGCATTGATTGGATTTTTTTATAAATTATAGAGTTTTTTAAGTTATTAACGTTTGCTTAACACACAATTGAAGATAGCGACCAAATTAAAATATGCTACACTAGCGGACGTTTATAGCACTATATAGACCGCTAGTATTTCTAGGGTCTCATAGCCTATAAGACAGCACTGTCTATTAGAAATAAGACTACTAAACAAAACCACTAGTGAGCAAAACGACTATCATGCAAGGAAAAATTCCTTGTCCACAACCTATCAGGTGATAGCTTTTACAAAAGCTAGGATAATACAGTAAGGCATGGTTATGAGCACAGCATACGACGAGATAAAAACCCGACTTCAAGGCTCAATGGTAGCTTTGGTAACGCCCATGAACCCTGACGGCACGGTAGATTACAAGCGTCTGGCAGATCTCATAGATTGGCAAATTGAGCAAGGTACGCATTGCTTGGTGGCAGTGGGAACGACAGGTGAATCAGCGACTTTATCCATGCAAGAGCATAGCGCCGTGATTCGCTATTTTGTGCAGCATGTGAAGGGGCGCGTACCAGTCATAGCTGGTACCGGTGCTAATAACACTACTGAAGCCATCAAACTGACGCAAGATGCCAAAGATGCGGGCGCAGATTGTGCATTGCTGGTAGCTCCTTATTATAACAAGCCACCACAAGAAGGCTTATATCAACACTATAAGGCTATTGCTGCCGCTGTTGATATGCCACAAATGCTTTATAATGTCCCTGGTCGTACCATCGTCGATATCGCCCAAGAAACCGTTGAGCGTTTGGCTGATATTGATAATATTGTATCGATTAAAGACGCCACTGGCTCTCTTACTCGTGGCGAACAGCTTATTCAAGCAGTTGGTGACAGACTAGTAGTATTATCTGGCGACGACAGTACGGCGCTAGAGCTAATAAAATTCGGTAGTAAAGGTAATATTTCAGTAACTGCTAACGTAGCGCCAAAAGCCATGAGCGAGAGCTTTAGTGCCGCATTACGTGGTGATTTTACTGCGGCAAACGCTGCGCACGATATGATTAAACATCTGCACCGCGATTTGTTTATCGAATCTAGTCCTATACCAGTCAAATACGCTTTATATAAAATGAGCATGATAGACAAAGGTATTCGTCTACCCCTAGTTTGGTTGGCTGATGAGCATCACGCTACTATCGATAATGCTTTGATAAAAGCAAAGTTGTTATAAAAGCTGCCATTAGTCCCTAAGATCATAGCTATAGAATAACAGTCAAGCTCAGCGTCTATATAGGCGTCGACAGCTAACTCCGTAGGATAATATAGAGATATTATGATGAAAACATCATTCGCCACCCGCAAAATGCTTCCTATCATGCTGACAGTAGTTATGGGCAGCACCTTAGTTTTGACTGGCTGCCAAGCCACAAAAGACTTTATTGGTAAACGTGATAACGGTAGTTTAGAGTATCAAAAAAGCCAAAAGCTTACTCCATTACAATTGCCTGCTGATCAACAAGCTGGGCCTTTTGTGCCTTTATATCCCACGCCAAATGTCGGTGCTAATACTTTGACTTTACAGAATGATGCCGGTAAACAATACCAATTACCAAAACCTGAGCGTGCCGTGCCTACTGCTAATCAGTAGCCGCCACCACTATCATTGTTTATTATGCCAGCTTAAGTGAAAAGGATACTTGTAATGCAAAGACAAAAACTGCTGTATAAAGGTAAAGCTAAATCTGTTTATGAAACCGAAGACAATGATCTGCTGATTTTACACTTCCGTGACGATACCTCAGCGCTTGATGGTAAACGTATCGAACAGTTAGCACGCAAAGGCGTAGTCAACAACCGTTTCAACGCTTTTATTATGCAAAAACTGGCCGATGCTGGTATCGAAACTCATTTTGAAGAGCAGCTGTCTGACGACGAAGTGTTGGTCAAGCGTTTGGAGATGATTCCTGTTGAGTGTGTAGTCCGTAACTTTGCGGCTGGTAGTCTAGTACGTCGTTTAGGTCTAGAAGAAGGCCAAGAGCTTACGCCGCCTACTTATGAGCTGTTCTATAAAGACGATGGCCTTGGTGATCCGATGGTTAATGAGTCGATTTCTATCTCTCTTGGCTGGGCAACTGACGCTCAATTAGCAAAAATGAAAGAGTTAAGCCATCAAGTGAATCAAGTATTAACTGCTTTGTTTGATGCTGGTGACTTGATACTAGTTGATTTCAAACTAGAGTTTGGCGTCTTTCACGACCGTATCGTGTTAGGTGATGAGTTCTCGCCAGATGGTTGCCGCATTTGGGATAAAGTTACTAAGAAAAAACTAGATAAAGACCGCTTCCGTCAGTCACTTGGTGATGTCATTGAAGGCTATGAAGAAGTCGCTAAGCGTATCGGTGTCCCTTTAAGCTAAGAATTTATTCAGCTAATTATCATAATTAAGACAATAAAAAACTGAGCCTTGTGCTCAGTTTTTTTTAAGGTTTTATTAGCAACATATTCTAGTCGGTAATTAGGCTTGGTTGCTGAGACTTGCAGTTTAGATGTGCAAGACTCAAATCAATCCTTTATAAAGGAAAAAACAGCCCACAATGAGTAATAATACGGCAAAACATTTTTTTAGTAGTTGTGGGGATAGCATATGAGCCACTTTTGCGCCAATCTTGGCAGTGAAAAAGCTCATGCTACCAATACCTAAAAAGGCATAAATATGTACAAAGCCAATAGTATTAGGAACATTGACTTGAGCCTGCATACCAAAAATCATAAAGCCTAAAGCGCCAGCTATAGCGATGGGAAGGCCGCATGCCGCTGAAGTACCAACCGCTTTTTGCATCACCACGCCATAACGAGTGAGATAAGGAACGGTCAAGCTGCCACCACCGATACCAAAAATTGCAGAAGCTATTCCTATAACAGCGCCTGCAGTTAATTGCATAGGCGTGGAAGGCAGTACTTTATTAGCATCAATAATCTTTTTGCTACCAGTAAACATAGTAAATGCTACCCACAGCAAAAATAGCCCTACAATCAGTTGCAGATGAACCCCAGAGAGCCATCCGGCAATACCTGCCCCTAAAAAGCAGCCGAGCGCCATTCCTGGTGCCAGATTTTTAAATACTGGCCAGATAACAGCGCCCTTTTTATTATGCGCCATTAAGGAGCTGATAGAGGTGACAACGATAGTCGCCAATGAGGTGCCTAGAGCCAAATGCATAATAGTGTCAGCACTGTAACCCATTTGGGAAAAGACGATATATAACAAAGGCACGATGATGGTTCCACCACCTACGCCAAATAGCCCTGCTGCAAATCCTGCTAGAGCACCTATTGCTAAAAAAATGATTAATTCCACGGGATAGTTACTTCATAGTTTGAGGGTGAATAGTTTAATAGTAATTTGATAATAGCTAGGCAATTGACTTAAGTACTGATTTAAGTGCTGACTTAAGAGAATTGCACTTGTCCAACTTGATGATAAGCACGATTAAAATAAACCAAACTTTCATCTTGTTGACTTTGTTTAATGGCGACAACTCGACAGATAAAAATACTATGAGTGCCAACTTGCTGAATTTGCTCAATCTCACAATCAAAACTTACCAACGCATCTTCTAAAACAGGAGCACCTGTTGCTAGCTCAGTCCAAGACCCCTCTTTAAACCGGTCATCGACACTCAATTTAGAGGCAAATGTATTGGATAGCTGTTCATGCTGTGTACCTAGCACGTTGACCGTTAGAATTTTATTTTCAACGAAATGACCATGTGACCGTGAGGTATGATTCATACAGACCAGCAAAGTTGGCGGGGTGTCTGTGACACTACATACCGCAGAGGCAGTAAAGCCGTATACACCCGATGGGCCTTGGGTAGTGACAACACTGACCGCAGTCGTCAATGAAGACATGGCGTTTCTAAACTCGGTTGCTTCAATCACATCTTTAATCATTACTGCAATCCTAAATTTGACTATAGCTGGTCTGTAGAGGGCGTTTAGGCCGTCAGTTCTTGGCGAATTATTTCTGCACCAGCACTTAAAGCCTTCAGCTTACCTCGAGCAACTTGACGAGACAAAGGTGCCATACCGCAATTGGTTGAAGGATAGAGCTTATCAGCATCAACGAATTGTAGTGCTTTTCGCAGAGTACTGGCAACTTCTTCAGGGGTCTCAATGTTATTGGTGGCCACATCAATAGCCCCGACCATCACTTTTTTACCACGGATTAATTCCAGAAAATCCATTGGTACTTGTGAGTTTTGACATTCGAGTGAGATAATGTCGACCTTAGACTGTTGTAATTTGGGAAAAGCTTGCTCATATTGGCGCCACTCTGAACCTAGAGTCTTTTTCCAATCAGTGTTAGCTTTGATGCCATAACCGTAGCAAATATGCACCGCTGTTTCACACTTTAGACCTTCAAGTGCCCGCTCTAAAGTAGCAACACCCCAGTCATTCACATCGTCGAAGAACACATTAAAAGCAGGCTCATCGAATTGAATAATATCAACCCCAGCTGCCTCTAATTCTCTAGCTTCTTGATTGAGAATTTTAGCAAATTCCCAAGCTAATTTTTCTCGGCTTTTGTAATGACCATCATACAGCGTATCGATCATCGTCATCGGACCGGGTAGTGCCCACTTAATAGGTTGTTTGGTTTGCTGACGTAAAAACTTAGCGTCTTCAACAAAAACAGGCTTTTGACGGCTGACAGCACCGACAACGGAAGGCACACTGGCATCATAGCGATTACGAATTCGTACCGTCTTGCGCTGTTGAAAATCTACACCATCAAGATGTTCGATAAAAGTGGTGACAAAATGCTGACGGGTCTGCTCGCCATCACTAACAATATCAATGCCTGCATGCAGTTGTTCCTGCAATGATACTCGTAGAGCATCTTGTTTGGCTTCAAGTAATTGCTCACCTTCCAAAGCCCAAGGTGACCAGATTTTCTCCGGTTCTGCCAGCCAAGAAGGTTTCGGTAGGCTGCCAGCAGTTGACGTCGGTAATAATAGTTTCATGTTAATCCACTTTTATATTTAAATCTTTATTATTTTGGCTGAATTGCGCTTAGTTAAGCCGCATATTTTTTAACACTATAGTTTGCAGCCCATTGCTCAAGGATAGCTAAGTAGGGTTTGATAAACTGTTCTTCAGTAAATTTACCTTGCTTAACCGCCATCTGGCTACGCTCTTCACGGTCATACACGATTTGCGTCAGTGAATAATCTTGGTACTTCAAACTAGGTTGATACACTTGACCTGCTGTAGAGTTGGCATTGTAAATTTCAGGTCGATAGATTTTTTGGAAAGTTTCCATAGTACTAATAGCACTGATCAGCTCAAGATCAGTGTAATCACTCAACAAGTCCCCAGCAAAATAAAACGCTAAAGGGGCCGCACTACCGGCAGGCATAAAATAACGCACGGTTAAGCCCATCTTGTGGAAATACTCATCGGTCAACGAATAGTCATCTTGTCTGTATTCAACCCCTAATACCGGATGCTGATTAGTAGTGCGATTATAGGTTTTGCTGGTTGATACACTGAGGCAGATCACTGGTTTTTTATTAAAGTTGGCTTGGTAGGCTTCTGAATTCAATAAATACTGAAACAGTTTGCCATGTAAATCACCGAAATGCTCTGGGGTTGGTGATGCTGATTTTTTATTGCTATGTTCTAACAGCAATACGCTAAAGTCATAATCGCGCACATAAGAGGAAAAACTATTACCAATCATACCATCGATACGCTTGTTATGCTTATGGTCAACAATCGTTGTTTTCAAAGTCTCGATGACAGGGAAGGTATTACCATCACCAGCAATATCCATATGGGCAGAAATAATTTCAACTTCAACAGAATAACGGTCTGCTGTTGGATTATCCCAATGCGCTAAAGCGTTAAAACGATTATTTATCATAGTTAACGTTTTGCGTAAGTTTTCTTGACGATGCTCACCACGAGCCAGATTTGCAAAGTTAGTGGTCAGACGTGTGCTATCGGCTGGTTGATAGTTTTCATCGAAACTAATTTTTTTAATTGAACATTTAAATTCTGTACTCATGGCGATTCGCTACCCTAATTATCTGAGATAAAACCAAGTTTCTGTATGAGATAGATCATACCTCAGTCAATACATGAATAAAAACGACTTAATTTAAATTAAAGCTGAGTAAAATTCATCTTAGTAACTTTTTGCTATTAAGCAGGATTAGATAGCGGAAGTTTTGACTGATCATTTGATAGGAAGTCGAATCTATAAAATAGTTTAAAGGCCTTAATAATAACTTCTTAGCAGGAGAAGGGAGGTCTATCTTGCCGCAGTGTAAAGCACATACAAAACATCGTTTAAACACAGGGCGAACATTGTCAGCACTTGCGCGTTATTTTTCTGTGCTACATTATAATTTACAACTTATAAGCCGTTAGCCTCTACCAAATAATAAAAAGGTCTTATTGATGTCAGCTTGCAAATCAGTCGCTACTAAAGAAATAACTTCTCAAACATCGGTATTACTACCAGCATGGTTTGCTCGACCAACTTGTGTGGTCGCTGCTGACTTAGTAGGTAAGGTGTTATGCCGTCAGTTAACAGATAGTGATGGTCAGCATAAGGTTCTGCGTATGCGTATCTCTGAGACTGAGGCTTATATAGGCGATGCTGATGGGTCAGTACAAGCCCATGTGGCAAAGGGCAAAGAAAAATCTGAAATCATGTATCGCCAAGGCGGCCTATTGTATGTCTACCTGACTTATGGGATACATAATATGCTCAACTTGATCACTGGGCCTGCTGACTCTGCAGAATCAGTACTGATAAGGGCTGGTTTTTTGAGTGCTGACAGTGATCGGTTAGTCGACGAGCAGCAGCTTAGTGCTGACAAGCAGCTCACTCATATCAAACAGCTGGCAGGGCCAGGTAAGCTAACTAAGGGTTTACAGATTGACCGTACTCTGTATGGCAAAATTATCAGTCCTGACTCAGAGCTTTGGGTAGAGGAGGACGGTTGTCAGCCACCAGTATCACTGCGACCACGGATAGGTATTGACTATGCAGGCGAGGCCAAAGACTGGCTATTGCGCTATGTATGGACCGATCATCGGTCTTTATCTAAAAAGTAAAAGCCTAATAAGTAAGGCCTGTAGGAATTGACAGCTGTATTTAGTAGCTTTACAAAGTGAGCTGGTACGGTCTTAGTGATTTTTATTGCTTAAATGATTAGTCTTAAATGCTTATTTTCTAAATGCTTGTTTTTTAAAACTTACTTTTTTAAATACTTATCTTTTTAAATACTGATTTTTCTAAATGCTTATAGTTTCAAGGGTGGGGTTGACGGTAGTTTGTATAACGCATTTTAGTCAGCGCTACTTATTAACACTATATCGTAGGACAAGCTTAGGAGACTATCTATGTATAAGCTAACAGTTTTTATTCCAGATGAGGCGCTAGAGCAAGTCAAGTCGGCGCTGTTTGCTGCTGGTGCTGGTAAGATTGGCGATTATGAGCAGTGCTGCTGGCAAGTGCAAGGCAGTGGTCAATTTATGCCCCTAGCTGGCAGTACACCGCATATTGGTAGTCATGATAGCCTAGAGAGCGTTAGCGAATGGCGAGTGGAGATGGTAGTACCGAAGCTGGCTATTATTAAGGTTATCCAAGCGCTAAAAAAGGCTCATCCTTATGAGACTCCCGCATATGATGTACTACAAGTATTAGATTTTTAATGGCAGTATTATTTATTATTGCCAAGATAGCCGCTATAAAAAATAGCATTAAAAAAGCCGAACAAGTCAATAGATGACTTTTCCGACTTTTTGTATCATTAGTATAAACAGGTACCTAACAAGGCAGTAGGGCTGGCTAAATATATCTCGCTACTAATCTTCTTTAATCTTAATTACATTGTAATTAGGGTAGCCCAGCTCGATTTTATAATCCTTATTACCACGCTCAGCTTTGACTTTAATAGTACGGTCACCTTGTTTATAGTTAACGTCTTTGACTCGATAGCCCATGTTGCTGACTATATTAGCGGCACGTTGCTCAATACCAGGACGATAGATCTCTTTATCGATTGTTTCGATAGTCTTCTTATGTTTTTTATACAAGTCAGTATCTTTATAGATATCTTGGTAAATATCTCCATAAGCATTATAGCCACCAGGTTCGGTAACGCAACCGGTAGTAACTGTTAATAAAGCAGCGATAAAGCTACTAGCAGCAACGCTTTTCAATAGAGGCTTAGCGTTCATTATAGAGTGTCCTTATTATTTTTTTATCGTATGAAGTTTAATCGAACGGGGTTTTAGCGCAGGATATTTGATTACAACAGATGATGGCAATGACTAGAGTATAGGTATGAATGTCCTATGCACTTTAGTCATTGCCAGAGTGTTACTAATATTATCTATGGTCATAACGATTGTTGTTTCTGTGCTGAGCTTTGTTTTTATAATTGTCTCTGTTGTTATATCTATTATTATTATTATTGTGATTATTATTTCTTTGGTAGTCATTATCTCGTCTGTTATTAGACCAGTTTATTTTACTCGAGTTGATCAGCTTTAAATTAGGGTAGCTATAGCGTAACTCATAAGCTTGGTTATTCTTTTTAGCATGGACCAAGATCGCCTGATTGCCACGATAGTTATCTTGCCTAATATCCATAACCTGATAACCGTTTCGGCGTAAATCTTGGCGTAACTGCTGACTCAAGCTATTAAAGCTACGATCTTGATAGTTATTATTGCCGCGATATACCGGCTGATTGTTGTAGCCGGGTTCGACAACCGTACAGCCAACAGCAGTACCTAATATAGCGAGAGTAAGACCAGCTGATATGACATGCTTTAATGAGAAATGAGATAAAATTTTCATGATGAAGTTTCCGACCCTAGAGGTTAAATCAATAGTATTGAAGCCACTGTTTAAGCGTTGCGCAGTTACTTTGAATAAGTTTTGAACAACTAAGGTATCAAGAGGAAAAAGGCGACAAAGTGACTATCACTAAACAGAGATAAATTTACAATACTGCTAGTGATGATATTTAAATTAGGCAATGACAATATTACAAAAAACGGCCAAATAAGACCGCAGATGGGCTTATTTGACCAAAGGCATCAATACTAAAACGATGCCAAAACTTCGATAACAGCCGCTGCTGAGCTTAGTCAGTTAAGCTTATTAAGATAGAGCTAGATCAAATCAGTCTTTTTCTATTTTGATTACGTTCAGATCAGGATAGCTGAGTATTATTTCGTAGTCCTGCCCACCACGTTTAGCATCAATTTCAAACACTCCGCGATTGTTTTGCTCATCGATATCAATATCTTTGACTTTATAGCCCATATCGGTAATTTTTCTAATAGCTCGTTGTTTGGTAGCTTGATAACGTGTTTCGTTTTTTATTTTGGTCTCAAGATAATTGTTATTTTTATAGTTACTACCGTTGTGATTATTATTATTATTCTGCCAAACATTAGACCAAGCTTTTTGCTTAGAGCTTATTAACTTTAGACCGGGATAATTATAGACAAGCTCATACGGTCGGTTATCTTTTTTGGCATAAACATTAATTCTATTATTGCCATCGGGCTGAATATCCATGACGTAATAGCCAGCACTACGCAAGTCTTGACGCAGGCGGTTACTGATTTGACCAAAATTACCATCGCGGTAGACTTGTTGACCACGGTTGCTTTCATAGTGGTTACTGGCTATAGCGCTACCACCGATAGCAGTACTCAAAAGGGTGATACTAAGGCTTGTTGCTAGTACATTTTGCAAAGTTTTAGCTTTTATCATGGTTCTCTCTTATTATAAGTAGCAGGTGCTTTGAAATATTTTCTTACATAGCTATGGTAGTCCGCAAAACTTGAGGGTAGATGTCTTAAAAGTTAACGAGTTGTAATTAATACGAGGCCTTGCGTAATAATGCCAAGCATTTAGTGAATGCCCCTTGCCAAACGGCTGCTTTGTCGCTAACTGATTTGGCAGTAACAACAAGGAAAAAAGACTAGGGCGCGTTGACAATTCGACCACAGCACCGATACGATGCTGGCAGAGACTGTTTTCTAGGCGATTCAAAATTAAAAATATCCAAACGAGTTTGCTAAAGAGATAGCCTAATATTATTTAGCTTATCAAAATAGAAGCTAGTGAATACAAAATAGAGGTCAATGATGCTGCTACAACTTATTCTTTTTTCGGGCTTTGCCGGAGCAACCGTATTTATAGGGGGCCTGTTAGCTAACCTATTTGATCACCACATAAAAGACAGTCCAGCAAAATTCCAGATTGTGCACACGCTAATGTCTTTTGGTGCGGGAATAATATTGTCGGCGTTAGCTCTAGTGTTAGTACCTAAAGGCATGGAAGAGCTGAGCATATGGGGCGTGATAGGATCTTTCTCAGCAGGGGCTCTATTATTTATGCTGATTGATAAGCGCTTAGCGAATTCGGGCGGTCAGCAGGCCACGTTACTGGCGATGATGATGGACTTCGTTCCTGAGTCTATTGCTTTGGGTGCAGTATTCGCTATTGAGCCGCAAATGGCCTTGCTGTTAGCGGTGTTTATCGGCTTACAAAATTTGCCTGAGGCTTTTAATTCGTTTCGTGACTTAGTAAAAAGTGGCTTCAGTGTCAAAAAGACTTTGACTATTTTCTTCTTGCTAAGCTTTTTCGGTATCCTCTCTGCATTAATTGGCCATTTTTTATTAAGCCCTTATCCAAATTTGACCGCTCATTTGATGATCTTCGCTAGTGCTGGTATTTTATATTTGCTTATTCAAGACATTATTCCTGAAAGTAAGTTAGATAATAATTATCTCACTTCGCTGGGTGCAACCTTGGGATTCTTAATAGGCGTGGTAGGTGAGATGCTTATTTAGAGCAATAATCATGATGGTTTAGAATTTTTGTAAGCATATGCTTACAAGCAATGACGTTAATGCGACTTAACAATAGAGAAACAATTAGGCACTATAGATACACGGCATCAGGGAGTGTGACTCAAGGATTGAGTTTACCGTGTTAAGGACAATGATTCAGTTACTAGCATCAGGATGATAATAGTAATTGAAGCAAGGACACATGACCTATGCTGGTAGCAGATAATTGCTGACAGCAGTTGCAACAAACGAGCAGGAAGCTCAGCTATTGCCTTATATTTTTATTCTGCAAGGATGCAGTCATAAAAATGGTGATAGGTAACATGGATAGTTAACGATAAAACCGCATAACATTAATTTGTTATGCGGTTTTATCGTGTCTGGCTTAAAATGAAGATATTTTAACTTTAAGCTAACCAGTAGTGAATAGCACTATGCCATAACCTAGCTATAATTGACTAATAGCTTATGGCAAAAAAAACTGCATCATAAAATAATGCAGTTTTTATATTATTAACATAAGCTACTTTAGCGCAGCGTTCTATTACTATTTATCAGTACGTATGTATATCGGTAGTTAGATATATTAGTACTTGTGTTCGCTACGCCAATCATCTACTTCACGCTCTGCAGCATCTTTTGTATGACCATAACGCTCTTGTACACTACCTACTAGCTTGTCACGGCTACCTTCAATATGTAATAAGTCGTCATCAGTTAGGTCAGCCCACTTCTGCTTAACGTTACCTTTAATTTGGTTCCATTCGCCTTTCAAAGTATGTTCGTTCATTATTTTATTCCTTGTTTTAATTATTAATCGTTAGTGCTATTAATCCAACTAGCTAATTCGGTAATTATTATAATTAGTAATTATGAATAATCACCCTATTTAGAGGCTAACTGTTAATAACTAATATAAAGGTCGAATATTACCTTGTCTGTATAACCAGTGTTTATAGTGTTGCTTAACAGCAATTATAGGCTCAGTTATGTTGATGATATATAACTTGTGTTGTCCCTAATAGGGTTTATTGCTGCAACAAGTAAGTGTGGTTATGCTTTTTTAAGCTCATGAATAGGATCTATTAGCTTATGCTCAGTCAGTTGGCTGGTTTTTGACAGTTAGTTACAATCAATGCTAATGAATGATACTTTCAGTACAAAGTTGCCAATAGACTTAATAGCTAAATAGCTATAGCCTTAAAGGGCAATTAAAGAATTAAAGAGCGCAAAAGGGACGTATCTGCTTGAAAATGCTAGCTAATCAAGGCCAGCCGATAATAATGAATAGGAAGCATCACTATGCCTAAATCAACGATAGTTAGCGAACAAACGCATCTAAGAACTTGCACTTTGTGCGAAGCGATGTGTGGCATCGAAATTAAGCATGATGGCAAAAAAGTCTTGTCGATTAAAGGCGATAGCAATGATCCCTTTTCTGAGGGTTACATCTGTCCGAAAGCTACAGCGCTACAGGATTTGCATGAAGACCCTGATCGCTTGCGCCAACCTGTTCAGAGAACGGCCGATGGCTGGAAGCCAATCAGCTGGCCCAAGGCGCTAGATCAAGTAGCCGCAGGTATCGAGTCAGTACAAAAAAAATATGGTCAGGACGCTGTTGGTATCTATTTGGGTAATCCAAACGTACACAATATGGGTGGCATGCTAACCGTCAAGCATCTGTTGAACAGTGTAAAAACTCGCAGTCGGTTTTCAGCTACTTCTATCGATCAGCTGCCCCATCATGTTGTCAGTATGCATCTGTTTGGTCACATGCTGCGTATCCCAGTACCTGATGTCAATCGAACTCACTATATGCTAATCATAGGGGGCAATCCGCTGGCCTCTAACGGCAGTATTATGTCCGCGCCGAATATGCGGCAAAAGTTAAAAGATATCAAAGCTCGTGATGGCAAAGTAGTGGTGATCGATCCAAGGCGTACTGAGACCGCAACTATGGCCAGCGAGCATCACTTTATTCGGCCAGCGACGGATGTGTTATTGCTATTAGCGATGCTTAACGAAATATATTTGCAAGGATATGCTAATAAAGTACCCGCCAGCACTAATAAAGCTGCTGCCTTAGCGCCAGAGATTGAGCGCATAGCGACGTTTGCTCAAGACTACAGCGCAGAGTCAGTGGCTAGGATTACTGGTATTGAAGCTACTGAAATAAAGCGCTTAGTAAAAGAGTTTTGTGAAGCTAAAAGCTCGGTTTGTTATGGTCGTATGGGGGTCTCTGTACAAGAGTTCGGCTTGTTATGTCAGTATTTGATTATGCTGATCAATATAGTCACTGGTCGTTTAGATCAAGTGGGCGGCCTGATGTTTCCTAATCCAGCAGTCGATGTAGTAAATAACACAGGCCCTGGCTATTTAGGTAAGCGCCATAGTCGAGTGAGCAACTTACCGGACTTTAACGGTGAGTATCCAGTTGCTGCTATGAGCGATGAGATGCTAGTAGAAGGTGATGGACAGCTAAAAGCCTTTATTAGCGTTGCTGGTAATCCAGTATTGAGTACGCCTAATGGTGCAAAGCTAGATAAGGCTTTAGGGCAGTTAGAGTTTATGGTAGCAATAGATTACTACGTCAATGAAACTAGCCGCCATGCCAATATTATCTTACCGCCAGTATCACCACTTGAGCGTGAGCATTATGACGTTACCTTTAATAATTTTGCCGTGCATAACGTCGCTAAATATTCACCAGCATTATTTGCTAAGCCCAGTAATGCCAAGCATGACTGGCAGATCTATCTAGAACTAGCAAAACGCTTAGATAAAAAAGCTCCTATCAAAACTAAGATTGAGCGCTCGCTAATATCGGCTTTAGGACCAAAGTTCTTACTCGATCAAGGTCTAAAACGTGGGCCTTATGAAGGACTCACTTTAAAGAAGCTTCTTAAAAACCCGCATGGTATCGATCTAGGGGTTATGCAAAGTATGTTGCCCCAAGCTTTAAAGCATAAAGATAAGCGGATTACTCTTAACGTTGACTTTTATCTAGCGGATTTAGAGCGGGTACAGACTATGGTGCAGCAGTATGATGCGGGGCAAATATTATTGATAGGCCGTCGCCATGTACGTAGCAATAACTCATGGCTGCACAATAGTTATCGACTAGTAAAAGGTAAGTCACGCTGTACTTTAATGTTGCACCCTCAGACGGCTGCTCAACAAGGTATCGAGGATGGACAATTAGTAAAAGTGACTTCTAGGGTAGGTAGCGTGGTGCTCAGCGCCGAAGTGACTAATGAGCTGATGCCAGGCGTAGTTAGCATTCCTCATGGCTTCGGTCATAGTCGCAAAGGCGTCATACAAAGGATCGCGCAAGCGCATGCAGGGGTTAGTGTCAACGATCTCACTGATGATACTTTGATCGATCAATTAAGTGGTAATGCGGCGGTAAATGGTGTGCCTGTGCAGCTAGAAGTCGTTGAGCCACAAAGCATTGAGCCGGCAGCTATTGAGGGACAAAGTTTTACCTCATTAGCTACTGAGCAACAGCAATCAGGCACTAGTATTGCCAGCTAAAGGTACTTGCACGTTATTGCTTTGATTGCTTTAATTGATAAGGGCGCTGACTTATAGCGCCTTTTTTATACCGATAAAATCAAACTTAACGGCTGGGGTTTCGCCTTGCATCAATAAGCTAATAGCTTTGGCCGAGCCACAAGCGTGAGTCCAGCCAAGGCTACCATGACCAGTATTAAGCCATAAATTATCAAAAGTAGCGGGTTCATTCTGACTGCCATGGCGAACTTGCCCACAATGTGCCCGCCCAATCAGCGGCACGTTCGATGGAGTCATCGGCCGTAGCCCAGTCCAGTATTGCGCAGAATTAGCGATAATTCCTTTAGGAAACAGATAACGTACTCGTTCAGTGATAGCTGCACAACGCACGCTATTTAATTCCATGTTATAGCCGTTAAACTCTGCGGTTCCGGCGACACGCAGCTTGTCACCAAGCCGCGACATAACCAGCTTATACTCATCATCAATCAAACTAACAAAAGGCGCTAAATGTGGTGCTCGTGGATTGACTTGATAAGTGGCGGAGTAACCTTTGGCAGGAAAAATAGGCAGATGAACCGCTAGAGGTTTCAGCAAAGCCACACTATAACAGCCCAAAGCTATGACATGACTATCGGCACTAAAGGTTTGAGCATTTTCACCTTTAGGACGGATAGTAATACTGTGAATATGAGGACGACTAGAGTGTGCGTCACTATTTAATGCCAGAATGTCAGTATTATAGAGAAAGGTAACGCCAGCTTCCAAACAGCGCGCGGCCAAGCGCTGAGTAAAAAGATGAGCATTACCAGATTCATCACGACTAGTATAAGTGGCGCCAACCAGCTTATGGGCGATAGGGTAGAGCGCAGGCTCAAGACTGGCCGCATTATTAATATCAATAAAATGCCGCTCACAGCCTAGCTCCTGCATGCGTTCAGTCGGTGCAATAGCAGCGTCGAATTCAGCTTGGCTAGTATAAAAATGCATAATGCCACGCGTTTGCTGCTCGTATTCGATGTCAGTGTTGCGGCGTAACTGTTGCAGTGTTGCCCGCGAATACAATCCTAAGCGCACCATCTGTACTAGATTATCATCGGCCCTATCGGCACGACACTCCTGCAAAAACTGCATAGCCCACTTTAACTGATCTTTATCAGCGCGCAGCCGATACAATAGCGGTGAATTCTCAGAGAACAGTGACTTCAGCGCTTGCAGTGGTGCTCTAGGGTTAGCCCATGGCGTGGCATGTGATACCGATATCTGCCCACCATTAGCAAATGAGGTCTGCATAGCTGCTGCTGATTCACGCTCGATAACAGTGACTTTATAGCCAGCTTTTTGTAGATACCAAGCAGTAGTCACCCCTACTACGCCAGCTCCGAGTACCGCGATATGTGTCATAGCTAAAATTCTCTATAGTGGCTCTACTATTAGTACAACCCGTGTTATTTGGGGCGGGCGACGTCTGCTTGTAGAATAGGCGGTAAGTCGAGAGTGGTTAATTCATTCTCCACCAACTGTTCTGGACGGGCAACTACTAAGGCGATAAAACCATCTACGCAGGGGATAGCATTGACTACTTGTACTTTCCCTAGCTTTTCACCAGCTGCTGGGGCGTTGCCTATACCTTTTACATAGTGTAAAAATGCTTTGGGCGCTGATTTAAAGTAGATACGAGCGATAACTTCTTGCCCTAAATAACAGCCTTTATCATAGTCCATACCGCCGCGCTGATGTAGGCGCAACTCTTGTGGTTGGAACTCGCCTTGAGTGGCGGCTACTATCCAATAATTACCAGTAGCAATACTACACTGCATCCAAGCACTAACATTCTCTACTGTATTATGAGTCTCCTGATGACTAAAAGTTGGCTCATCATCGAGGACGCAAGGGTAGATATCGACAGGAGTGCTAGTCTCAAACTTGGAGAACGCGCCGTATTTTTTTAGATGCGCAGCTAAAGACTCGGCACAATCGGCACTAATTACTACATCGTAATGCTTTTCAGCTTGTTTTTTGATCCATATCCCAAACTCAATACGGCCTTTTAGGTTGCCGATAGCGGCAGCCTGATAGCTAAGACCGAGCTTAGTCACATCACAAGTTAGTTGACCTTGCAGGAATTTTTCTGCGTCTTCACCCTTGATAGTCAGTTGGTTAAAGGCTGGTATTTTTAGCTGGTTACTAAGGTCACTCATTGTTATTATCCTAATTTTGAGAGTTAAATTATCAAAAAAGTTATGTTATAAAAAATACAATTATTATGGAGTAATCGTTGCAGTAAGGTTGTCAAATTAGCACTCAAAAGAGTACCACAAAAACCAGCGCCATAAAAAACACTATAGTTAAGAACTAAATAGGGTTCAGTAGCGGTTTTACAAGCGCAGTGATTGGTCAAAGATAGCGAGTTGAGCTACAATGAAGACTCTAAAATATAGCCGATCTGAACGGCAAACGAGGATGTTATGAGTTTACCCAATTGCCCAAAATGCGCTGCTGAATATACTTATGAAGACGGTGCACTATTAGTATGCCCAATGTGTGCCCATGAGTGGTCAGCGGCTGAAACCGATGCAGTACCAGCCGATGAGCAAGATGCAGTTATCCGTGATGCGGTCGGTAATGAGTTAAAAGATGGCGATGCAGTCACGGTAATCAAAGACCTAAAAGTAAAAGGCTCGTCAACAGTGATCAAAGTCGGTACTAAAGCAAAAAGTATTCGTCTGTTGCCTGATGCTACAGACGGTCACGATATCGACTGTAAACTTGATGGCTATGGCCCGATGAAACTTAAGTCGTCAGTAGTTAAAAAGGCTTAAGGGGTAATCTTGCCTAACTTGATAAGCCTTGAATTGATCGAACCTCTAGTGCGTTGATGTTGTGCTACTAAGGTAGTAATAGCATCACCGTTGTCAAAAGCGTCCGCTAGCTGCTGGTCTTGTTCTTCAGTCCAAGGCTGACCGGCGTTGACAGGCAGATTCGCTCTACGTAGATCGGCTTTGATCATATTCTCAAGCGCTGGAATAGTAGCGTGTAAAGCACGTTGTATATCACTATTTAGGCATAAGCTATTACTAGCTAAAGGTTCATCAGACAGGGGGTTTATACCGTCGATAAGCGCTTCAATCATCTTGATAGCTTCTTGATTATTCATCGGTGCAGGGCTTGCGTTGTCTATAGCTTGGTTAGTTGTAAGGTTTATCATCTCTTGACTCCATTATAAACAAAAGTTTATTACGTCAACTGACTATAGACTATTTTGCTATCTATTAGCAAAAATAACTTAGCAAAAGTAACTTAACAAAAGTAAGTTAACAAAAGTAACTTAGCAAAAAGCACCGAGCTAAAATAAAGCCAATATTAAATAAATACCAACAACTCCCTGTGAGGTTGATAATAAATGGCGCATGGATAGGACGTTTTTAAAGCTTATCGATGCCGATATTTTAGAATTGATAGCTTACAATAATAAAGATATAGCGCCGTCTCTGGATTTTATATGACCAACGTAAGTCGTATTGAATAACTGGAGAGGAGCTCTTAAAATGCATAGTAATTTACCGCTATAAACCGTTAACACCATAATTAAAGGCAATAAGGATAATAGTCATGAGTACTAAAAACGAACAGCTTTTCGCCCAAGCTCGTAAACATATTCCTGGTGGCGTAAACTCGCCAGTGCGAGCCTTTGCTGGTGTCGGTGGCACTCCAGTATTTATGCACCGCGCTAACGGTAGCAAGATCTATGACACTGAAGACAATGCTTACATTGATTATGTCGGCTCTTGGGGACCCATGATCTTAGGCCATGCGCATCCAAAAGTTATCGATGCGGTAAAAAGAGCCGCCGAAGATGGTTTAAGTTTCGGTACGCCAACGCCGTTTGAGACTACTGTTGCCGATAAGATTTGTGACATCGTGCCTAGTGTCGAGATGATAAGAATGACTAGCTCTGGTACTGAAGCGACTATGAGTGCGATTCGCCTAGCACGGGGCTTTACTGGTCGTGACAATATCGTCAAGTTTGAGGGCTGTTATCACGGTCATTCGGACAGTTTGTTAGTTAAAGCTGGTTCAGGCATGCTCGATATTGGTGAACCGACTTCAAAAGGGGTGCCAGCAGACTTTGCCAAGCATACTATTACCTTGCCATACAATAATCCACAAGCGATCAAAGATTGTTTTGAGAAGTGGGGCGATACTATTGCTTGTGTGATTGTTGAGCCTATCGCTGGCAATATGAACATGATTATCCCTGATCAACAGTTTCATGACACTTTGCGTGAGCAGTGTACTGAACATGGTGCGGTACTAGTATTCGATGAAGTAATGACTGGCTTTCGAGTAGGCCTTGGTGGTGCGCAAGCCCACTATAATATCCAGCCTGATCTAACTTGTTTCGGGAAGATTATTGGCGCCGGCTTGCCAGTTGGTGCTTTTGGCGGCAAGCGTGAAATTATGGAATGCATTGCGCCAATGGGCAGCGTCTATCAAGCCGGTACCTTATCAGGTAATCCACTAGCGATGCGTGCTGGTATTGCGATGTTTGAGGACTTAACAGTAGCTGGCTTCTACGATGAGCTGTCAGCGAAAGTGGTGCACTTAGTAGATGGTATTCAAGCTGCTGCTGACAAACATGGCATCCATCTGCGTACTAATAAGCTCGGCGGTATGTTTGGCATGTTCTTCGTCAAAGACAGCGCTACTGCAACGCCACTTAATTTCGATGAAGTGACTGAATGTAATATGGAGCACTTTAATACGTTCTTCCACGGCATGCTAGAGCGTGGTATCTACTTAGCGCCTTCTGCCTATGAAGCAGGCTTTATGTCGATCAAGCATAGTACTGAAGACTTAGAGGCTTCTATCAGAGCAGCTGATGAGATATTTGCAGGAATGGCTAAAGGCTAGTTTTTGACTTGAGCGTTAATCCTTAAAAAAGGCCAACATAGCGACTGATTATTAGTGCTACGTTGGTTTTTTTTACTCAGATCAGGCTAATGCTAAAATCATTCTATTCGTTGTAAATGTCTCTATAAAATCAGCTGTCTAAGCCATTGTTATTTATCTTATATTAACCTGGCAAAAGCGACTAAAGATTGTAGGGTAATAGCAGTAAATATTAGCGACTGCATAGGCGATTTTTATTAGTCTGCCGGTCAGTATATAATAACTAGCGCCTGTTACTTGTCAGGGTTTAGCATAAATGCTTTAATGGCAAAATCTATCTGTATTTCTATCCGTATTTGTAGCTATCTAAAATATGCAAAACATGTAAAAGCTACTATGCTCAAACCTCAGCAATTACCTCACCCATCATACAGGGTCACAAACTCTCCTATGCTCAATATATCTGTTGCAAATCAACCGCTTGCCGATAATGAACTGATGGCCGCTATTGATATTGGCTCGAATAGTTTTCATTTAGCGATAGCTCGCTTAGATCATGGCGAAGTACGCAAAGTAACTTCTATGTCTGAAAAGGTGCAATTGGCTGCCGGTTTGGATGAGAACAATATCTTAAACGCAGCAGCTGAACGCCGTGGTCTTGAATGTCTGAGCCGTTTTGTCGCGCGTTTGGACTCAGTACCGCCAGAGCGTATTCGTATTGTCGCTACTAACGCCTTGCGCCAAGCCAAAAACGCTGAGGACTTTATCAAGCGTGCTAATGCGATCTTGCCAAAACCTATCGAGATTATCGCTGGACGTGAAGAGGCCCGACTCATTCATTTAGGGGTCTCGCATACGAATGCTAGTAGCGATAAGCGCTTAGTAATGGATATCGGTGGTGGCTCTACAGAGTTTATTATTGGTAAAGGCTTTGAGCCGTTATTGACTGAAAGTTTACAAATGGGTTGTGTGGCTTTTACCAAAAAGTTCTTTGCTGATGGTCAGATCACTGAAAAAGCTTTTGCTAATGCTATTGCCGCCGCGCGTAAAGAGATGCTGGCTATCAATGGTCAATATCAGAAGACTGGTTGGAATAGTGTTATTGGTTCTAGTGGTACCATAAAAGCAGTGCGTAATGTGTTGGTATCTAAAGGCTGGTCTGATGAACAAGAGCGTATCACTTATAAAGGCGTCAAAAAGCTAGAAGATCTGCTAATCACTATCGGTGATGTCAATGACATTGAGCTTGAAGGGGTGAAAGAGCATCGAAAAGCAGTCTTTCCAGCAGGCGTAGCAGTATTACGTGCGGCTATGAAAGTGCTAGGTATTGATACTATTGCCTACTCTGATGGGGCGTTACGTGAAGGAGTGATGTATGACATGCTCGGGCGTTTTGCTAGTGAGGATGTACGTGACCGCAGTGTGCTGGCGCTCAATAAACGCTATTCAGTAGATAAAAAGCAAGCTCGACAAGTGGTCAGAACCAGTCGTCATCTATTTAAACAAGTCAAAGATGAGTTGCAGTTGACGAGTGATGATGCTGATTTGTTAAGACGAGCGGCCTATCTGCATGAAATTGGCTTAGCGATCAGTCATAACAACTATCATCGGCACAGCGCTTATCTACTCGAAAACTCAGACATTCCTGGATTCTCACAAGTCGATCAAAAACGTATGTCGCAGTTAATGCTCAGCCACAGACGCAAGCTAAAAAGCGATATGCTCGAGCAAATTTGTCTTATTGGCGGCAATCAGCTGATCTATTTGTGTTTATTGCTCAGACTTGCAGTGTTGGCTCATCATAGTCGTAGTGAATATGAGCTGCCTGATATGCATTTAGTAGTTACCGATACTAATTGCTGGCAAATTACCGTCAGCACTGACAAAAAACACTATGCGTTTTTATTCTCTGATCTCGAAGCTGAGATTGAGCAGTTTGCTAAGTGGGGCATCAAACTTACGGTGATTGAAGCGCAAGCGCAAGCCGAATAATTACTGACTGCTAAAAATATACTAGGCAATGCTAAGCGAGTGGTTATTAGTCCCGGCAAGATAATTATTATTTAATTATTTGTAAATTTTATACTTAGTACAACTGTGCTAATATAGTTTTGTTGAGTTTACAGATGTACTTTGGTTATACTCAAATACACAATAACTGAGAACTTGTATAAAACAATATACTATAAAATGACTAAAAGGATAAGTCTATGAGTACCGTCTGGGATAGCGTTCAGATAGCACGACATGCCAAGCGTCCATTATTTATGGACTATGTTAATCAGCTATTTACTGAGTTTGATACATTGCATGGTGATCGCGCCTTTGCTGATGATAAAGCTATTATTGGTGGCTTAGCACGCTTGGATGGCAAGCCGGTAATGGTCATCGGTCAACATCGTGGTCGTAGTACTCGTGAGCGTATTGCCCACAATTTCGGCATGGCCAATCCTGAAGGCTATCGCAAAGTTATTCGCTTAGTCAAAATGGCCGAGCGCTTTAACTTGCCGGTTATGACCTTTGTTGATACACAAGGAGCTTATCCTGGCATTGGTGCTGAAGAGCGTGGACAAGCCCAAGCAATCGCTGAAAGTATCGCTGTATTCTCCAGTTTAAAAGTACCAATTATCGTTACTATCGTCGGTGAAGGGGGTTCAGGTGGTGCGCTAGCTATAGGTGTCGGCGATAAAGTGAATATGCTACAAAACAGCATCTATTCAGTTATCTCTCCTGAAGGCTGTGCAGCTATTCTGTGGAAAACCGCTGAAAAAGCGCAAGATGCTAGTGAAGCACTAAAATTAAATGCTATTAACTTGTATCAAATGGGCTTGATTGATGCCGTCATCGATGAAGGAGAAGGCGCACATTTACAACCCCAGCCAGTGATGAAAGCCCTTAAATCATTGCTACTTGAGCAGTTAGAAGAGCTGCAAGCAATGGATGCTGATACTCGTACTGAACTGCGTTATGAAAAGCTAAAAACCTTTAACTCAGAAGTTATGCTACCAGCTTAACGTGCTTTAAAGCTTAACCATCGAACAATCATTAACGTGCTCCTTAGTAGCACGTTTTTTTGTAGCTGATTTTTAGCTTATAATTAGACTGGTTGAATATTCATCAATAGACACCTTAATAGACACCTTTAACTAGACATGACTACCTATGACTAATAGCGCCATTAAACCTTATCCTATCAAGCCCATAGCAGCAGAGTTGCCAGTAGATCCGGCGCTGGCACAAGCTTTATTGGCGAGTGTTGATGAACACCGTGAACAGTTACGTGGTCGGCGTATTTGGCTGGCTTGTAGTGGTGGTCGTGATTCTTTGGTTTTAGCCGCACTATGTTTGCAGCTTTATCAGCAAGGTAAGTTAGCATTTTTGCCGCAGCTGCTGCATGTTGATCATAATCTACAGTCAGCTAGTAGTCATTGGGCTAAGCATGTCGCGAAATGGGCACAAGTCCAACAGCTGCCTTGTACTATTTTACGAGCGCAAGTAACCGGTAGCGATGAGCAAGCAGCACGGCAAGCCCGTTATCAAGTGATGCTTGAACATATCAATCAAGGCGACGTTTTATTGTTAGGTCATCATGCTGATGATCAAGCTGAGACCGTATTGATGCGCTTGATGCAGGGTGCTGGGGTGAAAGGTCTAGCTGCTATGCAAGCATGGCGTGAGCAGTCACAAGGCGCGCGACATAATGTCTTATGGCGGCCTTGGTTGTCGGTGCGTCGTGCCAATATCAGTAGCTATGCTGAGCAGTTGCAGCTGCCTTATATTGATGATCCAACTAATGATAATGGTGATAATGTGCGTAGTAGTTTGCGCCGAGATATCATGCCACTGCTGGCAACTTATAACCCTAATGTCATCGCAAACATGGTTCGTAGTGCGCAATTGCTTAGCGATGCGCAGGCAACAGTCAATACGCAAGCGCTGCAAGATTGGCAGCAGACTGCTATCGATGAGCTTGATTATCCTTCAGCTCAGCAGGTAATTGATAGTGATCAACTGCAAGCATTACCACTCTATCGCCAACGGCAATTACTACATTATTGGCTGGCGCAAGATGAGCCGTTACCGCCGAGTAAGCAACTAGTAGATGACGTGTCTAGGCTAGTGCAACGTGATGATAATGACCACCAAACTCAGCTAGATTGGTACGCACACCGCCAACATT
The DNA here is from genome assembly GCF_904846695.1 of Psychrobacter urativorans. Lineage (GTDB taxonomy): Bacteria > Pseudomonadota > Gammaproteobacteria > Pseudomonadales > Moraxellaceae > Psychrobacter > Psychrobacter urativorans. The sequence continues at coordinate 141,539 of NZ_CAJHBR010000001.1, forward strand.
ACAGGGTAAGTCGTTATCGTCAGCAGTTATATCGACTCAGTCACTCATGGCTTGATTGGCTAGCGTTGCCAGTGCTGGTACAGCAGCAAGTTATTATTAAAGATAGGCTGGAGCCCTTCACGGTAGTATTGCGGGAAAACGCCGCTTACCATTGGCAGTTAAAGGTTACAGCTAGTGAATTAGCACCTTTAATGAGCAACGATACGGATCCGCTAACCTTAAAAATAACACCGTTAGATCGACAACAAAAGTTAAAAACGTCAAGGGCTACTCGAGCACAGTCTGGCAAAAAACTCTATCAAACGTTAGCTATTCCAGTTTGGTTGCGAGACAGTTTACTAGTAGTGAGCGCTGTAAATCTAAACTCAGAAGTTACAGGTTCAAAAGCTGTTAACTCTGAGCATAAAGCCGATAATAACGAGCTGCCACTGTTACTAATCTCTCCCTTTGAGCAGTGGCCGCTGACCGCAGACGGTGCATCACTTAATTTAAGCAATAATGACCCTAAATGGATTGCCAAGATCGTTAATAGCGCATTTAGCAGTACTATTAGCAGTGCTCTATTTGCGGTAAAGTAATGGGTCTTGCTCTAGATTGCCGTTGCGGTTACTGACGCTATAAATGCTGCCGTCGATGAGCTTGTCTATGCCTTAATTACTAGTGTGCTTGCCTGTACTGTTAACTATATGGCTACTACTAATCTGCTATTAGCCAGTATCTAGGATTAATGGTAGGGCTTTTGAGCCACCGTTTGTTCTGTAACCGGCGTATCGATGTTCCATCTTTAGGATGAACTGATAGTCACTGCGTTAACCACCAATTTTTCAAACGCCAATAATGGCAGTATGGTAGACTAGACCTCATTTTAGACCGCCTGCTTGCTAAAAACACTCTATCAAACCCTGCTGTTTAAACGATACTATTTAGCGCTTATTATAAAAAGTAGGCTATGAAAAAACCAATGCTAACAGGCAGTTAGGGTTTTAATAGAGCAGAATTATTAGGAGATTTTATGTCATCAATTAATAATAAGTTAATTAATAAGAAAATAAGCTTTATCGGTGGCGGCAATATGGCGCAGGCCTTAATCAGTGGCCTCATTGGCTGCGGTATGAATCCTGCACTTATTACGGTATCGGCACCGAGTGCTGAGACTCGTGAGCAATACGCTAAGCAGCAAATGCATACTGTTGATGCTAGCCTAGAGCCAAAAGCAGCAGTTATCGATGCTGACGTAGTGGTACTAGCAGTCAAACCACAAATGATGCAGCAAGTAGTTAGCGAATTTTCTGACGCTTTAGAGCATCAACTAGTGATTTCAGTGGCAGCAGGCTTATCGACTGAGCTTTTATCTGAGATGTTAGGGGGCTATAGCAATATCGTCCGCGCTATGCCCAATACTCCCTCGAAAATACAAATGGGAGCAACTGGTCTCTATGCTACCAGTGATATTAATGATCAACAAAAGCAGCTAGCAACGGCAGTAATGGAAGCTTCAGGTTTAGTGATGTGGGTTGATTCTGAGGAACAGATGCATGCCGTTACTGCAGTGGCAGGATCAGCGCCAGCTTATGTGTTTTACTTTATTGAATCGATGATTGATGGCGCAGTGGCTTTAGGTCTAGATAGAGAGCAAGCCTCAGCGTTAGCTATGCAAACTGTGTTAGGCGCAGCGACTATGGCTATTGGTAGTGACGATAGTCCTGCTGAGCTACGTCGTAAAGTAATGTCGCCCAAGGGCACTACACAAGCGGCAATTGAGTCAATGCAACACAATGAGATTGGTCGCCAAATAGGCGAGGCTATGCAAGCGTGCTACGATCGCAGCAAAGCACTCAGTGAAGAGATGAAAAGCGACGATAAAAAGTAAAAGTAATTTACAACTGCCAAAGACTTTTGCAACTTATGCCTTAGCATAACTGCTCAGCAAGCTAGAAAGCTTTGTGAGTCAGTGACATAAATTAGCAGTTATAGCAGCCTACAGTCTCTGTTGTATTTAAAACTACTGGTTTCAAACTGATGATTTCTAACTGATGATTGAAAACTGACTACATTAGTACTGACTATAGCAGCCTTTACTATTGGTAAGTGTTTAACATACCCTAACTTTTATTAGTCCAAATTCTATTACTATAGGCAAATCGAGTAGCACTTAATGAACGATATGTTATTACAAATTTTTGATTTGGTTACCACCTTTGCGATGCTATTGGTGTTTATTCGCTTTATGCTGCAGTTTGCCGGAATGGATGCTAGCGAGCCGCTGATTAGCCCTGCGTATAAAGCTACGCATATCGTCGATGTGTTTGGACGGATTTTTCCAACGGTAGGCCAAGGGCGTATCAGTATTGCCGCTATAGTATTGATGTTCCTTATTCGCTTAATTGACATCGCTGGCAAGGCGGCGCTTGCCAATAAAGGCATTGCACCTATACCGCTATTTTTCCAAGGCTCGTTAAGTCTGATTTTAGACTTTTTGCGCATGTGTCGCTACGTAGTTATAGGCTCTATCATTGTCAGCTGGATTGTAGTGTTTACTCAGTCAGCGCACCCGATTATCGGTATTATCATGCGCTTAGCAGAGCCGATTTTAGAGCCGTTTCGTCGTATTACTCCGAACTTAGGGATGCTCGACTTATCACCAATCATGGCATTTTTTGCCTTCTATTTGATTGAGATTATGGTTGGCGCTATTGCTAATAGCTTGCTACCAATGCTAGGTTAAGCTGGCGAAGAGCAACTCATAAAATCAGCTAGTATTAGTCAATAAAAAGACGCCCTATTCATGAGTAGGGCGTCTTTTTTTTAATGCTAAATGCTAATAATAGCTAAATATCACTTAAATACTAAACAAACCGCTGTATCATCTTCGATTTACATTTTCTACAGCAGCGCTTTGAGCCGCTAGCAGTAAGGTCTACCATTGCAAGTTTAACAAGCTTTAAGACTAGCGCTAGCCGTTACAGTGAGTTGATTGTAGAAACCAAACCGCCAGATTGAAATCAGTTTTTTGCAGCCTCTGTCAACATAGGCACAGCAACCCAGAAAAACTTATCACTGTTTCGCCTGATAAAGTGATTTAGCGGTTTTATTTAGTATCGACTACATTAGTTATAAAGCGATTGGGTATCAGCTGAGCACTAGCATCATCGGGGTGGGGAGCATCTGCCTTGCTCAAGGTTTGACCGATCCACTGGTCGGCCGCCTTAACTGCCTCAATCAGCTTATCACCCTCAGCAAGGCGTCCAGCGATGAAGCTGGCTAGTGAGCAACCAGAGCCATGAAACTCACCTGGTAGGCGTGCTAAGGTGCTTTTATATACCATTTCACCTTGCAGATACAGATACTGCTCAATATCACCGCTATCAAAGTCGTGCGAGGTCTTTACTAGGACCGCCTGAGTACCTTGGGCACATAGCTTTTGTGCGCCAGTATGCAAGTCTTGTTCACCGCTCAAAGCACGCAGCTCATGAGTGTTTGGGGTTAACAAAGTAGCATAAGGCAGCAGTTTTCTAAATGCCGCTACCAAAGTGCGCTCATCACCTAAACTACCGCCACTATTAGCCACTAATACTGGATCTAAAACAAAAGGCGTGCCTTGAGTAATAAGTCCTTGAGCAAACATATCGGTTAACATAGCGATATTGTCTGTAGTACCGAGCATACCTGACTTGATAACGCTCACAGGCAAGTCATCGAGCACGGCGATGGCTTGGGCTTTTACTAAATCTGCGTAACAAGCTTGGAAGCTAAAGACTCGTTGTGAGCTTTGCACAGTGATCGCTGTACAAGCAATGGCAGCATGAGCACCGGCTTGACCGATGGCTTCGATATCTGCTTGTAATCCTGCCCCACCTGAAGGGTCTAATCCTGAAAAGCACAATACTACCGGACGCATGGCTTATCCTTATAAGTTATTATTAGTGATAGTGGTTTGTTTTTCCCTAAAAGCTTCTATTTATATTAACCGCTTCTATTTTTTATCAAAAGATTGTATTTGTCTTCAATGATTTTTAATTTCTGCTACTGACTATAGCTAGCTTGCTGCTAAAAAGCCACAGTAGCCGATTGCTGTTATTTCACTAAAGATCTAAAATTAAGGTTATTAACTGGCTAAGATGATATTTCGCTGCTATTAACACTATTTTAGCGGCGCTAAAAGCCTTAAATTCGCTAATAAACCGTTATTATGCAAAAAGGTTGATTAAAGTGGCATACAACGCTTGCATTTCGTTTGGGCTTTGTTATAATACTCGCCCACGACTAGGACGTATCATTAGCATCGATACTGTATTCTATCTCATAGAAGTCTTATCTCGTTCGGTGAAGTGGGTGAGTGGCTGAAACCAGTTCCCTGCTAAGGAACCATACGTGTAAGCGTATCGAGGGTTCGAATCCCTCCTTCACCGCCATTTATTCAGTTATTATTAGATTTAAAATATAGTTTATCGATGTTAGCTTTTATGATAACCGCTAGATTAAAATAATTTAGCATATATCTTATAATTAGATTGACATCTGCTGTATTATCTATATAATGACCAACCTAATTTACTGCAAAAGTTAATCACTGCGCAGTAGATGATGTGCAATACGCGCCTGTAGCTCAGTTGGATAGAGCACTTGGCTACGAACTAAGGGGTCGGGAGTTCGAATCTCTCCAGGCGCACCATTTGCATTATCACCGCTTTAAAAGCAATACCTAAATCAATCGCCTGTCTTCTGACATTTTGGCGGTTTTTTTATGTCTGTCGATTTTATACGCTGTACAACCAAATACTAGTGTATGTTAATGTCCGCTAAATGAACAATTTACGGTACAATAACAGCACTATTTTCTACTTGCTACGGACTTTATAAAATGCGAAAAAGTAAGTTAAAAGTTGATGTCAGAATAAAAGTTGATGTTGAATCAATCTCTGAAAGTAAAAGTCCTTTGATAGATGAAAGTAAAAGTCCTTTGCTAGATGAAAGAAAACTTTTAAATCGCGTTATGAAGCCTGTAGTTGTCGATGAGCTGAGCATCGCCAAACCATTTGAGCGGGTGATAGCTATTGTCTATGATGGTATGTTGATATTAGCCTTGCTGTTCTTGGTTGGCACGGTGTTGACCGTCATTGGTACTTTACTGACTATGCAAACGGGTACCGACTCAGCGCAAGCGCAGTCACTGCCAACTTGGTATCAGAACTTCATCATGACTCCCTCATTTATCTTAACGCTAGTAGGGTTCTACGGCTTGTTTTGGCGTCGTGGTGGCCAAACCCTAGGAATGCAGACTTGGCGTCTTAAAACGGTTAATAATACCGGTCATCTATTGACTTGGGGACAGTCCTTTAAGCGTATTTTGGCAGCTTGTTTAATGCCTCTATTATGCGGCATAATCGGTAGCCTGATAGGCGGATCGCGCGCAGTACTATTACTCAGTGCGTTCTTTGGCTTAATGTTTAACTACCTTTTTTGTCTATTCAACAGTCGTGGCTTAGCAGTACAAGACATGATATCTAATACTATTACCTTAAAAATGCCAAAAGTAGCACAAGAAGGCCTATGGAGCGGTTTTAGAAACCGTAAGAAAAATAAATAAAGGGTATAACAACTGTATTATAGGCTTAGCGACGGCTTAACTATCGCTTACCACAGCAAAATGTCCCTTGGTTAAAATTAAAAGGGCTAGAAAACATGGTCAATAAAAAGGCATAAAAAAAGCTGAATCAAATGTAGATTCAGCTTTTTTATGCGTGCTTGTTAGGTCTTCAATAGTTATAATTTCTAATAAACTAAAAATATCATTCGGCTCATTAAATAACTATTAAATTTAAACCTGCTTAACGCTCTCAAACAACTACTAAAATAATGATTCGAGAATTACCTAAAATAATAACTGCTGTTAAGCGACTTGTACTGGAATAACGTTAGCAGTATCTCTTACGCTATTATCTTCATTACAATAAACCAGTTTTGGCTGATAAATAGCGGCTTCAACTTCATCGAAATGAGCATAAGCGCAAATAATAACGATATCGCCTAAATCGGCCATATGAGCAGCAGCACCATTCAATGAGATGATGCCTGAACCGGCTTCAGCACGGATAACATAAGTGCGAAAGCGTTTGCCATTAGTGACATTGTAGATATCGATAGATTCGTTTTCGCGCAAACCAGCGAGATCTAATAAATCGCTATCAATACCACACGAGCCTTCATAATGTAACTCGGCATGGGTGACACGAGCGCGATGCAATTTGCATTTAAGCATGTTAAGTAGCATAAGTTGCTTCCTTAGTGTAACTGATATTAAGTAACTGATATTAAATGGATTAACGATAGCTAATAAACGGATTAACTACAGCGTTAATGGGGACATAACTGATAAATTAAAGCTACTATTAAAATTTAAGCTGGTACTAATGGCGCTGCAATAACCACTCAGCGTTAATAGTTGGCTGTACTAACTGGCCACAAATACTAGAGTAGATGGCAACATTGCACAACTTAGATAGTCAACGAAAGTCTAAAAAACAGCGGTTATTAAAACAGGGCATATCATACCGTGTCAAGCAGGTAGTTTAAAGCCATTAATTTGCTCGCGTGCGCGCTCAATCTTACCTTCTAATAATAAGGGTAAGGCTTCAAAAGCCGCTGTCAAAGCGCTATCGATAGCGATCTGCTCATTAGGCGAAGCCTTTGAGAGTACATGACCACTGACTTTAGACTTATGTCCTGGATGACCTATCCCTACACGTAGACGATGAAAATCACTGCCGATATGTGGAGTGATATCACGTAAGCCATTATGACCACCATGACCGCCATCCGTTTTTAACTTGATACTACCTGCAGGAATATCCAGCTCATCATGAGCGATTAGCAGCTGATCGTTATCAATATTATAAAAATTCACCATCGGCACTACCGACTGGCCTGACTTATTCATAAAAGTTAGTGGTAATAACAGGCGTACATCAGAGCCGTGAATCTGACCACGACCAGTAACGCCATGGAATTTTTTGTCAGCAGATAAAGTGATATTGAACTGTTGGGCTAAATGTTGCACAAACCAAAAACCAGCATTATGACGAGTGAACATATACTCTTGACCGGGATTACCAAGACCAACGATAAGCTTTATAGACATAACAATACTCAGTGTAGCTATTAGTAGGAAAGGTGAGAATTACCTTATGCTTAGGACATACGTTTTGAAAAAGTAACGTTAAAATTAGTTTTTCAAAACGTAATTACAAAAACAGCAGGAGATAATTATCTCCTGCTGTTTTCTAACGCAACTAACTTCTGTCATAGGATATTTAACAAAATACTATATCAGAAGATAAGTTCTATTATTCGGCGTCTTTATCTTCGCTAGCTGCTTTATCGCTCTGCTCTGTAGCTGGAACTTCAGCTGCATCAACGTCATCTGCTTCTTCATCAACTTCTTCAACTGTTGGTGGCTGCATGTTAACGATAGTACGGTCGTGCGCATCTTCCATGTCAAGATCAAAGATGATAACGCCTTCAGGCAATTTGATGTCTGATAAACGGAAAAGATCACCAATTTCCATACCAGATACATCTATTTCTAGATATTCAGGTAGCTGTGATGGTAGGCAAACGATTTCGATATCAGTAACTAGCGTTGATAGAATACCACCAGCTTTAGTACCAGGCGCTTCTTCACGACCTGCAAAATGAACAGGGATGTTCATGTTGATTTTTTGACCTTTTACAACGCGCTGAAAGTCAGCATGCATTGGAAAGCCTTTAGCTGGATGACGCTGCAACGCTTTGATAACAACTTGATGCTCATTACCTGTATCAAGAGTAATAGTCAAAATCTGTGAAAAGAAGGCTTCATATTCAAGCGACTTTACTAGTTCATTGATTTTGATTGAAATGGTAGTTGGCTCTTCGCCACCGCCATAAATGATTGCAGGAACTAAATTCTGCTTACGTAGGCGGCGGCTCGCACCTTTACCTTGTTGTTCTGCAGAACGATCAACTGCGTTTATTGCGAAATGGTCAATGCTCATGGTTATAATCCTATAAAGAATAAGTGAAGTATCTGCTAGTAACTCTATGGATTTGCGACCAATCCACTATTGTACTAACAGCACTTTTTTGTGTTACCGGACTTATAAAGCCCAAATGGTTAACACAGGCGCGCATTATACGTGGTTTTGTAGTAATAATAAAGGCTTACAAAAAAATCCAGCGCTAAAGAATAACTCTTAGCGCTGGATTTATAACTAATTTGTCGTCTTTAACCGTCGATACTAGCAATATAAGCGCTAATGATCATAAGTAACTAGTAACTAGTAACTAGTGACTATTAAACATCAAACATAGCACTGATAGATTCTTCGTTATTGATACGACGTAAGCTCTCAGCTAGCATAGGAGCGATAGATATTTGACGTATTTTACTACAAGCGGCAGCCGCTGCAGAAAGTGGAATAGTATCGGTAACTACGATTTCATCCAATGCCGACTCGCTGATGTTCTTCAGTGCATCACCTGATAATACTGGATGAGTGATATAAGCCATTACACGACGAGCGCCGCTATCTTTTAGGGCTTGAGCCGCTTTACATAGCGTTCCCGCTGTATCGACCATATCATCAACAATGACACAATCACGATCACGGACATCACCAATGATGTTCATTACTTGTGATTCGTTAGCGCGCGCACGACGCTTATCAATGATAGCCAAATCACTATCGCCTAATTGCTTGGCCATAGCACGAGCACGTACTACGCCACCAACATCAGGAGAAACTACCATGATGTTGTCATAATCTTGTTTTAATAGGTCATTGAGTAATACAGGAGTAGCGTAGATATTGTCTACTGGAATATCGAAAAAACCCTGAATTTGATCAGAATGTAGATCAACAGTCATCACTCGATCAATACTAACAATGTTGAGCATATCAGCAACAACTTTGGCAGAAATAGGCACTCGAGCAGAACGGGGACGACGATCTTGACGAGCATAACCAAAGTAGGGCATCACTGCAGTGATACGACCAGCACTCGAGCGACGCAAAGCGTCAGCCATCATCATGATTTCCATGAGATTGTCATTAGTAGGGGAGCAAGTAGGCTGCATGATAAACACATCTTTTCCGCGCACGTGTTCTTTGATTTCTACCGCAATTTCGCCGTCAGAAAAACGTGTGATATCAGCTTTACCAAGAGGGATATGGAGGTGGTCGGCTACTGTTTTCGCTAATTCAGGGTGGGCATTACCCGTAAAAATCGCCAAATAAGGCATGACTGAAGTCCTATTGAGTGACTCAAGCAGCGACCGCTAAGCAGTGTCAAACTGCTCAAATTCAGAAAAGAGTGGAGAACGTAGTTAGTGATGTTGTGCACTAAAAAATGGTAGGGGTAGCTGGACTCGAACCAACGGTGTCAGGATCAAAACCTGATGCCTTACCAACTTGGCTATACCCCTGTATTGTACATACAGACACTTTAAATAATAGTTATTTAAAATGCTATTACTTAACAAGTCATCTTATCGCTATTATATAGTAGCTGATAGTCAACTTTCATTAACGGTGTTCGTTGCGAACTATACCGAAAACAGGTGGGTGTTGTCAATTGCTATCATTCAGTTAATCTCTTAACGGATGTCAAAAACTTAGCAAGATAACCCATATAACATGAACTAATAATATGGTAGGGGTAGCTGGACTCGAACCAACGGTGTCAGGATCAAAACCTGATGCCTTACCAACTTGGCTATACCCCTATTGAGGCGACCTATTATAAGTAAATTTTCAGATTTTGCAAGCGCTTTGCGCCTTTTTCTGGCTTTTATTCGTAATAGGGTAAAAATAAAACGGATGTTGAGTTAATGAGAATTTATACACTGCCTTTATAATAATTTTATTTACACGCTATAGACAGTGTTTGGTTGAAGTTTTAGCTTGTATAGGTTAATGATTTGGCAAATCTCTGACATGCATGAACTGTGAACCCAAAAATTGGATATATCTATTTTCCAAACATTTAGGATCTGCTTGTTGCTCAAAATCGTAATCGTAGTTAGGATTGTGTTTTCCGCCGTCTAAGGGTCCATTAGTAAATAGCTCAGTGTTCAAAGGTATATCAACGCCATTGGCTGTCAGAGTCTGTGTCTCTTCATTCCAAGTGGTTATACCCTGAGGAAAAATAGGAACGTTAAGCCTATCAGCGTTTTGGATAAGCAAACATCCATCCTTCATAACTAAAGTACCGTCCATAGCGGGTTCTATTTCCACACCATGCTCATATGGATAGGTAAAAAACTTAGCATATGGCTTATTTTCAGAGTCGTTAATGCTGACATCACTAGCCATACTATCGATAGATACTTTTGGCTCAGGTAACGTGACGTTTTGAGTATCGGGATTGACTACCGAAGAGGGTGAAGGCGAATCGGTATTACTAGTACAGCCAGTCATTGATATTAAGAGAGGGAAGATAATTATAGAGCGTGTAGAACAACCTGTTTTCATTATAAATGACCTTTAGATTAAGAACGTTGCTTTATCACTACCGTCCAAACTCATAAACTGCCAACTATATATCCCGTACAAGGTGCCTCTTCAAGCCACTTTGCCAAAAGCTTTTCATCACTGGCAACAGTTGCATCCAATGGTAAAAACACCGCGCTGCCAGAGCCAGTCATGCGTGCTGTGCCTAATGCTATTTTCTGTAATCTTTGCAAATACTTTAGTGCCTCATCAACCTCAGGAGCGAGTCTCGTCACCACTGGGGTAAATACATTTTCATAAGGCGTTATCAGGTTTTGTGTATAGGCAGTAAATTGATCTTTAATAGTTGCAACCGATATCGACGCCATATCACGCTGCAATTTTGCATGAGCAAATAGCTTAGCAGTATCGACATGAGCGTCAGGTGTCAGTAGTAAATAGTGCTGATCTGGCAAATCGATGGCAGTCAGCTGCTCGCCAATACCCATAGCGATAGCATCTTGACCAAAGATAAATATTGGCACATCGGCGCCAATCGTAGTACCGATTTTTATCTGTTCATTTTTATCAAAGTTAAGCTGCCAAATCTCATTTAATGCTAATAAGGTAGTCGCGGCATTAGATGAGCCACCGCCTAAACCTGCACCCATTGGGAGACGCTTGTCTAAAGTGACTTGTACTTGCGGTAGCTGCTTAGGTAGTTTGTTTGACTGTATGGCAGACGCTACTAGTGCGCGTGCCGCCTTAAAGATTAGATTGTCTTCTACGCTAGTAGTTATCGCATCTGCACCTGTTAACACCAACAACTGACTACATAGTTTATTAATGTCTAAGGAGCCATCAATATTTACTACTTTGTCTGTTAATAAAAAGTGCAGATAATCACCCCAATCAAGCAGCCGGAAAACCGTTTGCAAGTTGTGATAGCCATCAGTACGTTTGCCCGTAATGTGCAAAAACAAATTAATCTTGGCCGGTGACAAACGAGTAATTGAGCTGTTTGAAATGTTATGGTCTGAAATCATAAATAAATATACTAGTAAAAAAGCTTATTGATTTTGATGATTGATAGTCATCACTACTTTATGACCGGCGGGTTGCATGGCACTGATCTTATTAGGCAGCTTGTCATTACCTTTATAGCTGAAGTTAGCCGTCCAATCACCATTGATTGAGCTGATTAATCGGCCTTGACTGTCCAGCTGCGGAGCACTATCTGAGGGTGCAGAACGACCAGAGATCCAATACGGCATTTGCGAGATAGGGGCTTGCCAGCCGGTAGCTTTTTGTAGCAAGGTTTCAGGGTTATCAGCGCTCAAAGTACCAGTCTTTTCACTGACTAAGGTTGCCGTCTTACCATCGTACTGTATGTTGGTCTTGCCGATACCTAGCGCACCGATCAGTTCAATAGCGAAACGATCATTTTGCTGACCCCAAGCATAAAAGGCGCTGCCACCTTGTGCGGTAGTATTATTAGCACTATCAGCCGGAGTAGTCACGCCGATTTTACCGTTGATATTAAAGTCACTTAGCTTTTGCACTGGCATTGTAGTAGGAGTAGTGGCTACTTGGTTTTTGGGTAGCGACTGACAACCGGAAATCATTAACAATGTGGCACTTGCTGCGGCAATAGCCATTAATTTTACTGGTTTATGTTGAGTTATGGTTGGCTGAGCTAGCTTTAATAGTGATGACATCATTATTCCTCAAAAGTGATAGTTCAAGTTTTGCAAAATTAAAAACCCAGCGAACTAGTAGAGTCCGCATAACAAAAAGCTAGCTTAAGCTATTTATGTTACTTATTTATGGATAGTTGTTAGCTTGTTATAACCGGCTTGTGCTAGCACTAGTGAAAATAACGGTTATAACAATCCCTTAATAAAGCTGTACTCGATCATTAAGGTTGCGCTGACCGAAAGAAAAACGTTGCTGTAAATCAGCTAATAAAGCTTCGACTTTCTCATCAGCCCCTAAGCCTTGATAGGCACGTAGCAGTAGCTCACCTGAGCGCAAGGTAGGTAGTACATCGTAAGGGGTTTGCAAATAATTGATAACTTGCGCATAGTTTTCAGTGGCAAGAGCATTGCTAGCAAGCAAATTAAGCGCTTGTAGTTGCAGCTCATTGTCATAACGTGGATCATCATAGCGTATTTGAATAAGGTTCTTAGCTAGCTCTAAGCCTTGCTCTGAGCTACGATTATTAGCTAATAGTAGCTGGGCGTAACTGAGCTGGTAAGACAAGTTGCTAGGGTCTAAGGCTTGCAAATGATTGAGCAAAGTACGTTTTATTAAGTAATCTTTACTATCATCGAGTAGTTGCGCACGGGCGAATAGTATTAGCTCATTGTCTGGATACTTGCGACTGACACGAGTTAATAATTGCAGGGCTTTTTCGGCTTCATTATGCTGCCATAAAATATCAGCTTGCATTACATAACTATCAGGCGCGAACACAGGATACTGTTGGCGCAACAGCTGTAGAGTATTGATCGCTCCCTCGATATTATCGTTAAGCAATTCAAAAGATACCACTTTTTCGCGTGCTGCTAATACTAGATCTTCACGCACTACTGCGTTTAAGTAGTATTTAGCTTGCTCAAAGCGTTGTTGACGCTCAGCGCTTATCCCCAAATAATAATAGGCTTGATCGAGATATGCTGGACTCTTGACCAAAATGTTTAACAGCTGATCGGCAGTACGATATTGCTCGACATCCAAACTTACTAAGGCTGCTAATAAAGTAATCTCGTTGTCATCATTAAAACGATTTTGCGCTTTTAATAGCAGATCCCATGCTTGCTTACTTTGTTTCAGATCGAGCAGATATCTAATTTCGTATAAGTATAAGTTTTTGCTATCAGGGTTACGTAGGCGCGCTTGGTTGACGTAGCTGAGTACCGTTTCAGTGGACTCTATCTTGCGTAAGATATCTGCTTTTAGGGTAATGAAGGGGACGTAATCAGGCTGCGTGAGCAAAGCGCGATTGATATGAATAATCGCATTCTGCGGATCATTAAATTGATTAAGCAAACCAGCTTTCAGTACCGACAATGAAGCATTCTGCTGACTATCAATAGGCTGTAGAGCAGCCAGTAACTCACGCTGATCGTCATCATTTTCAGGATAAATCCCTATTAAAATCTCGCTTAAATCTGCTCGTGGATCATAACGCAAGATGCGATTAAGGGTTTCACCTGCTAAAGTGTAGTCATGCGCTTTTAGCGCTAAGTGCGCCACATAGAACCAAGCAGGTACATGATCAGGGTTTTGGTCTAGCCAGCTCTTAGCAAAATCTAATGACTCATGCACATCTTCATTATTCAATGAAAAGCCAAGAGCACGCTCAAAGACAGCAGTAGCATCCTCTTTAAAGGATTGCTGCTTATATAAAACCAAAGCGCGACGAGTGTTACCACGATTAGCAGCAAACTCAGCGTCCAACAACGCATATAAGCTCGGCTCACTGAGTGGCGGCCGAGGTTGCTTAGTCAACTCTAACTCTACAGCAGGGGCAGTAGTAGCAGAAGGATTACTAAGGTCAGTAGGCAGTATAATTTTAGTATCGCTAGTTACCGTATCAGTAGCAGCGGTGCTAGCTTGAGGTTTTTCAGAACTGCTACGCGGCAGTATGGCTTCGAGCAAAGGGCTAAATATATGAGCATGAGCATAGCAGGGGGCAGCTAAACACAGACAGGCTGCCAACAACAAGGTCAGCTTGCGGCGCTGCTGTAAACGCTTGATAATAGCGTTTAATAAAGTACTAATACCAAACGGATTGTCGTCGGCATAGTCAAACGCTGATCTTGATCGATAAAGAAACTTAAAAAAGTCCATAGACAGTCATACTTATCCATAAAAACAGTCAATAATCAAACCTAAGTATAAAAGCAGATGACTTTGCTAAACAAGAGTACTCCTGTTACTTATAGTCTGTCTTTAGCAAGTTTAGAAAGCTAAGTTGCTAATATATTTTAAAGCTCTAAGGCTTTAGCCTTCGCCCTGATTGCCTTACTGCTGCTATTTGCATCTGTTAAATAGAGCTTAGATTTAAGCCATGCGCTATTAGAGTCAATAGTAATAAAATCTAATTTAGCACTGGCGGTAATGGGTACGTATAGTAGCAATTAAAAGTGCTGTGGCAGTTGATTTGTGCCCTTCGTGCCCAGATAAACACAATCAGTACTGGCGTAGTAGGCTAAGTATTAAATAAAACAACTAACAATGATATAATACCCAGCTTTGTATTTGCTACAACACCTTTTTGAGCAGCGGCTATTTTAGTTAACGCTGCTGTCAACCTATTCAAATTAATAACGTCATAGCTGCTATTACTGACTATTTATCGTATTGTCAGTAGCTAATTAGCGGATTACTGTTGTTAGCTAACCGCTTGCTGTAGCTGGGCTAACAGGTAAAATGAGCGTTATATTTATGGTCTATAAATGATGAGATTAGTGGTCATCGGGGTCAATCACAAAACCGCACCAGTCGCTTTGCGTGAGCGCTTGGCGTTTGTGGGTAACGATTTGAACACTGCTTTGACTGAGTTAAAGGTTTTTACCGATGGTAGCGTCATTGTGTCAACCTGCAACCGTACCGAGATATATGTCCTAGTCCCACAAGCAGTACCGCAATTGGCTGATGCAGACTCTAGCCCTAATAATAGCTCAGCTTCTAATAGTTCAGCTTCTATGACTGCGGCAACGGATGAGCATATTGTCATCGTCAAGCAATGGCTAGCGAAATTCAAAAACATAGCTGTTTCTGAGATTGAGCCTTTTTTGTATGTGCACCGAGATACGCACGCCTTGACGCACTGGCTACGAGTTGCCGCTGGTCTAGACTCTATGATCTTGGGGGAGCCGCAGATATTGGGCCAGATCAAACAAGCGGTACACTTATCACAGACAGAGCATGCGGTCAGCTCTCAGTTAGGTTGGGTGATCGACCAAGTATTTGCGGCCGCCAAACGAGTACGTAATGAAACTAACGTTGGCGCACAAGCCGTATCGCTTGGCTTTGCCGCCGCCAAATTAGTGACTCAAATCTTCGATAACCTGCCCAGTCGGACACTGTTAGTCGTCGCTGCTGGCGAGATGAATCGTTTAGTCACTATGCATATCGCTGGGCTTGGGGTGGGGCGGATCATCATCTGTAACCGCAGTCCTGAGCGAGCAGAAGCACTAGCAGCTGAGCTGCGTCAAGCCAATCGTAGGGTCGAAGTTCGAGGGTTAGACGAGTTACCGCAACTACTAGCAGAAGCTGATATTGTCAGTAGCTGTAGTGGCAGCATGGCGGTACTGATTGACAAAAATATGACCGCACAAGCACTAAAACGTCGCCGTTATCAGCCGATGTTGATGATAGATTTGGCAGTACCTCGTGACATTGACTCTACTATTAGTCGGATGGATGACGTCTATCTTTACTCTATAGATGACTTACAGCATGTGATTGCTGGTAATTTAGAACAGCGCAGACAGGCGGCAGTCGATGCCGAGCTATTAGTCAGCCAATTGGTAGTCGAAATGGAACGCCAGTTTCAAGTACGCAAAGTCGGAGCCGATATACAGCAATATCGCACTAATACTTATGCACAAGTACAGCAGCTACTCACGGCTACTCTTAAGCAAGTTGAGAATGCAGAAGTCGACACTGAAGCGGCGATTATCGAATTGTCACGGCAACTCACTCAGACTTTAACTCATGCTCCTTCGAAGCTAATGCGTAAAGCCGCTCGTGAAGGCGACAGTCAATTGCTTGATTTTGTGGTTTCTGGTCTACATGATGCTTATCGTAAGCGGCGATAACAACAGAGCCTTGTTAAGCCTAATTATCAATGCTAGGATAATAAGCTCAATATTGTTTTCAAAACGCTAATAGTTAATGACAACAGTCTGAAATTCTGTTAATTTAAAGCTTGTTATTAAGCCAATATAGTTCTAATTCTTTAAAAGACTTAGTTAATAGGTTAAGCGGATAGTATTGACTTAGCCCGTGCTAGTGATAGCATCCTATAAGCATTGATAGCATCAGTTAGTAGTATTGATAGCGGTTGTTACTGATGAATAATTGCTAACTTTAATTATAAATCACCAGTCTTCATTGTCCTCTGTTTGCCACTGCGCAACAACTATAATGATGCTGATGCTAAACGCAGCCTTGCGTATAGCATAAATTGCCAACGGCAATAGCGCTAGGATAAAGTGCTATATCGTCAAATCCATGTCGCACCCTCTTTTAATACCCCAGTAGTAACGTCATAAGTATTATCGATAAATAATCAGCAGCACTCATTTTATGTATTTTATTTAATACATCTATGTCTGAAATTTATTGATAACTTAGTTTAAGTTACCAGCAAATAGTAGCTAAACAACTATTGTCTATAAAAACAGTATCTACAAAAACAGTATCTATAAATTAATTGATTATCGGTAAATAACTTAACCACAAACAAGGAACGTCCTATGTCTGCATTACTTAAAGATATTGATCCAGAAGGTTTATTAGAATATTCAGTCGTTTATACTGACCGTGCCCTAAATCATATGTCAGGCTCATTCCAGCAAGTTATGAATGACTTGTCTCGCGATCTAAAAGCAGTTTATAAAGCTGAAGCCGTGGCTATTATTCCAGGTGCTGGTACTTTTGGTATGGAAGCGGTTGCTGCCCAGCTAGCTCGTGATCAAGATTGTTTAATCATTCGTAATGGTTGGTTCAGCTATCGTTGGACGCAAATTTTAGAAAAAAACAACCTTGGCAAAACGACTACTGTTTTGGCTGCTGAACGTACTGATGATAGTGAGGCTCCTAAGCCATTTGCTCCTATCGATATCGAAACGGCGGTTGCTCAAATTAAAGAGCATAAGCCTGGTATCGTTTTTGCCCCACACGTTGAAACGTCAGCTGGTATTATCTTACCGAATCATTATATTAAAGCGTTAGCCGAAGCTACGCATAGCGTTGGTGGCCTACTAGTTATCGATTGTATCGCCTCAGGCTGTATCTGGTTAGATATGAAAGATCTAGGTATTGACGTACTTATTAGTGCCCCGCAAAAAGGTTGGAGCAGTACTCCTTGTGCCGGCATAGTTATGATGAGTGAAGCGGCTGTCAAAAAAGTAGAAACTACTGAATCTAATAGCTTTAGCCTTGACTTAAAGCAGTGGTTGACGATTATGCGTGCCTTTGAAAATGGTGGTCATGCTTATCATGCTACTATGCCAACCGATAGCTTACGTCAGTTCCGTGACACGGTTAATGAAGCCAAAGAAATTGGCTTAGATAAGTTATGTGATGCGCAGTGGGAACTGGGTAACCGTATCCGTCACGTATTAGAGTCTAACGGTTTTGAAAGTGTGGCTGCTGAGGGCTATAAAGCCCCAGGCGTAGTAGTTTCTTATACTGGTCGTGATGATATCCATAAAGGTAGTATCTTCGCTGAACTTGGTATGCAAATCGCTGCTGGTGTACCGCTTAAATGTGGCGAGCCTGATAGCTTCAAGACTTTCCGTCTAGGTCTATTCGGTTTTGATAAGCTACAAGATATCGATGGTACTGTTGAGCGTTTTGAGAAGGTACTTAATCAAGTACTTTCTATGGCTTAATAGCACAGACAGCTTAAAAGTTAGCAGCAAGCTCATTAGTTTGTTTTAACCCTTGTCTTAGCTGAACACCATACTGGGCCTTAATGACTTAAGGTTCAGTATTTTTTTTACCTATTTAATATACTTTGTTATATAATGTATAATTATAAATCGATAATTGGGAAATCGTTACTGTTAATTAACTGATAATCAGCAATTGAGCGGTATGCGCAAACCATAATGTCAATAACAAACTAGGTAGATCGCGATGAGTATCCAAGTAGACTGGCAAGCTTTTACGCCTATCTCGTTAGTTGGAGGTGTCATAATAGGGGTGGCAACCGTCATCTTGTTATTAGGTATTGGCCGAGTAGCTGGTATTAGTGGTATTGCCTCCAGCTTGCTTAAACCTAAACGAGTAGAGGCTTGGCAAGTATTATTTGTATTAGGCCTTATCGTAGCGCCACTTTTATATCAGCTAGTAGCACCGCTAGCGAAGGTAAAAGTAACTAGCTCCTTGCCACTGTTAATTGGTGCCGGATTATTAGTGGGCTTTGGCACTCGCTTAGGATCAGGTTGTACTAGTGGTCATGGTATCTGCGGTAATGCGCGCTTATCCCCACGCTCTATGGCGGCGACAGTGACCTTTATGCTGTTTGGTATTATTACGGTTTATATAGGTCGGCAAGTATTTGGGCTAATTTAGCTAATCTAATAGTTACTGGGCGTTAGATATTGCCGAGCAATAACCATTAACTATAAGCTTTTAACAAATAATCATAAACCATGATAAGCAACGATAAGTAGAAGAGACGACCATGTTAAAAAATATAATTGGCTTGCTGGCAGGATTACTATTTGGTTTTGGACTACTGATATCGGGAATGACTGACCCAGTAAAAGTGCAAGGGTTCTTAGATGTATTTGGCGCTTGGGATATCTCTCTAGCGCTAGTGATGGGTGGCGGCTTGATGGTGGCTATCGTCGGGGTACAACTAGCTAAGCGTCAGGGTAACAGTTGGATAGGCACGCTAATTGAGATGCCAACCAAAACTACAATCAATAAAAAACTGCTAATTGGAGCAATGTTGTTCGGTATCGGTTGGGGCTTAGTCGGTATCTGTCCGGGACCAGGGATTGTGTTGCTCGGTACAGGTCAGTGGCAAGCTTATGTATTTATACCAGCGATGATTATAGGTATGTTGCTATATCAATGGTTAGAGCCCAAGCTAGGCTGATATAAGTCTGCAACCGCTATGACCATTTGTCTGGCGACTAAAAAGCCAGCCTATAAGTTAACTCTAGGCTGGCTTTTTTATCGTCAAAAACCTTATATTATAAAACAAAATTTTAATAGCTTATTTGTTTGAAGGCGTCACCTTAGAGCTTTCATGCGCTAACGACTTAGCCGCTTGGCGCAGTTCAAATTTTTGTACTTTACCGGTGCTGGTTTTTGGAATTTCAGCGAAGATAATATGCTTAGGAACTTGAAAGCCAGCTAGATGCTGCTTGCAATGCTCAATAACTTGGTTACGTTGTAAAACGCTACCAGTATAGATTTCAATAAAAGCGACAGGTACTTCACCCCACTTATCATCGGGTGCAGCAACGACGGCACAGCTTAAAACTTCAGGCATTTTATATAAAACATTCTCAACCTCGATACTGGAGATATTCTCACCACCAGAGATGATAATATCTTTGAGCCTATCCATGATTTTAATATAGCCATCGGGGTATTTGACCCCTAAGTCTCCAGTACGGAACCAGCCATCAGCAAACGCCGCTTCAGTAGCTTTGCGGTTTTTTAGATAGCCTTTCATTATCATATTACCGCGCAGTGCCAGCTCACCTATCTCTTCACCATCAGCTTTGACCAGCTCAGTGCTGCCTTGTTTGAACACTTCAAACCCATTCATCAGATGGGAGGGTACTCCTTGACGAGACTTCTTCTGTGCACGCTCAACGATATTCAAATCAGCCCATTCTGGCTGCTCAGCGCACACAGTTACTGGCCCATACGCTTCGGTCAGACCATAAACGTGAGTGATGTCGAAGCCCATTTCTTCCATTTGAGCCAGCATAGTCTCAGACGGTGGTGCTCCTGCCACCCAGCCTTTAACGGCATGAGTAATGGCAGCTTTATATTCAGCTTTGCCATTAGCAATCATATTATGTACCACCGGCGCTGAACAATAATGGCTCACTTCATATTTAGCAATCAGCTGCAAAATCAAGTCGGCATCCATCTTACGTAAGCAAACATTGACCCCAGCACGCTCAGCAATAGCCCACGGAAAGCACCAGCCATTACAATGAAATAGCGGTAGCGTCCATAAATAGGTGGGATGTTTGGGCATATCCCAATCTAAGATATTGGAGACGGCATTCAGCGTAGCACCACGATGATGATAGACCACGCCTTTTGGGGTGCCAGTAGTGCCAGAAGTATAGTTAAGGGCAATAGCATCCCACTCATCGGCAGGCATCTCCCAATTATCTAAACAGTCTGAGCTGGCTAGCAACTCCTCATAACTCAACTGTCCAAAGCGCTCTACGTCAACAGCGCTATCGGTAGCATGAATAACTATTAGCTTAGGAAAGGTCTCATCAATGATCTTAGCCAAAGCTGAAAACTCACTATCTAGAATCAATACTTTGGCTTCAGAATGCTGCAGACAAAAGGTCAGCGCATTGATATCTAAACGCGTATTTAAGGTGCACAAGACAGCACCTGACATCGGAACGCCAAAGGCACTCTCAACCATCGCCGGAGTATTAGGCATCATCACCGCAACGGTATCGTTTTTATCGATCCCTAGTTTGCGCAGGCCATCTGCCAGTTGTCGACAACGAATGAAGGTCTGCTGCCAAGTTTGAGTCAGGTGATTGGTTTCGAGATCATCATAGATAATGGCAGTCTGAGTGGGATAAGTGTAGGCAGTGCGAATGATAAAATCGATTGGGGTTAGCGGCTGATAGTTAGCTGGGTTCTTGCCAAGACCGGTATGAAAGTCAGTCATGAGATAGTCCTTTGTGTTGTTTTAATTTTAATCGCTGTTAACCGATGGCGAGTGATATCTAGTATAGACAATAGCTGTCAAAAAGTAAGAGTATTTCGGTATGCTCTATAGCGGTTCAGTGCAAGCTAGTCGCCTTATTATTTTATTAATATAATAATCACTCGTCAGTCGCTTGTGCTCGTAGCTGCTAATAATGGCATTATGTTACGATACATCAACTATTGACTGTCAAAGGTATTTGATAGCAGTACCCTATTGATTGATAAGGATAATGACATGAGCGCCAGCACCCATACTGCCAGCCAAGTAACACAGAGCAGCAAACCAACCGACCGTATCGTAACTGCTAATGCCGCTAATGATTCAGAGCACTATCCTCATATATTTGAGCCATTAGATCTAGGCTTTACTACTCTTAAAAACCGCATCGTTATGGGTTCTATGCATACTGGCCTCGAAGATAGATTTTACAACTACCGCAAGCTAGCGGCTTACTTTGCTGAACGTGCCAAAGGTGGCGTGGCGATGATGATCACTGGCGGTATCTCGCCCAACCGTGAAGGCTGGCTGCTACCTGCTGGCGGTACGATGAATAGCAAGATGGATGTCATCAACCATCGACGAGTGACGAGCGCTGTACATAAATATGATAGCAAAATTATCATGCAAATCTTGCACAGTGGGCGCTACGGATATCATCCCTTTGTTGTGTCATCAAGCGCAATCAAATCGCCTATTTCACCGTTTAAACCCCGTAAGATGAGCATCAAAAATATCGAGCAGACTATTGAGGACTATGCCCGCTCAGCACGTCTTGCTAAGCAAGCAGGCTATGACGGTGTAGAGATCATGGGCTCAGAAGGCTATCTGCTTAATCAGTTCCTATCGAGCCACGTTAATAAACGCAGCGATCAATACGGTGGTGATATTTATGGCCGTATGAAGCTAGCTGTCGATATAGTTAAAGCGGTTCGCAAGGCGGCTGGCGATGACTTTATTATCTTATTTCGCTTGTCAGTCATCGACTTAGTCAAAGATGGCAACGTTATGGATGAAGTGATCATCGTTGCCAAAGCGCTAGAAAAAGCGGGCGTAACTATCATGAACACTGGTATCGGCTGGCATGAAGCACGTGTCCCTACTATTGTCACTAGCGTACCACGTGCCGCCTTTGTTGATTTTAGCGCTGAGATAAAAAAACATATCAGTATTCCTATGATGGCGGCCAACCGTATCAATATGCCGGATACTGCTGAAGATATCATCGCTAGCGCTAAAGCAGATTTGATTCAAATGGCGCGTCCTTTCTTAGCTGATCCGAACTGGGTCAATAAAGCGCAAGCGGGTCAAGCCGATCGTATTAACACTTGCATTGCTTGCAACCAAGCTTGTCTAGATCATACCTTTGAAAATAAGCGCTCAACCTGCTTAGTTAATCCACAAGCCTGCTATGAGACTGAGCTGGTCTATATCAAAACCAAGAAGCCTAAGAAGGTGGCGGTCATCGGTGGCGGAGTCGCTGGTATGTCAGCAGCACACGTAGCGGCGCTCCGAGGTCATGAGGTGACTTTATTTGAGGCAAAAGATATTTTAGGGGGCCAGTTTAACTACGCCAAGGTCATCCCAGGTAAAGAAGAATTCTTTGAGACTATCCGCTACTATATTAATGAGCTTGAGCATTTAGGCGTTGATATTAAGCTCAATACTAAAGTCGATAAAGCCATGTTAGAGGCGGCTAAATTTCATCACGTTATTGTCGCAACCGGTGTTGTGCCAAGAAGTTTGGCTGGCAAACTCGAAGGGGCAGATCTGCCACAAGTGATGACTTATGCTGAACTACTCTCTGGTGAGAAGTCAGTGGGTAATACCGTTGCGGTCATCGGTGCTGGCGGTGTTGGCTTCGATGTTAGTGAGTATCTAACCGCTCGTCATGGTCAGCCATTAGATAAGTTAGCGCCTGAAACTCTAAAAGATCCAAGCTATCGTCCAGAGCCACAATCGATTAGTGAGTGGCGTGAGGAATGGGGCGTGACTGAGGATATGGGTTATAAAAGCGATGGTGGCTTAGTGCAGCCTGAAAGTATCACTCCTATACGCCAAGTGTATATGATTCAACGCAGCAAGGGTCGCTTAGGTAGTGGCCTAAATAAAACCTCTGGCTGGGTACATCGTGCTCATGTTAAGTCACATGGGGTCATTCAAGTCTCTGGTGCGCAGTACGAAAAAATCACTGATGAAGGTATTTGGATCACTAATAATCAAGGCCAAAGCCAGCTCTTACGAGTTGATAGCGTAGTGGTATGCGCCGGTCAAGAGTCAGTAGTGGAGCTAATGCCAAATGTCGGTGATGCACCAGACGCGCAATACCACTTGATTGGCGGGGCAAAATTAGCAGCTGAGCTGGATGCCAAACGCGCCATTCGTGATGGGGCTGAGGTTGCAGTTGGGATTTAAGATTTGATATTTTAAGTTAAATAAAAAAGCGGCTAGATTTATTATCTTGCCGCTTTTTTTTGATTGAAATTTAGTAGTTTAAATTTTTATAAGGTGGGTTATCCCAAGCGTAATCCGCCAAGTCTAAGAATTCGATGGTGAGTTACATTTAGTCTTAACTCTCTATGAGAGTTTGAAGAAACTAATTCGTTTTAAATAGACTAGATTTATAATAGTTTTTGTAGGCTGTGGCTTTAGCTCAGCAACTAGGTAACAGTACTTTTTTGAGTAAAAATTTATTGCAAGTGATGAAAAGCAGTTTAGCTAACTGGCGATAAACTACGTGGTGTTGCACGATACTAACAAAAGCGCTGGGCTAAAAGCGCCAGCCTACGGTAAAGCTAGTCTTTATATAGCTAACAAAGTACTAAGCTTAACACTTATATAAATAGCAAAAGTTTTTAGCTTTGTAAAGTTCAATTGCCCTGCTTATTTTGTATAAAACGGTGCGTGGAAAGCACCCTACAAACTTATCGAACAAAGCCATTATTGCCTATATTCAACTTCTAATTTTTGCGTAATATTGACATTAATACACCCAGTTATCTAATTATTTAATCAATCATTTACAGACAAAACAAAACAAAACAAAATCTAAATATGTAAGAGTAATGCAATTAAAAGTAGTAACCCTGCAAAGCTTGTAACTTCTAGAGAACATTCAGACAATTGCTATTTTATCTTTGATACCATCGTAGACTGATTTTTTGCAATATCTAATATAAAAGTCAAAAATTATAACTATTCTACGAGAATATTTAAATTTATAATCATAACTATAAAGGTAAGTACGATGAAATTATTAGCAGATAAAGTTGCGCTAGTCACTGGTGGCTCACAAGGTTTGGGCGAAGCACACGTGCGCAAATTACATGAGGATGGCGCAAAAGTCATTATCACTGACGTCTTAGTTGATAACGGTGAGAAGCTAGCCAAAGAGCTGGGTGATAATGCCACTTTCGTTAAGCTCGATGTGACTGATCCTGACGCTTGGGATGCTGCTATCGAGCATGGCGAAAATACTTTTGGGCCAATAGATATCTTAGTAAATAATGCGGGTATCGATATCATGAAGCCCTTTATCGAGTTTACAGGGGCAGATTTACAAAAGCTGTTAGATGTTAACCTGTTCGGTAACTTCTATGGCATGCAAAAAATCTTGCCATCTATGAAGAAGGCAGGCGGTGGCTCTATCGTCAATATCTCATCGCTAGAAGGCTTGCGTGGTACGGCCGGTAACTCTATCTATAATGCTTCTAAATTTGCCGCTACTGGCCTAACTAAAGCGGTTGCGCAAGAGTATGCTGAATATAACATTCGTGTGAACTCAGTGCATCCAGGCGCCATCCAAACCCCAGGTGTCGAAGCCGATGATATCAAAGATACTGTGCAAAACTATATCCAAAATATCCCGATGAAACGTATCGGTAAGCCTGAAGAAGTGGCCAAGATGGTAGCGTTTTTGGCATCTGATAATTCAAGCTATTCAACGGGTGCAGAATTTATCGTTGACGGCGGTATTATGGCGACCTAATAGGTTTAATTTTTTATAGTTAAACGGCCTTAGATTTTATAATAATTAGGGCATGTCCTAATACATAATGGAAAATTTTTAATATGATTTTAAAAGCGCTCTTCTTTATTGTTGTCGTTACCGGGAGCGCTATTCTCATCGCCCGATTGACCTTTTCCATTCCAGAAATAGAAGGGCGCATAGATACAACCGTGTTGCCAAAAGCGACCAGTGGGCCCTTAGCCGAATCGCTGATTGATCTTGAAGCAGCCCATAAAGGGCTAACTGGGATTGCACCACTACAAAGTGGGGCTGATGCTTTTGCTGCACGGATACTGTTAGCCGATGCGGCTGTCTCAAGCATTGACGCTCAATACTATATTTGGCATGCTGATCTGACGGGGACTTTGCTACTTGATGCTTTGGTTCGCGCCGCCGATAGAGGGGTACGCGTTAGGCTGTTGCTAGATGACAATGGTACAACGGGAATCGATCCTGAGCTAGCAGCGCTTGCTGCCCATCCAAATATCGAAGTACGGCTGTATAA
Source organism: Psychrobacter urativorans (assembly GCF_904846695.1). Taxonomy (GTDB): domain Bacteria; phylum Pseudomonadota; class Gammaproteobacteria; order Pseudomonadales; family Moraxellaceae; genus Psychrobacter; species Psychrobacter urativorans. The sequence goes on from NZ_CAJHBR010000001.1 coordinate 167,194, forward strand.
TCCCTTTAATCTGCGCACGGCGAAGATATTATCTTATGGGTTTGATTTTTTCCGATTAAACCGAAGAATGCATAACAAATCCTTCACAGTAGATGGGCGCGCGACCATAGTGGGTGGTCGAAACGTCGGTGATGAGTATTTTGGTACTGGTTTAACGCCACTTTTTGTTGATTTTGATGTTATGGCGGTAGGTAATATTGTTCCGCAGATTGCTGCTGATTTTGACCGCTATTGGGCGGCGCTATCTGTTTATCCAGCAGACTTAATTGTTGGAAAACCTAAAGTAAATGACCCGATTGGCACTCGATTGGCTGGATTAAAGAACGATCCACAGATGAGCCAGTACAAGGCCATTTTGGAAAGCTCAGACATCGTGGCGTCCCTTGCAGCAGGGGAGCTTGATTTAGAGTGGACCACGGCTGTGTTAGTGAGTGATGATCCAATAAAAGGCCAAGGCGCCGTGCCTCGTGAAGATTTATTGGCAAGCCGGCTAAAGGATGCGGTAGGTGACATCAAGACCCGCCTCGATGGAGTTTCGGCTTATTTTGTTCCTGGAGCTGGGGGCGTAGAAGCTTTTGCTACGCTTGAGGCGCGCGGTATCGATGTACGCATGCTGACCAACTCTATGCAAGCCACAGATGTACTGCCCGTCCATGCTGGTTATGCCAAGCGCCGCAAAGCCATGCTTGAAAGTGGCGTTGAGCTTTTTGAGCTACGTAGCAAAGCGGCACCTAATGCTAGCTCTAACCGTTTAGGGCCGTTCGGATCGACAGGAGCTAGTCTCCATTCAAAGACCTTTGCGATTGATGGAGAGCGAATTTTTGTGGGATCGTTTAACTTTGACCCTCGCTCTACTAGATTAAATACTGAAATGGGTTTGCTTATCAATAGTGAGCAGATGGCGCAAAAAGTACACAAAGCATTCGATGAACAAATAAATGGACTGGCTTGGCGCGTTGAACAACGCGATGGGAAGTTGGTTTGGATCGATTCTAATACGGGGTCAGTGAGTACTTCGGAGCCTGGATCAAATCTGCTAAACAGTATCATTTTGACAGTCGTCGGCTGGCTACCAGTGGAATGGCTTTTATAATCTAAAAACAGGGCTATATGTAGCCCCCAGCTGCAGAGGACTCACTAACGTCCCTGTTTTCTTATATTGTTTTCTTATGTTGTCTTCTTACATAGCGGTATATGAAAGGCTTCTTATAGCCTACCATGTGCCGATATTCTCCATGGAAATCCAAGGCTCGATGGGTGCCAAGCGCTCGCCACTTTGCAGCAGCTCGATTGAGATATTATTAGGGTCTTTAACAAAGGCCATATAGCCATCTCTAGGTGGTCGCAATATATCGACACCCGCTGCCCTAAATATTTCACATTGCTCATATACGTTATCGACTCTAAAGGCAAAGTGACCAAAGTTATTGCCGTTGCTATATTGTTCTTCATCCCAGTTGTGGGTGACCTCAATCTCTGGCGCTCCTTCATGAGTCGCTAAAAAATATAAGCTAAACCTTCCTGATTCAGAATCCTTTTTTCTTAGCAGTTTAAGTCCCATTAGCTCGCAATAAAAAGCTAAAGTCTCCTCTAGTTTATTGGTGCGAATCATTGCGTGTAAATATTGCATAAATTGCCTTATGATTGATTTATTTAAAGTTCTAACCTGTAATCGCACCGACCAACCAAGCAGAAAAGTCAGTAACTTGCGATGCCATTTCTGGTTGTGCCTCACTTAATGCAGCCAACTTAGCGCCAATAGTATCTTTATTATATTTAACCCCAGTTAGCGACTCTTTTAACGCCTCAATCAACTCCACATTTAAAGCGTCTGAAAAGATAACCGCCTCCGCAATCACCGCCTGTTTTACGTCCAAATGCAAATCAATTAGACCCCAGTCAAAGCGTGTCTCTAAATGATGGCTAAACTCTGGGGTTTTGCCAAAACGCCATTCCCAGTCGGCCATCTGCTGATAGTACTTATTTAAATGCGGCTCTTGTGCGAGAATAGCCTCGTCCAACTCTTCAACCGGTATAGCTTCTACCTCCTGACCATAATGCTCACAGAAAGCTTCGATCATGGCTTGAGAGAGGGTCTCGTGGTTGATAGCGTCATTAAATTCGACCAAATTTGCCACTCGTGAGCGTACTGACTTGATGCCTTTGGCTTGCAGTTTGAGCGGGTGTGGGTTGAGATAGTCGCCGAGCTTTTGCATATCGGCATTAACCAGTAAGGTGCCATGGTGAAAGCTGCGATCGACGCTGTGTTTAAACGCGCTACCGGATATCTTTCTATCGCCCACTTGCATGTCATTGCGGCCTGAGAGAGTAGCGTCGACGCCTAATTTTTTAAGCGCATTAATGATAATAGTAAAGTTGGCGTCTTGGTCATAATCGGCTTTGGGCGATAAAAAGGTAAAATTGGTATTGCCCAAGTCATGGAATACTGCGCCGCCACCACTTTGACGCCGCGCTAAAAAGACGTCGTCCTCTGCCATCTTATCGGTTTTGCATTCTACCCAAGGGTTTTGCGAACGGCCGATAACGACGGTTTCACTATTGCGCCATAAGAATAGGGTGTGCGAGTCGGGGTTGAGCGTATTAAATATCCAATCCTCGGTCGCTAAGTTAAACCATGGGTTAGTGACTTCTGATTTTAATATTCTTAGTTTCATTATCTATCCTTTTTCTCGAATGATTTTCTATATTGAATGTTATAAGTAGATACTGTCATTGTTGCTGATTCGAGGTTGGAATTCAATGGTGGTGTGGTAGAGAGCAGGGTTTTGGGCGTTTGAATATTGTGATGTAGGGGGGAGTTTTGGTTAGATTTTGAGAATAGGGTTTATAGGTTTTTGAGGAATAATTAGTTGCTGTAGCTAATCCTTGAGAAGCGTTGAAAAATTACACTGTAATTTTAGCTTCGCAAGTAAAAAATCTTTAAATAGAGTTTTTTGAGACATCTATACCTAGCTTGTCGATGGCGATGCGGACTATGACTGGTGGTGGTCGCTCGAATGTTGGAACGCCACCAGACAAACTAGTCCGCACGCCACCATCTGCGTTAGGATATCGCTACTATCAGGACTAGCGGTGAGATCTAATACTTCCTATATATCTGTCGTAATTATAATTAAATGAATTTGCAGTAAATCATGATTTTAATTTATAGGTTAGTGCTTTAGCTTATAAAGTTAAAAATAAGAAAAGCTAGGAAAAAGATCCAGTCTAAGGTTTCTTTGCATTAAGATTAGAGAACTACTTATCTAAACTCAATGATCCCTTATTGAAGGATTATACAAGTGTTAAGTAATAATAGTCGAAATAATATAGACTAAATACAATTAGACTTTAAATAAAAATTATTAACTCATATGAATTATTATTTGATACTAAAAGGAGTTAAAAATGGCTAAGAACCTTACGGAATCTTCCCATGACCGTCAAAATATTCTTAATAATCGTTATGCCTTAAAGCAGGCAGAAAAGCGTATGGAACCAGGTGGTACTTTCTATGATGGAGAACTTGTATTTACAAAGCAACAAGTGATGACATTATTCGAAATAGGAGATGCAACTATTGAACGTTATCTTGCATCACATGATGACGAATTAAAAAGTAATGGTTATCAAGTTTTAAGAGGAAATAAACTTAGAAAATTCAAGGATTTAGCTTTTGGTACCCTCATCAATGAGGGTACCAAAACGAGCGTATTAGGTATCTTTTCATTTCGAGCTGTTTTGAATCTTGGTATGCTATTGACAGAAAGTGAACCTGCTAGAATGCTTCGATCTCATTTATTAGATATTGTGTTAGATGTTATGGCAGAAAAAGTTGGAGGACATACAAAATATATTAATCAGCGTGATGAAAACTTTCTATTAGCCTCATTTCAAGAAGATAACTATCGTCAGTTATTTACAGACGCTTTAGATAATTATATAGAGGGTAATAAGTGGAAATATGGAATTTTCACTAATTTAATTTACCAAAGCGTATTTAAGGAAAATGCTACAGAATATAAAAAAATATTAAAACTAGCTAAAAAGGATAAAATTCGTGAAACGATGTATTCTGAAGTGCTGACATTAATTGCTAGTTTTGAGTCTGGAATAGCTCATGAGTTTAAGCTCGCTAGCAATAAAAAAGGAGCTAAGCTTACCCAAAAAGAAGCAAAGGAGCTAATAAGTGGTTTTGAAAACCATCCATTGTTTAGACCTCTAATTACAGACGCTCGTACTAAAATGGCAAGTCGCGATTTGTGTTTTAGAGATGCTCTACATGAAAAGCTAGAAGCATACATTCAAGCTGTTCCAGAAGCAGATTTCGAAAAGTTCTTAGGAGAGAAAAGCCGTTCACTTGAAGAACAGCTAAGCGATCCTGAAACTTTAGCTGTTTTTAAACGTTTGAAGGATAGATGATATGAACGAGGAATATCAATCTAGATTTCTTTACTTCGATGTTTCCCATGCTATTCAAACACATGACTGGATTATAGAAAATTCAGGTGGATTGGCAGGTACAAAAGTCATCGGACAGTTAGAAAGCCCTTTAGAACATATTAAAAATGATTCGTACTATCCGGAACTTGAAGACAAGCTTACTCATTTAGTATTTTCAATCAATAAAAATCATGCCTTTCATGATGGGAATAAACGTTCATCATTAGCGTTAGGTGCATATTTTTTGGAACTAAACGACTTTGATTATATTGTTCATAGTTTTATAGTAGAGATGGAAAATATAGCTGTATGGGTCGCTGATAATGTAATAGATAAAAACTTACTTCATCAGCTTATCACTTCTATATTGTATGATGACGACTATTCGGAATCTCTCAAATTAGAGCTTTATAGAGCTGTCCAGCTTTCAGAAAACAATAAAGGTGATTAATTTGAAGTATGAGCAAAAAGCAGGATCAGCTCCAAATCTAAAACAAAAATAACTTCTCTCAAGAGCGTTCTTTATTCAGCCAATCTCTATAAACCCCAAAACCCTACCCAAAATCCGTCTTCAAAATAGCAGCCATATTACGCTCAGCTAGACCCGTGATAAACACATACGGATTGACGCCAGCACTGCCGAGGATTAATGCGCCATCTTGCACATAGATATTCTTGTGCCCTTTGACACGGCCAAATTCATCGGTCGCCAAACCTAATACGCAGCCGCCGAGTGGATGATAGCAAAAGTTATCACCAAAGCCTTTAGTGAATAATAAGCTTGAGGTAGAGCCACCATTGGCTTTGGCAAGTTTATCTAATAGCTCTTTAGCAGCGTTTACCGAATACTCATTTTGCTCACGTTTCCAGTTTAGTTTGACGGTTTTGGTAGCTTTGTCATAGTAATAATTACCACGTTCCGGATTGTCAGTAATGGCTAAATAGAGCGTCGTCCAAGTCTCAAGCCCTAGCGGTAGTGGCGCAAGCTCGGCAAATATTTTGTATTTCGAGCCACCTCTATCACCGTCCCACATATTGATGCCTTTGACTGGGATAGTAGATTGGATCGTGCCAGCTGCATGAACGAAATTGCGTCCAGTCATGATGTTGCCGTTGGGTCCCCAATGCTGCCCGATATGTTGGTTTAGATGATTAAGATGACCCTCAGCCTGACTCTTTAGTAGCAGCTCTGAAGTGCCGGTACTGCCTGCATTAAGAAATAGCTTATTGCAGGTGTAATGCTCAACTTCATCAATGCCGCCAAATTTATTGATGACATAAACTTCTAATCTGAGCTGGTTATTATCGAGCGCTTGGATAGTATTAACTTTGCGCAGAGTTTTGACCGTGACATTGCCGGTAGCTTCAGCGTCTTTTAGATAAGTTAAATCCAGTGAGAACTTGCCAGCGTTATTACCATAAATTACTTCACCGCCCAGTGCTGACTTATAGACCTCATCTTTGGCCTCGCGCTGCATATAGTCAAAGTCGTAGCTATTACCAAAAAATTCAGTTTTAAGGCCCGCTTTTTCGGCTTGGCGTTCAGCGGCACGAGTAAATTCATAATGCTTGGATTGATTAAAAAAAGCTTCGGGGATTTGACTGACTTTAAGTTCCTTCATAGCTCGGGGAAAGTAGATGTCATACATCTCGTCCGCATTAATCCATGGAAAAATAGCTTCAAAATGCGTGCGTCTTGGCTCAATAGCAATAGCGCCATTGACGATGGAGCCGCCGCCATAAGCACGCCCAGCGAATACTTTCATCTCATCGTATTCGATTAAGTCTAAGACCCCAGGGTATTTTTTGATAGGTATCGGAATGGTGATCGGCGCATTGGGCCAATTGCTAAACCAGCTTGAGCGTTTATCAGCGTTAATCATTTTGCAAAAAGTATCGTGCTCAGGGTTCCTATCCCAGCGCATGCCCATCTCTAATATCAGTACTTCATGCCCCTGTTCGCTCAATCTGAGTGCTGATACTGCGCCGCCATAGCCACTGCCAACGATAATATTACTAAAGTGTCCGGCTTGGATAGCTTTGGTTGGTAGTTTTGACTGCTTGGCTGAGAGCGTTTGACAGCCGCTCATTGCAGCAGAAGTACTAACAGCAGCTATGCCTAAGCCCATTGATTTAATAAGTTGTCGTCGTTGCATACGCTTCCTGTTTTTATCATATTTTGACAACCAACAGTCTAGCGAACATAACTGTCTTTATTATTGCACTGACAGCGCTTACTTAACACTTACTAGTCATTCAGTAGATTTTCATCCTTAAACCTCATCACCAATGCTTGGCAACAACGCCTCAATCTGATGCTGACCAAATGCCTTTGCACCGCGCGAAACAGTAGCAATACCTACGCCTAGCTGAGCACTGATCTCTCTTTGGGTCACGCCTTGATCTAATAATGCGAAAATCCTTATACGATTCACAAGCTCTTGCTGTTCATTTTCGGTCATCAACGCCGCTAATATTTCCGCCAGTTGGGCCTTATCGTTGGTTGCCACGAGCAAATCTAATAGATAGTTGTAGGCTTTACTAGATCGATAATCTTCTTTTGTCATGCTAAATACTTCCTGAATATGAACAGTTAAAAAACGGCTAATAAAAATAAATGCTATCAAGGCATTTTAAGCTACTGCTGACGCTTGACCTAATATAAAACTTACTTTAAAATACGTATCAGTGTACTAGAACATGATAACATTTATTTATAGTAGTAGATAATTTTAAGTTTAAAAACGCTTTAAAAGTGCTTAAAAAATAGCTTTAGACATAGCTTTTAAAATCCATTCGACAAACTAGTTTACTTATATAACCTCCAAAAGCATTAAGGTTCTAATATGACAATTAATAATAAAGTAGAGACCACAAACGGCTATGGCTTACATCAGTTTGTGCTCCCTAGTGATGAGGGTTTATATGGCGAATTCGGTGGCAAAATTGGTCATCCTGAATTAGCCAAAGCCATGGATGAGATAGAAACAGGCTTTCGTGAAATCATCAAAGAGCAAGACTTTATCGATGAGATGAAGCGCTTACGTGAGACTTACGTGGGTAGACCGAGTCCGCTATATCATGCAAAACGCTTAACTGAGCATTGCGGCGGCGCGCAAATTTATTTTAAGCGTGAAGATCTCAATCATACTGGCGCTCACAAAATAAACCATTGCTTAGGTGAAGTCCTACTGGCAAAAAAGCTAGGCAAGACTAAAGTCATTGCTGAAACAGGGGCAGGGCAACACGGTGTGGCGTTAGCAACGGCTGCAGCACTGATGGGCTTGGAGTGTGAAATACACATGGGGGAGGTAGATATTGAGAAGGAACACCCTAATGTGAGTCGAATGAAAATCTTAGGGGCTAATATCATCCCAGTATCTCGTGGCGCTGGCACCTTAAAAGAAGCTGTCGATAGTGCCTTTGAGGCTTATCTTGGCGAGCTAGATACTAGTATGTTTGCCATTGGCTCGGCGCTTGGGCCTGCGCCTTATCCTGAGATAGTCAGCTACTTTCAATCTGTAGTTGGCCATGAAGCACGAGCGCAATTCTTAACCACCACCGGCAAGCTGCCTAATAAAGTGGTGGCCTGCGTTGGTGGCGGCTCTAATGCTATTGGGATATTCAGTGGGTTTTTTGATGATGAGAGCGTGCAGAAGATAGGTGTTGAACCAGCAGGCGAAGGCTTAGAGACAGGTAAGCATGCGGCTACTATGACCTTAGGAGTCAAAGGCGAGATTCATGGTTTTAAGTGTTATGTGCTGCTCGATGACCAAGGTGAACCTGCAGCAGTGCATTCAATTGCTTCGGGCCTAGATTACCCAGGAGTTGGGCCGCAACATTCGCACTTGCGAGACAATAAACTGGCCACTTATGAGTCAGCTACTGACGATGAGTGTTTAGAGGCGTTTATGGCGTTGTCACGATTAGAAGGTATTATTCCTGCTCTAGAGACGGCGCACGCTATAGCTTATGCGATGAAGATTGCCAAAGATATGCCTGCTGATGAGACTATCTTAGTCAATTTATCAGGACGGGGCGATAAAGATATTGATTTTATTTTGGATAAAGTAAAATTGTAATTTAGCCTTAGGGCTAGGGAGTGGCTTACTAAATAGGTAATCCACTCCAAGCTTGTTATTCAACATTATAATCTACACAAATTATGCCATTTGAGCATTCCCTATTACCATCCTCTTCCCAAGGTAGGGATAAAGGTATAGGTAAGGCCATTTTTAGCTGATGGCGTACTTTGGACCATTCCTGTATCTCATCACCATCCTCGTCAAATTCAGGTACTGGATAGGTTTGCTGGCGTTGTGAGTCAGACATCGCCATAAACTTAAATAGGCTACGAGCATCTCGCGCCAAAATACTATTAGCACGTTTGGCTAATTTTTGCATTGCTTGCTCATATTCTGGGCTTATAAACTCATGTACAGCATCATCTGTCCACTGCGTGTTGTCTGAGCCAAAAAACAGCGCATGACGATAGAAGTCGAATAAAATATTGCCATCTGCAATAAAAGAGCTTTTTGGGTAACGTTGGATATAATTTTGCCAAAACTCAGCACGAGCAATCACTTCATCAAACGAGATATCAATCGCCGCATCATTCCAAAAAATCTGTTGGTTGTCTTTTGCCATCTGTTGAATAAAGACTTGTTGATCCTTAGCTAAATAGGGAGTGAAGATATCAGCCATGGCCTTTAAGTCATGATGAAACACAAATATCCCTTCGCCTATATACAGTATGCTAACGTCAGCCTTAGTTTCTACCAATTTCACAAGATACTGTATACGTGGAGCTAAGACTTCTAGCTGCTCTGCCGTTACTTTTTTGCCTGCCTCCATAGTTTCTACTATGGCGTAGAAGTCCTCATCATCCATATAATTGTCAGGGCCCAAAAAACGCTCATATAGCGCTTGATAGTTCTTTAGCAAAGCCAACACTTCGGCATTATTCGCGGTGGATAAGCAAGCTTCTAGTTGCTGCTGAATAGCATAGATCGCTTCGATCTTACTAGTGCTGCCTATTTTTTGCATAGCTTTATTGAGTGCTATACAAGTTTGCGCATCGATAGCTGTGCTTGCAACAGTCGTTGGTTGTGCAACTTCTATAGGGGTTGCTTTTTGTTTTTGTTTGATAGTATTAGTGGCAGTTGAGTCTGATTTTCCAGTGGGGTCAGAGGAGGGCTGGCAAGCACTGAGGGTTAACAGCAGGCTAGTAGCGAGTGTTAATGCTAAAGCAGTCTTTTGCATAATATATCCCCTTGATAGATAACCCGCTACCAGCTTTTAGATAACTAAAGGTAAACGACGCCCAGGCTGTTAACTATTTAGCACAATATATATTACCTTGCCTGCTGTTATTGTTGCCATTAGCTAAACTGTTTGGGTCTATCAGATAGTCAACGACTTGATTATCAACACAGCTACTTAAATCAGATAAGGCTAAAGTATGGCCGTCACTGTTACGAGTTAATAATACTGAATTTAAATACTTTTGCATAGCTAAAGCGTTGATGTAAGGTGTCGCAGGGTCATCAGTTTGAGCTATTAACAACAGGGGTGGTGCAGAAGGCGATAGCTTAGGAACATGCGGTATATCACTACCAGCAATAGGCCAATAGTAGCAAGTGTCTACTATTTCTTTATCAGTAAATTTGCGAAAATCATCCCAAGTTAATAGCGCATCAACACGTTTTATGTCATCGATATAAGCGGCTTTTTTGGTTGAAGTCGGCGCACCGTCAGCACATAAGATAGCAGCAAAAGTCGCAAAATCAGTATTGTCTTTTTGATCGGCGATAAGCTGTTTATAAAGTTCGAAATCCTCATTCTCAAGCTGATGGAATAAAGAGTTTAGCATCGGCCATTGTTCAGGCCACATCAAAGAGTCATAGATTATGCCAGACAAGCTCACTGGTAAAATACGCTGACCATCCAAATCATATAGCTGATGGCTCTCGATATAGTAATAAAGCTTAGCCAGCTTAGCTTCAGCAGCTGCCACAGTATCAGTATCCGCAAAATAACAATCAGACTTTTGACGACAGGCAGTGAGAAAGCGCTCAAAGGTTTTTTGTACAGCTACCGACTGATTTACCGCCATTTGTAGTTCAGTCTCATTTAGGTTGACCACACCGTCGAGCACACCCGCGCGTAGGTATTGAGGAAACTTCTCTGCATATAGGGCAGCAATTTTAGTACCGTAAGAATAACCAATTAGGCTAACCTTCGACACTCCTAGCGCTTGTCGTATGGCCTCGATATCATTAACGGCATAATCTGCCCCTAGCTGTGTCAATAGATCATGGGGAGTGTGCTCCCAACAGCCTTGTGCAAAGCTCTCTGCATCTTCTGGAGTAAGCACCCGATCTACAGTGCTACATTTGACCGTAGGAGTACTAGGGTGCACGCCGCGTGGTGCATAACCAATGATATCGAAGTGCCTAGATAGTTTTTGGTAAGCAGCTGAATTGATAGGCGAGACATCCAGTCCAGATTGGCCTGGACCCCCAGAGATACTTATCAAGGTGCCGAGCTTTTGCTGTTCGCTACCGCTAGCGGGTAAGCGTGATATAGCGAGCTTGATAACGGTAGGTGTTCCGGCATTGATTAGCGGTACTTCAATGGTGGCGCACTGTAAGGTATCTACTTCTGCGTAGCTTGGAAACCAGTTGGCAAAACTGGGCTGGACACAAGGCTGCCAATTAATAGAGCTCTTATTAACATCGTTATCAGGATTCACAGTGCTGTTGCTGGTAGTAACCTTTTGCTCAGTTAACGGAGCATAAGTTGGCGGGAAGCTGGCACAAACAACCGTAGTTAAAGCTAGCAAGGTGCCACGAAATATTTTGGGTAACATGAGTCGGATATACCTATAGGGAAAAGGTGCTGTGCCAGCTTGATTAGTGATGTATTGACATCAATCATATAGCAGCATGAGTCGCCACTTCTGCGACTTAGCTTGAGCGTGTATATGACTGATGTTTTAAGCTTTTATAGTAGTGCTAGCATTACTAACGGCTGCTGTTCATAACAAATACTGATAACAAATATTGATAGCAACTATTTATGCAAACTAGCTAGGCAAAATATTTATACAAACTAGCTAGTTGAGCTATCAACACAAACTATGCCAGTAAAGCAGTTCTTATAGTCACTTTTATGGTCGCTTTGCCAAGGTGACACTATTTGTAAGGCTGATGCTAGCTGATACTTTGCTTTTTGTCGTTTATCTAGTTTATCGCCGTTATCATTTTTACTAGGTGCTGGATACTTTTTCTGACGCTGGCTGGCCGATAAAGCCATAAAATCAATCAAGCCTTGGGCGTCTTGAGCCAGTTGACTGTTTGCAGATTGCGCCAATTGGTTAATGGCTTGCTGCTGTGCTGGATCACGGAATTCTCGTAACTCATCATCTGTCCACTGAGTATTTTCTGAACCGAAAAACAGCAGATAGCGATAGATAGCAAATAAGCTTTTGGCGTCTTCAATAGCATAGCCATTGGGATAACGCTGAATATAATCTTGCCAAAATATAGCGCGTTCAAGTACTTGATCAAAAGGGATGGCAATCGTCGCATCATGCCAAAAGACACTTTGGTTGTCTGTTGCTAGGCGCTGAATAAAGGCACTTTGATCCTTAGGTAAATAAGGAGTGAATAAGTCAGCCATGGCCTTTAGATCATGATGAAAGGTATAGTCCCCTTTGCCAAGATACAGCACGTTAACATCAGCATTACTCTCCACTAGGCTGATAAGATATCGGATGCGAGGGGTGACTTTTTTTAGGGCGGCTAAAGGAAATTTTTCACCGCGTTCAGCTAAGTTCATTAAAGTGTAAAAACTTTGTTCATTGACTGGCTGATTAATCGATAAAAAACGGCCGTACAGCGCTTGATACTCTGCTAGCCATTGCAGTATTTCGGAGTTACCAGTAGTCGGTAGACAAACCTCTAGTTGGCGCTGAATAGTATGAATATCTTCAAATTTACTTTTATTATCAATCTGTTGCATAGTATCGTTAAGCTTAGTACAAATAAGCTCATTAGTCAGTTTGGTCTCAGACAATGCCACGAACGCTTTAGTCAGTGCTTTTGGGGTTTTGACTTCTACCAGCGGTTCGGTTTTAGTCTCATCTATAGTTTGAGTAGCCGCTGACGGTTTCGGTTTATCCGAGTTATTTGCAACCTTTAACTTATCAGATGCAGGCTTAGCAGGTGGCGGCTGGCAAGCACTAGTAGCAAACAATAGGCTGGCCGCTATCATTAGTGCTAAAGGGGTCTTTGGCATTGATTACATCCTTGCTTAGATTAATACTCTAAGCTTATTACTTAATAGTAGTCTGAGTTGCGGTTTGAGCTAACGATCTAATTATCAAACAGGGCTGATTTTTTAAGCAGGATACAACAACGGGGCGCATTGCTCAATGTAATTGTAAAAGCTATGAGCTTAGTTTTATATTGCTGAGATATTTTTGTACTGCCCAGTAGCGTTTTTGTTTGTAAGAGTCAGTTGAATAATGACTCACCTGCCTAATAAAGGATCCCACTCATCTAACTATTCTATTGAATGATGAGTTTTATACTCCTAGATAGATAACAATTAATACCAAAGATAAATAGGATTTACCATGGCATACGATAACTTATTTGAACCAGTAAAAATGGGCAGCCAAACCCTTAAAAACCGTATTATTATGGCGCCATTGACTCGCCTGCGTTCTGTTGAACCAGGCGATGTTCCAACCGCATTAGCAGGTGAATATTATTCACAGCGTGCGGCAGGAGCAGGGCTAGTTATCGCTGAAGCAACGCAAGTCTCTTTTCAAGCTAAAGGCTATGCGGGCGCGCCAGGATTACATACCTTGGACCAGACCACCGCTTGGAAAGTCATCGTCGATGATGTACATTCTAAAGGCGGCAAAATCGTAATACAGCTTTGGCATACCGGTTTGGTTGCGCATAAGAGCGTACAGCCAGATGGCGAAGCCCCTATTTCTGCTTCGGCTGTCAAAGTTAGTGCCCGTACTTCTCTACGAGATAGTGACAATCAAGCGATTCGCGTTGACACCACTCCACCACGTCCAGCGACTGCCGAAGAGATTCAGCAAGTGATCGCTGACTTTGCTCATGCGACTAAGTGCGCGCAACAAGCAGGGTTCGATGGTGTTGAGGTTCATGGCGCTCATGGCTATCTGTTACATCAGTTTTGGGTCGAGCAAACCAACCAGCGTGATGACGAGTTCGGTGGTAGTCGTGAAAACCGTGCCCGTTTGACGTTAGCGGTTATCGATGCTTGTGTCGAGGCTTGGGATAGCGATCATATCGGTGTCCGTGTTTCTCCACAAGGCACTTTTAATAGTGTTGAAGCAGGCTATGATGAAGATGATAATATTTGGCTAATTGAGCAAATCAATAAGCGCAATCTAATGTATTTACATTTATCTGAACCTGATTGGGCAGGCGGCACACCTTATAACGATGGTTTCCGTCAGCGCATTCGTGATGCCTTTGACAATACTATTATTGCCGCTGGTGGTTATACTGCTGAAAAAGCGGTAAGAAATGTTAGCGCCGGCTATATTGATGCCGTCGCTTTTGGCCGTGATTATATTGCTAATCCTGATTTGGCTGAACGTATTCGCCAAGATGCCCCGCTCAATAAGCAGCATCCAGATAGCTTCTATGGTGGCGGTGCTCAAGGCTATACTGACTATCCGTTCTTAGATCAAGCTTAATCTGCCTTTATATTTTAGATAAAGCGTCAAACAAACTGCTTTATCTTTAATAGCTAAAAAGCCCCAATAACTTGATGTTGTTGGGGCTTTTCTAGTATTAGCGGTTAAAACTCTGACAATAAAAAGCAGCCTAGTTATTAATAACTAGGCTGCTTTTTACCGGTATCTGTAGTTAGTTATCCAGTTAGCGCTTAGGTTTGATAGTTAAGCGGCACAGCAAGTTCGCTTAAACGCTTAAACGCTTAAACGCTTAAACGCTTAAGCTACCTCGCCGCAGACAAAACCACTAGCCCAAGCCCACTGAAAGTTGTAACCGCCAAGCCAGCCGGTAACATCAAGCACTTCACCGATAAAATATAGTCCCTGTTGATAGTTACTTTGCATAGTCTTGGAGGAGACCTCATCGGTTTTGACCCCGCCACGAGTGACCTCGGCAGTACGATAGCCTTCGGTACCTGACGGCTTGAGTTGCCAGCCATTGATCGCTGTGCCTATCGCCTCTAAACGCTCGTCTTTGATATTAGCCAGCTCAGTATCTTTTATATCTTCCCATAGACTGCTCTGTAGGGCGGTCAGTAGCTTTTTCGGCAAAGCATTGTCAGTGTGATCAGCCAACACCGTACGAATTAACTGTTTTGGGTGTGACTTTTTATGAGCTATCAACAAGCTGCTAATGTCTATGTCTGGCAGTAGATTAATCGCAATAGGCTCACCGACTTGCCAATAATTTGACAGCTGCAAGATAGCAGGCCCAGAGAGGCCACGATGGGTAAATAACAATGGTAGCTTGAACGAAGTACGAGTGTTACTAGCTACTACTGGTAAGCTAATACCTGCCAGCGCGCGTAGTAGCTCACCGGTCTTATCAGTAAAGGTAAATGGCACTAAACTGGCATCGGTAGTGATCAGCTGATGACCGAATTGCTGCGCCAGCTCATAGCCTAAACCACTAGCGCCCATAGTAGGTATAGATAAGCCGCCAGTAGCCACTACTAGCGACTCACAGCTGTAGCTTGTCTGTACTGATGGCGCGTGCTCTGCTAGTTCTTTTTTACTGAGCTTTTTATTGGTTAATACCTCAAAGCGCACGTTAGCATTTTTTACCTTATTAGTGTTTGTTTGCAGGCTGCTATCTATAGCTTTGACTTGCTCAACTTGAGTATTCAGGCGTACTTGTACTCCCGCAGCATCACATTCATCAAGTAGCATAGTCAAGATATCCTGCGCTGAGTCGTCACAAAACAGCTGCCCATGTTCACGCTCATGATAAGCAATTTTATGCTGCTCAACTAAGCTAATGAACTCCCAACTAGGATAACGACTAAGGGCTGATTTACAAAAATGCTCGTTAGCACCAATGAAGTGCTCAGACTCTACAAAGTAATTGGTAAAATTACAGCGTCCACCGCCTGACATCAGGATTTTTTTACCTGCCTTGTTAGCATGATCCACTACTAGTACACGGCGACCGCGACGACCGGCGGTGAGTGCACAGTATAACCCTGAAGCGCCAGCACCAATAATAATGACATCGAAGTGATGCTGTGGGAGTGTATGGTTAGAGGTCATTGAACATCCAATTAAAAAACGATTATAGTAAAAAACTTAACCTCAGAATAAGCATAAGACCGTAGCGCCTTTGATTACTTGCTAATAGGTAAGTGTACAGATATGCAGGGATTGTTCTTCATTAACGGTTGATGGCTTGCATCGCTAGGGCTTATTTGTCAAACTAGAACTAAGGTATCCTACATTATGGAAGTGGATACCGCACCGCCTGTCGCTATTCTACTAACGCCATTACTATAGAGTTCATAATAGTGATGGATCGCTATCACTAGTACTAGTTTATAAATAGAGTTGGTGTTTTTTACGACTGACTAATTCGACTATTATAACAAATAGCAACTACTATTAAGACGCTATTCTCAGGCATCGTTATACCAGTAATAATAATTAAAAAGGAGTAGGATCATGGCCCAGAAATTATTTCCCATTAGTGCCGAATTTATGGCGGCTGCCAATACTAGTGCCGAGCAATACGCAAAGGATTATCAGCGCTCTATTGCCTCACATGAAGCTACCGATGCTTTTTGGGCTGAGCGTGCTGAAGCTATCGATTGGATCAAAAAACCGACTATTATTAGTAACGTAAACTACGATTTAGACGACTTTCGTATTAAATGGTTCGAAGATGGTGAGTTGAATATTTCAGTAAACTGTCTCGATCGACACCTAGAGACTAACCCTTATAAGCCCGCTATCATTTGGGAAGGTGACCACCCTTCGCTTAACAAGATTATCTCTTTTAAAGAGCTGCATAGTGAAGTCTGCCGCTTAGGTAATGCTATGCGTAAGCTGGGTATTCAAAAAGGCGATCGCGTCACTTTATATATGCCGATGATACCTGAAGCTATGATCGGCATGCTGGCTTGTGCTCGTATCGGTGCTGTACATTCGGTAGTATTCGGCGGCTTCTCCGCTGACAGTCTTGGCAACCGGATTATAGATAGTCAGTCCAAGCTAGTGATCACCGCAGATGAGGGCCTGCGTGGTAACAAGCGTAGCCCACTGAAAGTCAATGTCGATCATGCGTTAGATATGGAAGGCACGGAATGCGTCGAGAAGGTCATCGTGGTCTATCGTACTGGCAACTCAATTCCGATGAGCGGTCGTCGTGATGTCTGGTATCACACTCTAGTTGAGGCTGAGCAAGAGTACTGCGAACCTGAGGTGATGAATGCCGAAGATCCGCTGTTTTTATTGTACACTTCAGGCTCAACCGGCAAGCCTAAAGGGGTGGTGCATACTACTGGCGGCTATATCACTTATGCGCTGTCGACCTTTCGTGATGTGTTCGATATAAAAGAAGATGACATTTACTGGTGTACCGCCGATGTTGGCTGGGTCACTGGTCATACTTATGCCACTTATGCTCCGCTTGCCAATGGCACCACGACGCTGATGTTCGAGGGCGTACCAGATTATCCCACATGGGCAAGAGTTGGCAATATTATTGATAAACACAAAGTTAGTATTTTATATACAGCGCCAACAGCTATCCGCTCAATGATGAAAGAGGGCGATGCGTTTGTCACTGAATCTGATCGCTCAAGTCTGCGCTTGCTCGCCACTGTTGGTGAGCCCATCAATCCTGAAGCTTGGGACTGGTATTACAATGTGGTCGGTAATGGCAACTGCCCGGTGATTGATACTTGGTGGCAGACAGAAACGGGCGGCATATTATTAGCCCCTATTCCAGGTACAGTAGCGCTCAAGCCAGGTGCAGCAATGAATCCACTCTATGGCATCATACCTGATGTGGTAGATAGTGACGATACTATCCTCGAAGGCCCAGCTCATGGTAATTTAGTGATTAGTAGTAGCTGGCCAGGGCAGATGCGTGGTATTTATAACGATCATAAGCGTTTTTTAGAGACCTATTTTAGTGATTATCCGGGACATTATTTCACTGGTGATGGCGTGCAACGTGATGAAGATGAGCATTACTGGATCACTGGTCGAGTTGATGATGTACTGAATGTATCTGGCCATAGGCTAGGTACTGCTGAGGTTGAGAGCTCAATCGATGCCCATCCCTCGATTGTGGAAGCGGCGGTAGTTGGCATGCCTCATGATATTAGAGGGGTAGGCATTGCCGCTTTTGTTATTCTAAATATAGGTGAAAAGGCTGATAATAACTTGAAGCTTGAGCTTAATCGCCATGTGCGTAACGAGATTGGTCCTATCGCTAACTTAGATGCTATCTATATCGTTGAAGCTTTGCCAAAAACTCGCTCTGGCAAAATCATGCGTCGTATTTTGCGTAATCTAGCTGCAGGTCAGTATATTGGCTTAGGAGATCTGTCTACTTTAGCGGACAGCTCAGTGATCAATCAGTTAATTGAGGTAGTAAAAGCGGAGCACAAGGCTAATAATAGCTGAGCTGTTAGCGCTGGCAAGTAAGTCGGTGCTAATAGCTTAAGCTTGATGCTTAAGTATGATGCTTAAGCATCAAGCTTAATTAAATCAGCCGTTTTATGTAGTCATCGAACCTTTATCATTGTTTGAAAAAAGCCATATCGTTAAAGACGGCATGGTTTTTTACTATTAATGATAGTTTTCCTATAAAACGCTATTGATAGCACTACAGTAACTCCACAGCTACCTGTCAGTAGGGTTTTTCTGCTACAACCTTTATCCATGGCTTACCCATCTTCTCAAGCACTGGTAATTACTTTCAATCGTTGCCCTAACTAAAGGCCTACTGTCACTATGACTGATCACTCTGCTAATGCTAATAACTTGTCTTCTAATAATTTATCAACCAGCGCCGCCGCCAACACTAATAGCTCAGCAAGGATAGCTATCATCGGTGGCGGTTTAAGCGGTCTTTTTACGGCTACTTTATTAGAGCGTGCTATTGCTCAGCGCCCTGCTCAAGCACACAATGAAGCAGAAGCTAGTAATAGTGCTAATGCTCAGCATCCGCAAATCACCATCTTTGAGAAGTCTCGTAGCGTTGGTCGTCTAGCGACTCGCTATCGCACTGATAGCCTCACTAATCAGAACTGGCAGTGGGCGTTTGGTGCGCAGTTCTTCACTGCTAAGTCAGACAGTTTCGCCCAGTTTATCGCTCCTTGGTTACAGTCAGGATCATTGCAACCTTGGTGCGCACAAGTGGTCGAGTTAACGCCAACTGATGGCAATGCTGAGCCTATTATCATTAAAAAAGAGCAGTGGGACACTACGCATGCTCGCTATATTAGCAGTCCCAAAATGACTAGTTGGGGTCGGCAGCTAGCCGATAATCTAACTAATAGCAGCCTTAAATTCAAAACCCGTGTGGCCCCATTAAGCACAGAGCATCATCAGTCTACGGACCAGAAAACGGAGCTATTTGACGAGTTTGGCGCCAGTTTAGGTTGCTTTGATTGGGTGATCTGTACAATACCTAATGGGCAAGCTATTGAGCTGTTGGCAGATAGTGGCTGTAGTAAACAGGCGCAAATTAGCCAAGCCAAGATGCTGGCTTGCTATACCTTAATGTTAGGCTGGGATAAAGTCAGTATGCTACCGCAGACGTTGCAAAACAGCGTTGCAGCGACTACTACGCCAATATGGGACGTGGCTTATCCACAACAGTCAATACTCGCTAAAATATTTGTGGAACATCAAAAACCTAACCATAGCGAGCTATTACCTAGTGTCACTATTCATGCTAATAACGACTGGTCAGAGGTGCACGTCAATGATGATCTTGAAATTATCCAAGCGCAATTATTAGTAGCAGCCAAGCGAGCATTAAACTGGAATAACGATACAGCGCCAAGCCAAGTAGATTGCCATCGCTGGCGTTACGCCGCTACTGTGATCAATAAGGGCGGGGAAGGGTTAGGAGTTTTAGTCGATAACGATCGCCACTGGATCGTCAGTGGTGATTGGTGTGGACAAGGTAATATTGAGAGTTGCTACTTGATGGCGGAACAAGTCGTTGAAGTAGTAGTCGCTGCTTTAAGCCTGTAATTGCCTTTATTTATCTGCTATTACAAAGACCATGTATGAGCTTATGCCAGCATAACGCACCACATTCGCACGTATAAACATCACCTCAGTCAAGTGCGTGCCGTCATTAGCAAAGCAACCCTAGGCAAATCAAGCGCAAGATCATTATAGTATTGATTAAGTAGTAACTGAATATGCTGGTCAAATTGGTAGTCAATCCAATACACATGAACATAAGATTCATATCAATAAAGAAATTAGCAGACAAAAAAAGGCCCACAGAGGAGTAACTGTGGGCTGAGGAAAACTGGCCAAATAGCTGGATAGTTAGCTATAGAATCAGTGAGTACTACTTATTATTGTTGGTTTCTTAGTAAAATTATACTTTATACAAAGTCATCAGCTTTGATGGAATTTACATGAGGTTAATCATGATAATTTCAATGTTTATAAATATTCACTTACAACTACCAGTGCACAACTGTAGCTCTGCTATTCATCTATAATAGCCGAGGTATAGCCAATTTTATAGTTCCAGTTACATGCTATTACGTTCGTACAGGTTTTAATACAATGTCTTATTTTGAAACATTTGACCTCTAGTCAAAAGAATACTACCTAATGTCGGATAAATGTTGCTATTAAAGAATTTTAAACTACTTTTTTAGGAGTTTTTATCTGAATAAAGTGAACAGATACAACTACACATAAATAGATGGCATGACGTCATAGATGAAAAATGCTAAGCTAGCAGCCATAATCGCATCTCCTATTATTTATTTTCTTATTAGACTGGTTCTGTCATGACCAAAAGTACAGATATACCTACGCCGCAGTCACAGCCAGTACCGAACGATAAAAGCATTTTTAATCTGCCGAATAACCTGACTATTGCGCGTATTTTGATGATTCCGTTGTTCGTAGCGATCGCTTATTGGCCGCCGGCAATGGGCATCAATATGCCTGCGATAACAGATAACGTTATTGGACGAGTAGGGATGAGTGAGTTTAGCGATAGTTTGCTACGTCACTTGTTGCTGACCGGGGTGTTTATCATCGCCGCTATTACCGATTGGCTCGATGGTTATTTTGCCCGTAAGCTCAATGTGATGTCGGCTTTTGGACGCTTTTTGGACCCTGTCGCTGACAAACTAATGGTAGCGGCGGCGCTGATTATTTTAGTACAGTGGCATCCTAATATTATTATGGCAATAGCGGCTATTGTAATTATTTCGCGCGAGATTGCAGTATCAGCGCTACGTGAATGGATGGCCGAGCTGGGCAATCGTACTAGTGTAGCGGTGTCTTATGTCGGCAAGCTCAAGACCACTTTTCAGATGATCGCTATTACGGTACTGCTACTGAACTGGGAGTCACTGGAATTGGTTGGTTATGGTCTGATGGTGGCAGCAGTGATCTTAACCCTCTGGTCGATGTTTATTTATCTTAAAGCGGCTTGGCCTTATCTTAAGCAAAGCGGCTAACTATAAAAGCTTGGATTGAAGCATTATTGAGTTGGTTTTCGCTAGATATTTATATTAATACTTTAAGTAATGACCTAAGTAATGACCCAAGTAATGAACCGATTTTTTAGCTAGCAGTCATTTAGCTAGTAATAACGTCAGTAGCCTAAGGCTATTGGCGTTTTTTTGGTTTTAGCTAGCACTATAATTTTGGCTATTTTTTAAGTTATTTTAAACTTTGATTGTTATAGTGATTAAGATATACTCAAAAATAATCTACCGAACATTAGTAAGGCTAGTAAAGTGGCGCACGCTATAAGATAGTATCCACACAGCCGACCTTGACTGGTTTATAGGAGTAAAGCGTTATGAAATTATATAAAGGGCAGTGTTTTACTGGCGTTGTATTATTAGCGCTGCTGGCCGGTTGTTCTTCCACGGCTCCTATAAGCGAAAGCTCAATGCAGACGGCTTCAAAATCGGAACGTTTGGGCACTCAATGGGGTGATGAAGTTAATTCGCCAGTGACTAGCGTTAATTTGCGTCGTACTAGTGAGAGACCTATCGAGCAAATGCAGCTTTATTATGCCGATAAAAACTACAGTGGTCGGGCTATAAATAGTATGTCACTAGTGGCTGGAAAAATCGACTTTTCAGTAGCTACTGATAGAGGTAATTTATCGCTTTATCGAGATAATGGTCATTATTACGTTCAAGGTCATGCCGGCCAAGCCTACCGTTTAGTGTATAAAAATAATAGCCCTAATACTTATGAAGTAGTGGCTAGTGTCGATGGCTTAAATGTTATTGACGGTAGTGCAGCCAGTCGTTATGCCACCGGTTATGTGCTAGCTCCCAATAAGCAGCTAGTGATTGAAGGGTTTCGAAAAAATAAAAGTGCGGTAGCCTCGTTTATTTTTAGCAAGCCAGAGAATGCTTATGCGGCGAATACTGATAGTGGCTCTATAAATAATACTGGCGTTATTGGTGCTGTTATTTACCAGCTTTATGATCCTTCTCGTCCTAGAGCACAAAATTTACAAGCCTTTCCAGCAGATAATGGCTATGCCAAGCCACCAAAATAAGCGCTACTATTATTTGATTATGATCAAATCAATGAGTGCTCGGCTGCTAACCGTTATACAGTAATTAAAGCCCCCTAATAGCGTAGCTAATCTAGCAACATTCCTAGCTACCAATTACTTACAAGAGGAAATAAGCATGAAACTAGTCAAAAAACAATCATTGCTTGCCGTCGGTTTAGTAGCGCTATTAACGGGGTGTTCATCGAATACCAGCATGAAAGAGGACTCTGCTCAACCCTCGTCTGAGCCCGTGCAAAATGAGTCTACGCAAGATGCAGCAGTGCAGGATGAGACCGTGCAGAATAATGCTGATTCTATGCAAGAAAAGTCAACGCAAGATGCCAGTGAGTCAGAGCGTTTGGGTACTCAATGGGGCGATGAAGTTGACTCACGAGTGACTATGGTTGATCTGCGTCGTGTCAGTGACCAACCTATTGAGGAGATGCAGGTAAGTTATGCTGATAAGACTTATAAGGGCCGCGCCTTAAATAGCATGTCATTGGTTGCTGGTAAGATTGACTTTTCAGTAACCACGGATGACGGTAATTTATCAATTTATCGTGATGCTAGTAATTACTATTTGCAAGGTAGAGCAGGTCAGGCATACCGTCTGGTTTATAAAAACAATAGCAGCAATACTTATGAGATCGTCGCTAGTGTCGACGGTATCAACGTTTTGGATGGTAGCGAAGCCAGTCGCTATGACGATGGCTATGTGTTAAACCCTAATGAAGAACTGGTTATTGAAGGTTTCCGTAAGAGTGAAGATGCAGTAGCCTCTTTTATCTTTAGCAAACCTGAAAATGCTTATGCCGCCAATACCGATAGTGGTTCTATAGATAATACCGGCATCATCGGTTCAGTCATCTATGAGCTTTATGATCCATCTGAGAGCAAACCAAAAACGCAACAAGCCTTTCCAGCAGATAATGGCTATGCCAAAGCACCAAAATAGTTATTAAAATAGCCGTTAATAAAAGGCTGTTTTGACTAAACCAGTTACAATCTACACTTTATAATAGATAGAAAATGCCAGCGATACGGTTATCGCTGGCATTTTTAATTACTGACTGTTTGCTAACTAAAAGGTACTAATTAACTAAATAGTACTAATTAACCAAAAATTAATGATCCATTAAAAAATATTCGTTCAAATCTATAGCCTTATAACTCGATAGAGAAGTTTTCGCCTAAGCTCTTATCGATAGCAGTATCAGTCACTGCTGCGGCAGTAATTTTAAACACATTAGCGAATGAATTACCATTAGCCCAGTATTCAGCCCCATGAGGCGTTACTTTTATTAGCTGTACTTTAGGATCATCAATACCTTGCTCAAAATAAGCGTTATATATCGGTGACCATAACTCTTTTAGCTTTTCTTCATCAGTAACTAGCTCAGCTTTACCAGTAATGGATAGGTAGTTTTTATCATCTTGACTAGCATAAGCGAGGTTAACTTCTGGATTGTGCTTAATATTGTCAGCCGTGTCAGAAGGACTATGACCAATAAACCAAATTTCTTTAGCGCCAATACTAGTCTCAATAGTATTCATCGGGCAAGAGTGCAAATGATCCTCGCTAGTACGAGTGGTCAGCATGGTATATTTAATATCATTAACCATCGCTTGAATCTTGTCCATTTGCTGTTGTCTGCTCATAAGAGGCTTCCTTGTCATTTGTAGGGGGTGGTTAGAGCAATGTTTATAGCTTACCGTAACTAATATAGCCAAATAGCCTAATCCAACAATAGAGGTAGTCTGTAATAGGCTGTGAAGGTTTGTAAGCTACTATTGGCTTTATTAAAAGTAAAATTTGCAGCATAAAAAACGCCAGTAAAGAGACCCTTACTGACGCTGGTATTCATACTTTATCTGTATCTATCGTTTGCAACTATTTAAAATTTCAGAACTATAGTTAGAACTATAAAGAGATATTGAACTGTTCGCCGACACCTTCAGCAGTTTTACCATCTTGCATAGCTGCTGCTGCCATTTTGAACATATTCACAGTAGAGCTGCCACTGATCCAGCATTCTATACCATGGGGAACCACTTTAATCAATTGCACGTTTTCGTCTTCTTTACCATGTTCAAAGAATGCGCTGTCCATTGGTGACCATAGTTCATCCAATTTATCTTTGTCTACTGGTAACTCAGCATTACCACTGACTGAAACATAATTTTTGGAATCTTGAGTGGCGTAAGTTAAGCCTACTTTTTTGCTATCTTGCAGGTCTTTTACCACGTCTGAAGTCTTATCACCGATGAACCAAATTTCTTTAGCACCGATACTGCTTTCAGTAGTAGTCATTGGCCAAGCATGTAGATCCCCTTTTTTATTCACTGTAGTCATCATAGCGAATTTAACATCTTTGATAACTTCTTGAATCTTATCGATCTGTTGTTGCTTGCTCATAGTGTTTCCCTTTTGATTTTTAATTATTTGCGATGCTAGTAACCGATACTAGTAAATGGCATGCTAATTGAATTCTAACCGTTGTTTTATTAACTGACCCTAGAATAGCGAAGTGCATAGCGGTATTTATATAGTTTGCCAGTAAGGCGATGTGAGCGTTTGTAAGGACTACAATAGTTGCGTAAAAAGTGTGAGTGTTTGCCGAGGTGAATAACTCGCTAACTAAGCTTGCTAACTAACAGAGGAGGGTAAATCTGCACTAAACCTAATGATAAAATAGGCAAAAATCAGCCACTCAATAGCGAGCAAAGAATAAGGGCTTAGTTATATTTGCCACAAACAAGCTGAATTTATCGTGCTTTGCCCCTGCTTATTTCAGGTCTTCTTGTTATAATGCAACGACCAATTACCTCGCATGACCATAATGCCACATCTACCTTATACTCTATGGAACAAGCCTTTATGATGACCATTGCCGGACAACCGTTTTTGACCGACTTCCAGACCCAGCAACTCATTAGTCAGTTTCAACAAAAGACTGCACTCAATGTGACTCAAATTAGTACCCAACAGGTCTATGTGCTCTCAAGAGAATTAGATGGTGATGAGCATAAAAAAGCCTTAGATCTATTGGCAGTCACTAACACAACCGACTTTACCGCAGCGCAAGCGAATCAGCTGCAAGTCATCGTCGGCCCACGTTTTGGTACTATATCGCCATGGGCAAGTAAAGCGACAGATATCTTTAACAACTGTGAGATCAGTATCAAGCGTGTTGAACGAGTGATCGTCTATACTTTAACCGTCAGTGATTATAAGCAGGCTAAGCTGCCTGCCGCTGCTGAGCAATTATTGTTTGACCGCATGACCCAAAGCTTAGTTTATGACTTAGCGGATACTAGTAAGTTATTCGATGATCAGCAACCGGCTTCATTGAACCATGTTGATGTCATTGGTGCAGGGCGCAGCGCTTTAGAGTCTGCTAATACACAATTCGGTTTTGCCTTATCTAGTGAAGATATCGACTATTTAATGAACGCTTATGTTGATGAGCTGCAACGCAATCCGACTGACGTTGAGCTAATGATGTTTGCGCAGGCCAACTCTGAGCATTGCCGTCATAAAATATTCAATGCGGAATGGACAATCGACGGTGAAGTACAAGCCAAATCATTGTTTCAGATGATCAAGAATACTTATAAACAAAATCCACAAGGTATTTTGTCTGCTTATAAAGATAACGCTGCGGTAATGGCTGGCGCTGAAGGCTGGCGCTTTTATCCGGTCCCTAAAAATGCCACTGATATCAATTCAACGCATCCCTATGACTTTCATCAAGAAGATATCGATATTTTAATGAAAGTCGAGACCCATAATCATCCAACCGCTATCGCCCCTTATGCTGGGGCCGCTACAGGCGCTGGTGGTGAGATTCGTGATGAAGGCGCAACTGGTCGTGGTGGTAAGCCTAAAGCAGGTCTAACGGGCTTTCATGTCTCGCATTTGCACATTCCTGAGTTGGCCGAGAAGTGGGAACAATCCGGTACGCTTAGTACCCAAGATTATGGCACACCGGATCGCATGGCCACTAGTTTGGAAATTATGACCCAAGCCCCTTTAGGTAGTGCCAACTTCTCTAATGAGTTTGGTCGTCCTAATCTATGCGGTTATTTCCGTAGCTTTCAGCTAGATACTTCAGCTGCCAAAGACGGAAGTCAAATGCGTGGATATCATAAGCCAATCATGCTGGCTGGTGGTTATGGCAATATCAAACGCAACTTAATCGAAAAAAATACTATCCAACAAGGTGATCTGTTGATCGTCCTTGGTGGCCCAGCGATGCAGATTGGCTTAGGGGGCGGTGCCGCCTCTTCAGTCGATAGCGGCTCATTAGATGAAGGCTTAGACTTTGCTTCAGTACAGCGTGATAACGCCGAAATGGAGCGCCGCTGTCAAGAAGTGATGGATCGCTGCTGGGCACTAGCGGGCAATGATGTCGACGTTAGTAATGGCGGCAAAGACGGTAACCCAATCGTCTCCTTGCATGACGTCGGGGCCGGTGGTTTATCTAATGCTATGCCAGAGCTAGTCAATGATCATGAAATGGGCGCTCATCTCAATCTACGCCGCATTCCTTCGTTAGAAGCTGGCATGTCGCCAATGGCGATTTGGTCAAACGAAGCGCAAGAGCGTTATGTACTGGCGATTCATCCTGAGAGCGAAGCTCAGTTCGATGCAATATGCGAGCGTGAGCGCTGTCCGTATGCCATCTTAGGTACCGCCACTGATATCCGTCAGCTTATCGTTGATGATGAGTTATTAGCTGAGCAGCCAGTCGATATGCCGATGCAAGTATTGCTAGGCGGTACGCCAAAAATGAAGCGTAGCTTTAGCCGTCAACAGGCGACTTTGCCAGCATTACAACTTGATGAGGTGAATTTAGCCGACTCTATCACTGACGTATTACGTCATCCTACTGTCGCTAGTAAGTCATTCTTGATTAGCATTGGTGATCGCTCTATCACTGGTATGGTGGTCCGTGATCAGTATGTC
Organism: Psychrobacter urativorans; assembly: GCF_904846695.1. GTDB lineage: Bacteria > Pseudomonadota > Gammaproteobacteria > Pseudomonadales > Moraxellaceae > Psychrobacter > Psychrobacter urativorans. The sequence continues at coordinate 194,407 of NZ_CAJHBR010000001.1, forward strand.
GGTCGCTATCAAGTACCAGTGGCAGATTGTGCAGTAACTGCCACGGGCTTGCGCAGTCTTGCAGGTCAGCCGATGACTGGTGAAGCGATGAGCGTCGGCGAGCGCACGCCAGTGGCTTTGATTAGTCCTACAGCTTCGGCACGTTTAGCGGTTGGCGAAGCGATCACTAACATCGCTGGCGCGTGCATTGCGCAGTTATCCGATATTACTATGTCAGCGAACTGGATGGCAGCTTGTGGTGATGATAGCGAGGATGCAGCGTTGTTCGATGCCGTTTATGCGGTAGGCGAAGAGCTATGCCCAGCCTTGGGTATCGCCATTCCAGTCGGTAAAGATTCGCTGTCTATGCGTGCTAACTGGACAGATGAAGACGCCGAGACAGGCGCACAAGATAAGTCAGTAGTCTCTCCAATGAGCTTAGTGATTACCGCTTTTGCTCCTGTTGTTGATGTGGCAAAAACCTTAACGCCTGAGTTGTTGAATGGTGATAGTGCGTTCTATCGCATTGATTTATCCAAAGGTAAGTTACGTTTAGGCGGTTCTATCTTAGCGCAAACCCTTAGCCAATTAGGTAATGACTGCCCAGATCTTACCCAGCCAAGTGATCTAGTAGATTTCTTTAACTTTATCCAAGCGGGTAATGCCCAAAATGTCATCAGTGCTTATCACGATATCGGCGATGGTGGCCTGCTAGCAACTATTGCTGAGATGCAATTCACTAGTCGTCAAGGTATCAAGCTGTCATTGACTGATGATAATCTATTAGGTCAGTTATTCAGTGAAGAGTTAGGCGCAGTGATTCAGGTGTTACCTGAAAACGTACCTGCATTGATGCAAATGGCCGAAGAATTCAATGTCGGTGATATGTTGAGCTTAGTGGGACACAGCACTGAGGAGGACAGCTTAATTATCCAAACGCCTAAGTTAATCGGTGAGGATACGCTAAGCTTTAGCCGTGGTGAGTTACAACAGCAGTGGAGTCAAGTCAGTTATCAAATCGCTCGTCGCCGTGATAATCCAGCATGTGTACAGCAAGAATACGACTTGATTACTGATAGTAGCCATAAAGGTCTAATCGCTGCACCAAACTTTGATCTCAATCAAAAAGTTGAAGCGCCTTATCTTAATAGCCGTGAAACTAAGCCTAGAGTCGCCATCTTGCGTGAGCAAGGGGTTAACGGCCAGTTAGAAATGGCAGCAGGCTTCACTCAAGCGGGCTTTGAGGCGGTAGACGTGCACATGAGCGACTTACTAAAAGGTCGTATCAACTTGCGTGACTTCGATGGTCTAGTGGCTTGTGGTGGCTTTAGTTACGGTGATGTGTTGGGAGCTGGCTCAGGTTGGGCCAATTCTATCTTGTTCCATGATGATTTGCGTATGCAGTTCGTGCGCTTCTTCGCTCGTCCAGACACCTTCTCACTGGGCGTCTGTAACGGCTGTCAGATGATGGCGCAGCTAAAAGATCTTATCCCTGGTGCTGAGAATTTCCCACGCTTTATCGCTAATAAATCCGCTCGCTTTGAAGGGCGTACGGTCAACGTAAAAATTGAGCGCACTAAGTCTATCCTGTTCAAAGGCATGCAAGACAGTATCTTACCTATTGCTGTGGCACATGGTGAAGGCTTGGCAACTTTGAACTCTACCGAGATCGATGGTATGGCCAAACACGGTCAACTCGCTATGCGTTATGTCGATAGCCAAGGTCATCCAACGGAGACTTATCCGCTCAATCCAAACGGTTCGCTCGGCGGGGTCACGGGTCTGTGTAGCACCGACGGTCGTGTCACTATTATGATGCCGCATCCTGAACGTACGCTAAGCGCTTATAATCATAGCTGGAAACCAGAAGCATGGGATGAGGACGGTGCGTGGATGCGGATGTTCCGTAATGCACGGGCTTGGGTCCGTTAGGATATAGGCTAAGTTAATTTAAAGTATTGTTTTAGACATAAAAAAAAGGTGGGCTCAAAGCTCACCTTTTTTGTGTTTGTGTTTGTGTTTGTGTTTGTGTTTGGGATTTGGGATTTGGTGTTTGGGGATTAAGTTTTAAGTATTTAGGGTAGGTTGGTGTGGAGCTTGCGACACCCAACAACACATTGAGATATCATTAGTAATATACGTCAATGGAGTATATAATAAGTAATGAATAAAAAGGATTCTGGATGTTACATTTTATAGAAACCCCATTGTTTACTAAGCAAGTGCTTAAACTGTTAGACGACGATAACTATAAAGAACTGCAAGCAGATTTAATTAATAATCCAGAACAAGGGGATTTAATTCAAGGCACGGGTGGCGTTAGAAAAACCAGATGGGCGCTAAATCAAGGTAAAAGCGGTGGCGTACGTATTATTTACTATTTTGTTGATAATCACGGCGTATTTTTTATGTTGCTTGCCTATTCCAAAAATAAAAAGGTCAACTTATCAAGCCAAGAGAAGGCAAGCATGTATAAGCTAACCCAGCAAATCAAAGAGGTCTACAACCATGAGTAATGAATTTTATGATGATCTATCTACGTCGTTGAATCAAGCATTAGCGATTGCTAAAGGAGAAGCTGAGCCTAGCCGACAGTTTAGCTATGAGCTACCTGATATAAAGTTAATACGTGGCAAAACAGGACTATCGCAACAACAGTTTGCTCATAAACTCAATATAAGCCCACGTACTTTGCAGAACTGGGAGCAAGGCACGAGAAACCCAACTGGGGCAGCGGTTACTCTGATGCGATTGTTAGACAAGCAGCCTGATCTGATTGGTTTGGCTTAATAAATAAGAGCAGCGTATTATTTTTTTAGCTGCTATCTTGGTAGTTCACTGTTAGGCGAGAGAAAGCAAGTGTCTGAGACATTTGACCCAACGCAAGGGAAAATCTGTGATCTTCTTATGGCTAAGGTGAGAGGCGTTCCAACATTCGAGCGATCACCTCTAGCCAAGCCCCCGCAGCCCAGTGATCAACCAAGGATATCCGCTGCAATCAGGGCTAAAATGATCTTAGAATCGATATTGAGTGATTGCTTTAAAGTATTTTTAGCTTTTTGAAATTTATGTGCCATGCTTATTTTATATAAAACGGAGCACGAGGCGCACCCTACAATTGATTAGCTTAAACTATCGATAAATCCTTAGGTTGGGCGGAGCTTGTGACCCCCAACAGCTTGTGTAATAACCATAACTTGTCACAAAAGCCAAATTTTTAACAGCTTTTGTAGGCTGTGGCTTTAGCCCAGCAGCAGCTATGCAAAAGTACTATTTGAGTTATGAAAAGCCAGTTGTTTAACCAGTGGTAAGTTATGCCATGATAGCTAAAAATCGCTGGGTTAAAAACCCAGCCTACGGTAACTTTTCTATTTTGAATAATGATTTACAGAATTTTGATATTAAAGACTTAATCTGTTAAGCCTCGCACCTCGAAACAAAAGCTATCTCATGCTAAATTCTAATCTGTCTTTGCATTGGGAGGTTGGGCGGAGCTTGCGACCCCCAACATCTCGATAGTGCAATATTCATCTGTTGACTCTCGACACCCACCTAGAATTATTTTTCAATATAAGCTGAGCATAACCTAAAAGTTTATAACCATAGCTGGAAACCAGAAGCGTGGGATAAGGACGGTGCGTGGATACGTATGTTCCGTAACGCTCGTGCTTGGGTTCGTTAAGATATAGGTTAAGTTAACTTAAAGTCTTGTTTTACACATAAAAAAAGATGGGCTCAAAGCTCACCTTTTTTGTGTTTAGTGTATATTGCGATAACTAACTCTCTTGAAATCTGTGAAAGGTTTTATAACTATAGTGAGCAATAAAACACTAATTCATTTTCTTTATGTCTTTCAAAGTATACTTGGGTTTAGCTTGTCCCACCTGAATAACGTTAAATTCTACTGTAACAGGTTTATGCAGGTATTCACGATTTATCACGTCAGGGTCTTCAAATGAAGAGTCAATCTTTCCCTTTATTAAAGTTTTATCAGAATATTCCACAAATTCAAAGGTCCTAGAGTTAGGTAAGACCCCTTGAAAAGCACCCTTATACTCTTCAGTAAATTCAGTAATATTATCTTCTGAAAGGCGTGAAATAAGTTTACTCAAGACTTCTTGCGAATTGATACGTATTAATTTCTTATTAAATTCCATTGCGAACAAAGCTTCACTACGGAGCATTAATTCAAGAAATTCATATACTTTACGAACAGCTCTTGGATGTATCTCATTAATTACATCACTGATTTGCTCGTCTGTGCCATCAATACCATATTGTAGTAGTTTTTGTATATCATCAATAGCTTCCTCAGTTCCATTCCGTCCTGCTAGCAAGTCATAATCAGGTTCTGGCAACTCTAATTCGAAGCCAAATGAACCTGTTGCAGTACCTGTTATCAATAATTGATGCTGCTCTCTATTTGGTATAGGCCCTGAAAAACGCAAATTATTATTCAAACTAGCAACTACACTGGTAATCATATCGTTTAAGCTATCAATAGCTTTACCAGAAAACTCAGCTGTAATACCATAACTTTTATGGACTGGTTTACCTCTGAATGTAAAAATAGTCTTTTTCACTAATCTGTGAGTGTCAACTTTATTAATTGCAGCTTGAACACTCTTTAAACGTGACTCTAGGCTCATCCTATCGACAATAGCATAAGATGGTGTTTCTTCAATTAGGCTTTCAAGTGTACTTTTTTCAGCAAGTAACTTTTTATAGTCAATTTCACGCATGATTAGACTCTATCTTTAATTCAGAAAGATACTTCATAGCTTCGTTATCATCACTGGGAGACAAAGGAATAACAAAGAAACCTTTCCATATATCAGTATCTCTTTGATGAGACCACATACTGTACCAATAAGTACATTTTCTAATACTTGCTTCGTTAAAGCCTAAATCCATATCTACCCAATAAGAATCAACCTTGTATTTATTTTTAGCTGTTGGGTTGTCAAATAAATGGATATTTCTCTGAGCCCAGTTAGGATAGTCAGGTATAGTATGATAGAAGTTGCTAAAAGTTACTATATCGATATCGTTTGGGGCACGGTCAGCAATTGACTCTACATTTTCAGCAAAACTTCCGTTTACCCATTGGAAACCTGTTTCAATACCAGAAGAGTATATTGCTTGCCTATATGCTAAAAAGCCAATGAGTATTTCAATTCGTTCAGATGAAAAGGCAAAGTCTTTTATAAATTTATTGATATTAATGCTGTATGGTGAGCGATTATAACTATGACCTTCTTCATTGAGCGCGACTGGCGGTATTACTCCCCTTATATTCCACATTCTATATCTCTTAAATTTTTATGTAAGTGCCAAATGCCTTTGAAAAACTTATTATAAGTCTCAAGTATAAGCTGATTTTACGGTTTAAGCTAAGCTTATTAAGTGCAATTCCAGTCTAATGCTAAGGCGTAGCGTTTATTTAAGTAATTCTTAATCATAGTATTTAGAATTGTATAATTTCTTAAACCCATTAATTCTATATAAGAATTGTGCAAAATAAACTATCTCATATAATTTTTATAAATATACAGCATCTAATCGAAATGTTTTTCATCTAATTAATTATCCTTTGAACACCTCTGAGCCCCAGCAATCAACTCCCGAACCCGATCACTTTCCCTCAGCACACAAGCATCATAAGCAGAAAGCGGCTCAGACTCTTGTTCTTTCTCCTGATCTTGTTTGGCCTTTTCTGCTAAATATTCTGCAAGTTTATCCGCTTCAGAATCGCCCATAGTTTATCCCTCATATAATTTTTACCCTATAAAAAACGACACTGAAATCAGTGCCGTTTTAGAAGTCGTGACAATTTAAACCCTAACCACCACTCCTCAAATACTGATGCACTAGATTATCAATCCCAGCTTAAAATCACTTTACCGCATTGTCCACTCTCCATGATATCAAAGCCTTCTTGAAAGTCATCAATGTGCATACGATGAGTAATGATGGGCGACAGATCAATACCGCTAATCAGCATTTGCTCCATCTGATACCACGTCTCCCACATCTCACGGCCATAAATACCCTTTAGGGTTAATGCCTTAAAAATAATCTTGCTCCAATCTACCGTAGTAGTGTTAGGCAAAATACCTAAGAGAGAGATTTTAGAGCCGTTATACATATTACTAATCATGGAATCAAAGGCCTGAGGGGAGCCTGACATCTCAAGCCCAATATCGAAGCCGTGCATCTTTAACTCAGCAATAGCACCTTCGATGGTTTCACCCTTGGCTGGGTTTATGGTCATCGTCGCGCCCATTTTTTTGGCAAGTGCTAAGCGATAATCACTGATATCACTGACCACAATATTACGTGCCCCTGCGAAGCGACAAATCGCTGTTGCCATAGAGCCAATCAGTCCTGCACCCGTGATTAGCACATCTTCACCAAGCACAGGGAATGAAAGGGCAGTATGCGTGGCATTACCAAAGGGGTCCATAATGGCGGCCATCTCATCGCTGATACGCTCATCGAGCTTGATGACATTATCAGCAGGTATCACCAAGTATTCAGCAAAAGCGCCATCGCGGTCGACGCCTACGCCTATTGTGTTTTCACACACATGTAGCTTACCACGGCGGCAGTTACGGCAATGCCCGCAAGCGATATGTCCTTCGCCTGTCACTCGATCACCCACCTCAAAATGCTGCACGCCATCGCCTATTTCGCTAATGATACCGACGTATTCGTGTCCGATTATCATCGGCGTCTTGATGGTTCTTTGTGACCATTCATCCCATTTGTAAATGTGCAAATCTGTACCACAAATGGCGGTTTTTTTAATTTTAATTTTAACGTCATTGATGCCAACAGTAGGTTCTGGCATGTCTTGCATCCAAATGCCTTTTTTGGCATGGGTTTTAACTAGTGCTTTCATACTTTTCTCTTATTTAACGGTGTTGTACTTAATGGTTGCCTTTAGATAAATACCGCACCACGCTTAATCAATCACCTTCATTTGCTTGGCGACTTTGATAAAGGCGGTGATACACTTGTCTAGCTGCTCGCGAGTATGGGCGGCAGAGAGCTGGACACGGATGCGAGCCTCGTCTTTGGGTACGACAGGGTAGAAGAAGCCAATCACATAAATGCCCTCGTAGAGCAGTGCATCTGCCATTTGCTGGGAGACGTTGGCATCATAAAGCATAACCGCACAAATTGCCGATGCAGTGGGCTTAATATCGAAGCCCGCATCTTGCATTTTTTTGACAAAATAGGCGGTATTTTCATGCAGTTTATCTTGTAGGGTATTGTCTTGCGCTAGCATCTCAAATGCTTTTACCCCAGCTGCCGCCACCATGGGAGGAATGGAGTTTGAAAACAGATACGGGCGTGAGCGTTGACGCAACATCTCAACGATTTCTTTTTTACCCGTGGTAAAGCCGCCAATAGCACCGCCAAAGGCTTTGCCTAAGGTACCAGTGATCAGCTCAATGTCACCACGTAGATTGAACAATTCAGTCACGCCGCCACCAGTGTGACCGACCACGCCTGCTGAATGCGACTCGTCAATCATTACCATGGCATCATATTTTTGTGCCAACGCATAAATCTCATCCATTGGCGCCACATTACCATCCATCGAAAACACACCATCGGTCACAATCAAACGAAAACGCTGTGCTTGCGCCGCTTGTAACTGAGTCTCTAAATCTTGCATATCTGCATTGGCATAACGATAACGGGCCGCTTTACACAGGCGCACACCATCAATGATTGAAGCATGATTTAGCGAATCAGAAATAATAGCATCCTCGCCGGTTAACAATGGCTCAAAGGCACCACCATTGGCATCGAAACAGGCCGCATAAAGAATCGTATCTTCGGTATTAAAAAACTTAGAAATCGCCGCCTCTAATTGCTTATGCAAATCTTGTGTACCACAAATAAAACGCACCGATGACATGCCATAACCTGAGTTTTCGATAGCTTGGATAGCCGCCTTTTTAATCTCAGGGTGGTCAGACAATCCAAGGTAGTTATTGGCACAGAAGTTAAGCACTTCGCGACCATCGGCGATCTTGATTAGTGCATCTTGCGGAGAGGTGATAACTCGCTCGGTTTTATACAGTCCTGCCGCGCGTATGTCGCTGATTTCTTGTTGTAAGTGTTTCTGAAAGTCTTGATACATAAAGAGGCCTTTTTTAATATTATTGACGTTTGCTTAGGGTCTGTTGAATGTTCAATAGACCCTAATAATGTAGAGGCTAAGACTACTAATAGAATCAAATTATTTGCGTATTAATACGGATTAAGCACAGATATCTAAATACTGACGCACGACGTTATCCATACCTTGCTCTAGCGACTCAATCGTAAATGCATGACCAATCGATACCTCAGCAATATCACTAAGCGCGAGCAGATCAGCCAAATTGTTCAAATTCAAATCATGACCAGCATTGACGCGGATACCGTTTTGATTGGCTAAGGTAATACAATCGCTAAAGCGTTGCTGCACCTCATCGAACTGCTCGCCGCTATATGATCGCGCCCATTCTTCGGTATACATCTCGATCGTCTGTACATCGCTCTCGATGACCGCTTTGATTTGTTCAATATCAGGGTCGATAAACACCGCACAGCGCGTACCAAAGGCTTGTAGCTCTTTGCTTAACGTTGATAAAAATTCATGATGTTTGATGATATCAAAGCCGTGATCAGAGGTCAGCTGATCTTCACTGTCTGGCACAAGCGTACATTGATGCGGCTTTACTTCACGGATAATCTTCAAGAACTGCTCGTTTGGGTTGCCTTCGATATTGAACTCAATCTCTGGGTAATCGGTCAAAAACGCACTGATATCATAGACATCTTGGTATCTGATATGACGCTCATCAGGTCTTGGATGTACGGTAAAGCCTTTGACACCTAGATCAATCAGCTTCTTCACAAAGTACAACAGGTTGGGGTAGTCAGTACCGCGAGAGTTACGGATTAAAGCCAATTTATTCAAATTCACGCTAAACAATGTGCTCATAAAATTCCTTATACAGCTCGTTTATTATTGAAGAAATGATTAATAAAAATCATTGGTATCAGCATACTTCTTATTCAATGCTTTTAAAATAGCATAAGTCTCTAAGTCTACCGTTCCTGTTGGGTTACGGGGTCTAAAATGCAACTGAAAAGCATAAACCACATTGCGACTGGCTTTATCCCACTCATCACTATCATTGAGTTGATAACCATAATCTCTAAGAGCTTGCTTAATCTGAGGTATCGTGGCCGCTGCAAATGCGTTTGTATCCATAAAAGACAATTTATCAGCGTCATCATACCAAGCGCCAATGCCATACTCTGTATACAGTCGGTGCCACGGGAACTTCGCACCGGGGTCTATCTTGCGTGACGGTGCCATATCCGCATGACCAATGATATTCTTTGGTGAGATGCTATATCTGGCTGCCAAGTCTTTTACCAATTGGGCGACTTTTTTAATCTGTAATTCATCGAAGTCAACAAAGTGCTCATAAGGATGATAGTCGAGATTGCCGTTTTTTAAAGCGTTTCGATATTCATGCTTAATGCCGCTATTGACGATCTCAATGCCAATGGAGGTATCGTTAAGTATCGTTCTACCTGCAAAGCCGCCATTACCCGCATGCCAAGCACGTTCGCTTTCAGGCACTAAGTTATAAATCTTGTTATCGTCATGGTCCAAAATCAGATAGTGGGCGCTGACTTGACCCTTGGTCAAGGTATTTATAGATCTAGCATTATCTGAGACAGTGTAGTGCAGGATGATGGATTTGATTCGCTCGCTCTTGCCAGTGGCTTGATAGGTTTGGCTGTCTATAACGTAATTCTCAGTGTTAGCCACTTGGGAGGTTGTTGTCACGCAGCCTATTAAGGGCAATGTTAAGCCCAATGCTAAGAAAATATTTTTTACCATGAAATGCTCGGTGTAGGAATGATGTTTTTTCAAAGGGTAGTTCAGATTATGGTATTGTTAAGATGCTATTAAATGTCTATAGCTGTCTAGATAGACCCGCCAGTTATGCAAGATATTGTCATAGCCTAGCTTTTCAGTATTATCATGAGCAGGCATATAACTGATGAGTTTTTCCATATCTACAGGGTAACGGAAGTCAGCATAAACTTTATTGATTCTATCGTAATCAACACTACTATTTTCCATATTTTCATACAGCCAAAGTAGGATAATGTATCTCCATTTACTGCTTACTGAGTTCCGATCAATGTTCACGTCACTAGATATTAAGCTTAAAGGTTTGATGTCAGTATCTATATAAAAACTATCTAACAGCAGATTAACAGCCAATTCTAATAAGCTCTCATTATTAGGGTATTTAACTAATGACTTATCAACAATGTTAGCTAACTCTCTTAAATCGATTAGCTCATACCTTATGGCAAAACTGATTTCTTCTGCAGATAAAATGACGCTATGTTGTTGTAAAAAAGAAAAGGGAATATCAATACCTTTCATGATGGTTCTAATCTCTAGTTAGTATTGATTAACTCTTAATCTTCTTACGTAAAACCACTTTCCAACTCTCCTCTAAACACTCAATAGCTAGCCACGGCTCAATAACCTCTGCGGCAAACTTCTCTTTGGCGTTCGACAGTTGCCATAGCTTCTCTAACGTGGCAAACGGATAGGGACGCGCTATCAAATACACCGGCAAATCAGCACTAATCATCCCATCACGGACGACCTTAAAATACCAGCCAGCAATACCTTGCTTGCTGATCCATGAAGCGATGTTAGCCACCTCAGTAAACTGGCCGATCTGGTCATTGATTTTGTAACAAGGACGACGGGGTTGTACGATACGTAATTGCACGCTGTCGCTATCATTGCCATACTGAAAAACATCACCAATACAGACCGTTGATTCATCCATATCCGGTAAATCATTCACCGGCTCAGTGATAAGGTTTTCGCCCAAAGTGCCGATACGTACCTTTAAATCAAACTGCTTATTAATGAGACCATAAGTAGCAGTAGGCATCTGATGCACCGCTTTTAATGGGCCGCCATGATGCTTGCGATCGGCTTGCTCGTCAGTCGTCAAGCCCATAAAATTGACAGCAACAGGAGCCTTAACAGGCGCTTTATCAATGGCACTCAGTTGCTCACGGGAGAAGGGCATAGCTTTGCCAGCTCGAACATCGACTAAAGTTGCGATATGTAGCGGCAAGGTTTGATTAAAGTCATTTTTGCTTGGTTGCGTCAATGCTTGGCTTGCTTGGTTGCTCATAGGACCTCCTAAACGACAGTTATTTCATACGACAAATAGGGTTTAAATGATAGTAGCTATCTTAGCCCAACTCATACTGATTTTCAGCTTATTTACTCAGTCAATACAACTCGGTTTTATGCCTTTGGATCTTAGTTAGCTTAGTTATCTTAGTTTTATATACCTTAAGCTTATGCAGCCTAGTTTTAGCCAGCTTACTGTTATATAAATTGACCTTATGCCGCTTAATCTTGTGCAGCCTAAGGTTATACAAATTATAGCCATAAAAAAAGACCGGAATATTAATCCAGTCTTTTTAAGGTTAAAACCGTCAATAGCTAAGCACTAATAAACTAGCACTATAATAAATAGGGCTATTTGTTTTTATTACGGCGACCAGCGGTTTTCTTTTCACGCGGCACTGCAATTAGCTCAGCCAATTGCTCAGGTGATGACCATAGACCTTCAAGATCATAGAACTCACGAGCGGCTGGAATCATCATGTGCACAACTACGGCACCTAGATCTATTAGCGTCCAATCAGAATCGTTGCCACCTTCACGGCCAAGCGGCATAAAGCCTGCTTGTTTGGCATCAGCACCTAGATTGTCAGCCATAGCACGGACATGACGTTTTGATGTACCGTCAGCGATAACGATACGCTCCATAACATCAGTCAAGTCTTCTACATTCATTACAGTGATGTTCTTAGCTTTCATATCTTCTAAAGAATTTTGGACTAGTGCTAAGCACTCTTTTAAACGGTCATTCGACATAGTTGGAATCATAAAGATAAATCTCTTAAATAATCGATCATAATAAAAGTATAAGTAGTCGCTCTACATTAACGAGCTGTATAGGAGCATGCTAAAGGTAAAATGACAAAGATAGTGCAATTTTAACGGAATTAGAGCACAGAATATAGCTGATGAGTAATTATATATTGATAAACTTTAGGATTTAGCCAATTGGCTAAATTATTGCGCTTATTAACTGCGTATTTAGCAGACGGCAATGACTCAAAATCAGGTTTATAAAATTGTTGTCGAATCTCAGTACTAGAGACAGTTATGACTGAGCGAGTATCTATATAAATGCGTCCTTGCTGCTGGCTTTTCAAGGCCTCAAGCGAAAAGGATTTATGGCTCGATGTATTGCTCAATGACGGCTGGGTTAATAGTAACTCGATATACGACTCAGTCACTTGCTGTTGTAACTCATCGGGTAGTTGCAGCTTTAGCACGGCAGTATCCTGCGGTGATTGATTACGCTCAAATATCCATAAATGCAAGTAATCAGTCAATTGTAAGCCGCCTTTCCATTTTGCCAAGCTACGGGCGCTGTCCATACCCATAATAAAGATCAAGCAGTCATGAGGATAGCGCTGGCGCAGTATCCGCACGCTATCGATGCTATAGACTGGCGGCGTTTGCCACAGTTCAAGCTCATCTATCTGCAAGGGAGTGTCCTTAACGGCGAGCTTTAGCATCGCTAAACGATCAGCAGGATCAGTACTTTGCTCCTTAAAAGGAGAACGAGCATTGGGTAACAGCGCCACTTGTAGCTCACGCTGCTGCTCAGTGGCGATAGGCAACAGGCTGTTATAGACGCTCATCGCTATTTGAATATGTCCGCCATGCACTGGATCAAAGGAGCCACCAAGATAGGCACGAATGGCTGGCTGGGGTGTTTCAATAGTTTTAGCGACTGTAGGGCATGTGGCGCATGTAGCGTATGTATCAGGCATAAGTAAAAAGGCTAAATATAAGTCATATAGCGCTATTGTAGTGGGCAAGCAGCTTATTGTCATGTTGTCATGCACTAAAAAGCCGACTATCGTGATGATAATCGGCTGGATGCTATAAGAGATAGGGCTAGGGCACTTGTTCAGCTACACCTTGAATAAATTAAACAGCGTCACTATGCGCTTGAATGGCGGTCAAAGCGATGGTATAGACAATATCATCGACTAGTGCCCCACGTGATAAATCGTTTACCGGCTTATTGAGACCTTGTAGCATTGGCCCTACACTGATGACATTGGCGCTACGTTGTACCGCTTTATAAGTGGTGTTACCAGTGTTCAGATCAGGGAAGATAAATACATTGGCTTGTCCGGCAACTTTTGAGTCTGGGGCTTTTTGTTTGCCAACACTCATCACTGACGCCGCATCATATTGTAGAGGACCATCGACCGCTAGGGTAGGCTCACGCTCACGCACGATTGCTGTGGCACGTTTGACTTTTTCCACGTCAGCGCCAGAGCCTGAGGCACCCGTTGAATAACTGATCATCGCCACTTTAGGCTCAATTCCAAAGGCCGCCGCAGATTGTGCAGACTGAATGGCAATCTCAGCTAGCTCTTCTGCCGTTGGGTCTGGATTGATCGCACAGTCACCATAGACCACCACTTGCTCAGGCAACAGCATAAAGAATACTGACGACACTAGCGAGTACTGCGGTGCAGTCTTAATTAACTGAAACGCTGGCAGTACCGTATTGGCGGTAGTGTGAATAGCTCCAGACACTAAACCATCAACTTCATCTAGTAGCAGCATAACGGTCCCTAAATAGACCGTATCTTTGAGCTTTTCAGCGGCAGCTATATCAGTCGTTTTGCCTTTACGGGCGGCAACCACAGCAGCGATATATCTAGTCATGTCTAAGGTTTCAGGGTCGAGAATCTCTAGCCCTTCTGGTAATACTAAGCTACGGTTTTTGGCCACTTGTTCAACGTCGCTGCGTTTAGCAAGCAATACACAGTTAGCGATACCACGGCTTTGACAGATACAGGCGGCCTCTATTGTGCGCGGCTCAGAACCTTCTGGCAGTACTACCCGTTTTTTGGCTAGCTGTGCTTTTTTAACCACTTGATGGCGAAAGGCAGCAGGAGACAGGCGCGGGGTATACTCACCACTGAAGTACTCTTTGATCCAGCTTAGATCTAAGTGGGCGGCTACGTAGCGCGTGACTTCTTGCGCACGCTCAGTATCATCGCTTGGAATCTCAGAGCTCATATGCAACAGATTCTGTACGGTCTCAAAGCTGTCAGTCTCGACACTCATCACCGGAATACCAGTCTTGAGCGCTGATTGCCATAATTCAGCAACGGTTTCGTTGGGCATCACCCCACCAGTTAGCACAATACCTGCTAGTGGAATGCCGTTAATACAAGCCAATCCAGCGGCTAATAATAGATCATCACGATCACCTGGGACTACAATCAGAGTGCCACGTTTGAATATTTCATCGACACGGGCTACTGAACGGGCGGTTAAACTGATGTTATTGATACGGCGAGTCTTAGCCTCACCGACATTCAACCACGTGGCGTCAAGCTCAGCGGCGATATCCCAAGTGCGAGGTACTGATAGTGAGTCACTAAAAGGCACTACTCCAATCAGGCGGAATTGATCAGTATTAAAATGCGGCGATAAACGCTGGACGTTTTCTATGAATTTTTCATCAAGGCTGAATACCGCTTCACCTGGAGCTACGGGTTGAGCGTCAAAAGTGTTAGGCACATCGACACGCATCAAGATACAGCCTAGCGTACGCTCATCAGCGATACCGCCAAACTCACGACCATGAACATCGAGCTTATCGGCTAACAAGGCAGGATTATTAGTATCAGCCGTACTGACAAAGATAATCTTGGCATCTAAAGCGTGGGCAATAGCACGGTTGATTTGTGAGGCATAAGAAGCTTCAGTGGTGGGCACTAAGCCTTCACAGATGATGACATCTTGATCATTACCGATTGACTGGAAGCTCTCAACGACTTGTTCCATTAGATCATCAAGGTTGCCATCACCGATCATACGTTCAACGTGTTGACGGCTGATAGATTGTGGAGGGTTGAGACCAAAAGCATGCATAATCAAGGCGCTGGAGCTGTCGAGACTATTTTGTTTATCGAGAGTATCATCTTGCAAAAACGGCTTCATAAAAGCAGCTTTAACGCCATTATAATCTAGAGCACGGATGAGACCGAGTGCGGCGGAAGTGACACCGATACCACGGCTAATAGGGACAAGTAAAATGGTTTGCATAGCGTATCCTATAGTTTATTTGGTTTTTTAAACTAACAAGCGCTGCTGTTTTAATAGTATCAGCAGTGTCTACTGGTGACTATTCAACACGCTCTAAACCGAGTGCTTGACGAGTTTCTTGCGCAATGCGGCATTCTTCATCGGTTGGGATAACCCACAGCTCGATACTACTATCAGCACTTTGGAAGCTGCCTTCTGCACCGCCAACCAATGACTTGTTTTTGTCAGTATCGAACTTGATACCGAAGTGACGCATAACCTCTAAGATACGAGCACGAGTGCTTGCCGAGTTCTCACCGATACCGCCAGTAAAGATAATGCCAGTAAATACCGGCATAGCACAGCTGAGGCTGGCTAAGTATTTTCCTACACGGTAGCAAAACATATCAATCGCTAGCTGCGCATCGGCATGGCCTTCACTAGCGGCTTGCTCGATAGTACGCAAGTCATTCGATAACCCTGAGATACCGAGTAGACCGCTTTCACTATTAAGCATCTTATCGATTTCTTCTAGACTCATACCGAGTAGACGCTTTAAATGAATGTGTAGTCCAGGATCGACATCACCACTACGAGTCCCCATCATCAAGCCTTCAAGCGGCGTCAGACCCATGCTAGTGTCTAAGCTCTTGCCATCATAGACCGCCGTCGCAGAACAACCATTACCCAAATGTGCCGTTAACCAGCCATGCGGACCTTTGGCTTCGGTGAGGGCACTGCCACGTTCAGAGACGTAAGCGTGTGAAGTACCATGGAAACCATAGCGACGAATTTTTTCATCTTCATACAGGGCTTTTGGGATCGGGTAGCGATAGGCAACGGGCGGCATAGTTTGGTGAAAGGCGGTATCAAAAACCACCACTTGTGGAATATCAGGATAGATAGCTTGTACTGCTTCAATACCTAAAGCATTAGCAGGGTTATGCAAAGGTGCTAGGATCTTTAGACGTTTTACTTCTGAGAGTACATGATCGTCGACCCGTACAGCTTCTGAGTACTCACGACCACCATGAACGCCGCGATGACCAACAGCAATAAAGTGATACTGCTCAAGCAATTCAAGAATCTTTTGTAACGCCAGCTTATGACGACCGCCAGGGATTGAGATTTCAATCTTTTTGCCATCTAACGTAGTATGCTTAATACGCGCCGTATCTAGGCCCAAGTTTTCTGCAAGACCTGTAATACGAGTAGATTCATCTTCGCTAATTAAGGCATATTTAATCGAAGAAGAACCGCAGTTCAAAACTAGTGTTGGGTTAGTTAATTGGTGAGTACCAGTAGTCTGATCGCTAAAAGTGGAATTGCTGAGGCTGTCACTCATAATCTATCCTTAGATGGTGTTTTATAATTAGGTAATCATAACGGATTAACCGCTGTTGAACAAATAGAAATAAGCGGAGAGTCGACTAATGTATATTAGCTGACAGCCCTTTTATTTCAGGGGTTGACAGTGACTAGTTAATTTCAAATTACTGACATTGTAGGTCATTAAAATGCTTACTGTTTTAGGATCAAAATAGCTAGCAGTAAAGATAAAGTAGAGTAGCTTATTAATTATACCCTGATGACTATAAGGTTTTATCTTGGCGCTCGTCAAGAGTTTAATAGAGCCCGTTATCGGCTAATAGCTTAGCTGGCATAGCAGTACAAGCATTGATCCAAATTGTAAGTAAAGTTGTCCAATAGTTTTTGACTATGCCATATAGCTACTAGCAGCAGCTATAAAATTTATCAGGCTACCCTCAATAGTGAATAAACAGCGGTTGGTAGGGCAATAATTCTTGCTATAATTAGCGACTAAATAAACTCGATCAATGCACAGCTTTATAGATTAATGCTATGATCAATGGCCGTAGAGCGTAGAGTAGGCTAGCTGTTTCAATACTTTCGTAAAGTATCTATAACTGGTCTTTATGATGATTTTTCATAAAGGCTGTTTATCGCTACAGGCTGTTTATGATTAAACGCTATCAATCGTTACTTGCTCTGCACTACTGAATTTACTTATAGCCAAAGGTTATCTGTTGTTAAGGCTAATATTTTGCTCAGTGCAATGTATTATTGAGCAACAGTTCCTGCTATCAATCAGCTCGTCACTCTCTTGGGTACTCCCTTATGATAATAATCAACAAAGCCTTTTTATCTACAAAATATGCCCTTATAGTACTAAGTTTAGCGGTATTAACTATGACTGGCTGTGGTCAAAAGGGCAGCCTATATTTAGCAGATAGCGATAGTCAAATGGTCTCTAATAGCTCTGGGGTTCTACAAAGTACTAGCAACCCACAAGATGCTGCTTTTGCTGGAATTGACGATAATGACTATCAGAAAAATCTCTACTTGGAGCAAGAGCAAGCATTCCCTGAAGTCAGTGATGATCCTAATGATTATTAATAGAGGCTTATCAACAGAAGCTTATTAATATAGGCTTATTAATAAATGATGGTTGTTTATCGATGATTGATAAGTAACTATTACCAAGTATTTATCAATCATAAGCTTATGAGTTACAAAACACTTAGCCATAGGCAGTAATAATCAGTACTCAATAAGCCAGATACTCTTTATCGTTTAATCGGTAAAAATTGCTCCGAGTTAAACACCAGCTGTTGCAAAGCAGCTCGACTATATAACCTTGATGACCTGACCAAATTAGAGATATAACTATGAGTAATTCTACTTCGCCAGCTGATGTGACTAATACGCCAACCTATGCTAGTAACTGCCCTGATGTCACAGTGCAAACCGAGCAAGGCTTGTATATTAACCCTACTGCGCTAACGGCACACTTGCCAGCATTAGCGTATCGCAATAACACTCTGTATATGGAAGATATCAGTATCGATGAATTGGCTAAGCGTTATGCTACGCCTTGCTATATCTATTCAAAACAGGCGATAGTAGCCGTCTATCAGGACTATAGCGATAGTTTTGCAGCTATTGAGCATCAAATTTGTTATGCGGTAAAAGCCAATTCTAATCTTGCTGTTTTAGGAGTGTTAGCGCAAGCAGGTGCTGGCTTCGATATCGTTTCACGTGGTGAGCTGATGCGAGTGTTAGCCGCTGGTGGCAAAGCGTCAAAGGTAGTGTTTTCAGGGGTAGGTAAGACAGCTGATGATATCGAGTTTGCCCTCAATCAAGGCATTAGCTGCTTCAACGTAGAGTCTGTTAATGAGCTGATATTAATCAATAAAGTTGCCCAGCAGCTCAATAAATCGGCACCGATATCATTACGGGTTAATCCAGATGTCGATGCTAATACTCATCCGTATATCTCAACGGGGCTCAAAGATAATAAATTTGGTATTGCCCACGATAAAGCAGTAGCGGTATACCAACAAGCCGCAGCCATGTCACATATCGATATTATTGGTATTGACTGTCATATTGGCTCCCAGCTAACCGAAGTCGCGCCTTTTATTGCCGCTTTAGATAAGTTAATTGAGCTTATTCAAAATTTAGCGGATAAAGGTATTCAACTTAAGCATATTGATTTAGGCGGTGGTCTTGGGGTGCGTTATATCGATGAAGCACCAATTACTATAGCTGAGTTTGCTCAAGCTTTATTACCCAAACTAACAACGCTAGGTCTAAAAGTATTCTTTGAGCCAGGTCGCAGTATGGTCGCTAATGCTGGTATCTTGCTTACTCGTGTCGATATACTAAAGCCCACTGAGCATAAGAACTTCGCTATCGTTGATGCCGCCATGAATGATTTGATTCGTCCGGCACTTTATCAAGCTGAGATGGCAGTGATTCCAGCTGTATTGTCGAGTGTCGATGCAGATATTGAAGCTATGCAGGCGTGGGATATTGTTGGCGCTATCTGTGAGACTGGCGACTTTTTAGCCAAAGATCGTCTATTGAATTTAGCTGGTAATGATCTATTAGCTATTACTGGTGCTGGCGCTTATGGCATGGTGATGAGTAGTAATTATAATACCCGCCCCCGTGCTGCTGAGGTAATGGTGGCAGGTACTCAGCATCAGCTGATTCGTAAACGCGAAAGCATCGAAGAGTTATATGCTTCTGAAACTTTATGGTCAGCTGACCAATAGCCGCTCATAACGAATGCTGCATAAGTCGCGCCTGACGATTAGCAATAAGGCTAGGAGTTTTATAAGCCTAAGGTAGTCAGTGCTATCACCAGTAAGAACCCCATTGTTAAACTAACAGTGGGGATTTTTTTTGCCTAGTTTCAGATGAAAATAAGCTCGCCCAAGCCACTGCGATTGTTATCATTGTGCTATACAGCGTGCTACTATAACGCATACATAAAAATAGAATGGGACACAAGGATATGCTAATAGAATTTACCAAAATGCATGGTCTGGGTAATGATTTTATGGTTATCGATCTGGTGACCCAGCGTTTGGAATTAACCAAAGAGCTAGTACAGCTCCTCGGCGATCGACATTTAGGCATTGGCTTTGATCAGCTATTAGTAGTAGAGCCACCGATGCGCCCTGATGTGGATTTTAGTTATCGTATCTTTAATGCTGATGGCTCAGAAGTTGAGCAGTGCGGTAATGGGGCTCGCTGTTTTGCTCGCTTCGTTCAAGCGCGCAAACTATCGTTTAAGCAGCGTCTACGAGTAGAGACAGCCAGCGGTGTTATTGCTCTAACTACCGATCGCTATGGTTGGGTAGAAGTAGATATGGGTAAACCAAAGTTCGAGCCCAATGAGATTCCTTTTACTCCCAAATCAACTACCAAAATTCAGAACGCCTACCATATTGATGTCGCAGGCACACCAGTACAGTTATACGTGGCCAATATGGGCAACCCCCATGCGGTGATCAAAGTTGACGATATTTTAGCAGTTGATATCGAAAAACTAGGTAAAGCTATCGAGGGGCATCCTGCTTTTCCTAATCGAGTCAATGTCGGCTTTATGC
Source organism: Psychrobacter urativorans (assembly GCF_904846695.1). GTDB lineage: Bacteria > Pseudomonadota > Gammaproteobacteria > Pseudomonadales > Moraxellaceae > Psychrobacter > Psychrobacter urativorans. The sequence continues at coordinate 214,573 of NZ_CAJHBR010000001.1, forward strand.
AAGTGATGAACCAGCGTCATATTCGTTTACGTGTGTATGAGCGTGGGGTTGGAGAGACTCAAGCTTGTGGCACTGGTGCTTGTGCGGCAGTGGCCGTTGGGGTGCGTGAAGGCTGGCTCGATGAAGGAGAAGATGTGCGCACGCAGCTGTATGGTGGCAGTTTAGTGGTGCGTTGGCAGCCGGGCTATTCGGTGATGATGACTGGACCGACGGCATTCGTTTATGAAGGTGTATTCAGCCCTGATGGACTGATGGCACAATCGGGAATTAAAGCCAATCCGAGTTAATTTAGTTAGCCCAAGGAGTGCTGATATCTATGGATATTGAATCCCTATTAAGCACAGAACCAGATAATGCTCTAGCCGAATTACTAGTACCAGTACAACGCTGGCTAGAGGTGCTGGCAGTGCGCAACCATTCTGAGCATACTCTTAGTGCTTATTTTGCTGGGGTCAATCAGCTCGCGTTATTTATACGGGGTAAGCGTTTAACTTGGACACGCTGTGACAAGCGTCAATTGGCTCAGCATATCAGTCAGCGCCTTGATGAGGACAAGCTAGCTCTGTCTAGTGTGCAGCAGGAGCTGTCCGCCATTCGGCATTTTTACGGTTGGCTGATTGAAGAAGGGCTGGCCCGTATTAATCCAAGCACTGGCTACCAGCTCAAACGTAGTCCTAGACCCTTACCTTCGATAGCGGATATCGATCTACTAACTCAGTTACTTGATCAGTCCAGCCCTGACACTCCAGAACAAGCCCGCTTATGGTTACGGGATAAAGCGATGTTTGAGCTGCTGTATAGTAGCGGTCTACGAGTAGGTGAGCTTGTGGCTCTAGATAGTAGTGATATCGACTTGGCTGATCTACGAGTACGAGTGACTGGGAAAGGTAATAAGACCCGCTTAGTGCCTATAGGGGCCAAAGCGGCGGCGGCTATCAAGCGTTACTTGCCGCATCGCAACTTATGGGTCGAGCAGCAAGACTCTGCGCTATTTATTAGCGAAAAGCTCGGTACTCGGTTATCCAGTCGTGCGGTACAACAGCGCCTAAAAGTAGCGGCAACCCGAGCCGGTATTGCCCAAAATATGTATCCGCATCTATTACGTCATTGCTTCGCCTCACACTTGTTATCGGGTAGCGGTGATCTACGTGCTGTGCAAGAGATGCTTGGTCATAGCGATATCAGTACTACTCAGATCTATACTCACGTTGACTTTGCTAAGCTCACCCAAGTCTATGATCGCGCTCACCCACGTGCCACTCATCGGCCAACTGATAATGAGCAATACTTGCCTTTATTATAAGGCCCTATTAAAGCTGTACTACAGCAGATTTAGGCCAAGCGATGACAGTGAAAAATAGGCATACTTTGGCGTCCTTGCTGCTGCGCTAGTTTGTCTAAACTGGCGAACACTAGCGCATAGTCGTTGACTTGATTGGCTGCTACTTTGTCAATCTCGCTATGCTGATAGCTAGCGACAATAGTGCCATCGAAAGCGCTAATCGCTGCATGTCCCCAAGTTTGACGCACTGTACCGTTTCTATAATGATGATCACCGCCTTGTGCCGCACCAATCACCATACATTGGCTGTCCAAAGCACGTGCTTGTAATAATAGCGACCAATGCGCTTGACCGGTCATATAAGTAAAGGCCGCAGGCGCACTGAGCAGCTCAGCTCCTGCTTGGCGTAAACGTTGGGCCAGCGCTGGAAAACGTAGATCAAAACACACCATCATACCCAATTGATAAACCTCATTCTTGAGCTCAATCGGTGTCACTACCGTCTGCGTGCCAGGCTCAAAGGTCAAGGCTTCGTTATAGCTGCCTTGCTTGTCAGCGACAGTAGCGGTAAACAGATGGATCTTATCGTAACGTGCGACGACTTTGCCAGCAGGGCTAAACAGTAAGCTGACTTGGCGCATACGACCATCAGGAACGATCACCCCATCAGGACGATAAGGACAAGGTAGAGAACCGGCAAGCACGTATACTTTATGAGCATAAGCGTAGTCAGCGATAGTCGCTGATAACTCATCAAAACGCTGAGCAGTAGCAAGCTGTTCGCCCATACTACAACAGTTCTCTGGGAGTATTACTAGCTGCGCTCCTTGTGCACTAGCCACGCTAATAGCTGACTTTATGGTGGCTAAATTGGCGCTAATATCTTGTTGGCTATTCATCTGTACAGCAGCTACAGTAAGGTTATTCATAGTTGATTCTCAATGGTTATTTTTGCTAGTTGCTTTTAATAAAGCCTTTAATAACTTTTTAATAGAGCCTTTGATAGTTAGCTTTCAATAGACAGTCTTTAACTGAGCGCTAACTATTTAAGATTTTACTAGGATTAGGTTTGCTGTTTTTTGACTATAACTCTCACGATTGAGCTACAAATGAACAGCTAATCACTCAACAATAATAACTTATAACCACTAATTATGGCTCGGCAGGATATAGATTACCATAGCAACAGACGGATAAAAAATGCTATCGTCAAGGCTTATAGGTTGATTACACTGTTAAATCATAGCAACCAACAACCGCTATTACCAAAATTTTATTAATACTGGAGTGCAATAATCTGTCTATGAGTATGTCATTCGGATTGGCAGCCACGCTAAGTACCTCACAGAAACTTACCCCCCAAATGCAGCAGGCGATCAAACTGTTGCAGCTCTCTAGTCTTGAGTTGGCACAAGAGGTTCAAGCCAAATTAGATAACAATCCTTTGCTAGAGCGAGTCGAAGATGATGAAGATAGTAATGAGGACGACTATGAGCTTAGTGTAGCTGATGAGTGTTTGACCTTAGAGATGTGGAATGAGGATAGCTTAGCTGCTTCAGCAACTAATGACTCTGACAGTAGCAATACCGTCAATAGCGCCGATCAACAAGAGATAGATAGCTTGGATAAGTTACAACAAGCCAGTATCGATAACGAGGCTATGGATAACAGTAACGATAGCTACGCCAGTTTAGATAGTGATAACTACGATTATAGTAGTGCTGAGAGCAGCAACTATGCCTCTGTTGCTGGTTCAACGACCAATTATACTGGCTATGACGATCCCGACAGCTACCAAGGCAGCACTAGCGCTACTATTCAAGACTATGTGCGCTGGCAACTAAACTTTAAACGGCTGTCCGATACCGATACCTTGATTGCTGATTATTTAGTGGACTCCATGGATGATATGGGTTTTGTCCGGCTCGATATCGAGGAGCTGCTACAGAGTTTCCAGACTATGGGCAGCTTCTATCAATGGGAGGCTCAAATTCAGGCTGACGAGATAGTGGCGGTACTACGAATTATTCAGTCTTGCGACCCTTTAGGGGTTGGTGCTCGCCATTTGAACGAATGTCTTAGTATCCAGCTACAAAAACTGGATCCTTCTACTGAATTTTTGGCGCAAGCACAAGCCTTACTTAAAGCCAGTGAGCATCTAGTTAGCAATAATATCAAAGCTTTAACCGATATCACAGGCTTAGTGCCAGAAGAGATTACTCCAGCGCTCAGCTTATTACGTACCTTAAACCCTGCGCCCGGCTTAGCTTTTCAAAGCCGTCAGCCAGAATATACTCAGTTGCCAGAGAGCTATGATATTCCAGATGTACTAGTTACGCCGTTACGCCGTGATGTACCAGCAGCTAATGTCAGTGCTAGCAGCAATAACACTAACCAGCAATTAGATAGCAGCCAGAATAACTCAGCTATAATTGAGGGCTGGCATGTGCGCCTCAATCCGGATACTTTGCCTAAACTACGAGTTAATCAAGAGTACGCCAATTTGGTCAAACGTGGTGATGAGAGTCCCGAAAATCAATATTTACGCGATAATCTAATCGATGCTCGCTTATTCATTCGTAGTATTGAAGAGCGTAATCAAAATTTATTAAAAGTATCCACTAGCATTATTTATCGCCAACAAGCGTTTTTGCAATATGGCGCTAAAGCTATGCAGCCTCTAATATTAAAAGCTATTGCCGAAGAGGTAGATCTACACGAATCTACGGTTTCACGACTGACTACTAGTAAGACTATTCTGACTCCACAAGGGTTATTCTCCCTTAAATACTTTTTTTCATCGCATGTCAGTAGTAGCGATGGCGATGTATCTTCTACCGCTATTAGTGCGATGATTAAGCAAATGATTACTGATGAAGATATGAAGAAGCCGCTTTCTGATAGTCGGTTGCAAGCTTGTTTGCATGAAGAAGGTATCGATATTGCTCGGCGCACGGTGGCTAAATATCGTGAAGCTTTAGGTATAGGCTCCTCTACTCAACGCAAACAAAAGTATTAGTTGTGACTAATAATAGAATAAATTAAAACAAAATTTTTTGATTATATAGAATTGAGTAAAAAAGCCTAGCTTCTGTTACATTTAATTACAACAACCTACCTTGCTACTCTCGGGGTTTCATGACAAATTAGAGAGGTATTAATAGCAAAAACCAATACTTTTTAAATGTGGTTTATAAGGGCTTTTAAGAGTAGAGGCTCTCTACATTGAATAAAGAATTGGCGTTATTGATAAGGTAAGGTGGTTAGGCTAGTTTGCCTAATCGCTAGTGATATAAAGTTATGAACATAAGGATAATAATATGAATGTTTCTATCAGTGGTCACCATATCAGCGTAACCGATGCCATGAATACAGCTGTACGCGAAAAATTAGAAAAAATTGAGCGTCATTTTGATCAAATTCAAAGCATCCAAGTAATTTTGTCATTAGACAATAGTGGTGCCAGCGATGGTGGTCAAAAAAGCCATAAAGCCGAAGCTATCATGCGAGTTTCAGGCAAAGAGATGTTTGTACAATCTTTTGATGACGATATGTATAAAGCTATTAACGATATGGCCGATAAGCTTGAGAGACAAGTGCGTAAATACAAGACTCGTCAGGAAGGTAAAAAGACTCAAGGTGCTGGACGTGATGGACGTTACGTAGATAATGACATTGCTGATGCAGAGCCTGTAGTATAAGAGGCAGAGACCTTGTAGTCAGAGTAATAGTAGCAATAGCAGTAGGAGAGACCAACAGTGAGGATGCGACAGTAGTTTTTACAACAACTAAATAGTAAGCCTTTGATCGGTGCGGCACTAGCCACAATTAGTGATAATCATAATACTAAAACATGATTGTAGTCATGCCAAGTCGATCAATCTCTTCACTACCCTGTTATTACCTGTTGATGATAAAAAAAGACCTCAAACGTATAATTCGTTGAGGTCTTTTTTATGGCTGCTATTTTATTTTGCTTGTCGCTGATGAATCACCGAATAAATTTATGAATTAGTCTAAAGCTTAAGCATTATATTAAAGACTCAACCACCGCCTACCGCTTGGACCACTTCAATACTCATACCCTCAGTGATACGTAGCGTAGTAAGCTCGCTTTTAGGAATCAGTTCACCATCGACCTCAACCGCATAACGACCAGTACTCAACCCCAGCTCATTGATTACTAACTGCACGGTCTGATGAGTAGTTTGTAATGTTTTGCCGTTGACTATAATCTTACTCATAATATTTTCCGGTAATGGTTTGATAAGTGACTAGTAGCTAAAAGTAAATCGCTTATTGATGATAGCTGACTAACGATCTTTTGTTAACCGCATTATTAGGATATCTAGCACGCAAAATGATTGGTTTCTATAACGCGTTATTACCTAAACGAAAGGCTGTGACCGCTAGCCATAGCCAGCCTGCAATCATCAGGAGCCCACCGATAGGAGTAATAGCTCCAAACCAACGTGGTGCTCCTAAAGTCATCGCATAGAGACTACCGGCGAATATAATCACCCCCAGCTGTAATAACCAGGCACTAGTTTGGCTAGCATAATTGAGACGAATTAATAGGCCAACTAGCAGTAATCCTAGAGCATGGGCTAATAAATATAGAGTTGCGGTATGCCACCAAGCCAGTTGTTCAGCATTGGCTATACCTTTGAGACCATGAGCGCCGAAAGCACCTAAAGCAACCGCTAGAGCCATATTGAGAGCCGCAATACCTATCCAATTTACCATGGTCTAACCTTTGAAGTGATTATCGACTATCTAGCTATTAACTACCCACTATTAACCAATCTCAGTTGGGGTAGAGGTTTGCTGCTATTAATAAATAGTTAATAACTAGTGCTACTGATCGCTATAGATAGTGATGGCAAGTGCTATTGAATGTCATCGGGCAAAATCACACTATCAATAGTCATCGCATCACGAATTTTATCCATGGCATTCTTCTCGATCTGACGCACTCGCTCTGCTGAGATGGAGTAGACCGCTGCCAACTCATGCAGAGTGGATTTTTGCTCAGTGAGCCAGCGTTGCTCAACAATATCACGTGAGCGATCATCCAAGGTATCCATCGCCGCTATCAGCGCTGATGAGTTATTCTCTTCCCAATCAGCTTCTTCTACCATTTCGGCAGGGTCAATACCATCTTCTAAGAATAACTGCGGTGCGTAGCGACCATCATCGTCATCACTTGATTGGGTCTCAAAAGAAGCATCGTAAGAGGTCAAACGCGATTCCATCTCTAGTACTTGTTTACGAGTAACATTGAGATCGTTGGCAATCGCATCGGCTTCTTCTAAAGTCAGCTGATTATTAGTCTTTTTTAGACTGCGTAGATTGAAGAACAGTTTGCGGTGAGCTTTAGTGGTAGCGACTTTGACGATGCGCCAATTGCGAATCACAAACTCATGTATTTCAGCCTTGATCCAATGCACTGCAAAAGATACTAAGCGTACGCCTTTATTAGGATCAAAGCGTTTGACTGCTTTCATCAAGCCCAAATTACCCTCTTGAATCAAGTCAGCTTGTGGCAGACCATAACCTGAGTAACTACGAGCAATATGAATGACAAAACGCAAATGTGACATCACTAATAATCGTGCTGCCTCAACATCGCCTTCATCGAAATAACGATGAGCCAACTCTTGCTCTTGGGTGGTAGTCAAGATAGGGATTTGATGTACAGTATTGATATAAGCACCCAAATTCACCCCAGGCGCAGACAGATGGGTCGGCATAGCTGGTACTAAATCACGAGTGCTAGTATCTTCTAAAGCACTAGCATCATAAGGCGGACGTTGAGCTGCAGCCTTAAGCGCGGCTTCACGCGCAGGATTTATTTCAGCATCAGGCTGATCATTAGCGGGCTTTTTATCCGCTTTTTTACTAACCGTTTTTTCTACTTTATCTTGTTGCACACTAGTAGCTTTAGCCGTTTTGCTTTGATTATCGTTACCTTCGATTAGCGCATCTTTTAGCTTTGCATCTTTCATTTTAGTATTTTTTGCCTCAGGGCTATTTGGTTTTACAGTTTTTGCTTTTGCACGCTTGGCTTGGGTGCTTTTTACGATTGCGGTCTTAGGATCATTATTTTGAGTTGTCGTCACCGATTCAGTAGCCATATTTTTGACCTTGATTAATAGAAGATAAGTAAACAAAGTTACTGTTTAGATTGAACTTAAAGTTAATGCTTAAAGTTACTGGGCAAATTTGCTATAGAGAGGAAATAGGCAAAATTTTATTATCTTGATTGTAAAGGATAGCAAGGCTTAGTTGCTATCAGTTTTGGTAATGATGAAGTGAAATATTGTATCGAAACTTGCACTAGTCTTAGTTTCAATAGATGCTGGCATAGTTTGGTCAGTAGTGCTTTTATTTAGTATCAGCTGTAACCCTAAAGCATTGCTTGCTTGCTGAGTGTGCTGACAAAAAGCAGTGATATCGGCCCGTGAATTGGGATCAGTAGCAATGACATATAGCGAATCACCGATAGCCAGATTACGTAGTGCTACTTTAGTTTTTAGCAGGGGCATAGGACAAGCCAAACCTCGACCATCGACTAAGGCTTTAATAGTGACCCCATTATTATGTGCTCGTTCAGTGCTTAAACTAGCCGTATCCGACTGAATATCACTGATATAACCTGCTGGCAATAGGCGCAAGTTAGTGACAATCATATCTTTATCAGAGGCTACTAAGGTTGGTGCTAAGCACACTAAGTAGGGCTGGGATGAGATACTATTCGAGCAGTTATCAGCGTTCATAGCAATAGCCTTGGATACCTTGGTTTTATTATGAGGGAGTTACTTGGTAATGCGAAAATGCAAGATCGCTGTTAGTTGTTTATTAGCAGCCAGTCACCAGCAATTAAGGACAAGCTACTAAGCGCAGTAGACTGATTATAACAAACTAGCGCCACAGCAAAGTTGTTGTTTGTGAGCACTACTATTAATACCATTATTAAAATTATCAATGATAGCTAATAGCATTACTGAACAGTAAGGGGATCGAAGACAGTGTTGCACAAAAGTCACGCCGTGCTTAGATATTAGTAGTCAGCAGCAGATTAAAATTGACCTTACGGCAGCAAGCTCTTATAGTCGATTATTGGATACTCCGAATAAAAAGACTTGCTGATAAATTAGGATATGCCCTTGAAGCCTTTTAATCATAGTTATGACCCTAGTGTTTTGCACAGTGCAACAGCTAGCAATCGATTAGATGCTGAGCTGCGCAGCTTTAGTAGTAAAGCGCCGTTGCCAGCTAAGTCAGTTGCTGGCCAGCTTTGGGTGCCTAGCGTAAAGCTATTATTAATTGGCTTAGCCAGTAGTCTTATGTATAACAGTTATGCAGCGCCTACTACTACATCTATCCTGGCAAAAGACAGTGTAGCTTCTGCACCCACTGTGAACTATGGCTCATGGCAGCAGCCTAGCACAGAAGTATTGGCGTTACCCAACTTACGTGGTGACAGTCTTAGCTTCGCTGAACAGTATCAAAACAAGCTGCTGGGAGAATGGTCGCTACAGAGTATCAATGGGCAAGTGAAGATGGAGCATGACCCTTGGATTCAAGAGACGGTCAAGGAGATGACTTGGCGACTTAATGCGCAAGTGCGCCAGCAAGCTCCGATGGCGGTAGTGATCATTGATAGTCCCACTATTAACGCTTTTGCTGCGCCAGGTGGGCTAATCGGCATTAATACGGGCACTATTAGCGCTGCCAAAAGTATGGATGAGCTAGCAAGTGTAGTCGCTCATGAAGTTGCGCATATTAGTCAGCGTCATTATGAGCATAGCGCTGATGAGCGTAAAAAGGCGCTGCTATTGCAAGTAGGCGGTATGATAGCTGCGATAGCGGCTACCGCTGTTGATGGTGACGCCGCCGCCGCCGTGATGATGGGTAGCCAAACAGCAGCTATGAACAGTGGCATGGCGTTTAGTCGTAGCAATGAGCGTGAAGCGGACCGTGTTGGCATGCAAATCATGAATCAGGCTGGCTACAATCCACGGGCGATGGCCAGCTTCTTTGCTACCATGAATGATCAAGGACAGTTAAATCAAGTTGAGAATCAGTTTTTACCTAGCTTTATACGTTCGCATCCGTTAAGCAATGAGCGCTTAAGTGAATCGCAAAGCCGTGCTCAACGTTATCCTAATTTGTCATTGAATCAGCAGCAGCGTCATCAAGCCCTATTTGATTTACTCTATTGGCGGGTACAAAGTACCGGTAAGCGTATGACCCAAACCGCCCTGATGAGCGCTGCTGAAAATAGCGTTGGCGCCAAACTAGCGTTAATGCATTGGTATGGGGAACAGCAACGTTTTGCTGAAGCGCAGCAACTATACAAAGCCCTCAGGGCGTTGCCGCTATCTGAGCAACAGTTGCTAGAGCCGCTGTTATCTATTACTCAAAGCCAAATACTAGTTGAGCAAAATAAATGGGCACAAGCAGCGCAGATTTTGCAGTCGCAACAGAGTCTATATCCCGAGCGCCGTGATTTACGCTTATATTTAGCAGATGCGCTGACCAATAGTGGTAATCCTACGCAAGCACAAGCACTGTTAAAGCCGCTAACGCTGCAGCAGCCTAGTGATCGCTATGCTTGGCAGAGCCTACAATTAGCTAATGAAAAAATAGCTAAAACCTCAACGTCGCCACAATTAGCGAAGATTGCCACTATCAATGCCTTACGTTATCGCAGCCATGACCAGCTATGGACTGGACGCTACGATAGTGCAATGACCTCGTTGACCCAAGCCAAGCAGTTGGCTGAGCAAATGCAGGCAAGTGGGCAAGAGAGTAGTGCTCGACCTTTGCTGGCGAATATTACGCAAGAAATTAGCCAAGTAAAAACCGCTAAAGACTATAAGCCTTAAGCGGTATAATTAAGCAGCCGGTATAATTGAACAGTCAGCTTAGTGAAAAGTGCTTTATCACTCTTTATACAAGCTGTTAACGGTTACCCTTGCAAAGCATCTCTTACTAACTTTGAAATTAACCCAGGATCTGCCCGACCTGCTGTTTTTTTCTTTAGTTCGCCCATCACTGCGCCCATATCACGCATAGAAGTAGCACCTTGCGCAGCGATTTCACTGCTGACTAGCGCGGCAATTTCACTATCATCCATTTGTTTAGGCATGTACTCATTAATAATATCAATCTCGAACTGCTCTTTAACTGCCAAATCTTTGCGATCATTTTCAGTAAAGATAGCTAAAGATTCTTGACGCTGTTTAAGCTGCTTTTGTAGCACATCTAACACATCGGCATCTTCAAGTTCGATACGACGATCAATCTCGATTTGTTTGATTACTGCATGCACATTGCGTAGAACTTTTACACGCTCTATCTCGCGAGCTTTCATAGAAGTGACGATAGTGTCTGCTAAATGCTGTTTAAGTGGACTCATAGCTATTATTATTCCTAATCAGTTAACCGTGTGAAGTAAGATCAAAACTTATTGATACCACTCAGTGATAAAAATTGTAGCATAAAAAACGCCACTGATATCGATAGATAACAGTGGCATTAGTATAACGCTTGTAGTTATTGATAGGCCAATCAGTGATTAGCCTAAATAACTATTAGTACATACGTGTAGTACGTACAGTATCACGTTGTGTTTTTTTCTTATAACGCTTCACAGCAGCGGCTTTCTTGCGCTTGCGCTCTTGCGTTGGTTTTTCATAAAACTCACGCTTACGCACGTCTGATAAAACACCAGCTTTTTCGCAAGCACGCTTAAAGCGGCGGATAGCGATATCAACTGGTTCGTTTTCTTTAACCTTAACTGCAGGCATGAAGACTCCTTATAGGGATGAGATACATAAAGGCATTAGTTTGGCTGTATAGTAATATTTAGTCGCAATATCTCAAGATCGCAGACATCAGCTCAAACTAGGATAGTCTTGCGCAATAGCACAAGGCCGATTATTTTAATCAAAAACCTGAGCAAAGTCAAAGATTTTAATATATGTATTCTACAAAACTAGTATAAATTCCTTACTGACTATAACGATTTATGCTTACTTTATGCTATGATAATTTTAGGCTGACGGTAGCTAAATTCACGCTTTTATGTCAATTTTATTAAGGATGTTGGGATGAGCAAAGCAGTATCAAAATTAGGGTCAAAAAACCCATTAAGCACTGCATTATTGACTACGCTAGTGCTGGCGTTAGGTATTAGCATCAGTGCTTGTAGCAGTGAGCCTGAAGCTGGAGCAGAGTCAGAAGAGATCTTGGCAGTGGATCGCGTTGATCAAGCAGCTGATATTGCTCGCCAGTTAGCGCCAAAAGCAGAAGATATGAAGTTCCCAGCGACTGCTCCTGCCCCTGTAGTTGCGGCCGAAGCCACTCCTGCTGCTGGTGATATGGCCGTAGCAGCAGATGGCGCAGCAGCTCCAGCCGCTGAGCCTACTGAAGATCTAGCGGTCAATGTTGGGGCAGAGCTTTATAATAAGCAATGCATGGCTTGTCATGCCGCTGGTGTTCTTAATGCGCCAAAATATGGTGATGCAGCAGCTTGGGCACCCCGTATTGCTAAAGGTAAAGAGACTTTATACACTCACGCATCAAAAGGCTTCAATCAGATGAATGCGCAAGTAAATGCAGAAGTTAGTGAAGAGCAAGTCCATGCGGCCGTAGACTATATGGTAGCTGCTGCGAGTTAAGGCTAGTTAAGCGCTTGACGCTGCTGCTAAACTCTACCAATCGAACTGCAAAGTTTGCCGCGCTAATGGTTTATTAACTGCGCTAAAATATGCTGACAAAGTAGCTTGGAGCACAAGTATTAGCGAAGATAAAAAAACGCTATATATGCATTCAGCTCAAGGTTTTAATGAGATGCCCGCACAAGTTGTGAATGGCGTTACTAAAGTGCAAGTCAAAGCCTGTGTTGATTATATGTTAGAAGCAGTTAGCTAATATCAGCTGTAGGCTGTTGAAATTTGTTAAACTAACCGTCATTGTAAACTGCGATGACGGTTTTTTTGTGGCTACAATCAGCCACTCTTTAGCTATAAATAACAGTGAAAACCCTATAAAGGCCATAGCATGAAAGTATTAGGTTTAGAGACCTCTTGTGATGAAACTGGTTTGGCTATTTTTGATAGTGAGCAGATCAATAGTGGCAATCAGGGTTTACTCGGACAAGTACTGTACTCACAAATAGAGTTACACGCCCTCTATGGTGGCGTAGTACCGGAGCTGGCTAGTCGGGATCATATACGAAAGTTAGTACCGCTATTTCATGAGTTATTAGAGCAGTGCAAGATCAGTAAAGATGAGATTGATGCGATTGCTTATACTAAGGGCCCGGGGTTAATTGGGGCTTTAATGACTGGGGCATTATTTGGCCGTAGCTTGGCCTATGGCTTAGATATCCCATCGATTGGCATCCATCATATGGAAGGCCATTTACTAGCGCCTTTAATGGGCGCTAATCCGCCAGATTTTCCTTTTGTCTCGCTACTAGTATCTGGTGGTCATACCTTGCTTATCGCCGCTCGAGGAGTAGGCGAGTACGAGATACTTGGTGAGTCTATCGACGATGCGGCAGGGGAGTGCTTTGATAAAGCAGCCAAGATGCTAGGCTTAGCTTATCCGGGTGGCCCCAATATCGCCAAGCTTGCGGAGACTGGTGATGCCAACGCTTATTCGTTGCCTCGACCTATGCTGCATCGTGGTTTAGACTTCTCCTTTAGCGGGATGAAAACCGCCGTGCATAACCTTATCAAAGACACGCCTGGCTCAGGTATGGGCTCTGCTAGTGATCCACAAGTACGTGCCGATATTGCGGCTAGTTTCCAACATGCAGTAGTCGATACTTTAGTGAAGAAATGCGTCAAGGCGCTCAAGCAAGCTGATATGAGTCGCTTAGTAATTGCTGGTGGGGTCAGTGCCAATAGTCATCTGCGCACTACTTTAGAAACTGAATTGGCCAAAATAAATGCCACAGTACATTATGCACCGCCGGCACTCTGTACGGATAATGGGGCGATGATCGCTTATGCCGGTTATCAGCGTTTGCAGGCCGGACAAGCCGATGACTTAGCGGTCAGCTGTGTACCTCGTTGGCCGATGACTGAATTGCCAGCCTTATAGATGGTTGTTAAATTTTTAGAGTTTAAAACTTTACCACCTTAACGATTTAAGATTTTATGACCTTAAAGTTTTATAGTAAAAAGCTGACAATTTTATGGAAAAGGATAGGTTATGCAGTGGTTAGCTATCGGTTTAGGTGCTGCCATAGGCGCTTGTCTACGGGCATGGCTTGGGCGCTTTAATCCATTACACAGTTGGATACCGCTTGGTACTCTTAGTGCTAATATCTTAGGTGGCTTATTAATAGGGCTAGCATTAGTCTGGTTCGAGCGCATGGGCAGCAATGTACCCGTTAATGCAAAACTGTTTATTATTACTGGATTCTGCGGTGGTCTGACAACTTTTAGCACTTTTAGTGCTGAAGTTTTTGCCTTACTCAATGATGGGCGTGTGCTACCCGGCCTTGGTCTAGTGGGCCTACACGTAGGCCTGACTTTATTGGCGACTGCTATTGGCTTTTATTTATTTAAAAGTATTTTATAATTAATAATCAACAGCTATAACGGCTTAACAATCCCTTCTAACAAGCCAGCAAAGCCTTGCATGTAGGCGGTATCTTGGCTGGAGCTGCGCGTCGCAGCATAGAGCTGACAATAGACGCCATTACCTAGTGGACGAGAAACTACCCAGCCTTTTTTCTCATATTCCGCTACTACCCAATCGGGTAAGGCCGCTACTCCACGTTCACTAGCAACCAGCTGTATCAGCATTGCCGTCAGCTCAGTAGTACGAATATTGTTGAAGTTTACTTGTGCAGGGGTCATAAAGTTGGCGATGATATCTAAGCGCTTAACTTCGACTGGATAAGCAATCAGAGTCTCAGTGGTTAGATCATCAGGACGTATAAAGTCTCGCTCGGCTAAATCATGTAAAGGCGATAGCACTAAGCGACTTTCATACTCAAATAATGGCTGATAACTCAGACCTTCTATCGGCAAATTACTAGTAGTAATCAATAGATCAATATCACCTTCCATCAATAGATGATGTGGCTCAGGCTCAAAGCCAGTAGCGAAATCCAACTCTACGTCAGACCACTCACGGCGATAGCGATTAAGTATCGGCATCAACCAATCAAAGCAGCTATGGCACTCCGATGCTAAACGTAGTCTGCCTGCTTGACCGTGAGCTAAACGTTTAAGGTTGGCTTTAGTGCGAGAGACTTGTGGCATTATGCTATCAGCTAGGGCCAATACCGTTTTGCCCGCTGGGGTAAAAGTAAGGGGGCGAGTACGGCGATTAACTAAGCTAATATCGTAGTAGTTTTCCAGCTCCTTTAACTGATGGGAGACAGCAGAGGCTGTCACATGTAGCTCATCAGCTGCAGCCGCTAGCGAACCATGTGCTCGCAAAGCGGTTAAGGTATTAAGATGGCGAAGCTCTAACATAAGATGACCTGAGTTTTATATTTATTTAAATCAGTTGTTAAGCCAGTATTTAAACTAATCCTTGCAACCTCTATTAACGTCGACGTAGTAATAGCTGCGAGATCACTACTAATACTATAGAGGCGGCTAGCAATAAGGTACCAATAGCATTGACTTCAGGTTTAAGCCCTACACGTACCATCGAATAAATCCTTAGCGGCAGAATCTCGTAGCTAGGGCCAGTGACAAAGGTCGATACTACTACATCATCGAGCGATAAGGTGAAAGCGAGCAGCCAACCAGCCATCACTGCTGGCAATATTACTGGGATCAGCACAGTGCGTATCATCGTCGATTCGCTGGCCCCTAAGTCACGTGCAGCCTCCATTAAGCTCTCATCTAAGCTACTCAAACGGGCGAATACGGTAATCACTACAAAGGGCAAACAGAAGGTAATGTGCGCTAGTAACAGCGACACAAAGCCCAGCTCTAAGCCAATCAATAAAAACAGGGTCAACAAAGAAATAGCCAGTACAATCTCAGGCGACATCATCAACACGAATAACAAGCCGTTCAATAGCCCTTTACCGCGAAAATTATAGCGATGCAAGGCCATAGCAGTCAGTACCCCTATCAAAGTTGATACAGTAGCAGCCACTAACCCTAAGATAATAGAGTGCCAAAACGAATCAAGCATTGCCTGATTTTTAAATAGAGATTCGTACCACTTTAAGCTAAAACCGTCCCAGTTATAGCCTGTTTTTGACTTGTTAAAAGACATCACTACTAGCACAATGATAGGCAAATATAGCAAAGCGTAGATCAGTCCTAAATAGCCTTTAGCAGCGATACTACCGATCTTACCGTTCATTTTTATAGGGCGCGAATTAGACATTAGGCCACCTCATTAAAGTCAGTCTTGCCAATTCGGCGACTACTAGCTCGATAAGCCAGTAATAATACCGCCATAGCTAAAGTTAACAGCACACTAGCCGCCGCACCAAATGGCCAATCTCGTGCATCTAGGAATTGGTTTTTTATCACATTCCCGACTAATAAATTACGTGAGCCGCCCAAGATATCAGCGACATAGAACATGCCCATGGCTGGTAGTAATACCAGCAGCACCCCAGAGATAATACCAGGAGTAGTCAAGGGTAGAACGACATGCCAAAAAGTCTGTGATCTTGAGGCACCCAAATCTTGCGAGGCCAATAGCATGTCATCACGCAAGTCAGTAAACACTGCATATAAAGGCAACACCATAAAGGGAAATAGCAAATAAGTCAGGCCAACAATAACTGATCCTTGGGTATATAACATATCGATAGGAGTGTCGATGATGTCAATCGCCAACAGCGCTTTGTTGAGCAAGCCATTAGTCGCCAGCAGTAACTTTAGCGCATAAACTCGCACTAATGAATTGGTCCAAAACGGCAATATTAATAGCAACATCAGCAAGGGTTGCCAGCGTGCCTTAGTTCTGGAGACAAGCCAAGCAAAAGGGTAGCCCAGCAGTAAGCAAATAAGAGTAGTGATACCTGCCATCCACAGCGAGTGGACAAACACCTCAAAATACAGTGGATCAACCATGCGTACATAGCTGTCAATACTGACCGGTAAGCTAATGAAGTCGCTAGTATCACGAGTCAAAAAGCTCACTGCTATTACCAATATATTTGGCAGTAGCGCAAAGATCAGCAGCCACCCCCAAATAAGCCATAACGTAGTGGTGCGAAATATACTTTTATTGCTCAGATGAGTAGCGCTTTTACCTGCCATTAGCTCAAATCCTTATGCACAGTTGCGCTACTCATATCGAAAATGGCTTTAGGTACGACTTCATCATCGATAGAGCCGTCATTAGGCAATACCCATTCCCAACCGTCGACCCAAGTGACTTTCACCGGCTCATTCATTTTGTAATCAAAGCTAGGGTCATCTTCATCAAAGAACTCTGAGGCTTTTATAATATGGCCATTATCCAACTCAATAATAGAGTCTAGAGTACTGCCTTTGTAGTTACTCTCAATTACTCGACCTAGCAATCCAGAGTGAGAGCTGTCATTGGCTTCATAAATACGTAAGTCCTCTGGACGCAGTAGTAAATTAACGATATCACCAACCTTTACATCACTAACAAAGTTAGGACGGCGTAGATTACGCAAAGTAGCCGGTGTTGCTTGTGCTTGCGCCTCGCAGACTTCGACTTCGATACGGCCGTTAGTAACGAGTCCATCACGATCTGGCTGTTGCGGATAGACGTTCTTTACTTCAGCCTTAAATAGATTGGTTTCACCGATGAATTTGGCAGTAAATAGATTCGCTGGAGTTTCATAGATCTCAATAGGAGTGCCAATCTGCTGGAACTTGCCATCTTTCATCACTGCAATACGATCGGACATCGACAGCGCTTCTTCTTGATCGTGAGTGACGAATACAAAGGTGATACCTAGCTCACGTTGCAGACGTTTGAGCTCTGATTGCATCTGCAAGCGTAGCTTATAATCAAGCGCTGAGAGTGGCTCGTCTAGAAGGAGTAACTTGGGACGGTTGATCACCGCACGAGCAATAGCCACCCGCTGCTGCTGACCACCAGACAAGTCTTGCGGACGACGATTGGCCAAAGCTTCTAGCTGCACCATTGCCAACATATCGCGCACTTGAGTTTGAATCTCATCCTTCGGTACTTTTTTAAGCTTTAGCCCATAAGCAACGTTTTGCGCTACGGTCATATGAGGGAATAGAGCGTATTGTTGAAATACGGTATTGACCGGACGTTTATCAGCAGATAGCCCAGCCATTTGTACCCCATCTAACTGAATATTTCCGGCTGTCGGTTGCTCAAAGCCGGCAATAAGGCGTAGCAAAGTCGTCTTACCACAGCCCGATGGGCCTAATAAAGTTAGGAACTCACCTTGTTTAATATCCAGATTGATATCTATTAATACTTCGGTTTTATCATAGGACTTTTTTAGCCCAGTTATTTTTAGTAGGGTATCAGTAGCAGCAGATGCTTGAGGGTTTACGTCTGAGTCAGTCATGATCGAGATTCCTAAGAGACCAAAATAGAAGGTGTCTGTAGTGAGAGAGCAGTTAGGTAATATGCTTAATATAAACGCTTAACGTCGAGACCTAATAGTAAAGCTTGGCATTAGGCATAAGCTCAATGTAATTGTTGCGTATTATAACAAACCTTCCCTATAAGTTGCTGCAAGTTACGCAGGCTATACTTTATTGCGCCTAAACTATGGCGTTACCGTTTAGTTGACTGACTGCCTAAGATTTCATTGAATGCTAATGACTGTAGCTGTGCTGATAGGTCTGGCTAACATAAAAGCCCATACGGTTTGAAAACAGCTAATAAACTGAGGGCTGACATAACGGTTTAGAAACAGCTAATAAACTGAGGGCTGACATAATATGAGGGCTATTTGATGCTTTGATGACAGCCATCTGTATTGGTCAATGACTAAGCGACAGCTGCTAATATTAAATTTTTTATTATTATTTTACTTTTATTGCTATACAATAATTTTGATACTAATGAATAATATAACCCATTTATAATCAAGGATTGCTAATGCCTAATGCTAATCGCCCAAAAACAGGAACGGAAGCGCTTGCATTGCTTAAAGAGGGCAATAGGCGCTATGTGGATAGTTTAACTAGTGATCCATCGATGCAGCGTCGTCCAGAATTAGTCAGAGATCAAGATCCACTAGCTATTATTTTAGGCTGCTCGGATGCTAGGGTGCCCGTAGAAATTGTCTTCGATCAAGGTTTAGGTGATTTATTTGTGATCCGAGTAGCCGGTAATATAGTAGCACCGTCACAAATCGGGTCTATTGAGTTCGCTGCTGAAAAGTTCGATACTAAATTAGTAGTTGTACTAGGTCATTCAAATTGTGGAGCGGTAAGCGCTTGTGTAGATACCCTAATTAATCCTGAGAAAAACTATTCACCAAATTTACAGTCTATCGTTGATCGTATCCGTCCAAGTGTCTATAACTTACATGAACTGGCCACTGCTAATGGGCAAGATGTGGATGCCGAAGAGCTTATAAATCGCTCTATACGCGCCAATGTACGCATGTCAGTGAGTCAGCTCAAACACGGCTCACGAGCTTTAGAAGATTTATCAAGTACCGGCCAGCTGTTAATCGTTGGCGCAGAATACAATATTGACACTGGCAAAGTACGCTTTTTAGACAGCTAATAAAGTACTCTCGACTAGCAGAAGATAGCGAAGTCGCTGATAAAGGCACTTTGGTTGTTTTTTGCTATAACATTATCGATAGCAGTAATATCTGTGCTAATAACATTATTTTAAAAAGTGAGAACAATTATGTCTAATGACACTAATCCTAATACTAATAACATCAATGCTAATAACACTAATGCCAAGAGCAATGACAGCAGCAATCATATCTCTCAACCTGCGACTAGTATCCAAGTGCCGGGGGTGCAGCCTATCGCTATGGTGACTAGTGGCTTTACCTTTAATCACACTATGCTAAGAGTCAAAGATCCCATTAAGTCTTTGAGTTTTTATACTGGAATTTTAGGTATGAGCTTATTAGCTATCAAAAAGTTCCCCGAAATGGGCTTTGATTTATACTTTTTGGCTAAGTTGACTGATGAGGAGCGTGACAATCTACCAGCGGGTGATGATTTGGCTATCTATGCCTTCCGTCAGCGTGGTATCTTGGAATTGACGCATAATTATGGCACTGAAACTCAGCAGGACTTTAGCTATCATGATGGCAACGAAGAGCCACAAGGCTTTGGTCATATTTGCTTTACTGTGCCCGATTTAGAAGCTGCGGTTGCTTGGTTTGATGATAACAAGGTTGATTTTAAAAAACGTCCAGAACAAGGTAGTATGAAAAACATCGCTTTTATTAAAGATGTTGATGGTTATTGGATTGAGATTGTGCAGGCCGACTTGATGGGCTAGTGCTTTAATCGCCGTTAGTTTTGCTTATCGAACTCTATAATGGTTAAGTAATATAGTTTTGTGCTTGATAGTTTCAATAGCCTAGCGATAAACACCATAAAAAAGACAGGAATAATGATTCTATGCCTACCTCTGATACTGACGTTGCAGCGGCTCCTACGGAAGCTCTGACTTACCAAACTATCACTGGCACTGCTAATGAGCTATTAATAAGCTTTATAGAGCGTGTTCCTTATCTAGTAGCAGCAATAATAGTCATGCTGATTTTTTGGTTGCTATCCAAAGTTTTTAAAAAGGTTGTGATTAAACTATTAGGCAAACAGCGTAACCATCAAAACTTAATCAAAGTCTTTCAGCGAGTAGGCGCGGCGCTGATATTTTTTATTGGTTTTATGATAGCTATGGTAGTTGCTATTCCCGGTTTTACTCCTGCTAAATTAATTGGTGCTTTGGGTATCGGTTCAGTAGCTATCGGCTTTGCTTTTAAAGATATTTTCCAAAACTTGCTATCGGGTATTTTGTTATTGTTATCAGAGCCATTTCGTATCGGCGATCAAATCGTCTCCGGTAGTTTTGAAGGTACCGTTGAAGATATCAAAATCCGTGCTACTACGATTCGTACCTATGATGGTCGACAAGTAGTAATCCCTAACTCAGACCTTTATACCTCGGCTTTGACGGTCAACACCGCTTATAAACAGCGCCGCTTACAGCTAGCTGTGGGCATCGGTTATGCTGATGATATTGAACAGGCCAAAGCACAGATTATCCAAGCGTTAACTAGAGCAAACACGGTTTCAACCTTAGCTGCACCAAGCGTTATCGCTACTAATTTGGGAGATTCAACGGTTGATTTGATCGTGCGCTGGTTCATTGAAGATGGTACCCAAGCCAACAAAGTGGCTTCTATTGATCAAGTCCTGATCGAAGTCAAAAAAGCGCTGGATAGCGCCGGTATAGATATGCCATTCCCAGTACGTACTTTAGATTTAAGTGATCCTTCAGTATCAGCCATAGCCAAGCAAATAAAGCAGCAACAGGATAAGGATAGCTAGGTTTAGCAATTGGATTTAGTAACTGGGTTTAGTAAGCAACTGGGCCTGCTAAGTAGTTTGCATAAACCGCTGCTAGCTGTAGTGACTAATTTGAGTAATTGCTGGCCGATCTATGGTCTATTCGCTGGTCAAATTCGTTATGGTAGCTAAGGTTTGAGCACAAAAAAACCGCCACTATCGAGGATAGAGCGGCTTCATAATTCTACTGATCTATTAAATTAATAGTATTAGTCGTCTTTATCTACTTGGTAATCATCATGGCATGATTTACAGCTTTTACCGACCGCACCAACAGCCATCTTTATATCGTCAGCAGAAGTTGCTGTTTGTGCCACAACATTCAACTCAGCACTAGCCTGCTGAAAATCTTCCGCTTTGGCTTTGAAGTCGGCCATATCAGTCCAAACTGCTTCTTTAGCATTACCAATGGCTGCTTTATCTTCAAAATGAACCCAAGGGCTCTTAGATTCTTCCGCTAAAAATGAGGCTTGCTCTTTTAAAGTTACCGCATCAAAAGTATCAGGCTCTTTTACCATCCCACCTATTGATTTCATGGTATCACCGTAGTTCTTCATGATATCTTGACGGGCTTTTACATCAGGATTGGTAGGGCCGCTACAGGCGCTTAAGCCTAGTGCCAAAGTCATCAAAGTGACGCTAGTGATAGATTTTAATGAGGTAAGGTTATAAAATTTTGACATAGTAAAACTCCTTTATACGTGGCTTGTGATAAGCGTATTAAATCATACTGACCTTAAAGTGCTTATGCAAAAACAAGTGGCTACGTTAGACTAGCTATAAATAAAGTATCTCTTATAAAGTTAAGGTCAGCTACAGGAGCTGACCTTCGGATATGCTAAACGTTTACTAGCAAATCTAATTTTATAACGTAAGACATTTATCTGCTTATCAGAGTTATTATGCCAATAAAGACTATAAAGTCAACCAATCCCGAGGTTTTAAGTAGAAGTCAGTCAATTCAAACTCTGGCGTGCCAGCTACAGGCTCGAAGCGGTAGTGCCAACTGGCAAGCGGTGGCATGCTAACTAAGATTGATTCAATGCGGCCATTACTCTGTAAGCCGAACAAAGTTCCACGGTCATAGACTAGATTATATTCAACGTAGCGACCACGACGATAAAGCTGAAATTCGCGCTGCTCGTCAGTATAAGGCAGATCTTTGCGCTGCTCAAAGATGGGAATAATACCGTCGAGGTAGCCCTGACCAACTGCTTGCATAAGTTGAAAACAAGTATCAAAGTCCCAGCCACGACTTTCAGTATTGACATCATCGTAGAACAGACCGCCAACACCGCGCTGCTCATCACGATGACGTAAATGGAAATACTCATCACACCATTGTTTAAAGTCCGAGTAGATATTGTCACCAAAAGGCACACACAAGTCATGACAGACTTGATGCCAATGCACACAATCTGCCAATACTGGATAAAAAGGCGTCAAGTCAAAACCGCCACCGAACCACCAAATAGGCTCTTTACCAGCGGCTTCGGCGACGAATAGACGCACGTTAGCATGGCTAGTAGGGACGTTAGGATTCTTGGGATGTACTACCAAAGACACGCCCAGTGCTTGCGCTTTACGTCCGGCAATATCAGGATGACGAGCAGTTGCTGAGGCTGGCAAGTTGCTGACATGAATATGGCTAAACATCACCCCAGCTTTTTCGATTACCTTGCCATCAGCTAAAATACAAGATCGACCACCGCCACCTTCAGGACGCTCCCAATCATCGGCCACAAAAGTAGCTGTACCGCCGTCAGCGCTTTCTTGCGCTTCTAGGGTCTGACAAATTTTGGCTTGTAGTCCTACTAAAAATTCACGAACTCGTAGTAGGTCAGCTGCCGTTACGCCGCCCTCAGATTCTGAAGTGTCTGTGCGGGCAAGTGGTGTAGGATTTAATTTAGGAATAGTCATAAAGATCTCTATTATTATAATGAAGGTTTAGGACTTAGAACTCAGCAGTGGCAACTTAGAACTCAGCAATCGTCAATTCACAAAACGCTCTAACTAATGATCGCTCTAGTATTAAGCATTGAGAAACTAAGGTCTTAATGGTCAAAGGCTTTAAAGCGCTATTTTTTATTATTAAAGTACCAGCAGTGTTCTAAATTTCTGGGTCTAGTAAATGGCCCATGCGATCACGTTTAGTGGCCAAATAATCAGCATTCATAGCATTGACCCCTACTACTAGAGGCACGCGCTCAACCACTTCGATATCATGCTCAGTTAGATAAGCGATTTTGTCTGGATTGTTAGTAATTAGTCGAACCTTGTCAACGGCTACATGAGCCAGCATAGCGCCACACATATCATAAGTGCGAGCATCGGCTGGAAAGCCTAGCATAAGATTGGCATCCAAAGTATCATGACCTTGATCTTGCAGAGCATAGGCTCGGATCTTATTGGTCAAGCCAATTCCGCGACCTTCTTGACGCAAATATAAGATAGCGCCACAGCCTTCCGCTTGAATGGCCTGCATGGCAGTATTTAGTTGCGCCCCACAATCACATTTAAGCGAGCTAAAGGCATCGCCGGTTAGACATTCAGAGTGAATACGTACTAAAGGCACTGTTTTATGATGCTCATCAAGCTGCTGACCACCGTTATTACTAGCCGCATTTACACTGGGCAAAACTTTGTCAGTTGACTTGTTATTAGTGCTTTCAGCTGAGCGGTCAGTAGCAGTAATAGCAGCCACTTGGTTACTGCTAATGGCACTACGCAAGGTATCTTGCTCGTCAACAGGCAGGCCAACTGTGAGCATTACATGCTCTTGACCATCACCGTTTTCAAACATGTGGATATCGAACTCGCCATGACGAGTAGGTAATTTAGCACTGGTAATAAAATGATATGACATTACTGTCCTGCATAGGCCGATGATGTAAACGGTACAAAGTATGAGTGTTATGATTATTGGGCTGATGGCGACCTTGTTAGTAGGTGAGCTATTAGTAACCGATAAATAACAACGATGAGTGCTAGCTATATTGGCATCAATACCCAGAATACTAGTCTACGTTAGCTTTACTAGTCACTTCACTAGCAATAAAACACATAAAATTCACAGAGTAGCCACGATGATTGGAGCGATGGGCTAAAAAAAATGCTATTATGCCATACTATTTTAACAGATACAGTCCCGAGTCTTTGCCCTTACATTACTGTATCGTCATCAACATTTAGTATGAATACTCAGCAACAGTGTTTATTATTGAGTCTTACTATAAATGATTAGTGGCGATGCACTAAACATATCGTTATCTACAGTCAATAATTGCAAGCTTTATGCCGCTATTGTCAAGATTGTAGAATATCCATGTCTCCGCATCATAACGATAACGGAGCGCATTTGATAGGGTAAGGCGGCACCTTGTCAGCAGATTGGTAGGTATAGCACGGTTTATGCAGCAGTCACCTCATTCCCCACAGTCTCGGTCAGCGTCTACTTCGACGTCATCAGCTACTGAGTCTGCTGCACACCTAAACGGTTTGCAACAGACTTATGTGACGATTCCGCATACACGTCCTCAGACCTTGTTATTGGATAGTATCGATAATCCCTCTGACCTTAAGACATTATCTACCGATAAGCTAATCACTCTAGCTGACGAGTTACGCTTGTTTTTATTATATGCAGTTGGTCAAAGTGGCGGTCATTTCGGTGCCAACTTGGGCGTGGTTGAACTTACTATTGCTTTGCATTATTTATTAGATGCACCGCGCGATCAGATCGTTTGGGATGTAGGTCATCAAGCTTATGGTCATAAAGTCCTGACTAGCCGCCGTGAAAAACTCATTGGTATTCGTGCTAAGGCGGGCCTAACGGCGTTTCCTGAGCGTGCAGAATCTATCTACGACACCTTTGGGGTAGGTCATTCATCGACTTCTATTTCAGCCGGCCTAGGCATGAGCTTAGCCTTGCGTTACCAAAAGCGTGAGCAGACAGTCGCTTGTATTATCGGTGATGGTGCTATGAGCGGTGGCATGGCTTTTGAAGCGATGAATGATGCCGTGCAACAAGATGCTGATTTATTGGTTATCCTTAATGATAACGATATGTCTATATCTTGTTCGATAGGGGGCTTTTCACGGCATTTAGCGATGTTGTGGGAATCCGGCTATCAAGTTGATATTTCAGAAACGGGTGAACCAGTTCTGCGTCAGCGCCCTAGCATGCAGGACTTCGATCGACGCAAACGTCATAAGCAGCATCGTGAGGTGCCTAAGATTGAAGATAATTTATTTAAAGCTATTGGCTTTACCTACTTTGGCCCATTTGACGGTCATAATTTGCCGGAGCTTCTGCGGGTATTAGGTAGAGCCAAGCAGATAAAAGGCCCAGTATTAGTTCATATCTATACTACTAAAGGCAAAGGCTTTGCGCCTGCTGAAGCAGATCCTGTTGGCTTTCATGCCATAGGTAAAGTAGCCGCTGTTGACAGTGTGAAAGATTTGCAGACTAAGCCTGACTTGCAGCAAAAAACGCCTCTGAAGTATTCGCAAGTATTTGGACAGTTTTTGTGTGACAAAGCGCCACAGGATGATAAACTGCTGGCCATTACTCCGGCTATGGAAGAAGGCTCGGGAATGACGGACTTCGCTCGTCAATATCCTGAGCGTTTTTTCGATGTGGCGATTGCTGAGCAGCATGCAGTGACCCTAGCGGCAGGGATGGCTACTCAAGGTGTTAAGCCTATAGTAGCTATTTATTCCACCTTTTTACAGCGCGGCTATGATCAGCTCATTCATGATGTGGCCTTACAGAATCTGGATGTAACCTTTGCCATCGATCGTGCTGGCTTGGTGGGGGAAGATGGGGCAACTCACGCAGGAATATTTGATTTTGCCTTCTTGCGTTGTGTTCCTAATATACTAATTGCTGCCCCTAAAGATGAAAACGAGTGCTACCATCTATTGAATACTTGTTATGAGTATCAAGGCTGTAGTGCTGTACGTTATCCACGTGGTAATGGGGTAGGCGCTGCTATTGAGCTACCAGCACAGCAATATCCAATAGGGCGCGGAGTAGTGGAGTTAGTATTAGGCGCAGATAATGCGGTCACTAAGCTGGCGATTTTAGCCTTTGGTACTTTAGTTGCGACAGCGCAACAAGCTGCTGCTATGCTGATGGATAGTCATACTGATATTCAAGTCCAAGTGGTCAATATGCGCTGGGTCAAACCTCTAGACACTCAACTGTTAGAGAGCTTGATTAGCCAAGGAGTCACCCATATTGCTACTGTAGAAGAGCATGTGATTATGGGCGGCGCTGGTAGTGCGGTAAATGAGTATTTGCTAAATAGCTCGCCGGCCTTTAAGTCTAATAGACCGGCTATTGCTAATATTGGTATTCCTGATAGCTTTTTGGCTCATGGTTCACCTTTAGAGCAGTTAGTTGATGCTGGTTTAGATACGACTGGTGTGGTTGCCCAGTTACAAGCCCTAGTAGTCTGATAGTGGCTGTAATAGGCGCCTACTAAATAGTGGGCTGCTATTACAGCCATTATTTTTATAGCAATTGTTGTTAAACTTACGGTTGCTAAAATCGCTGTTATTAGAGCCACTAGGTAATAATTTCACAGCGCTTTAAAAGCAAAAAACTTTATAGATCATCTCTTTAGAGTTATATTATTTTACAGCTTAAATACTATTTCGTTTTTTATTCCTCAAACAGACAGGTTATTTATGGAACCCATGGTTGTCATCGCAGCGCGTGCTGCTGAAAAAGTTGGTAAAGAGATTTTATACGCGCATCAAAACCGCCATAAAGTTGAATTTGATATTGAGTCAAAAGGTTTAGATGGGCTAGTAACGCGTATCGATCGCTTTAGCGAAAAGTTGACTATTGAGACCTTGAAGAGTAGCTATCCTACTCATTCGTTCTTAGGTGAAGAGTTCGGCATGCAAGAAGGTCGCGGCGAAGATGCTGACTGGTGCTGGATTATTGATCCTCTTGATGGCACCAAAAACTTTGTGCATGGTATTCCACAGTTTTGTGTGTCTATTGCCGTTCAACACAAAGGCGTTACCCAACATGGCGTAGTCTATGATCCTGTCCGTGACGAGATGTTCTCTGCTAGCCGTGGTAAAGGCGCTCGTCTAAATCAGCGCCGGATCAACGTCAGTGAGCGCAAAACTATTGAGGGCGGTCTATTTACTACCGGTCATCCTTTAGAGCGTACACGTAACAATGAAGTGGTCTCTTATGCTAAACAGCATTTTGACAGCTTATTGAAGATTACTGAAGAAGGTGGTCAAATTCGTCGTTTAGGTTCAGCGGCGCTAGATCTATGTTATGTCGCTGCTGGCCGTCTTGATGGCTATTTCGAGATGTCGATTAAGCCGTGGGATATTGCTGCTGGTGAGCTGATCGTTACTGAAGCTCGCGGTACTGTAGTTGATCATACCGGTGCTCATAACTCTATGACTACAGGCTCAATTTTTGCTTGTAATATCAAGTTGTTAAAGCCTTTGATGCAAGTAGTTGTGCCTATCTGGGGCGATGCAGTTTAAGCGATTATTTAGCGACTGCTAAAAGCTAGATAGTGTTTATAAAAAAAGCTGACTCTTTAATAGAGTCAGCTTTTTTGTGCGGCTAATTAAGGCTCAAAGCCAGTTACTTAAAATTGTTACTTAAAATTGTTACTTAAGGTGATTACTAAAGGCTTATTACCGAAACAGTGTTAATGAAACTTGAGTGTTTAACCTTAAATATTAGCGATTCAATACTGCGCAATGACTACTTCTCACGTAAGCCCAAACGTTTCTCTTCACTGATACTTTCTAACAAGCTCAGCTCTTCTTCGATCAATGCTAGCATATCTTGCACATGAGGCAAGATTTTACTACAAGCGGTAATACAAAATTCAATTTTGTCTTGATAACTAGCCAGAGTAATGTTCAATGCTTGTCCATCTACTAGAATAGAAGCGGGATACAAGGCTTTGAGCGGTGCGCCATTCCAGTACAGCTGCTTTTTGGAACCCGGTACATTGGAGATGATTAAGTTAAAAGCCTGCTTTCTAGGGAACAGCCCAGTGAATACATTTAGTCCTTCCCAAGCATAAGCCACGGCACTGTAATTGATAACTTGTGCTTGGTTCATTCGGCGAAAGCGACGCTTACCACTATTCATACTGTCATGAATCAGTTGCATACGCTTTACTGGATCGTCTAAGTGAGTCGCCAAATTGGCCATCAAAAATGAGATTTGATTGCCAGAGTCACTATCATCACAACGCAATGACATCGGTACAAAGCCTATCAGTGGCTTAGTGGGTAAGGCATTCATATCCAATAAATAACGACGAATCGCTCCTGAACAAACTGCCAGCACCACGTCATTTTGGTTCATCTCAAAGCTATCAGCTATGCTATAAAAACGCTTAATATCGTAAGACTGCGCTGCGATACGCCGCGAGGCTGAAATACGTTGATTAAGTATACTCATAGGCGCATCAAAAGTGCCAACATAATCGATATCGCCACTATGCTTTAGATTGTCTATTAGCTCAGTGAATACTGGTTTGATAGTAGACAGTTGCTCTTTAATGATGCGTATAACTGAACGTGCTGCAGGCTGCACTCTTTCAGCTTTATTGCCATGACGAGTCATCAGCGACCATAGCGGCAATGTCATCGGTTCAGTTGGTGATTGTGACAATGCCTTTTCAACGATGCGCATGGCAGCAATACCATCAACCAAAGAATGGTGGATTTTAAAGTATAAAGCAAAGCGCCCAGGCCTACCTTCGAACTCAGGTAAGATCCCTTCGATGACATGACACTCCCATAGCGGCATAGCGCGATCAAGCAAGCGACTGTGCTCCTTCGATATGTACATCAATAGCTCACGCACCCGACCAGGATTAGGTAGCGCGACATGGCGGAAGTGATGTTCAACATCGAACTGATCGTCTTGCTTCCAAAAAATTAAATTTTCTAGCACTTGGTTAAAAGGAAAACTTGGCGGCACCGTTGAGGTCTGCATCTGCTGCACTAATTTATAAACAAAATCGCTATCGGCACTTTGTTCATCTTCAGGGAGCTCAAACAAAAACAAACCACCGACATGCATAGGTTGTTTGCGCGACTCTAACAGTAAAAATAATTGATCAACGGCGGTCATAAGTCGCATAATAAGTCCTTTTACGGCGATTAGTAATTAATGAGATGATAACTTATAAAAATTTACTAAAAAGTTTTAGGCAAGTTGGCAGTGGACAGCTTATCGACAGCAGTTACCTACCAACTTGTTATTGCAAAGCTTTTATTGGAAAAAATAGCCAGTTTGCGGTGAGCTGGCAGTAGCCATTCTGCGCATCGGCATACGTCCTGCCAAAAATGCTTGGCGTCCTGCCCAAACCCCATGCTTCATCGCCTGCGCCATCATTACCGGATTTTGTGCATTGGCAATCGCTGAGTTCATTAGCACCCCATCACAGCCAAGCTCCATGGCAATAGCGGCATCTGATGCCGTACCTACGCCAGCATCTACTAGCACTGGTACTTTAGCATTTTCAATAATCAAGCTGAGTGTATGGCGATTGAGAAGACCTAGACCTGAGCCAATCAAGCTACCCAAAGGCATGATAGCTACGCAGCCCATGCTCTCAAGCTCTTGTGCGACTATCGGGTCATCTGAGGTATAAACCATGACCTCAAAACCATCATCGATCAGAATTCTAGCTGCTTTTAGCGTTTCCATAACATTGGGATAGAGACTAGTCTCATCGCCCAACACTTCTAATTTCACTAGATTATGCCCTCCTAATAGCTCGCGAGCAAGTTTACAAGTGCGCACGGCACTATCGCTATCATAACAGCCAGCAGTGTTTGGCAGAATAGTGTATTTATCTGGAGAGATTACATCTAATAGATTGGATTCATTACGGTTCTGGCCTATATTAGTTCGACGAATAGCTACGGTAACGATTTCTGCAGCAGAGGCGGCAATGGCTGCACCAGTCTCGTTCATGTCTTTATATTTACCGGTACCAACTAACAATCGTGATGAAAAAGTACGGCTGCCTACTGTAAAGCTGTCTGAGCCTAATGAGTTTTGTTGATTAGTAGTGGCTTCTTGGGTGTTAGCTTGTGACATAGATAGAGTCCTGATAACGGATAGGCAATAAAAGTAAAACAGCGACTAAAGTTAGGCTGGATTAATCAGCCCTTTATAGCGATTAATGATCGCTATAGACAGTTATCAACTCAGCGAATAAAGCATAGAGTCTGTTTATTGATAACCTGCTGTAGGTATAACAAAATGTTATTATAACAAACTCATCTAAACTCACGACCACTCTTTTTGCCTTTTCACTCAACAGTTAGCTTGTTAATAAATAGAGGTTTATTAGCCGGTTTTAGGAAGTTTATTAGCGAGTGGTTAGAGCATTTATTGGCTGATTGTTACAGTCATTAATAACTAGCTATTAGTTGGTTATTAGGGCGATGATTGCAGTAGCTGTTAAATAAAGCAACTGTTAAATAAAGCAACTATGCCCGCAAATCGCTGAGTATTGCTTTACCTTGAGCCACCCAACATTCTTTGTCAGGTCCTTCTTATGATGCAATTGCCTTACAGTTTTGCCAAGCGCCATCAGCTATTAATCCTCCTGGCTATTGATCCTGAGCTGCCGCCAACCTTAGTATTGACTAAGGCGACGCCGCTATCTGCTATCAACGAAGCAGTACGGTTTTTGCAGCAGCAAGGTATACCAAGCGTACCGACTTATGAGAGCATCAGTCCTGAGGATTTTGAAAAGCGCATGAATGCGGCTTATTCGGGTAACACGGGCGAGTCGCAACATATTGCTGCTGGTCTAGAAGATCATCCTGACCTAGATAGCCTAGCGGATAGTGTTCCTGAAACCGAAGATCTTATGGACAGCCAAGATGATGCGCCTATTATTCGTCTTATTAATGCACTGCTGTCAGAAGCGATTCGTCTCAATGCCTCAGATATACATATTGAGACTTTTGAGAAGCGTCTAGTGGTGCGTTTTCGTGTCGATGGCGAGCTCAAAGAAATCATCACCCCCAAAAGACAGCTGGCACCATTGCTAGTATCTCGTATCAAAGTCATGGCTAAACTTGATATCGCTGAGAAACGAGTACCACAGGATGGTCGTATCAGTCTCAGGTTAGCAGGCAGAGAAGTCGATGTTCGTGTCTCGACGCTACCTTCAAGTTTTGGTGAGCGAGTGGTGATGCGGCTACTAGATAAGCAAGCTGGGCGCTTGAATATGACCTATCTAGGCTTATCTGATGACGACTATCAACAGCTTAAGCGCTTGATCTATCAGCCACACGGCATTATTTTAGTCACCGGTCCTACAGGCTCTGGTAAAACCACTACTTTGTATGCAGGCTTGACTGATCTTAATGATCAGACTCGCAATATCTTAACCGCTGAGGATCCTATTGAGTTTCAGCTCGATGGTATTGGACAGACGCAAGTGAATAATAAAGTTGATATGACTTTTGCGAAGAGTTTGCGGGCTATGTTACGCCAAGATCCAGACGTAGTTATGGTCGGGGAGATTCGTGATCTTGAGACCGCTGAGATTGCTGTGCAAGCCTCATTAACCGGTCACTTAGTACTATCAACTTTGCACACTAATACCGCTATCGGTGCAGTAACTCGTCTGCAAGATATGGGCGTAGAGCCGTTCTTATTGTCATCCTCATTGATAGGGGTAGTCGCTCAGCGCTTAGTACGTACTTTATGCAGCCATTGTCATAGTTGGCAAGTAGCAGATCCTGAGCAAGCCAAGCTATTTAACGAGATTAATCTGCCAATCGATAGCGTAATAAAAATACCTAAGGCGGTCGGTTGTGATAAGTGTAATCAATCAGGATTTAAAGGACGTACTGCGCTATATGAAGTCGTCCCTGTGGATGATACTTTGCGACGAATGATTCATAGTAATATCGCAGAGTATGAGCTGGAGGAATACGCGCGTAAAAACACTCCTTCTATCCGTGCTGATGGACTACGTAAGGTGCTGGCAGGACGTACTACTTTAGAGGAAGTGCTACGCGTCACTAAAGAAAGCGCCATGCTCGATGACGCTGTGGTTATTCAACAGCAGTGTTTATTTTAAAGCTTTTTATAGTTAAGCCTTGGTTATTAAGCTTAACTATAAAACTATTGAGCGAAATTTATTTTGCAGCAATACATTCAATCTCAACACTAGCACCAGCGGCTAGCTCTGTAACCCCAAAGGCTGAGCGTGCTGGATAAGGCTTACTCAGCTCGCTCTGATAGACTTTATTGAAGTCGCCAAAGTCGTCCATATCAGTCAACATAGCGCTACACTTGATGATATCTGACTTTTGATAGCCGTACTCTAGCAATACCATTTGGATATTGTCTAGTGCTTGCTTAGTCTCAGTTTTGATACCACCTTTAACTAGCTTGCCATCTTTAAAGCCAATTTGACCTGACATATATAAAGTATCGCCAACTCGTACAGCTTCTGAGAACGGGTATTTGCCACCATCACCCAAGAACAGCGGTGCAGATTTGCTATAAGTAGGATTAGCAGTAGTGGGGGCTGCATTGGCGCTGAAAGCTAAGCTCAACGTGCCAGCGGCTATTATTAGTGGTATTAATGGAGTTGCTAGTAATGGGGCTGCTAAGCGACGCACTACAGCGCTAGTCACTTTGCTAGGGTTGCTAAACATAGAAGCTTCCTTATTTATAATAGTATTATTTGCTTTTCTGATGATCGTTGTTGAGCTTAATGATCGACAAAGTCGCAACTTATATCAGCAGTTATTTATTCAAATCGCTATTCGACTGTGAGTCCGCTGCTGGTTTTACGTTTTTATTGTTATTGTTATTGTTATTGCCTTCACGTCTAGCTTCAAGCTCAGACTTAGGTATCCAAGCCCAAGTCATCTCAACTACTATAGGATCGCGCTCGCTATCGGACTCCCGATCATTGATAACGCAAGGGATAATCATCTCACCTTTAGGAGTATTAACAATCTCCAGACGTTGCTCATCTGATAAAGTAGCGATAGCCGCTACTTGACCTTTTTTAAGCGGTCGATAAAAATTAACGGAGTAAGACTTTATTAATAATACTCGATCCATAGGTAAGTTTAAACCAAGAATAAAACCAGTAGCCGTTTCAGCGAGTAAAGTAATAGCAACGGCATGAATAGAGCCGATATGGTTCTGAACGTTTTTACTATTATTTAGACTGACGACTACTTTATTAGGCTCAACAGTTTCATAATACACGCCAGTAGTGCCAACATAAGGCACCACTTTGCCAAAAGCCTTAGATAATACTGTAGAGCGTGCAGAGGCAGGCAGATATTTGGTCACTGATAATAGTTTGGTAAACTGATTGCTAATCGGCTTCAGTTTATCATTCAAAACCTCTGTTTGAGGAGTAATAGCTTTCGCAATTTTGGTAGGTAACTTGGCTTTGTTGGATAGTTTATTCAGTAATTCTGACATAGCGCATTCCTTGGATTTGAACAAAACGATAGCAGTTAATTGATACAATAAAAGCAGTAATGCTATGATTATTAAGATATTTATTAATTAGTATCTAGATTTATGTGGCCAGCTTTAGCTAGGCTAGTATCTCAATGCTATTACAACTATGGTAGCATTAACTGGCACTTTACTAATACTCATAACATAGACTGTTGCGCTTATAAAATAACCTTAGTGGAGACTTTAATTTCTAATTAACCACAGGTTACTGCGTTTGCGCTCTTTGGCTTTACTAGGTACCTTAAGCAAGTGCTATCTCTCTCAACAGCTAGGTTTATTATGCGTGACATTTCTGTGAATACTGCTACTAACGTTATTTATACGGGTGTTGCTGGTACAGGCAAGACTTATCAGTTGCTACAAATCGCTCAACAGTACACCGATCAGTTGCCAGTTATTGACCATCAGCAACTGTTGGCGCAACTGCTACAGCCACTGAGCTGGCGAGAAGTCGTCTGTTTAGTCATGCTGGATTTACGAGCTGAGCAGCAGGATTTAGCAAAAGTACCTGAGATTGTAGCGCATGAGTTATTCATCGCTAAAGCGGCCCAAAATGCCCGAGCAAAAAACCTTAATAATACCGCTTGGTCAGTGCTACAAATGTACAGTCCAGTAGACTCTAAAACTGTCAGCTGTGATAACCGTGCTAGCCAAGCTTACTTCGATAAAGATGAGAGTGGCGCTTGGTATTTATTGGCAGACAGTTTGCCATTATTGACTGATTTAGCGCAGCAGTTGACTGAGCTTAAACAAATGCAGGATGAGCAGCAGCCTAAACAAGGCCAAAGCTTTAGCGCTCAAAGTAGTCAGCGTTTTAGTATGGTCAGCTTCCACCAAGCGTATGGTTATGAGGAGTTTGTAGAAGGTATTCGCCCAGTGCTCAGCGCCGGTACTCAGAACCAGCAAAGCAGTCAAATGCACTATGATATCCAAGATGGGGCTTTTTTAAAGTTATGTCAGCGGGCAGCTAATGATCCTGAGCGGCGTTATGCGATGCTGATCGATGAGATCAATCGTGCTAATGTATCGCGAGTATTCGGCGAGCTGCTAAGCCTAATTGAGCCAGATAAACGTAGTGGTCAAGAGCAAGCTATGCAAGTGAATTTGGCCTATTCTGGTCGAGCCTTTGCCGTGCCTAATAATCTTGATATCTATGCCACTATGAATACTCAGGATCACTCTTTAGCGCCACTCGATATGGCGATGCGACGCCGTTTTCGCTTTATCGATTGTCCGCCACGGCCAGAATTATTAGCGACTATCCAAGTGCCTGATAGCCTAGAGAATGAGCTTTCAAACCCGCCTAAACTATCAACTAATGCTGCTAATAATGCTCCTAATGAGCAAGCAGTGACAGTTATAGATTTAGCAAAAGTTTTGACTGGTTTAAATCAGCGTATCATACAAATATTAGGGCCAGAGGCACAATTGGGTCATGCTTTTTTATGGTCAGTGACGACTCTTAGCCAGTTACAAACCGCTCTTATTGAACAGATTATCCCGCAATTGGCGCAAGCGACGGGGGGACAGTTGGCATTACTACAGTATCTATTTAATGATGAACAGCAACCTTTGTATGCGCAGTTTATTCAGGATAGTCAGGCGCATTTTAATAGTCAAACTAACATTCAAGCTGGCTATAGTGACCCTATGTTCAATACCCAACAGGCGCTGTTAGGTCAGTCGATGGCCGCTAACAGCTATCAAGTTAATGCGCAGCTAGTTGCTAGAACAGGTACCTTCGCTAAGGCTAATGTTTATCAACGCTTATATTAATCCGACAGTAGCTATGAGAAATCATCAATACCTGTATATAGGGGGTGAGGTTTTCCAGCTATTAGCAACTATGATGATGCTCAAAACCATGCTGCTACCCAAAACCATACTAATACTCAAAAACATACGGTTACCTAGAACCCTAGTGATATGGATGAATCGTAGATGCCAATAGATACTATCAATAGCCGTCAGCCCCAGCTTGCGTCAGTAAATAGACGTGGCCCATCGACTAGCAAGCATCAACAAATTGGTTTAGAGACTTTAAATAATTTAATTATTATTGTGTTTGAGCATCAACGCTTGACGGCAAAAGACTTTAGCCAAGCTAGCGATTTTAGTTGGTTATTAGCGCAAGAGTTTGAGGTATTCAGTTTGAAGCGCCAACGTGGGCAGTGGCAACTAAAAGTAGGGCATTACATCGGTATCATCATGCTCCCTAGTGGTATGACTCTTGAGATACTGCCTAAGCCTATCGCTACTGACCATAACGCCAGCACTAATGGCACAAGCACTTATGATATAGCGCTTACCCGACAGTGGGTGCAGCAAATGCTCAGTGATCTATTCGACAAGGATAATAACAGGTTACCGCATCGTAAAAACTTAGCTCAAATCAGTACTAACTTACAGCCTTTGCCCTCCTTACCGATGCAGCCTTTACCTTTGTCTGAGTGGCTAGTAAAACAGTTTTTACAGCTACTACCACGCTATCGGCCAGCCCATCATTATCAGGCAAGTGTTCAGAACAAGAGCATGCTACAAGGTAAATTACTGATTAAAGAACAACTGCGACGCAATGCTACGCAGCCGCATAAGTTCGTCAGCGAAGTTAGTAGTTTGAGTATAGACATGCTCAGCAATCGCTTGATAAAGAGTGCTTTAGTATTGCTTGAGCCGCTGGTGGTTCGATCATCGTGCTCTGAGCACTCTAATGGCTCAATAAGGATTTTGCCAGCACAGCCGCTACTGGCTTGGCAAGCGGTAACGGCCTGTAATCAATACGAGTTGCGCCAGCTCGATAGTTTATATTTATCAGCGAAGCGCCAGCTAGCTATGCAACCCTTAGCACGTGAACAGCTGCAAAGCGCTCAGCAGTTATTAGAGTGGGCCTACTGGCTGCTACAGAGGCAGCAGCTAGCTGTGCAGGTAGGTAACAGCTTGAGAGCCAACAACAGTGCTCTGGCGGCAGCTAGGCAGCCAAGGCTATGCATATTATTCAACATGAACCAAGCTTTTGAGCAATGGGCCAGTTTACGCATCGCTATGAGTTTTGAGCAGCTCGATAATAATTATCAAACCTTATATCAGTCGCAGCACAGTTGGCTAAGAGATAAGTGGGGTCAGAATTGTTTGTCTATGCGCCCCGATCTTTTGATTGGCAAGCGGTTTACTAGTACGAGTGATAGTCGTGATGTTGATGGCGTTGATGGTTTTTGCAACAATACTCATCTTAATACCAATGACAATGCTGACAATGCTGTTGATCAAAATCATCATCACCAGCTCAATGGTGCTCAAGACTCTTTTAACTGTAGTCATGTGATCGATATAAAATGGAAGGCTTTAGCACAGCCGTCAGCTATCAGTGCCAGTGACGCCTACCAGCTGACCAGCTATGCCCAAGCTTATCAAGCTGAGCAAGTCTGGTTAGTTTATCCGGTTGCTAATGCTAGTATTAATAATATTCACCGACCTACTGTGTTGAAACAGCACAGGGCTACAGAGCACTCTGACCGTAGCCAGCAGGCAGAGTTATGGCTAATGCCGTTTAATGTCCTAACCGCCACCTTAAATGACTGGCCGCTAGTGACAAAGTAGAGCCTATTAACCATAGAATTGCGGTTTTAATAAAAAAATAGCTTTTATTTTAAAATAATTGAAAATAGGTGTTGACAGGGAGGCCATAAGCCCTTAATATGTGCACCTCGATAGCGAGGAACGTTAACCAGTTAGCAGCACTATTAACCAGTTAATACAATCGTTTTATCGAGGTAATAGAGAACATCGGAGTGTGGCGCAGTTTGGTAGCGCATCTGGTTTGGGACCAGAGGGTCGTAGGTTCGAATCCTATCACTCCGACCATCTATTTTAAGAGCCTTACAGGCTTTTTTTATGTATAAAGGTTTAGTTGTTTATAAGCCTAGATAGGTAAAAAGCCCTTAAGAGCGCCTGTAGCTCAGCTGGATAGAGCATCTCCCTTCTAAGGAGGTGGCCGCAGGTTCGAATCCTGCCAGGCGCACCATTTAGCCTGAAAATATTGCCTATTATTGGCAACAGTTATGGCGGTTGTAGCTCAGTTGGTAGAGCCCCGGGTTGTGATCTCGGTTGTCGTGGGTTCGAGTCCCATCAGTCGCCCCATATTTTATTCTGTATAGTTCATTGAATTTATAAAACACCATTTGCCTCTTTTGGCATTTTTTTTCGTCTGCGTTTTTAGTTGCTCCCTCTACTCTCAGTTGCCAGTATATTTAAAGTATTGGTCATCAGCCTCATTTATCAAACCTTGCTATATTTACCCCTCTAAATTTAACCGATATGCAGCGTACTTATATTCTTACTTAAAGTCCAAAATAAGCGATTTACCTTGTATGATGGCTATTGAGTAGTTTATTTTGCTATGGTTGACTAATCAGTCAAGACACCATTAAGGAAGTAGGTTATGGACGCACTGAGTGTATTACTACAAGAAGTGCATTTGATTGAAACAAAATATCACCGTTTAAATGGTTGTGGTGATTGGTCTTATTCTTTTTCTAGAAAAGACACTATTATGTTTTATTTAGTACTATCTGGTAGCTTCTGTATTGATATAGGCAATGAAGTACGACAAGCGAATACTGGTGATACGATTATGATTTCTAACGCCACTCAGCACGTGAGTTATGCGTCACATCACAATGGCGATAACGCCAAACCTTTAGATGACTTACTGACTATTGATGACAGTGATATCCTGCAACTTAATAGTGGCGATGATAACAATGCTTGCTTAATATTGATTGAATGCCAGTACGATAAACAAATGATTCGTCCTTTATTATCAGTATTACCCTCTATGTTGCCAGAGCTAGGGGTCAAATCAGATGGTCGCTTCGGCGTTATGGATGTAGAGGTTAAGCTATTAGCCTTAGAGTCTGAGCATCAGCGTATGGGCAAGACAGCGGTGATCAATCATTGGGCTAGTATTATGATGATTGAATGTTTACGCACTTATATAGAGAGCTTGCCTGAGGCTACAGACAGCTGGTTACAAGCCATGAAAGATCCCTATCTGGCCAAAGCACTAGCAGCGATGCATGATGCGCCTAATAACAATTGGACTATTCATAGGCTTGCGGAAGTCGCTGGCATGTCACGATCGAGCTTTGCGCAAAGATTTAAGGACGTAGTGGGCATGCCGCCACTGACTTACTTGATTGATTACCGACTACGGCTAGCAGCACGCTATTTACGCTTGCAACAGAACAGCATTAGCCGGATTAGTGAGTTAGTAGGTTACGCTTCAGACTCAACTTTTAGCCAAGCATTCAAACGCGTTTATGGGGTTTCGCCAAAAGCTTATCGTCAGAAGTATCGCCAAAAGCTAATCTCCTAAGGATCGATGCGGTGATCGAAGGTTCAACACGGCCTAGTAGTTCTATTTTATTTACACGGATCAATGGCTCTTAGTCAGTAGCTTTGACTATTGAGGCAAGCTACTAAAGCCATAGCGTTAAGGTGTTTTTTAAGCCTTAACGCTATTTTTTTGTCGCTGTTAAAGCAATTGCTGCTGGCTGAGTCTTTGCTAGTAGCACAGCTGACAAGCTAAGTCAGTTAAGGTACTATAGAGCAGTTAATTCACTCATATATATTGTATGATCGCTATTTAGACAATCTACATTTTTGACTGGTGATAGTAAGTTATGACTCGACCCATTTTGAAGAGCAGCGCCAAAGTAGCGCTTACCAATAGCAATGAGGCCGCAACTGCCGACATTATCGTAGAGGGGCTTGGCTGTGCAGACTTGACTACTACGCAACACGATTCGCTGAGCTTAGCGTCAGCAGTATTGAATAAAGCTGAGCTGTTAGCGTTGTTCACTTTGCCTGAAGCGTTTAGTGCTAATGTTAATACGGATGTGAGCGCTGCTATTAATAGTGCCGCTGCTGTCACTTTAGTTGATGCTGAGATTAACAAAGATACTATCGAATTAACGGTCGCTGAGCAGCGTTTAGCGCTTTATCATCGCCAGCATCAGCGTACTCGGTTATTGTATCAAGCCTCTGCTAGTAGTCGGCCAACTTATCTAGTCCAAAATCTAAAAACGCAATTTGTAGAATATCAGCAATATTTACTAGCACAGCAGCTAGATAAACGTGGGCTTATCGATATCGATGCCATCGAGCGTTTGTGGCAGCAGCTGCATGTAGTGGATGACATCATCGCTGATATAGTGCGTCATATGCCCGCTCAACAGCCCGCAGGCTGGCAATTGACGGCGCAAGATGGGCACAATCCTCTAAGTATGCCTACTGTTGGCAAGCTCAAACACTTGAAGCCGATAGCCGACTTAGCTAGTCTTAACAGTTACGTGCTCAGTCATTTTGGCGTTAGTAGCTTTACTTATGATCGTGGCTATTATATTGGTCATGTGGTCGGCTATTTATTCAGCTGTTATTTCTGTGCTCATCTGTCCATCAATTATGGGGTGACTGCACTTGGCGAGCATGTGGTACTGGATTTTGATTATGCTAGCCTTGACACTCCTTATATGGTGCGCTTACTTCAAGGACTTGATGGCTACTGCAAAAAACGTATTTATCAGCTGGCGGTTATCTGTGCCAGGTTAAGTGTTTATGCTTCTGATAAGCGTATTGAAAGAATGTTGATCGCTGAGGTTAATGATTTTGATAAAAAACTACAACAGCAGCACTTAGATGTTTTATTATTGCAAGGAGTAATGCCTGAGAGCAGTGATCCGACGCCTCTTTTTTGACTATAAGTTTTGCTTCTAAAGCGCCAGTTGCCGTTTGACTATTTAATGGCAATCTACCTATTAACTAATTATGAACTGACGATTTATCTACAAACGGTTGAGCGCTAGGTATAAAAGAGCTAATCGCTACCGTCTTTTGCCCACTTGCTTTAGGATAATCAAAGCTATGCCTGCTTATCATTATAAGGCCCTTGATGATCAAGGAGCCGTTCAAAAAGGCTTGCTTGAGGGTGATTCTGCGCGACAAATACGTCAGCAGCTACGTGATAAGCAGTGGACCCCAGTCGATGTTAGCGCTGTCAATGATAAGCACAGTAAACATAAAAGCCGCTATAAGAAACCTTCTGCTTATGAGCTGGCACTACTGACCCGTCAATTATCAGTCCTACTTGCGGCCGGCATTCCCCTAGAAGAAACCCTCGCTGCTGTCGCCAAACAATCCCCCAAGACCCATATTAAGTCTTTGATGCTAGCGGTGCGTGCGCATGTACTAGAGGGCTTGAGTTTAGCTCGATCCTTACAACAAGCCGCCAGTTTCCCACCGCTATACATTGCTACTATTGCTGCTGGGGAGAAATCTGGACACCTTGATCTGATCCTTAATCAGCTGGCAGATTACACCGAAAACCGCTTTGCACTGCAAAAGAAGATCCAAGGTGCTATGGTTTATCCTATCGTCTTGATGGTTATGGCTTTGGCGGTGATTATGGGTTTGATGAGCTTTGTAGTCCCCAAAATAGTCAAAGTATTTGAGCAATCTGAGCAAGCGCTACCATTAATCACTCAAATCGTGCTGTCCTTGTCTAACTTAATCACTCAATGGTGGTGGTTAATGCTGATAGTTTTAGCCAGTATTAGCTTATTATTCTATCGTTTTGCGCAGACGCAAGCAGGCAAGCTAACCTTAGATAGCTTAGTCCTCAGATTGCCGATATTGGCACGTTTATCTAAAGGTCTTAATGCGGCGCGTTTCGCTAGTACTCTGGCGATATTAGTGCGCTCAGGCGTACCGCTAATCGAAGCACTACACATTGGTGCGGCTGTTACTACTAACTTACATATTCAACGCAATATCATTACCGCCGCTGATCGGGTTACTGAAGGGGCAAGCTTATCCAGCCAATTGGAAAAATCCAGTTATTTTCCACCGATGATGGTACAGATGATCAAAAGTGGCGAAAACTCAGGCGAGCTTGAAAACATGCTTAGTCGAGCGGCAAACATGCAAGAAGCTGAAGCCACGAATTTTATTAGTACTTTATTATCCTTACTAGAGCCGCTAATGTTAGTGCTGATGGGGGTAGTAGTAATGATTATCGTCATGGCCGTCATGCTACCTATCGTTAATATGAATGACTTAGCAGGCTGATACCTACTACGGCGCACTAAGTTGACTCAATAGCGAAAATGGCCCAGTCAAATCAGCCAATATCTTCTAAAGATTATAGCTGGCCTATAACCCTTGTATAATTAATCCTCATTAACCACCCCTTTAGACTCACTCCTCTATATAGCGGATATTTACCGCTAAAGTCCCAAATAGCATCGATAGCTTTGACGGCTGTTCAATAGGGATGTGCAGGCAAAATCTAGATAAATAGCACCCAGCAGTAAGCCTGTATCTAGTACTGAGCAGCGACGGCATTCCTATACTTTCTATTACAGATGTTTTACTTAATTTAGCTTTAGGTTTCTTAAGCTTTACTTACTGTATTAGATTGATGCTTGATAAGGGTTTTTACTATTACTAGCCAATTCATTGGTTTATAGTGGCCAATGTCAGGTTGTTGTCATGTATAGCTGTGGTTTTAGTAATGAGTAATCACTGATAGCATTAAAGACCAATAAGGTATCAATAATAGCTGTCAGAGGTAGAGAACAAAGGTAGATAAATTTAAAACCATGGTCTATAGTGACTAAGGTCTAATTATTTATTTCAGTATGAACTACTACAAGAGTGACGACATCAGTGATGACTATATTTAAGCAAAGCCAATGTAAGCCAAGCCAAGCAAGCTGTTTTGAGCAACAGGCTATAGACAATACTCAGCTAAAAATTATAAATAAAACTAGCACTATAATTTTACCTACTCATCGCCAGCAGTCAGGATTTACCCTGATTGAGATTATGGTAGTTATTGTTATTTTGGCTATCTTGGCAGGCTTAGTAGTACCAAAAGTGGTAGGACAAAGCGACAAGGCACGAGTCAAAACCACGGAAACGGCGCTAGCTACTGTCTCTAACGCTCTAGACATGTACAAAGTGGACAACTCCCTCTACCCAACTACAGCCCAAGGCTTGGATGCGCTAACTACACCGCCAGCAGATGCTAAGAACTACCCTGAAGGCGGTTATATCAAAGGCGGTTATCCAACCGATGGTTGGGAGAATGAAATGCAGTATGTGGCTCCTGGTGCTGAGGGTAAGCCTTATGACTTGTTCTCTTTGGGAGGCGATAATCAGCAAGGCGGTGAAGGCCTAGATGCTGATATCCATGCTCAGTTATAGTTATAAACTATAGATACCCAGCCAGCCAGATAGCTATCGCTGCTTGCTATCAATTGAGAGTCAATAACTACTAACTCATAGCTTGATAGACAGACGCCTAATATCAACCAGTAACGAGTTATTGGTTGATATTTTTTATGAGCGTTTTAGTACAGTGGGTTTAATAAGATTCTTACCGAAGCGTTTAGCAATGACAGGGTTTATATAACCTACAGTTGAATCAGTAACAATCGCCCTCATGATTATAAAACTAAAACCACAGTTCTAACCCATATACGCTATAGCGCAATAAATTTTTATAAACCATATCTAACTATAAACCGCTATAAACATCAGCAATAAAAGGTAGCCCTCCATGTTCACACAAAAATCAATACCCAAAACCGCAAGCAGCAAAAAATCTTCTATCTTGCTGTTGGCCTTGACTAGTATTTCTCTAGTAGCCGGATTAAGCGCTACCACTATGACTACGCAAGCTGCTGGTTTGAGTGATTTATTTGGTAATGACCAAAGTGCTTCACAGTCGAAGTTTCTTCCTGTTGATAAAGCTTTTCAAGTCGTTAGTAGTAATAAAGCCAGCACTCAAGGTACGGTATTGTCTATTAACTTTGACATTACTCCTGGCCACTACGTCTATAAAGACCGTTTGACCTTAACTTTTCCTAAGGGTGTGCGTGCTACGCCT
Source organism: Psychrobacter urativorans (assembly GCF_904846695.1). Lineage (GTDB taxonomy): Bacteria > Pseudomonadota > Gammaproteobacteria > Pseudomonadales > Moraxellaceae > Psychrobacter > Psychrobacter urativorans. The sequence goes on from NZ_CAJHBR010000001.1 coordinate 257,856, forward strand.
TTTAAGTTTAGTCAGTCGCCCGTATCCATCAATGATCCAACTTTTGGTAAAGTACCAGTATTCACTCAAAGAAACATGGTGGCGACTACTACTTTGACTTCTACTAATGGCAAGCCTATAAAAAATGCTGCCCTAGTGATTGGCTGGCAAGGCTGTGCCAAAGCAGGTCTTTGTTATCCACCTGAAAAGATCAAAACTACTGTAAATATAGCTCCAGCTCGTAAATAATACCTAGCGCAATGACTAGCATCTACATCGCTATTAATGGCGTAGCTATTAGTTTAGTAGCTACGCAATCATTGGCAATAAAAGCTGTAAGTAAGTATCCTGTATCAATATCTACAGTTTCACTATTAATCAGTACTAATCGGTAATAACAAGGTAGCCTTCATGTCTAGAAAGACGCCAAAACCATCATCAGTAGCAATAACGCCTACTGCTAGTAAAAAGTCTTATTTATTAGCTTTTGCTATTGCTAGCAGCGTACTAACGGTTGGGATGGGCGCTACGACTAGCCAAGCTGCCGGCTTAGGCGATTTGTTTAGTAATGATAAAAGCGCTACTCAGTCAAAATTCTTGCCAGTAGAGCAAGCTTTTAAAGTCACCAGTAGCAGCAAAGCCTCAGCTAAAGGCACAAGTTTAGCAGTGAATTTCACTATCACGCCTGGACATTATGTCTATAGAGATCAGCTGAAGTTAACTCTGCCAGCTGGTGTGAGTGCAGCACCTTTTACTTTTAATCGCACTCCCGTATTAATTGATGATCCAACTTTTGGCAAAGTGCCAGTATTTGATCAAGCCAATATGGAAGCGACCACTACCTTAACTAGCACTAATGGCAAAAGTATAACTAGCGCAGCGGTAGTTGTTGGCTGGCAAGGCTGCGCTAAAGCAGGTCTTTGTTATCCTCCTGAAAAGATCAAAACTACCGTTAGTATTGCTGCTATCCCACAAAAATCAGCGCCTGTTAATACTATTAAGGCCGCTGCGGTAACAGCCGTTGTTAGCTCCCAAGCAAAAAACGCTAGCGCTGAGCCAGCGGTTGTTGCAAATGATGATGCTGTAGAATCTGCTAATACTGAAGGCACCACTAGCATCTCCGGTGCGGATACTGCAACTATATCTGCTGCAGACACTAGTACTATCTCCGGCGCAGATACTGCAACGGACAGTATCTCTGGGGCGGATACTGAGACTAGTACTATCTCTGGTGCTGACACTGACACTAGCACTATGTCTGGCGCTGACAGTAGTCCAGTAGGGGATGAGGTTAATGCTACTGAGGCCAATAACGGCTTATCAGAAAGTGATCCATTTGGACTAGCAAGCCACCCTTGGTTGGCATTATTGTTATTGTTTTTAGCTGGTCTTGGCTTGGCATTTACCCCTTGTGTGCTACCGATGTTACCTATCGTGGCAAACATCGTTGCTCGTCAGCAGAATCCAACGGTCAAAAAAGGGGTGGTACTGACTACTAGCTATGCGGTAGGGGTCGCTATCGCTTATGGTATCTTGGGAGCCGTGATTGCGGTATTCGGTGAGTCTCTAGGTATCATCGGTTGGCTACAGAACCCAATAATATTGATTAGCTTTGCTATTATTTTTGTATTATTAGCGCTCTATATGCTCGGGGTGTTTACTATACGTTTGCCACGTTTCATTACTAGTAAAATGCAAGGCTTAAGCCAAGCTGGTGATAGTAAATTGGGTAGCGCTGGGGGCAGTCTAGCTGCTGGCTTTTTATCGGCACTAGTTGTATCGCCTTGTGTATCAGCACCCCTATTTGGTGCCTTACTGGCGGTCTCCACTATTGGTAGTCCACTGCTAGGTTTTGCCGCTTTATTTATGTTGGGCTTTGGTTTATCAGCGCCACTTATCCTAATTGGGGCGACTCAAGGTAGCATCATGCCTAAAGCTGGCGAGTGGATGAACTGGGTCAAAGTAGGCTTTTCTTTATTACTATTTGCGGTGGCATTGCTATTAGTTGAGCGCGTATTTATATCGTCATTTATGCTATTAGTTTGGGCACTTTGGTTTATGGTAGTCGCTACTTGGGCTTGGAGCTGGTTGGGCAAAGGCCGGATGCTTACGCAAGCATTAGGGTTAGTCGCTGGTATTTGGGCGGCAACTTTAATTATTGGCGCCGCTTTAGGTAACGATGATAGTTTACACCCCTTAGAATCGTTAGGAGCTGCACCGATGATGATCCAAGCAGCTGGTGGAGCAGGCAATCAAGAGCTAGCAGCGAGTAATGCTACTGATAAGAATATTACTACCTTAGCAGAGCTGGATGTCATCACTGCTGCTAATGCTAAAGTGTTAGTGGATGTCACTGCTGAATGGTGTATCGAATGCCGGATTATGGATAAGAATTTGTTTACTAGTCGTCCAGCACAGATGCAAGGCTGGCAATTAGTGCGCTTAGATATTACAGATACCAATGAAGACTCAAAAGCTATCTTGGCTCGTTATAAGCTATTTGGTCCGCCGACGTTGCTGTATTATAAAGACGGTGAACTGGTGAATAAACAAGTTGGCGAAATAGGCCGTGAAGAGTTCGAACAGACTTTAACTACTTTGAATAAATAAGCCAAAACCACTACCTCGCTAGTGAAAGTAAGAATCAGCCAGCGCTATTAAAATAGTTGCTGGCTTTTTTTGTCAAATTTTTGCTAATGAAGTTTAAACTATAATTATCTCTCTACTAACAGCGCACTAGCTATCAAAATATAGTGATTAAATCGGCTGTGTGAGTTAGAGACAAAGGGGATCACTGAGATCTAATAGTGACTTAGTACTATAACTAACCGCAATGCTGCCCACTAAAGCACTATAGGCTGGCACATTAAATATGTGATAAAGCTAGTATAGTAGATATATATTCATTACAATAAAGTAACAATTTCAACATGCTATAGTGTTGGTTTATTAACGGCTATTGCGTTATAAGATTTTCCAATTCACCTGTTTTTCCTATCTTTTAGACCATCTGTTGGCGCTACCGCCAGTTAAGATAAAGGATCTCTATGTCTGCCGATTTTATCTCACCGCGCCACAGCGTGACTTTTTTGCCTACTTATTTAAGTATCGCCATTGGTGTGACGCTCAGCTGTTTTGCGTTTTCAGCGCAAGCAGCAACTAGTAAAACTTATAACGAATTATCAGTATCAGATGTGTTAGTCGAACAAGATAATAAGGCACCAAAAGTTATCTATAATCGCCTAAAAACCCCTAGTACGCCTGTTAGTAGCCAAAAAACGGCTAGTGAAGAATTGGTAGCTAAGCAAACCCAGCTATTCTTTGACTGCACGCAAGTACAGACTGATGGCGCACGCTTAGCTTGTTTCGATAAAGTGGCCAATCAAGGCGAAACTAATCTAGCGACAAAACAGTCACTAGACTTAGTAAAAACCCTCAAGACCACGATATCGGGTAGTCCGCAAGTGGTATTGACAGTAGATACGGATCTTGATAATGAGCAGAATACGGATCGATTACTGGCCAATCAAGATGCTGATAACGAGCCATTAAGCACTGTAGGCTTGACCAAAAATGAAGCTAAAGTGTTAGAGGATGCTGGGGTCACGCAAACTGATCTTGAAAAGTATACGCCATTAAGTTTGGCTTATGATCTCGATAAAAACAGCGAGCGCGGTACTTGGACCATTCGTCCCCATAACCCAAACTATGTGTTGCCACTATTTTATACGGCTAAGCCTAATCTAAGCCCAAATAGCCCGTCACTAGATGGAGGAGAATTCACTTCTAATGACATTCGCAACACTGAGTTAAAGTTTCAGTTATCGCTAAAATCCAAAGTTGCCGAAGATTTATTTGGTACTAATGCTGACTTATGGTTTGGTTATACCCAAGATTCGCATTGGCAAGTTTATAATGAAGATAACTCACGCCCTTTTAGAGCCACTGATTATCAGCCAGAGATTTTCCTCACTCAGCCTGTAACCGCAAACCTACCTTTTGGTGGGCGCTTACGGATGTTAGGGCTGGGGGCGATGCATCACTCAAACGGTAAGTCTGAACCAGTATCACGCTCTTGGAACCGAATATATCTAATGGGCGGGGCTGAATGGGGCAAGTTCTCTATCGTGCCACGAATATGGGCGCGCGTAAAAAATGAAGATGAATCTAGTGAAGATAATGCTGATATCGAAGATTTTATGGGTCATGGCGATGTAAAGTTCTTGTATGACTTACCTAAGCAACAGAGCATAAGTGGTACCCTCCGCTATAATACCAGCACTAACAAAGGCGCGGCTCAAATTGATTACGTTTATCCTTTGACTAAGAACGTCAATGGCTATGTGCAGTTATTCCAAGGTTATGGTGAGTCGATCATTGACTATAACCATGAGACTACAGCTGTTGGTGTCGGGATAGTACTTAACGACTGGAAAGGGTTTTAGAGTCACCCGCTTATACAAAACAGGGTTTGAGCCAGTTAGCAATTGCTTGCGCTTGAACCTGTTTATTTAGCTACAGATAACCACATCCACCCTAATTGATAAGGAGCTTCTATGCACAGAATGGCCCCTTATCAAGCAGGTGTCTCTATAGCAGAATATGTTAATAGACGCTGTCAGCTATGCCATATTCAGCCGAGCAGGCTGGTAATTAATGCCATTGAGACTGTCACTAATCCTGTAACCCGCCTAACTCATTACCTTAATAGCGGACTGCTATGTAGCCATTGTCAAGATAGTATAGTCTGGCTACCACCTTCTTTTGCTGTCGATATTGCGCCAGCTATCTCTTTGCCTATTCAGGCAGCTACTTACTACCACTATCCTATTCGTCCTGCTTTTCGTGCTTTTAAGCACTATGAAGATATCAGTAAATTACCTCTCCTAGTCCATATTTTACGGCAGTTACCACGGCCCAAAGGCTGTCATCATGCTAATAGCGTCATCGTACCTATGCCTACTACTAACAGTCGCTTGCGCAAGCGTGGTTTCGACCCAGTAACTATCCTATCAGCATATTTGGCCAAACACTGGCAGATTCCCTTATGGAAAGGAGTGCAGCGCACAGACAGTACGCTTAGTCAGCAAGGTTTAACTCGCGCTGAACGCCTGAGTAATTTAGATAACGCTTTTGCAGTCACTAAGTCACCAACCGTCAAACGTTTATTATTATTTGACGATATAGCGACTACTGGTGCTAGTTTGCAAGCATTGGCAACTACCTTACATGCACACTGTCAACCTTCTAGCCGCCAACTCATAACCAACTCTGCTGAGCATGCCTCTACTGAGCATCCTTCTATTAACAACCCCTCTATTCACACTCCCTACCACATGACTGCCTACGCTATCGCCCATGGCAGTAATGACTCCCTTTAGCTACTTTAGTCAGGGTAACTAACCTTGCACTGCTATGCGTAGCACTGTTAACTCGTAGCATTGTTAACTCGTATCATTGTTTTTAGCTATGCTAAATAGTGGACAGTTGTCGTATTTTTTATAAAAGTTCAGTGGTTAATTTCAATTCCTATTAGCATTACTGATAACTCTTATTAAGCAAATTGCTTTACGATTTCAGCAGTCATTACTACTCTATGGTTATTTATAAATATGCTGGAATGAAAATTGCAACTCTTAGGCATAAATTCTTCAATACAAACTGTTAAATATTAACGCTTTAGTAACAACCATTAAATAGCATCGATTGATATAAGTTATAAAAATTATTCATAAGTTGGTAAATAGGACAGGGCGGTGAAAGTAATTATAAATAGCTTGTTGGATGGAAAAAAGACGACTAATGCTGGGTTTACTCTGATTGAGCTGATGGTAACGATTGCAGTGATGGCTATTATTGTCACTATTGCTGCGCCTAGCTTTAGTACTCAGCTAGCCAATCAGCGGGTTAAGTCGACGGCAGTAAATATACAGAGCGCTCTAAAAGAGGCTAAGGCTGAAAGTATCATTCGCCGTCAGGATATTACGGTTGTTGATAACCTTAGCTTAAACACCATAGCCTTAACAGGTAGAAATAATACTCTCATCGCTACTTATAGTGTCAAAAGTCAAAGTACAGTAAGTCAGGCTATTAGCCCTAGCAGCGTTACTCAAGTTGTCTTTCAACCGAATAAGCTCATAAGTGGAGCAAGTACCGAAGTTGTCTATACTATCTGTGATGATAGCTCCGATAGTGAGACCCCAAAGCAAGTGGTGGTCAATAAAATCGCTAATATTAGCATTATAAATGCTGGGAGCTGTTAATGAAGATTGATGACACACAGGCAGGCGTAGGACTAGTAGAAGTGATGGTTGCACTATTGTTATTAGCGGTGGCCATACTAGGGTATAGCGCGCTACAAGGCCAAGCTATAAAAGCAACTAATGAATCGTTTGAGCGTTCGCAATCGATAGTAATAATGCGCAATATAGCAGAAAAAATTCACGCCAATCCTTTCGCAATCGAAACTTATCAGACTAATATTAATAACGTAGACACAGTTACCGCACCTAGTATTCAGTGTGGCTTAGATGGAGCAGCGGTAACCACTTTATGTACTCCTGTCCAGTTTGCAGAAGCTGAAAGCTATAAAATCAAAGCGAATTTACAAAATTATGATTTCCAAATACAGATGCATCCTTGCCCGAATACTGGCGGAAATGGTGCTGATGTGACAAGCAACATTATGTTTTCGTACTGTTTGATTTCAGCCTGGGGTAATACCACAGCTACTGTTGGCAGCGACGAAGACACAGACTGTTTAACGGCAACAGTTATTGATGTTGACGATGTGGTAGAGCAAGTAGGTGGTCACTATCATTCTAAAGCTACTTGCGTGATGATGGAGATATGAGATGAATTCAAAGCATCCCAACCTCCCACAATCGGCTACTCAAAATAATAGTGCTATTCAAGAGCCTGTTTTTTATCAAGTAAAAGGCTTCACCTTAGTAGAGTTAATGATTGCTCTAGTATTAGGTTTGTTAGTCTCTGCTGCGGCGTTACAACTATTTTATACCAGCTCAGCTAATAGCCGCCGTCAACAAGCCAGCTCTCAGATTCAAGACAATGCTATTTTTGGTTTTTCTCAAATTCAGCAACATCTAAGACGTACTAACTACGGCGCCAAAGCCACGATTGCTTATGATGAGTTTTTTATGAATCACTTGACGCCACAGGGAGGGGTTGTACTTACCACGCCTGTTGCTACTGGTATACCAGTCAGTTGGTTACAAGGTAATTTATCTGGCTTAGTATTGAATAATGCCGCTATTCCGGCAGCTTTATTAACTAGCAATGCGTCTGGCAATAGTATAAGTAACTTAAAAGGTACTACGGTTGCCAACAGTGATCAACTAACGATTCAATATCGATCAGATAGACGGAATGCTTTTGACTGTGAGGGCGATACGATACCGGCAGGGTTTTATGTAATCGAGCGCTATTTTGTACGAATGGATAATACCGTCACGCCGGCCGCTCCGGGACTAGCCTGTGCCTCAGCTATCTATGACTATAATGAGACTGTTGCGGGTAGCGTAACAGGTATTGATATAGCCCGTTATACGGCACCCGCTATACCGGCTGTAACTACCACACCAGCTGTGCCTGCTAAAGTGAGAAACAATAATTTAGCCGGAAATGGCACCATCATTATACCCAACGTTGATTATTTTAGAGCAACGCTTGGCATATCATCGAGTAGAGATTTTGCTACGGATCCTGAAAGTTTAGACATTGCTTATGTGGCTATTCCTGCAGCAGCGGATCTTGCGTCATTGCTTGATACTAGACGTATTGTCAGCTTACAGATTGGGGTGTTAGCGCGATCAGATAATCCAACAGCGAGTGCGCAAGCCAATAGTCAGTTGAGATTCACAATTTTAGATAAGGTAGATGCTGAGCTTAGTACGGCGGCTGCAGCTGGCCCAACATATTTACGCAATGTTTACCAAAGCACCATTTTATTACGTAATGCTAGAGGAGGTTTATGATGAATCCTAAGGCTACAAACCCTCCTAAAGTATCAACGAGCTTAGATACTCAAGCTGGTGCAGTATTGATCGTGGTACTGCTAGTGTTGATTTTAATTACCATAGTAGGAGCAGTTGCCGTTAGACAAAGCACTACGGATCTTAAAGTGGCTACTGCTGATCAAGTGAATAAACTATTGTTTCAGGCTAATGATGCGGCCTTGTTAAAAGTTGAAAAAGAAGATCGTATCTCAAGTGCTAATAACCGCGAAAAAAACGATACTTTAAAGGGTTATATATCCAGTAGCGAGCGCGAGGGTCATAAGATTAGTTTTTGTGTTAGACCGCGTAGTACTGAGCTATTTAATATCCTCAAGATTAGTGAGATGGATCAAAACAATGCCTTACTGACTAATAAAAATAATGGTTATTGCAACCCTAATGATAGCGATGATTATGTCAGTGAAGGTCGAGTCATTACCCAAATGACCTTTGTACGATCTGAAACCCAAGGTGTTTTTTCTGCAGAAGGATCTGGTACCTCGTCCGACAATGTTGAACCAGCAACTACAGGAGTAAATGCCGCTATTGGCTGTACTACCTTTGTAGGTTATGTCACCTCAGTCATACCAGCGCTATCTAGCGCGCCATTAGGTAGTCCCAGTAGTAATAATACTACCTCTATTTCTGGCTGTTTTAAACAGTTGCGTACCGGTAATAACACTGTAGATAGTTGTTTGGCTGCATTGAGCGTGCCGTATCAAACTCAGCAGCAGACTTATATCAATCAGCCTGTTGGGGTTAAGTGTGTCTCTGGAAGCTAAAAGGTTATTAAAGGCATCAGTTTCAGTATCTAGCGCAATGTTACCTCAGAGATAGCAAATTATTTATAACAGCGATAAATATATATGGGCGATTATTATGAAAGTCTCAGCAAAACTCAAAGATAACCCATCTCATCTTATTAGAAGAGGCTGGGGTATAAGACTACTATCAACAGCAGTCTTAGGGTGTATGGCGAGCAGCGCTGGCCACACCTCCGATTTAGAGATATACCAAGGTGCGACTTTTGGTAATGCCACTATTATGATGATGCTCGATAACTCAGGTAGTATGAATAATAATAGTATTGAAGCAGATTACCCACTGGTGAGTTTGCAAGATGCTATCAGGAACGAAACTATTGTTTCCTACCTCTATGACGATGATGGAGTAATAACCAACGATAGCGTCAGTTATAGTGTGAGCTATAGGTATGATGCCAATTTAAAAAAATACTATAGTCGTATGGGACGTCTAAAAAATGCACTGATACCTATGTTTGCTAACCCCAAAAGTAACGATGCTTTTGGTAGTAGTGCCGATCTGAGTAAATACAAAATAGGACTAGGTAACTTTTATCTAGGTCATTTTGAGATTCAAGGAGGCCAAATACTGGCACCAGCTTTAAATTTGACTTTGCAACATCGAAAAAGATTAATTGAAGACATTAAGAACCTGCAGCCAAACATCAATGGAACCCCTACTGCTAACGCTTATGCTGAAGCAGGTGCTTATATGTTAGGGACCAATACCTTAACCAGCAGTCAGACCACTCGTTATCTAGAGGTTGGCTATTCAGAACTTAGCAATGGTAAGTATGACCTATATAAATGTACTAAGAATCAAACCAGCTTTTCCACTCATAATAATTATAAATATTATCCATGTAATAACGAAAGAAAAGTGCAAGATAACGCTAGTTCTCTAAATTTAGGACTGCTAAATAATTTTAATTCTGGCTTTACTAATCTCAAAACAACTCGCTATCTCAGAGCTATTACTAAAGATTGGAGTAAGAGTAATTCAAGGAAAACGCCGAGTGGTTTTGATTTGTCGGTCAATGATACTAAGGTTCAGCCAAATAAGTTGACCTACCGCTCACCTCTTAGTGGGGTGCCTGCCCAATGTGATGGTTATGGGGTATACTTTTTGACTGATGGTGAACCCAACAGAGCTTATGCAGAGACTATCACCTTGATGGAAGCTAGCTTAAGCGGTAGCGCACTGTCTATGGGGGCTTCTTGTGACTCGGGTTTAACTAATATAGGAAGTAGGCAAGGGGAGCAATCTGGTTGGCAATGTATGGGTGAGTATTCAAAAGCATTGAATAATAGCAATAATGCTAAAAATACTTCAGTTTTGACGGCGGCGGTAGGCTTTGGCCGAGTGTTTGAAGAGATTGTAGCGCAAGCAAAAATAACAAAATCTATCACTGTGTCTGATGGCACGATTGAGAGAGTACCCGTCTATGATTGTGATAACCCTGCTATTACTAATCAAGACGCCAAGAACTTATGTAAGCTTGGCGAAAAAGGCTACGGTTACGGTGAGGGTGGATTTTATTATACGCAAGAGTCTTTAGAGATTGCCAATAGTGTCAGAAGCTTTATCGAAGATGTTAGTCAGACAGAGATTGAATCATTATCAGCAGGAACGATGTCGGTACCTCTTGATAGCTTAGGAGGTCTCACCTCACGTAAATTCGCTTATCTACCCATACTTGAGCCCGTTCCAAAGTCATCGTTATTATGGAAAGGTAATCTCAAGAAATATAAGGTTAAAGATACTACCTTATTTGGCGCAAATAATAGTTTTGTGTTTGCTAATAGTACGGGGTTATTCGCAAAAAATACTTATGACTTATGGAATACTATCGTCGACGATACTCGCGCTGATACCCTAAAACCTGATTTGGCAAAGCCACAAGTTGGTGGTGCTTTTCAACAAATATTCGACAATGCTACTACGAATGTGGGTAATAGGAACTTGTTCGTTGACGTTGGTAGTAGTCTCGTCAATCCACAAGTGGTTACTGATAATAAACCTGCAAATTTTGCTGCTTTGACCAGCTACACTAATCCGCAAAAACTAACTTTGCTCAATTTTATGGGCTATAGCGAGCCTGCAACTACTACAGTAACTGATAATACTGCCTTAACCTCTACCCATGATAAAGGGCTAAAAAACATGGGTGGTGTGTTGCATTCTATCCCGCAGCTGATCACCAAAAAAGTAGCCATTGACGCTATGGGTAGGTTCGATACTAGTAACCGTAAAGATTACATTATTTATGGCTCTATGGATGGTGCCTTGCACATGCTCGATGATAGTACCGGTAAAGAGGCTTTTACTTTTGTACCGAAACAAATTCTCGATTTGCAGCCTAAAGCACTCAGTGGCAATGGTTCTGCTGCAGATGGCAGTTACCCTTATGGAGTCGATGCCCCTTGGCTCACTTATGCTTCTTATACTACCAAAGCCACCACCACAGGTACTGGTGATACAGCAACAACGGTCAATACTTATGAAGCCGATCAAAGCTTTGCGTTAGGTGGTCTGCGCATGGGTGGCTCTATGTATTATGCTCTGGATGTCTCAGATGTTGACAGCCCTGAGATTATCTACGGGGTTGGCTCTAATTATGCCAATCAATTACAAAATAATAGTCTAACTCTAGCTGGTACTAAAAATAACGTTACTGGCAGCAGCACAGCAGAACAAAAAGCTTTGGCCCGCATGGGTCAGTCATGGGGTAAGCCGAGCCTAGGTTATGTAAAAAGTGGTGGTAAACGAGTGATGGTTAGCCTGTTACCTGGGGGTTACGATAGCTGTTATGAAGATCCAAATTTCAAATTAAATACTAGCTACCCGAATAACGCTCAATGTCATAATAAAGCAGCGGCCCAAGGTAATGGCGTTTATATGTTACAAGTGGGTGAAGCCAAAACTAAAACCAATAATGAGGAAACCATAGACACCACCGTAAATAATGGCGCTTTACTTTGGTGGGCAAGCAATAGTGGCAGTAGTAGTAACAGTACTACTCGTTCTGCTTCTATGCAGTATTCAAAAGCCCCAGACCTTAAGCATAGTATTGTTACGCAGATCAGAGCTATGGATCGTAACTACGATGGTCTTATAGATCATATCTACTTCGCAGATTTAGGCGGTCAAGTTTGGCGCGCTGATATTAATAATAATGCCGACACTGATAACTTTAAGGTAGATAGAGTAGTCAAAGTGTTAGACGTTAGCGATCAAGTTGCGACTGGCGATGCACCACCACGTATTTATGAGCGTCCGCTGGTAACCTTTTATAATGGCAAGTATAGCTATGTAGATGCTGCTGGTATACCAGGCAGCGCTAATGGTGTACAAGCTATGGTGACAGTAGGAACAGGGGATCGCAGTAATCCGGTAACGGCAACCAGAAATATCCCCGATGCGCTATACAACATTATCGATAAGGATGTTGCCCGTAGTGACTTATTTTATTATGGCACCGCTACAACGCCGACGATGAATTTACGTACACCTGTGAATAAGGTAGCAGGTATCAGCAATAGGAACGATAAACTACAAAAGCTGACTTTTTCTGCCGCAGATATAGCTACCTCAGGTATTAAAGAAGGAATGCAGAGTGGTGCTATACAAGGCTGGTACATGCCATTCACAGCTTGGTTAAATGAGACGCCACAAACTACTGGACCCTACAAAATAAAAATGTTCAATGAGCCAGATGCATTAGCTGGGATATTAGTATCCTCTTCCTATAACCCTGACGAAGGGCAAGAAGTTCAGGCTTGTAGCGCTGGTGTCAAAGGTGAGACGCAACGCGAACGTACTTGCTTACCTTATGGTACTTGCTTAGATGGTGCGGGTAACGGGATATTGACTGCACGCTCTACTTTTAATGCTGGTTCAGGAATTGTTGATAATATTATCAGTCAGTTCAATGATACTAGTACGTTTAGTAGCTTAGTTAACCGCTGTGAAGGTGATGATTGCCAGCCTAAAGTTATCTGCCCGAGTGGTGATTGCAAACCTGCACCGCCTACTTGTACAGGCCCTACTTGCGGTCCTCTCGATGGTTTTAATACTGATAAACGTATCAACCCACTAAGCTGGATTGAGCATTGATATGTCTAAATGGTTAAATGATAGAACCCTGCAACAATCAGGATTTACTCTTATAGAACTAATGGTCGTCGTGGCCATTATCGCAATTTTGGCGACTATCGCCATACCAAGCTATCGCGTGTATGTGATTCGCAATGCAGAGTCTGATGCGCAGCGCAAAATGCTAGCGCTAACCAATGAGCTTGAACAATGGCGAGCCAAGGCCCTGACTTATAAAGGCTTTAAGCCTGATACTATTGCAGATAGTACAGGAGCTATTAACTGGCCCGCTACTAACCCAAGTTATATTATCCAACTAGGCCATGTCACTGGACCGGCGACATTTAGTACTTTACATCAAGGTAATGCGCGCGCTAATGACTGGGTGATAATGGCTACGCCTATCACTATGACTAGTGCAAGCAATTTTAAGATAACTAGCCAAGGGTTACGCTGCGCTAATAAGTTGAGCTTTACTATTACTACTGCAGGTTGTGGAGCAGGAGCGACGACATGGTGACATCATTACCAACAACCGCCTATAAAGCAGGCAGTAATAGTGAACCTAACGGCTTTACTCTTATAGAGCTGATGATAGTTGTTGCGGTTATAGGCGTACTTGCAACCATCGCTTATCCTAGCTATCAAGGTTATGCACAGAGTACCAATCGTGCAGACATGATGAGCGAGATGCAACAAATCGCTCTGCGTATAGAGTCTAATAAAATCAACTATCGACGTTATGACAGAATACCGTTGGTTACTATCATGTCAACGGCACCTGCTGCTAATGGTAGTGTGCGCTTTCCGAGATCTGCTACAGCATTATATACGGTGACGGTCACTCCGAATGATGCTACTACCCTGTCTAGCAGGGATTGGACGATAACGGCAGTCCCTATAGTCACTCAACGTATGGCTACTGACGGTACTCTAACTCTGGATAATGCTGGAGAAAAATGCCGAGGTTCTGTCTGTGGCCTGAGTGATGAGTGGCGTTAAAACTCTAGAGGTAGTCCTTATAGGTTATTCGATAACCATAAGACCGTATTGCCGAACATTGTCAGTATCAAGGTTTGTATTTAAGTAAAGCAAAGCTAAAATCTGACAAAAAGCGTCAGGTTTAGGTATCTTCTGCAATCGAATCACTTAAAAGTGACAAATTTTAGTAACAATATAGCAACATATAGTTTTAGCTAATACTTACTAGGGTTGACTTAATAATCTAAAAAAAGTGACTATCGCTAATGAAAGGTTATTTAAAGACTATAAGCTGTTATTTTTCCTCTATTAAACCATGAGCTAAGCCGTTAATAAGTAAGCCCCTAGATGTATTCTAGATAAAAAGAGTTGGCACACTACCTGCAATAATTATGATAAGACAGACAGTAGGCTCAATAGTTCACTAGGACTGTCATTCATTTTATAAAAGGTGGTAAGAACTTACTAGCCATCCAATCATCTTAAAGGACATGCTTATGAACGCTCAAAAAGGTTTTACCTTAATCGAACTCATGATCGTTATTGCCATTATCGGTATCTTGGCTGCGATCGCTATTCCACAGTATGGCAACTACACCTCACGCACTCGTGCAGCAGCTGCAGCTGCAGAGCTTGCTTCAGTCAAGTCAGCCGTTAACGAATGTATCGCTTTTACTGGTACTCTTGATGAGTGCGACTCTGGCGAAGAAGGTATTCCAGCTACTACTGATTTTACTGCCACTAGAAACGTTACTTTAGCACCTACGGTAACTGACGGTGTCATCACAGCAACTACTGGTGCAACAGATGCTGCAGGTAATGATTTAACTTATGAGAATACGCCTACGCTTGCTGCTGATGCTGCAAATATGATTTGGTTGCAGTCTGGTTCAGTTTGTAATGCTACTCGCGGCTTTAAGTCAGGTACTGGTGATTGCGCATAATCTTATAACTTAGATGTCTTCAATTAATAAAAAAGCCAAACATCATGTTTGGCCTTTTTGTATCTACTGAGCGAACATTAAAGAGTGACACAATATCCTCTATAACAAAGACTATAAGTGATTGTAGGAGACATAATGAAAGCCACTACCCAAACAGGCTTTACTTTAATCGAGTTAATGGTTGTTATCGCAATTATCGGTATTCTAACGGCGATCGCTATGCCGCATTACAGTAATTATACCTCACGTATTCGTGCTACAGCAGCAGCTGCAGAACTTGCTTCAATAAAATTAGCCGTCAATGAATGTATCGCTCTTACTAGTGTAATTGTCGGTTGTAACGCTGGAACCAATGCTATCCCAACTATTGCTGCGTTTACTGTGACTGATAACGTTACGGCATTAACCTCTGTAGTGGATGGAGTGATTACTGCGACTACTGGCGCAACGGACATTACAGGCACCGGTTTAATCTATATGAATACGCCGACTGTAGTCAACGCTTCTATTATGATCTGGACCAATACTGGTACAACATGTAACTCTGCCCGCGGCTTTAAGTCAGGTACTGGTAATTGCTCATAATCTGGTGTTTAGGTATCGTAATGTAAAGGCGGCACTTTATGTTTAGTTTTTCCTAAGCAGTAGGTTATAGCATCAGCAGTGTGAAATCATTGTATAAATACGGGTTGTAGGAAAGAGTCATTTTATGGGCATAAAAGATTACTAGAAAAGTAATACATCTATAATAAGATTAAAACAACACTCTGCACTGGCTCTTATAGGCTATCACTTACTGTACTCGTTAGCCTTCAGAGGCTTTACTAATCCTAGTTTTTGTTTGGTATCTCAACCCTGTTTATCGCGCTACTGGTATTTTACCAATAGTTCTAATTATGATCGCTCTAAAATTATCTTCAATAGTGTAAACTCAGTGTACCAATAATAGTCACGCTGGCGAGTGGTTGTATGCAAAGAAAAGTCTTAGGAATATGTCTAGCCATTGCACTGCTTGAAGGCTTTGCTGGTCTCGGTATTGAGATATATGCGATTAGAATATCAGCGACTTATATCGGCTCATCTATCTCTATCACTGGTGTGATCTTGGCTATGGCGTTGATTGCGATAGCCGTTGGTTATTGGTACGGCGGGCGTTTATCACAAGATATCAAGACGCCGAGGCAAGCCTTATTAAAAGCGGGTCATGTATTGTCACTATCCGCCATCTCTCATGCTATTGCGTGTATAGTTCAATTGCCTTTATTAGCGGCTATGACTTTAAGTACTAGCAATCCTATTATAGCGGCTATGGGCGTAGGTTTATTGTTCGGCATCGGCCTAGCTTTTGGCTCAACCACCATTCCTCTGATTACCCAATTCTTAACTTTAAAATATCCAAATAGTGATGGCGTCGATGCGGGTAAAAATGCTGGCATGATGGTAGCCATTACTACAGTTGGGAGCGTACTAGGCTCAACGCTAACGCCAATTTTATTATTGCCTTATATCGGTCTTATGAGCAGCTTGGCATTATTTATAACGGCACTAGCGCTAAGTGCTTATTTATGTACTAAGCTGGCTGTACAACTCTATAGTGATGATTATGCTAGTCAGCTGGCACCTAGGCAGAACTATCTTCTAGCGATATCAGCCGTTGTATTAACCGCCGCTTTTATATTTCTTAGCAAGGTAGATACTGGCTATCAGACCTCAACCGGGGCTTGGTTTATTAAACAGATCATTTATGAAGATAAGCTAGCTGTCACTATTACCGATAAACCAGGACAATCAACCAGTAGCTGCTGGATCTATTTAACTAAGAAGAATTGTCATTGGTATGGCGAGATTACGGTAGCAGCTATCGAGCAAACTGCGCCTAGTACTTTAGTGTTCTTAGGCGGTGCAGGCATGGGAACGCCAAGTGAAGTTGCCCATCATAATCCTAAGATGGCGCTTACGGTTATTGATATCGATAAGGATTTGCCAGACATTATCGAAGAGCATTTTTTAAAAGCACCAATAGCAGACAATATTGAATTCATCGGCGATGATGCTCGCGGCTATTTGACTCGTAATAGCGATGCTCGTTATGATTTTATGCTCATCGACGCCTTTCAAGGTCGTTATGTGGCTAGCAATCTATACACCTTAGAAGCACTTAGCCAATTTAAAGAAAACAGTAAATATATCATGGCAAATATTATAGGGCAGCCGAATAGAGCGCATGGTTATACCCAAACCCTGTTTAGAAACTGGTATGAGGTGTTTGGGGATAGCGCTTATGTTCTAACTAAAAATGATAGCCCCAATCTACAAAATATTATGCTATGTAATTTTGCCTGTCCTGGTAGCCAAAGGCTTGTGCAAGTTGACTATTTTAATAGGCGTCAAAAGGTGCATACGGATGACTTGCCAAGGCTGGATAGATACTATTATCGATCTATTGAGATGAGCTAGGAAATAATAAACAATGGTGTCGTGTTCAACCATATCAATAAAAGCGCTGGTCTAAAAGACCCAGCCTACGGCAAGTCTATCTTGTCAATTAAGGCTACTTATACATATTGATTGATAGTAAATATCGTATTTTAAAGTACAAGAAATAAAGCTAAATAATATCGTATAGGCTGCCGCTTTAGCTCCGAAAACCCTTATGTAAAATCATAATTTTGCATAGTAGAAAATCACTTATAAGCTGAATGATAAGCTGTACCCTATTAAAAGACATAAAAAAAGCTGGGTTAAAAAACCCAGCTTACGGTCTAAAATTTTGCTGCAACTACTTCTCTAGATATTGAATCTTACCTTCAACACCATCCCACTTTTCGGCTTCTGGTAGTCCGGGAGTCATCTCAGTAATATTTGGCCACTTCTGTGCCAGCTCCGCATTGAGTTCAGTAAACATCTCCTGACCTTTAGGAACTTCATCTTCTGAAAATATAGCATTAGCTGGGCATTCTGGCTCGCATAAGGCGCAGTCGATGCACTCATCAGGATCGATGACGAGGAAGTTCGGTCCTTCATAAAAGCAGTCCACCGGACAAACTTCCACGCAGTCGGTGTATTTGCAAAGGATGCAGTTATCTGTAACGACAAAGGTCATGGTGTTGGCTACCTGTTATTGGTTCGGCTGAGTGCTGAATAGAGTGAAGAAAATTCACATAAAAATAAAACGTATTTTAGCGCTTTTACGCCACTTTAACAATTCCCTTTAACATCTAATGAGTTGCTTAAGCTTATAAAGTAAGTCGTGAGCTTGTTTGGGTGTTAAAGCGTCAGGATCAGTATTATCCAAAGTGCTATGCAATGCAAGTAGCTGATTATATTGATAATTAGTATCATCTAAAACAGCCTGCTGTGGGGTGTTGCTAGCTGTTTTTTGTTCGCTAAGCGCATAACTCTGCCGGCTTTGGTCATTTAGTGAATTAGCTAAGTCGTTTTTGTTATCAGCCGTCGCAACATGGATAGCTGCTTTAAGGGTTAATTTGTCAGTTGATTTATCGCTGTTATCAGTAACGGTTAAATTATCAACTAAATAGCGTTTAGCATCGGCCAGTACTTCTGCTGGAATACCCGCCATTTTGGCGACATGGAGCCCAAAGCTGGAACTGGCTGCCCCATCTCGGATTTGGTGTAATAGTAACAGTTGACCATCGACGTCACTAGCAGCGACGTGGACATTGCGAATACCGTTAGCTTGATCATTATAGCTAAGGTCAGCCAACTGGGTTAGCTCAAAGTAATGAGTAGCGAATAGCGTTAAGCAGCCTATAGCCAACAGCTTATTGACGCAAGCATGAGCAATGGCTAGACCATCGGTAGTGGCGGTTCCACGTCCGACTTCATCCATCAGTACTAAGGATTTATTAGTAGCTTGATTGAGGATATTAGCGGTTTCTATCATCTCTACCATAAAGGTAGATTTGCCACCAGCTAAGTCGTCAGCCGAGCCAATACGAGTAAAAATACGATCAATATCACCAATACGAGCGCTCGCTGCTGGTACAAAGCTACCGCAATGAGCGAGCAGCACTATCAGTGCCGTTTGGCGCATATAAGTTGATTTGCCGCCCATATTAGGGCCAGTAATCAGCAATAGCCGTTCAGTATGTCCATTATCATTATTGCTGGGGCTGCCAAGTCGACAGTCATTAGCTACAAAGCTACTGCTAAAATTTGTATCAATACTATTGAGACTAGTACTAGTTGGATTGAGCGCTGCTTCGACTACTAAGTGGCGACCAGCAACGATATCAATACTGGTTTGGCTACTGCTACTGCTATTGTAGTTGCTGTTAGTGTGGCTATGAAGCTGGTTTTGGCTTATTGCTTGCTGATCAAAATTAATTTGGTTTTGCTGATTGCTAGCTGTGCTGTTTTTAAGAGCTACTGACTTATCTAAAGAGTCGTTAGTCATCAGCGGACGTTGCCAATTATAAGTACAAGCCAGTTGTGCCCAATTGGTTAACACATCTAGTTGGGCAAGAGCAGCACTTAACTGCTGTAGTGGTGCTAGATTAGTGTTTAAAGTAATCAGCAGCTGCTGATAAAGCTCCTTTTCTCGAGCTAACGCTAAGGTTTGCGCCTCTAGATACTCAGTTTCGACCTCTTTAAGTTCATCAGTAATGAAGCGCTCGCTATTCTTTAGCGTTTGCCGACGAATAAAGTGAGCAGGTGCATGCTGAGCCTGCATTTTTGGCAGTTCAAAATAAAAACCACTGACTCTATTAAAACCAACTTTTAAGCTAGTCAATTGATGAGATTGACGCTGTTGCTCGACCATCTCATCAAGAGTAGTCTGAATATTATCATGCAGATGGCTTAAGCGATCAAACTCCTCATCAAAACCTATTGCCAACATACCCCCATCACGAATATGAGCAGGTGGCTCAACGAGGATAGCGCGCTCAATCAGATCCGCAGTCTGTTGCAGGACTGGCAGCTGTGCAGGCAATTGCTGAATTAGGCTAGTTAATAGGCAGCTGTGTCGACTAGTAGACTCAGGGTTTAGCTCAATAGTACTAAGTAGCACGCTCAACGGCTCACAATTAGCAATGCCATCAGCCAGCTTGCGTAAGTCTCGTGGTTTCGCACTCATCAAGGCGATACGACTACTGATGCGCTCAATATCACCGATACTGTTTAAAGTTTGCCGCAGGTTTTGTACCAAAGACGGAGCTGCTTTACCCCTAATATTCGACGGCTTATCGTTGCTCAAAGCCTGTTGGTTTTTTAGCAAGCTAGTAATAGCTTCTAAACGCTGATTGATCCGGCTATGTTGCCGCAATGGCCGTTGCATTTGTTGGACTAATAGACGTCGACCCATTGGGGTTTTACAGTGATTGACTACTGATATAAGTGAAGTCCCATTGACACTGACTGGGCTAAATAGCTCCAAGTTTTGCTGACTGTTGGCATCGATAATTAAATAGTCATCATGGTGCTCAACAATCAGCTGATTCACTTGTGGCACATGACGTTGCTGAGTCTGTCTAGCATAGTGTATAAGGGCGGCGCAGCTAGTCTGCGATAGCGGCGCATCGAGGATACCTAGCCCATCAAGGCGCTGTACATCGAACTGTTGGCACAGAGTCGTTGCGGCATGATCTCGATAAAAGTCATTAGCTGCCACTTCGATGATTGGACAGTCAAGATGACTGCGTAACCACAGCATCCACTCTTCGCCGACCCTGTCAATTAGGGCTTCACTGACGATACATTCGCTAGGGGCAAAACGAGCTATCACCGTTAGCATTTGCTGTTGTAAGTCTTTAACGCTGTCAGTAGTAGTGCTGATGGTTGATAGTGAGCTTAAGGTTTGGGTAGTTAAGGTTCCTGCGGCTAAGTCCAGCTGACTGATAGCGGCTTGCCATAATCGCTTGCTGCCTGCTTTTGAGGCAGGTGCTGCAATATCAATAGCCACTACAGTAGGTCGATGATTAGGGGCTATCAAAGCGTCATCAGTGATAGTGCCAGCAGTAAGCGTTTTGACTACCTCACGACGCATGATACCAGTAGGTTTATTGGCTGGGTTCGCTGAGTCTGTAGCGCTATCTTTATTAGCGTATTGCGACTGCTGTTTGTTACTTTTAGCACCCATAGTAGGGAGTTGGCTAGGGGCAGATTCGTCGATTTGCTCGCAGACTACTACGGTTTGTCCTGCAGCAATTAGCCTCGCCATATAACTGTCAGCGGCGTGAAATGGCATGCCAGCCATAGCGATAGTATGCCCAGCTTTATCAGTACCACGGCGAGTTAAGGTGATGTCTAGAATTTGCGCAGCACGTTTAGCATCCTCAAAAAACAACTCGTAAAAGTCGCCCATCCGATATAATAATAACGCTTGTGGATAGTTGGCTTTCATCGTCAGATACTGCACCATCATAGGGGTGTGATCGGCCAAGTCATAAATAGTATCACCGATAGTCAAACGCTTAGAGGCTGGGTTGTCTAAGGTATGGTCAGATAGCGAGTCTGATAAAAGTTTTTTTGGGGTAGCGGGTTTAACAGTCATGCACAGTCTCTTCTATTTCTAATAAGGGTGTTCTAACAAGGTAGATTTGAACATCCTTAGATCGTTTATTTGTTGCTATTGAAAAAATAGTTTTACTAGGTAAGGGCAAGTGTGGAAGTAAATAAGCGACTAAGTAAAGCTGTAAATTGATAATAATAAAAGCTATTTTAACATGCCTAAGTGCTAATTCGCCTCAGCAAATATCTACTTATTGCCCTTGTATCCAACAGCATCATAACCATATATAATGTCGGCATCCTTAATAGACGGCTAGTCAGGTGATTATCTGGTTAGCCAGTTGACGAATATTAATCAAATAATGATTGTCAGTTACCAACGGTCAAACGGGCAAGTAGCACTAATAATACCAGTAATGATAGTCAAGCAAGCTACCCTGCTAATAATAGTCGAATAACGACAGTGATAATAAAACAGCGGGCTCAGCTTCGACTACTGAACGTTAATCATCAAATATTCTTATAGGTTAAAAATTATGTTATCAAAGATTGTAGGTAGTGTTGTTGGTACGAAGAATGACCGTGAACTAAAGCGCATGCGTCGAGTAGTCACCAAAATTAACGCTCATGAGGCTGCTACACAAGCCTTATCTGATGAACAGCTACAACAGAAAACCGTGGAGTTCAAAGAGCGCTTCAAAAAAGGCGAGAGTTTAGATGCATTACTGCCAGAAGCTTTTGCGGTCTGCCGTGAAGCCTCGTTACGTATCACTGGCATGCGCCATTATGATGTGCAGCTAATCGGTGGTATCACCTTGCATGAAGGCAAGATCGCTGAAATGAAGACCGGTGAAGGTAAAACTTTGATGGCTACTTTAGCCATTTATCTAAATGGTATCAGTGGCAAAGGCGTCCATGTAGTCACAGTCAATGATTATCTAGCCGCTCGTGATGCCGACTTGAACCGTCCTTTATTTAACTTTTTGGGTCTAAAAGTTGGCGTTATCTACTCGCAGCAGTCTGGACAAGAAAAAGTCGACGCCTATCAAGCTGATATCACTTATGGTACTAACAACGAGTATGGCTTCGATTACCTGCGCGATAATATGGTCTTTAGTTTAAAAGACAAAAAGCAACGTCCTTTAAACTATTGTATCATCGATGAGATTGACTCTATCCTAATTGATGAAGCTCGTACGCCGCTGATTATCTCAGGCCAAGCCGAAGACTCATCACGAATGTATGCGCTGATCAATAATATTATTCCGCTATTAGTACGCTCAAAAGATGAAGAGGCCAATAAGAATAATGAAGAAGAAGACTTCTGGATCGATGAAAAGAACCGTCAAATAGAAATCAGCGAAAAAGGCTATGAAAAAATAGAGAGTTTTTTGATCGAAGTCGGTGAGTTAGGTCCTGAAGAAAGTCTCTACAGCCCTAGTCGATTACCCTTATTGGCTCACGTACAAGCTGCTATTCGTGCCCATCATATTTTTGTGAAAAACGTCCACTATATTGTTGATGATGGCGAAGTGGTCATTGTCGATGAAAACACTGGTCGTACTATGCCGGGCCGTCGCTGGTCAGAGGGTCTGCATCAAGCGGTTGAAGCCAAAGAAGGTGTTGAAATCCAAGCTGAGAACCAGACGCTAGCGACTACTACTTTTCAGAACTTTTTCCGTCTCTATGACAAGTTATCGGGCATGACAGGTACTGCTGATACAGAAGCGGCAGAGTTTAAGTCAACTTATGATTTGGATGTAATTGTTATTCCAACTCATATGCCGATTGCACGGGTCGATCTAGATGATCAAATATTTTTGACTAAGCTGGGTAAATACCAAGGTATTATTCGTGAGATAAAAGAGATTCAAGCCAAAGGAGCGCCCGTACTAGTGGGTACTGCCACTATTGAGGCCAGTGAAGAATTATCGTATTTACTCGATCAAGAAGGTGTGAAACATAACGTTCTAAACGCAAAGCAACATGAGCGTGAAGCTGAAATCATTGCACAGGCCGGTAGTCCTAAGGCGGTCACTATCGCAACCAACATGGCCGGTCGTGGTACCGACATTATCTTAGGTGGTAACTGGCAGTCTTTCATTGAAGATCCTGAATCTGTCAGTCCAGAAGAGATGAAACGTCTAAGAGCTCAATGGCAGATTAAGCATGACCAAGTAGTTGCGGCAGGCGGCCTACATATTATCGGTTCTGAGCGTCATGAATCACGTCGCATCGATAACCAATTGCGTGGTCGTGCCGGTCGTCAAGGAGATCCAGGTATGTCACGTTTCTTCCTATCATTAGAAGATGACTTGATGCGTATCTTTGCTGGTGATCGAGTAGTCAACATGATGCGCGCCATGGGTCTAAAAGAGGACGAAGCTATTGAACATAAAATGGTGTCTAAATCTATTGAAAATGCGCAAGGTAAAGTTGAGAGTCGCGATTTTGATGCGCGTAAAAATCTACTAAAATACGATGATGTTGCTAATGACCAGCGTAAAGTCATTTATGGTCAGCGTGATGACCTACTTGCCGAAACAGATCTTTTAGTCGCTATTGAAGTGATGACTAAAGAAGTTTATAACGCTATGATCAATCAGTTTATTCCACCAGGTTCAATCGATGATCAGTGGAATATCGATGGCTTAGAGGATGAGCTTGAAAACGAATTTAAGTTGTATATGCCGATTAACGATTGGTTAGATCAAGATCGTCGTCTCGATGAAGAAGGCTTGCGAGCAAAAATTGTTGAAACTGCGCTGGAGCACTATCATCAACGCCGTGAGCAAATGGGTGAGGAGAGCGCCGCTCAACTTGAGCGTCATTTTATGCTGCAAAGCTTAGATAAGCATTGGAAAGAACATTTGACTCAAATGGATCAGTTGCGTAAAGGTATTCACTTACGTGGCTATGCGCAAAAGAACCCAGAGCAAGAATACAAGCGTGAATCGTTCGAGCTGTTCCAAATGATGCTCGCCGCTATCAAGTCAGAAACAGTACAAGATCTGTCGCGAGTGCATATTCCTAGCAAAGCAGAGTTAGAGGCACTAGAAGCCCAGCAACGTGCTGATCGTGAGCGTATGCAAATGCAATTCGAGCATACCGATACTAGTGGTATCAATGGCGAGGTTCAACAGTTAGCTGATACGAGCCAAGGTACTCAGCCTGCGCGTAATAACGGTAATATGAGCGTTAATCTTAGTGGTAGTGCTGCTACTGCCAATAATAATGTAGACAATGCTGAGCCAAACCCTTATAGCCATATGAATGTTAGTCGTAATGCTCCTTGTCCTTGTGGATCAAACCTTAAGTATAAACAGTGTCACGGTAAGATTTAGTAGATAGTGCCTTTAGCATCATAAGTTAACAACGTTACTGCTGATTATATAGTGTCCATTGCTAATAATAGTGATGGGCATTTTTTTGTTTAGCGAGTGGGCAATCTACTGTATAGTTATTTGGGGCGTGTTAAACAATCATTGCTTACAAATTGCAAGTAGGCGTTAATAGTTGGACACGCTATAGTATTTAGCCTATCAATGTAGGAGTAGGATATGAATTTAGCATCACTAAAAAAAATCCGGTCGTCTGTTGTTACTGCGGGTTTATTAGCTAGTATGATCAGCATTAGCGCTTGTCAGCAACAGCCAGAACCAGAAGCAAGCTTAGAAAATGATATTAATGCTGAACAGCCAGTACCTATGTCTGCAGATCCTGCAGAGCCAAATGATATAGTGGTGGCGGCTGATGATGCCCCAGAAAGTGAAGTGGCGGATGACACTATCGCTTCAGTGAATACTGGCGTTACTCAAATGGTCTATTTATGCTCACCTGAGCTTAAAGTACAAGCAACTTATAAAGATGAAGAAAACTCGGTAGTGCTAGTGACTAATAAAGGGACAGTTAGTTTAGAGCAGACTAACGAAGGTTCTAATCCTGAAGTGTTTGAAGGTGCGACAGCAATGGATGGTACGCAAGGATTTGTACAGTGGCGAGTCGCTCATACCGAACGTGAAACTGGCGTAATACGTACTGCAGGTGCCGATGCATCCAAAGTTGAAACTTACCAGTGTAATAAATCTGGCTAATTACAAGTTTAATAGCTTATTGAGTTTCTAAGAGTACCTCAATAATTAGCAATAAAAAAGCAACGTAATCGTTGCTTTTTTATTGGCATTTTTTAGGATCAAGGGTTACAACTAGGGCTATCCTAGAATTCAAAGCTTGTAGCTAAAAATATAGATCATAGGAGTAAATACTGGTGATCTTAACTACTTAGCATCGTGACTACTTAGTAAGAGGGGTATTGTTATGATCCAAGAACCCTTCTTCACGGACATCAAGCTCTTCATGTTTCAATTCAATAGCTATATTATCGACATGAGTATGAACACTCTTGCTAATAGCAACTTCCTGAATGGCATAAGTTTCTTTGGTGATAGTAGCCACTTGACGAGAGATGATAATTTCAATAGGAGCATCACCGATGGTGACTTGCTTATCATTTATCGTTACTACGGCATTACTAGCTAATGAAGGCTCCACATGGCGTAAGATGTCTTTATCGTCGTAGCTGCCTGATAACAGATCTTGACTCTCAGCGTCATGATACTCAGTTTGCACAGTAATATATTCTTCAATCAACTCAATAGGCACTTCAATAGTTTTAGTGCGAGTATGCTTAGTCACAGTGACTCGGCCAATATCTAAGCGCTCTTTATTAACTATTGGACGCTCTTCTAAAAGTTCTAGATAACCATCACCAGTGTTCATAGCCATTTTTGCTTTGTCTGCAGCATAGTCAGGTGCTGGCAGTTTATTATCAGCGCTTCTATCAGTAAGCATAGCGTTGTTATCAGCATCGGTAGGGGATAGAGTAGGATGCTCGTTTAGATTATTATTGATAGTCATTATTCAAATCCTTATGGTTAGTATATTTTTTATAGTCGGTACAGTATCGTTATCAAAGAGCTTTTATTATTAATACTAATATTATTAATACCAGTAATGCTATAGATAAAAATTATTAATAGAAAATAAAATAAGCGCTAAGATAAAAATTTTTGTCAAAATTAATGCTATGCATTTGCAAAGATTAAAGTTGCTGAATAACTTAGTTGACCACTCAATTTAGTATAATTATTCATACTAGTATTATTGCAGATATAAATTATTAATAGAAAATAAAATTAGCGCTAAGGTAAAAATCTTTATCAAAGTTAAGGCTATGCCTTGGTAAAGACTAAAGGTATTGAGCAACTTAGTTGACTACTCAACTTAGCATAGATTACTGCAAAGAATTACATTATGAGTCTGACACAAAAAAAGACCAGAGACAGGCTCTGGCCTTAATTTGCTAAGTAATATAAGTAACAGTACTTACTAATAACTGTACTTAACGGTTAACAGTCTAATAAAATAAATTAGGCAGCTAACCTTTAGCTTATTACATACCACGAGCTCTACGTACATCTTCAGCAGTGATACTATCATTTTCGTATAGTGAGCCATTGGCGTCTACTACATTACCATCACGATCGATGTTTAACTCTTCACGCTGAATAGTTTCTACGATAGTTTCAGTATGGCTTTGAGTAGTTTTGCCTACATTTACTTCTTCAGTAACGAAAGTTTGCTTAGCAACGTTAGCACGCTCTGCTTCTAACTGTACTTCAACAGTTTCATTACCGTTAGCATCACCAATACGACGATCAGTTGGACGATCTACGTTAGTACGTTCAATATGAGCATGCTCTTCTTCAAGCTCTACTTCTACATTACATTCTTCAGTAACTACATGCTTACCTACTTTTACTAGACCAGCTACAATACGGTCTTTATTTACTGTTAAACGTTCTTCTAACAGCTCTAAAGTGTTTGGCGCATTGTAAGAGGTATCAGTAATGTCCATACGCTCTTCTGTAGGGATAGTATCAGCAACAAAAGTTTTGCGATCGTTCTCATACTGCTCTTTATAGCTATACTGATAGTCATGGTCGTACTGCTCCATGGCTTCTACTTGTGATTTAGTTAAGCTATCAAAGAATACATCATCACCAACGATACGAGCTAAACCTGCTGGTACTAAAACTTCTTTTGAGCTGAACCAACCACCTGCGTCAACGATTAAATAACGGATACGGCCAGTAGTATCTTCTACTAAAGCGCCATCAATTTTACCAATCTTTTCTTCATTAACGCCATAAGCAGTTTTGCCTGTTGGATCGTAGTAATCATCACCAATTAGGTCACGTTGAGTAGCTTGGATATCTTGTAAACGAATTAATTGACTCATTATTTTCTTCCTTTTATATATAAATTATAAGTAAAGTATAAAAACGATTATTAAAATCTTATCTCAAAACAATAGCGTTAAAAATAATACTAAGTAAAAACACTATTAAATACTATCAATAGCTAATAACCGAAACTACTGCTTTAGCTATTATTAATATCGCAACAATTCAATGACTTTTTATAAATTTTTAATAGCCATCTCAAATCGCTGCTTCTGCATTAACTTGAACTTGCAATGATAATAGCATTCAGTTTTTTGATGGGATATATGAGCGAGGTAGCAAAGTGTGCATTAGACGTAAATGCGTGTAATAGGCTGTAAACGAAATAACATCGCACTTGTATAAGTTAACGTATTCTTACAGTGTTATAAGACCGTAGCAATTTTTCTTGAGAAATTAAAAAACCGCAACGAATAAACCGCTGCGGTTATTAAAAATATATAAGATAAAGGGGCTTTAAGCTCTACGTAAAAATAGTTATCACAACCACAGTTAATAATTTAAGGCTAAGGCAGTTATAAGGAGCTAAAGCAGTTATAAAAGGCTATTAAGGCAGTTCGATAGCTACTGCTACTGCTTCGCCGCCGCCGATACATAGAGTAGCTACGCCTTTTTTGCCACCTGTACGCTGTAACGAGTGCATTAAGGTGATCAAGATACGAGCGCCAGAGCACCCTACCGGATGCCCTAAAGCACAAGCACCACCCTCGATATTTACTTTGGCATGGTCAATAGCTAGTTCTTGCATAGTCACCATAGTTACCATAGCAAAAGCTTCATTGATTTCCCAAAGGTCGACATCGGCAACCGACCAACCAGCATTGGCTAATACTTTTTCAATAGCGCCGATAGGAGCAATAGTGAATTCACTAGGATGGCGCGAGTTTGAAGCAGTAGCAATGATACGTGCTTGATAGTCTAAGCCTTCGGCTTTAGCTTGTGATTCTCGCATGACTACTACAGCTGCAGCCCCATCTGAGATAGAACTGGCATTAGCTGCAGTAATAGTACCGTCTTTAGAAAAAGCTGGACGCAGAGTAGGAATACGTTCGGCATCCGCTAAAGCAGGCTCTTCATCGGTATCGACTGTCTTTTCACCTTTACGAGTCTTAAAAGTCACCGCAGTGATTTCATCTTTAAAGTGGCCGTCGTTGATAGCCGTTAACGCGCGAGTTAAGGATTCAATGGCAAATTCGTCCATCTGCTCACGGGTATAGCCCTTTTGGTCGGCCATCTCTTGAGCGAATTGACCCATAAGCTTGCCGGTTTCCGCATCTTCTAAACCGTCCAAAAACATATGATCTTTGACTTCTTTGTGACCCATACGGTAGCCACTACGCGCGCCTGGCATAATATAAGGAGCATTAGTCATTGATTCCATACCGCCAGCGACCGCAACATTGAAACTGCCAGCTTTAATGCCATCATGAGCTTGCATCACAGCTTTAAGACCAGAGCCACAAAGCTTATTGATAGTCACAGCACCAGTAGCATCATTGAGACCTGCTTTGCGCATTGCTTGACGAGCAGGACCTTGACCAAGACCAGCAGTCAAAATACAGCCCATAATCACTTCATCAATACTATCGACATTGACTCCAGCACGATCGACCGCTGCTTTGATTGCCGCCGCCCCTAGATCTGTTGCACTGACGTCTTTTAAGGCACCCTGAAAAGCACCCATTGGTGTACGTGCGCCATTAACTATAACAACTGCATCATTCAACATGGTTATTTCCCTTATTTTTACACTTTTATAAATTGATTAGTCTAGTAATGAGCTAGGTTTAAACCTGTTATAACAAGTTTTGACGGCAAATGTTTATTATAGTGCGCACCTGTCGGTCAATATTAAGCCAACTCATCCAAGCGAATACGTATGACTTTACCAGTAGTTGCTTCTAGTTTTTCAATCTTTTCGATAGCCAAATTCATTTGGCTTTCAACTACCGGTAAAGTCAGAATAATAACTGGCACTTGCCCAAGCTTATGCGCAGGTTTCTGCAAAATTGCGTCGATATTGATACCGGCATCACTCAAGATACGAGTAATATCTGCCAATACCCCAGGGTTATCATAAGCGTGCACACGTAGATAGTAGCCAGTAATCATCTGTTCTGCACGCAATATTGGCGTATCTGATAGTTGATCAGGTATAAAACCTAAATGAGGAACATGATGGCCATGATTAGTTTCACTATGACTGCTATCTGCTTCTGAACCTAGTACACGAACTAAATCCATCACGTCAGCCATTACTGCTGAAGCCGTCGCCCCAGCACCGGCACCGTCGCCATAGTACAAAGTTTGTCCAAGCGGATGCGAGTTAACTAATACCGCGTTTTTGACTCCATTAACATTAGCTAATAAAGTATTCTGCGGAATCAAAGTAGGATGAACACGTAGCTCAATACCGGCACTATCTGAATGAGTTTGGTCAGTACCATCACTATTAGCGTTGCCATCACGACGTACTGCAAAGCCTACGTGCTTGATACGATAGCCTAGCTCTTCAGCATAATTGACATCTTGCAAAGTAATATCAGTAATACCTTCACAGTACACTTGGTCAAACTGTAATGGAATACCAAAAGCGATGGAGGCGAGAAGTGCTAGTTTGTGCGCCGCATCGATACCTTCGACATCGAATGTAGGATCCGCTTCGGCATAACCAAGCTCCTGAGCCTCAGCTAGTACTTCAGCGAACGGACGACCCTTGTCACGCATCTCAGTCATGATAAAGTTGCCAGTACCATTAATAATACCCGCCAGCCAGTCAACCTTGTTAGCCGCTAAAGCTTCGCGCATGACTTTGATTATAGGAATGCCACCGGCCACTGCTGCTTCATAAGCTACATGCACATTATTAGCTTCAGCTAAGGCAAATATCTCATTACCATGTTCGGCAAGTAGCGCTTTATTAGCAGTGACTACATGTTTGCCATTTTTGATAGCGTGCAAGATGATGTCTTTGGCAAGAGTAGTACCGCCAATCACTTCGATAACGATATCAACATTATCACTAGCCGCAATAGCCATTAAATCACTATTTTGGGTGATATCAGGATCAATATCATCACGCTGACGACGGGTGCCGACTTCGGTGATAATAATATCACGACCACTGCGACGCTTTAGTTCGTCTAAATTATCGCTGATTAGATTGATGACGCCTGTACCGACAGTACCTAGGCCTAGTATCGCTAGTTTGATGGATTTGCTCACAGTATCCTCAAGAGATTAGATTAATAAAAAGTAATTAAATAGAAATAAGGGGGAAGTGGAGTCAATAATTAGGCTGATTAACGCTTAGACCCCTAATAATTAGGGTGCAAAGGTAGTAACAGCTTAGTTTTTATAGCCTAATGTTAACAGTTGTATTGTTATAGCTCTATACTGATAATAGCATGCTTAGTAACAAGCTGATCGGCATCTTGCTTTATCGTATCATATCGCCAAGCATCTGCAATCACTAAAGCGTTGCTAGAATAAAGGGTTAGTAGATAAGGTATCGACTAACCCCTAAAAGCTTACATTTGATAGCTTTTGAGTAATACTTTTCAACTAATGCTTTTTAGCTAATGCCAAGTGCTTGTGCCAGTTGCGCTGCTGGTAGATAACCACCAACTTGCTCGCCCGTTTCAGTAAATACCGCAGGGGTCCCACGTACACCGAGCGCTGCCCCTAAGGCCAGCTGCTGTTCAACAGGGTTTTTACAACTAGGCCCTTGCACACTAGCGCCCATCTTTGCTTGATCCATAGCGGCATTACGATCTTCACTACACCAAATGGCTTCCATTTTAGGGATAGTTTCTTGACTGCGAGGCCAAGCTAAATAACGCACTTCTATACCACGTGCATTGATATCAGCCATCTCTTCGTGCATTTTACGGCAGTAGCCACAATCGGCATCAGTAAAGGCATAGAGCACAGATTTAGTTTTGCCTACTGCTGGGTAGATAATCATGTCTTTTTTATCGACTGCTGTCAGAGCTTGTTTAGCGGTAGCAGCTACTAGAGCAGCACTGATATCTACGGGTGTTTGCTGACCCACAGCAATAATTTGACCTTGAATAATATGTTTACCTGACTTATCGGCAAAAAATGGTGGAACTCCTTCACCAGTTACCCAGTAAATACCTGGCATATCAGTAGGTACTGCGGAGATAATTTTTTCTTCAATCCCAGAAGCTTTTAGGTTGGTCTGTAATGCTGTCACTACGGCAGGATCACTGGCTTTTGCAACGTTGCTAGCATTTTGAGTGGTTGGGGCGGCATCAATAGTAGCGCTATTATTATTAGTAGCGTCAGCCTCTTTATTTGAACAACCTACTGCAGCAATGACTAATAGCGTACTCATCATCGCCTGCGTCAGTTTACTACGAGAGAGCTTCTGAGTAGTTGAGTGGGCTTTAGTAGCTGAAAATAGGGACATAAGAGGTTTCCTGTAGGCCAAGTGCCTATATATGATATAAAAAACGTGATATAAAAAATGTGATATAAAAAACTATCATACAAAAAAATAATATGACATAAAAAGTAAAG
Source organism: Psychrobacter urativorans (assembly GCF_904846695.1). Lineage (GTDB taxonomy): Bacteria > Pseudomonadota > Gammaproteobacteria > Pseudomonadales > Moraxellaceae > Psychrobacter > Psychrobacter urativorans. The sequence goes on from NZ_CAJHBR010000001.1 coordinate 289,995, forward strand.
CAGATAATACTAGCGATAAAACGCTAAGCTAAAATCTAGTAAAGAGGATTAAACTTGCACAAGTAGTTACTGCTGATGGCTACTGATTTATCAAAGCTGTGCTCTAGTCTAAGTAAAAATCGTAGGTACGAGGACAAGACTATTGTTGCCGTCAGCTACTATAAAATCAGTGTCTAAAAAAAGTCTCTATCAACAGAGTATAAGTGTTGTGGTCACTTGCTTAACCGCACTTAAACTAAAAATAGTTAGCTGGCAATAGCGTTGTACTTATTCGGCATAACTTTTGCATATGATGGTTATTAGCAAAATAATAAAACATTGTATATTAACATATTTTTTAAAATAGCAGCCAAACACATCCTGTAGCACCAGCTAAGGTTGTCATAAGCAAGATGAACACGGATTAAATGGCACTAGATACAAGCAAGAAGAAACATAGCCATAAAAATAAAATACATTGTTACTGTTTAATATAAGCGTCGCTATAGGTAGTCTACTGATAATAAACAGTCTGTATTCGCTAAGCTTACTATTATAACTATCGTCACTAACAGCATTATTGCCAAATGATTGCAAAAGCTGGGCCTAAGGTTATAGCAGCTATGCAGGCTACTCGTAAACAATATATCCAAATCACTCTCAATTAAGGAATATCTATGGCAGGTGCTAGTTTATTAATGCTGCTCGATGACATCAGTGTAATATTAGATGATGTTTCGGTCATGACTAAAGTTGCTGCTAAAAAGACTGCAGGGGTATTGGGCGATGATTTAGCACTCAACGCTGAACAAGTCACTGGAGTCAAAGCAGATCGTGAGCTACCGGTTGTTTGGGCAGTAGCAAAAGGCTCATTCATCAATAAGCTAATATTAGTGCCAGCAGCGTTATTGATCAGCACTATATATCCCCCATTAGTGACTTTTTTATTGATGTGTGGTGGATTATATTTAGCTTATGAGGGAGCGGAAAAAGTTATTCATAGGTTTTGGCCACATATTCTACCGCATGATGAAGAGCAGAATGCACGCCGACAAGCTAATGCCGATGACACTATAGATTTGGTAGCTTTTGAAAAGCAAAAAATAAAAGGTGCAGTACGTACTGACTTTGTTCTCTCAGCAGAAATTATTGTCATTACCTTAGGGGCGGCGGCTGGTGCAAATTTGTTAACCAAAACCTTAGTACTGTCTATTGTAGCGATTTTAATCACTATTGGGGTTTATGGACTAGTTGCAGGTATCGTCAAGATAGATGATTTAGGCCTTTATCTCAAAAAACAGAGCAGTAATATTAAACAAAAAATCGGTGATTTTTTATTAGCAGCAGCGCCAAAGCTAATGAAGTTCTTATCTATTGCTGGTACTTTAGCGATGTTCTTAGTAGGCGGTGGGATCTTAGTTCACGGTATAGGATTTTTGCATCATGGCGTAGAAGATATTGCTCATTTAACTGGAGTATTCGAAACAGTAACTACTACTTTACTTAATGGTTTAGTCGGCTTAATAGTAGGGGTGATAGTAGTCGCTATCGTTACTATTATTGGCAAGATACGCGGTGGCAAATCAGCTGCTCACTAAAGCTAAAAGTAACCGTTATAAGGATAGCTAGGGCACTTTGAGGTTACCAGAGTGTGCTATCAATAGTTATAAATAAGCAATGATAACTAAGATGAGTAACGCTGTACACTCTATCCTATAGCATATAAAAAGCCCCGAAACTATTGAGTTTCGGGGCTTTTTCTTGCGTACGTTTAGGATCTGCTAATAATGAGTACTAGTTATTAACTCTCACTATCTGACTCATCAGTCTCTGCTTTCTCTGCTTTCTCAGCTTGTGTAGGCTTCTTATGCTCAGTCTTAGGTTTACGAGTGCGAGCCTTTGGTACTTTTGCCGTAGTCAAATTAAACATGCCTGTTTGTGGCAGTAATTGCTCAGCCACATTCTCAATCATGTTCTTATAGCTAGCAATAGTGGTTTTTGACTTGCTGGCTTGGCTATCCTCTTTTACCGATAGCTCTGGTGAAGAGCCTTCAGCTGGCAAAGCGTTTGCAGAAGCATCCGATAATTCAGCATCCAGTGATTCATGACTTGCAGTCTTTAAGTTAGCATCAGCTTGTAGGAGTTGCTCGCTTTCAGTACTAACATCTTCGGCTTGGGCGGCGCCAGTTAATGCAGTTGCAGTAACTTGATGGGCATCTACGGCTTCAACAGCTGATGAGTCTACATTTTCAACTTGCTCAGCTTCAGCACTATCTTGTGGCTGAGCCTGCTGTGGCTGAAAACTAGGATGCTGACCACGTGGATCATTACTAGCACGCGCAGTCACTGCCTTTGGCTGTACAGAAGTTTTACCTTGCTCCATTGCAAACTGACTAGCAGCGGCCGTCATAGATTTAAAGCTAGTCACATAATCTGCTGTCAAAGGTTGATAACCGTAGTTGCTAAAATTAAAGCTACTATCACTGTCATCCGCTTTAGCGCTATGCGCATCCTCAGTCACAACATTTGCGCTCTGTACTTGAGCGGTTGCTTGGTTCTTATACTCAGCAATAGCAGCGATGAAACAGTTAATTACTCCTTCATCAGCTAAACGGGTTTGGCCGTCGGCTAGAGTAGCGCGGATAAAATCGCCAACCGTACCACGAATAGCTGGCACATCTGCGCTTGGCGCTATAACACTTGTGGCTACTGGCTGCTCAGCTACTGCCGGATTTTTGCCTTGTAGTTGTTGTGCCTGAATAATACGAGGATCATTACTGGCTTTGCCAAACTTATTAGCCGTCACATAGCGCTTAGCGAACAAGGCCTCATGAGTCAGCTCAATAGCTGGCTTCTCAGCAACGTCAGTTGCTTTGCTTGCGGGCTCTTCAATAGCTTTAGCTTCTGTAGCTTCTGTAGCTTCTGTAGCTTCTGTAGCTTCAGAAGCTTCGCTTGCCGTGGCTTCAGTAACTGGGCTTTTTGTAACTACGCTTTGTGTGACAGGAGTGTCAGCTTGCGGAGTTTCAGTAGAGACTACTGGTGTTGAGACTACTTCAGTTAGCGCTTGACTATCGGTATTGGCAGTACTGGCAGTATTAGCAATATTGTCACTAGGCTGCGAGCTGTGCTTAGGTTGAGTCGTTGTAGTTTCTTGCGGCGCTACTGGTTCGCTGCTAGCTTGCTGGACACTGTCTTGAGCTAGTTGATCTTCGCTAGAGTCAGCTTGGGTACGATCGATAGCAGCTGATTGATGTGCTGTATCCGTATCGACATCAGTATCGATACTATTAACAATATCAATATCAGTATCAACATCAGTATCGATACTATTAACAATATTAGTATTAATATTATTGTCAATATTGCTATCTGTATCAGCACCTTTATCATTGCTAGACTGAGTATTACCAGATTTGGCATTATCAGACTCATTGCGCGGTTTCGCTTCACTAGGTGAGGTAGTTTTATTATCTTTGGCTACTTCAACTATTTTAGCGGCAGGCTCAGCATTTTGCGGCGCAGCAGACTTATGATTCATTCGTGTAGATTTGCTGTCGTCTAAAGACAAATGCACTACTTCCGGCGATTTAAGTTTTGCTGGTGCTTCGTTTACTTGCAGCACAACCTCGTTTGGATTCTGATTACGACGCGCAGCAGCCGATTGACTATTACGATTGTCATTAGCGGTTTGCTTGCCATCATTGTTAGTGCTGGCAGTGGTCAAAGTCTCATTGCGTTCAAGAGTACCGCGTGAGCTGCGTTGACTGTGTGGCTTACGTTTAGCACGAACTTGCTCATCAGAGGCGGTAGTACTGTCTTTGCGCTCAGAATTAGTATCAGCATCAGCATCAGTGCTACGGTCTTGACGATTGCTGTCTTGACGATTGCTGTCTTGACGATTATTGCGATTACGATCGTTTGGACGTCTATTTTCAGAGCGTTGACTGTCATTACGCTGGTCTTGATCATTAGACGATTTAGTATCGTTGTCACTGTCATTAGCAGCATCGCTATCGCTACTAGTACTATCTAGTGCATCGTTATCGTCGCGCTGCTCTCTTCTTTGACGTGGCTTTGATGATCTAGATTTGCGTGACTTGCGTCTTCTTTTGTCATCGCTGCTCTCATCAGTGTCACCCTCATTATTGCGAGTGCTTGGCTTACGAGTATTATCTGATGGCTGCTCATCATTATTATTTTGGCTAGCATCTGGTTGAGTGGCTACTGAACCTTGAGTAGGCGTCAGCACACTGCTAGCAACTTGGCCAAATGAGCCTAAACTTTTGGCCCCAGTATTCACTAAGGTTTCGATAGCTTCAGCAGCATCACGACTGCTGACACTACTAGTGGTTTGCGCTTGTGGTGCTTGAGCGAACAGATTAGATAACCAAGCAACGGCCTGTGGCTGTGCTGGACTAACAGGATTTTGAGCCGCTACTGCTACTGCTGCAACTTGAACGTTAGTCGACACAGCAGAATCCTGCTGAGCATTAGTAGGCATCGTAGCAGTAGTATTATTGTTTTTACTATTATTACGATGCTCATTGCTATGGCTAACCGTACTAGCATTTTGCCCACTTTGCTGAGGGCTAGTAGCAGGGCTGTTTGGGCTAGCGTTTTTACTATCGCTGTTTCTTAGCGGCTGACGAGTGGGTTGCTGTTCAGGGCGCTCTTTTTCAGCCGTTTGCCAATCAACATTATAGCCAAGATCGCTATGCTCTTGCTGCTGAGTGTCAGTGATACGCTCGTAACTCGATGGGGCAAAGCCATCACGGTTGAAGTGTAGCTTGAAATTGGGTGACTCAAGGTGAGCATGCGGCAAGATAGTAATACGCGTGCCGCTGTCCTGCTCAAGATAAACTAAGCTATCGCGCTTTTCGTTTAGCAAAAACGCAGCAATATCAGTTGGCACTTCAGCTTGTACTTCGCCTTGACGTTCTTTTAGGGCAATCTGTTCAATCTGACGCATGATAGATAGCGATAGCGAACGTAAGTCGCGAATCATGCCATTACCATGACAACGAGGACAGATATAGCCAGTAGACTCTTCTAATGAAGGGCGTAGGCGCTGACGACTCATTTCCATCAAACCGAACTTAGAGATGTCGCCAAATTGTACTCGTGCTCGGTCGTATTTAGTGGCATCTATCAGGCGTTTTTCAACTTCTTTTTGATGCTTGTTGTCATTCATGTCAATGAAATCGATGACAATCAAGCCACCCATATCACGCAAGCGCAGCTGACGAGCGATCTCATCAGCGGCTTCTAGGTTAGTATGGTAAGCGGTTTCAGCGACATCTGAGCCTTTAGTTGACTTAGCAGAGTTGATATCGATAGACACCAAAGCTTCCGTTTGATCAATGACGATTGAACCACCAGAGGGCAGACGAACTTCACGCTGATAAGCGGTTTCGATTTGCTTTTCGATATTGAAACGCGAAAACATCGGCTCATAGTCAGTATATTTGCGTAGTTTTTCAGCTTGTTTAGGCATTACCGCATCGATGAAACCAGCTGCTTCAATATAAGCGTTTTCATTATCGATCCAGATCTCAGCGATGTCATCACGCAGATAATCGCGCACAGCACGAGTAACTACGCCTGCTTCTTGATGCACTAAACGTGGTGAAGGATATTTTTGATTTTGCTCTTGAATGGCTTGCCAGATGTTTAATAGATGGTTTAGATCGTGTTGTAAGTCTTCTTGAGTCTTGCCAATACCAGCAGTACGAATGATGACACTCATACCTTTTTCTAAATCAAGACTGCCTAGCATACGCTTCATGTCTTCACGAAGTTTGCCAGAGATTTGACGTGATATGCCACCACCACGAGGGTTATTAGGCATTAATACTAGATAACGACCAGCGAGTGAAACATAAGTTGATAGGGCAGCGCCTTTATTGCCACGCTCTTCTTTTTCAACTTGTACGATTAGCTCATCGCCTTCTTTGATGAGCTTTTTGATGTTTTCATCACGTGGATTACCGCTCAAGTATTCAGAAGAAATCTCACGAATAGGCAGAAACCCTTGACGCTGTGAGCCATATTCTACAAACACAGCTTCTAGTGAAGGCTCAACACGAGTGACGTGGCCTTTATAAATGTTGGATTTTTTTTGTTCGCGGGTACGGTTTTCTAAGTCAAAATCGTAGAGATGATTGCCTTTGCATAAGGCAACACGAATTTCTTCGTTTTGAGTAGCGTTGATCAAAATGCGTTTCATAATAGTATCCTATGAGTACGCAGAACAACGACTAGATTTCTTTGTGGCAGCAGTGGCAAAAAAGGGTAAAGCTGAGAAGGTTACTAATATTTATTGAAAGCTAATAAATAAACTATAGGCTTATCTGTCTGGCCTAGGAATATTGACCTAAAGCTCCGGCATAAACGTAAGTGCTACATGTCAGTGCTGAGCTAAAAGTTCAGCGTAAAATGTCAATAATAACTTACTTAGACGCTCAAGGCTATCTACCCGATTCGACTGGTTTTACCTACTCGCTAGCATAGTGATTTAGTTATTAGCAATGGCTATAAATTAAACAGGGTGTAAGGCTGTTAGCATCTAGTCTTTACAGGACGTTGGCAAATTTTGTAAGTATTCATACCCGAAGGATAAGGGGCTTACTAGTCAACATCGCTGGTCACTTTTTATCACTATGGTAATAGTAGCCGGTCATCAATATAAGTTGTAAGCTTATAAGGGCGGTTATAATCCAGTTGTACTTTAGAGCTAAAAGCTCAGAAATAAGTAATAGTATTTATTTATCAATTGGTTCAGTATTACAAAATATTAGTTTTATCTTTAATTAGATCAACACTGTATAAAAATTCAACGGGGCGTACTTGGCAAACAAAATAAAAATCCTAGCCTAGTTAGGGCATAAGTTGTCGATTGTTTAACTATTATTATCTGTTTGACCGTTAATATTTAAGCAACAGCGAAACACTAACCTCAATTTATCATTTTTTGCTCAACTGCGCGTGCCAATCAAAGTTGCAAAAATTGCAGGTCAAGTCGTGGTCATGCGTTTATTGAGTAAATGGTATCAAGTTATCGTTTAACAAATAAGCATATTCGCCTATATTACTAAGTCGAGTGGTCGATTGTTATATAAAGCTATTAGGTATAAATACCCTTTGTCGGGCGGGATTTACATGTCAGTAAGAAACTTGCCCTAAAAATCAGATGAAATGCATAAAGTTAGCAGGAGCCTTACTACTATTAAATATTGATTGCTACTCAGCCTTTATCAGTATTGAAAAATACTAGAATAAAAACTTCAGCAATAAAAATAGTAGTCGACTACAACAATGATTATTGTCGCAACCTCTGCTCAATTGGCATTCAACATGCTAAACTATAGCAAATCTTTATGCAAATACCTAACTAAAAATGACGAACTCCAAAATGACAAATGATGCACCCGTTCACGAAGCTCCTGTTATCTTCAATAGTAAAACTCGTCCCCAAAGCGCTGATGATGAGATTGGCAACTTTGAAAAGGTCAATTACTTAGAAGTGACTCGGCATCAGCATGACCAACGTTTAGACAATTTCTTATTGAATCGTCTAAAGGGCTTGCCAAAATCACACATCTATAAAATGATTCGCTCAGATGAGATTCGAGTCAACAATAAGCGTTGTAAAGCGCATGATAGACTGCAGCGTGAAGATGTTGTCCGTATCGCGCCAGTACAGTTAGCGACTCGCGAAAAACCAATCATTAGCGCTGAGTTTGCTAAAAGCCTATTGTCGCGTGTGGTCTATGAAGACGAAGGCTTGTTAGTATTGAATAAACCTTCAGGTATTGCAGTACACGGCGGTAGTGGTCTTGACTTCGGGGTTATCGAAGCCATGCGTGAAGCGACTGGTAAAAAGTACTTAGAGCTCGTACATCGCATCGATAAAGATACTTCAGGTCTACTGATGATCTCTAAAAAGCGCTCGGCACTTAAAACTCTGCAACAGCATCTCGTTGACAAGACTATTCAAAAGCACTATTTATGCTTAGCAAAAGGGCAGCCAGTACTTAATGAGCAGCGCATCGATGCGCCATTGCTACGTTATACGCTTGCTAGTGGTGAGCGCCGAGTCAAAGTGGATGCTCAGGACCCACAAGCCAAAGAAAGCCAAACTGATATCGTAGTACACAGTCGCTTTATGCATCTTAATCAGGCAATAAGTCTGATAGAAGCCAAACCATTAACTGGCCGCACTCATCAGATTCGTGTGCATTTGGCGCATATTGGTCATGCTATCTTAGGCGATGATAAGTATCACGTACATGATAAGTCTGGCGTGCATCGTTTATGCTTACATGCTTGGCGCTTAGATATCCCAGGTTATGAGACTATCACCGCTCCGCTACCTGAAGATATCGCTGCACTATTGCCAAAAGGGACTGAATTGCCCAAATAAGTGACTAACCTTTCTGATAAGACATTAAAGCCAAGCTACTAGCTTGGCTTTAAATATTGGTTTAGCTGAGTCTTATATGAGTTTGTTATCGGTATTTTGTCATTGTTAATTGAGCACGGGTCAGTTTATTACAGTTAGTCCCTAACAGCGTCCTGCAACATTATCCTTTCATGGTGCTAACCCTATTTATTAAGGTCTGTTTATGAGCGAAGCTACTGCCAATCCTACAGCAACGGCTACTGCTGCTACTTCAACACAAACTTCTTTACAGCCACTTGCTAGTGCCCCATCAGCTGCTGATTGCTTAGCAAGCAAAAAACTTATTATCTTTGACTGGGATGGCACCTTGATGGACTCCATAGGTCTAATCGTCGAGTCGATGCATATTGCTGGCGAGACTCATGGATTTGTTACTACTGATAAACAAGTGCAAGATATCATCGGTTTAAGCTTAGTCATAGGCATCGATATTCTGTATCCCAGCGCAACGGCTGCACAGAAGCTAGCCATTCAAGATAGCTATAGCGAGCATTACATCGCTAACAGTCACTGTACGCCGTTTTTTCCTCAAATCGAGGCGATGTTGCAAACCCTACAACAGCAAGGTAAGCAGCTAGCCGTAGCTACTGGCAAAAAGCGTCGCGGCTTAGAGCGAGTATTGAGCGCTACTAACAGCCACGATTATTTTGTGGTCACCCGCTGTGCTGATGAATCTGGCTCTAAACCTGATCCTAAGATGCTGATTGAAATTTTGCACGATACGCAGCAGCAAGTATCTGATGCGGTATATATTGGTGACAGTATTTATGATATTCAAATGGCCAATCAGTTGGGGATGACTAGTATTGCGGTTGACTACGGCTCAGCTGCTAGTCACGAGCTTGCTGCCCAGCAACCGACTTATCAAGTCACTACGCCACAAGCTTTGGTTAAGTTGTTAGGGGCTTAAAGTGGTTAGCGGTTAAAGCGTTACCATAAGCTATACTCAATAAAAAAGGGTTTATCGTGATTAGCGATAAACCCTTTTTATTTTTTAATAAGGCTATGCGTAGCAACTGCTAAATAATCTGTACTACAGCCTAATTAACAACCGTAAATAAAAATTATTTATCTATTTATCTGTTGATTGTTCGGTGGTTACTGTAGGTGTTTCTAAAGCTTGCGCTTCTAATTCAGCCTCTAATGCCGCATTGAGCGACGCTAGATCAGTTTGCTGGTTAAAGCCTGATGCCGATACTTTTTCATCGGTAAGTTTATAGTCATACCAATTACCCATGACGCCAGCCAATTCATCTAAACCTTCTTTTCTAAGAGCTGAAAACAACTGAGTAGTACAGTCTAGGCCTAATTTTTTTAGCTGCTTACGCGTATTGAGAAGCGCATTTTTAGAGGCTCCATACTTTAGCTTGTCCGCTTTAGTGAGTAAAATATGGACTGGTAGCTCACCTTCTTTGGCCCAATGCAGCATTTGCTCGTCATAAAACTTTAGAGGATGACGAATATCTGTTAATAGCACTAATCCAGCTAGGCTTGAGCGTGATACTAGATATTCCTCCAGCTCCACTTGCCACTCTTTTTTCATCTCTAGTGGTACCGCAGCATAGCCATAGCCTGGCAGATCGACTAGACGTCTATCAGTATCGCCTATGCTGAAAAAGTTGATCATCTGAGTACGACCAGGGGTCTTTGATGAGCGTGCCAACTGACGTTGATTGGTTAGAGCATTGATTGCTGATGATTTACCAGCGTTTGAGCGTCCAGCGAAAGCCACTTCAAAACCTGCATCGGGTGGACACAGACGAAAAGTAGGCGCTGAAGTCATAAACTCAGTTTGTTGTATGCGCTGGCGAGCTTTGGTATTAAATGCCGCATGCTCAGCGACAACATCTTTATACGGGGTACTCATAAAGGGCTCATTAATATATATAAATTCGAAATAAATCTTGGATAAAGGTAAGGGGTAGAGCGCTAGCAAGATAGTGAGTCTCGACATCACAGTATACGTGCCTATCTTTTGATTACTATCTACCTGCCGATCTCAAACTAGCTGCCGATCTAAAAAAAGATATTATAGCAACTGTTAGCGATAACTATCAGTATTTACGGGCAATTTAATAGTAAACTATAATCCAGATAGTTAATAAAAGGTGTAGCCGAAACTGTTGAAATAATAGCTAGGAACACCATATTAGTTATAGCATAACATTAAACGCCATAGGCGCTTATAGAAAGTTCTCAACACCGCTAAACAAAGCAGCACTACATTAAGTTAATATAATTTGTTACAATATAGGCCAAGCCAGTAGATATAAGAGAAGACAGCAATTCGCTGTACCTTTTATCGTTATCCAGCTAAAGGAGGCCTCTTATGCGCCTATTAACTCAATTGACAGCCGCTATCAGTAGCGTTTTAAGCAGTCGCACTTTAACTAGTGGGATAGCCGCTGTTTTATTAACTACAGCAATGGCAACGCCGGTTTCTGCTGCTGATATTGCTACTATCTATAATGATTCTTGCGCAGCTTGTCATAATAGTGGGGCTTTAAACGCTATCAAAAAGGGCGATAGTGTCAAATGGGAGCAGCTCAAGAAACAAAAAGGCATGCCAGCGCTTATCGAGTCAGTGAAGAACGGTATGATTCAAATGCCTGCTGGTGGCTTATGTAATAATTGTAGCGATGAAGATTACAAGCAGTTGATAGAATATATGAGCAAGTGACATTGAAAATGAATATAGATATAAAACTGAACAGGCTAATATATTCCTAAGATTAGGTAAGCAAATATTATAAAGTCTTGCTATAATAATCGTAAATAAACCTTGATGTCAGTAAGTACTTTTGGGTAGTTGATTACTAAGACTAAAAATGTAGCAATTGTTCTATGAGCAATGCTACCTACTATCGTATAGATAGAGTCTTGTTAATGCAATTATGCTAACGGATACTTACGCCAAGTTAGTAGGATTCATATAGATGAAAAAGTTAATCGCTGCCGCCAGCTTATGTATTGCAAGTTTCAGCGTACAAGCTGCTATTACTGTTCCTGAATATGACGCTAATGCAGGTAAACAAATTGTAGAAGCACAATGTGCCGCTTGTCATGGTGTTGACGGAGTAAGTGTAGTTCCGGCTCAGCCTAACTTAGGCGGCCAAAATGTAAAGTATCTTTATAAGCAACTAGTCAACTTCAAAGCCGGCTACCGCAAAAACGGTATCATGCAAGCGCAAGTTGCTAACTTGTCTCAGCAAGATCTAGCTAACGTTGCTGGTTACTACACTGAGCAAGCTGCTTGGGGAGTAGGTTTTGCTAACCCAGCTACTGCGCAAGAAGCGACTAAGTTATTCTTAGGTGGCGATAAGTCACGTGGTGTTATTGGTTGTGCGGGTTGTCATGGTCCAGATGCTGCTGGTAATATTTGGGCTGCTTTCCCACGTTTAGGGGGTCAACATGCTCAGTATATTGCAACTCAGCTTAAGCTATTCCGCGCTGCTGGCCGTGAAGATGATGTCGCTAGTGATGATCAAAAGCGCTACAATGATGCCGCTAAAGAAGGTGATAAAGGTATGATGCAAGTAGTAGCTTCGAAGTTGTCGGATCGTGATATCCGCATCCTTGCAGACTATGTCAGTGCTATCCATTAATTCACTACCTAGCACTTGAAAATATTAGCCTTATAGCGTAGCTAAATGAGTTTTTCAAATCCTATAGATTATCATTTAGCTACTAAACCCCGATTCCGGGGTTTTTTTATAGCTAGCTGTCTATTATGTGTAACCGCTGAAAGACACAGCTCTACAAATAATGGCTTATAGATACTGCCTTATATGAATCACAAGAGTTTATAATAAGCTGGTATTTCTATTAAGCTAGTACTCCTATATAGCTGTATTTATATATAAGAATAACTATATTTCTATATCAGGACGTATTTGTATCTATTGCAAAGCCTCTAACGCTACCTATTACTTTAGAACGTTTGGATTGAAATTATGATGATCCGTTATGCCTCTTATTTTATAGCTGCACTACTACCGCTATTATTGTTTCGCTGGTTTGCCCCAGCTTCAATTGGTGAAATTGATTTTTGGTTACTATGGTTATTAGCCATGGTGCTAGTATCTCTACCAGTCATTTATGCTGAGGTTGCTTTAGCTTATCGCAGTGCTGAGTCGCCATTAGCAGGCATGCAAAAGCTGACACGTGAAGCTGATGCCAGTTCACTATGGCGAAGTTTTGCCTGGCTTGCAGCTTTAGTATCGATAGTTATTGCAGCACTAGTAGTCTCTGATGCCAGTAACAGGATATTGGTCGCACTCACTGAGCTTAATAGTGTGCCTAATATACCAAGCTTCGCCGTTGGTGCCGGTTTGCTAGTCATAGCTGTCTTGCTAAGCTTGCTTGGAGCAGCTCCTTTACCAATTGGCCTAGGGTTGATGATCATAGGGTTAGCGCTAGGTGTTGCCAATGGCTTGCCTACTATTAGCTTTGCTATGACGGATATTAGCTTAAGCGAATGGGCACGAGCCGTAGCGTTAGCATTAGTGAGTGTAGGTGCTGGTACTGGTCTGTATTGGTTCGGACAGCACTTAGTCAGTAAACAAACGCTATTAACCTCAAGTGCCAACCATAGTGAAGCTGCCACGACAAAAAATCAGTCTACTGCGGTATACCGCACCACTAAACTAGTATTACCGATTTGGATATTACAGTTGATAGTTGGGGTGATTGCGTTATTTATTAGTGGTCTAAATCTGCCACCAATCGCGCAACTGGTATATGGGCTAGGGGTACTGTTTGTAGTCAGTTATTTGCTACATTATGCCGTACAACAATTATCTTATAAGTTTGGGCTGGTAATTAGCTTGCTATTGACTGTAGGTCTAGGGGTAGTGTTAGTAGTAGCCGTACCAACCACTTGGCTAGTAGGATTGTTAGTTATTATTAGCAGCGTAGCGGTATTATTACTTTCAGTATTCGTAGGTTGGCAGATGAAAATTAGTCATCTACGTAAGTCTTTAAACTTCGGCAATGAGGGTTTCTATAACTTATGGCGCATAGCCATTCGTATTTTTGTGCCCTTAGCACTGATTTTAGCCTTAGTAGGTTGGGTATTACAGTGGATAAGCTAATAGATAATGATGTGGCAGTGCAGATGCCGTTGCAAACGCTAGTATCTAAGCCAATAACGGTACACTTAGCTTATGCAGAGACGGCACAAATTCAGCATTATCTGAGCTTAGAAGTGAGTAAAGGCACGACAATATATCAGGCGTTGGCACAAGCAGGGTGGTTAACACAGTTTGCTGATTTGGCAGTATGGTGTGAGCAAGTAGCAGCGATTATCACTCCCACTGCCAAGCTATGGCATGTGGGAATTTATGCACAAAAGCAGCCACTCAGCTATCAGTTGCAGGCGCTTGATCGAATTGAGGTTTATAGGAGCTTAAGCACTGACCCTATGGCTCAACGCAAAAATAAGTCTAAATAAAGGCTAACTATACACTTATAGACTGTCAGCAGACAAAACCAAGCACATAAAAAAGCGCTGTTTAAAAAGTAAACAGCGCTTTATGCTAATTAGGGCTCAAGACTGAGTTATTAAAACTGATTTATCACCGCTAATTTATCATCCTAGCTTATCTTGCATTATTCAGCCTGTGTTATTTAACAGGTTGCGGCAAGGTTTCAATACCTTCAATACGATTAACTATACCATTGGCATCGAAATAGACTCGCAAATGCTGGCTAGCATTTTTTACATTAGCAATGCCCTTACGACTGCCTTCCGTACCTGCTTGGAAATCATAAATATAATCCCAACGATTAGGTTCTAGAGTGTCTCTAATGGCAGGGCTGCCTAAGATATAGAGCACTTGGTTCTGATTCATACCTACCTTTACGGTCTGGGCTTGAGTCTGAGTAATAGGGGTTCCTTGCGGCAGATCAATCTTATAAACGCTAAATAGTGAACAGCCTGATAGCGTCACTGTAGCACCAAGGCTCATAGCGATTATAAGTTTGCGTAGCATACGAGCATTAGCAATAGAACGAAGAGATAATGAATTTATCATGGTAAGATGACTCATAAGAAATGGGTTAGGTACGGCCAACAGTTGTTAATACAACCGTTACCGACAATCTTGGACAAATGATACGTGATTTACTTGCAATTGCCTATCACTTACGACATTATTTAATAAGCATTATAGAATAACTATAACTACTAGTACCTTATAATCTTAACAGAATTAAAGCTTTATAAGCTTAAGCTTGTATACTTACAATAGTATTTTCAGATAATTTAAAGCTGTTAAAGCCCAGTTCTTACCCTTTAATGATTGTTAGCTTTAGCCAATAGCTTGCTTTCAGCCGCACTTATTCATCATTGCAAAACATTTTTATTTACTGAGACTTTAATAGTCAAGAGAGATACTATGGCTTTTACCAATCAAGATTTACGTAAAGCAGGGCTTAAAGTTACCTTACCCCGTATTAAGATTTTAGAATTATTAGCAAGCGCTGAGCATCACCATATGAGTGCTGAAGAAGTTTATAAAGCACTGATTGGGCAAGGTGAAGATGTGGGTTTAGCCACGGTTTATCGAGTATTAACTCAGTTCGAGCAAGCGGGTATTGTTGAGCGTCATAATTTTGAAAACAATCTTTCTGTGTTCGAGATCACCCAAGACGAGCATCATGACCATTTGGTTTGTGATGTCTGTGGTAAGATTATTGAGTTTCACAACGAAATTATCGAAGAAGAACAGCTGAGAGTGGCAAATGAGCATGGTTTTAAGCTCTCAGGACACTCACTAGTACTGTATGGTATCTGCAATAATCAAGAATGTAAGGATAGCGCCAAGTAAGTCGCAGCATTCAGCTAGCTTTAGGGCTATTCGCTGTAGTACTGTGCTACTAATGTCTTACGCTTAGTAGCAAGTGCTTAGTATCGAATGCCTAGTATCGACTACTTAGGATTAAGCATAAGATATCAAGTATAAAAAAAGCCTTTATAAATGAAGGCTTTTTTTATTGCCGATAGCTTGAGGATAGCCCTTTCAAAGTTGGTTGGCAGTTGCTACTTTTCATTATTCGCCGTTATAAATATACTATCTAAACACTGACAGCTTAATAGCGGTGATTTGTTTAACCGCAGTTTATCAACGGCTGATGATGGCTCAATGCCAATAGTTAATTAGCATCTAAAGAAAGCTTTTCAATATTTTTATCTTTATGGTTATTACTATGTCTGCTATTGAGCTTGATCTGTAAACGCAGATCATTTGGTGAGTCAGCATACTTAATAGCATCTTGGTAAGTGATCTCAGAGTTTTCGTACAAGTCGAACAGGGCTTGATCGAAAGTTTGCATACCAGTATTACGTGAACGAGCCATAACCTGTTTTATTTCGTGAATTTCACCCTTACGTATGTAATCACTTATCAGCTGCGAGTTTAGTAATATTTCAACAGCGGCGCGGCGTCCTCGACCATCTGGGGTAGGAATGAGTTGCTGAGCGACAATCGCTTGTAAGTTAAGCGATACATCCATAAAGAGCTGACTATGACGATCCGCCTCAAAAAAATGAATAATTCGATCTATGGCTTGGTTGGCATTGTTAGCGTGCAAAGTTGCGAAAACTAAGTGGCCAGTTTCAGCGTATTGAATCGCATAGTTCATCACTTCACGATTACGAATTTCTCCGATTAGAATAACATCCGGTGCTTGACGCAGAGTATTTTTTAGACCTGTCTCAAAAGTTAAAGTATCGATACCCACTTCGCGCTGGGTGATAATACAGCCTTGATGCTGATGGATAAACTCTATAGGGTCTTCAATAGTAATAATGTGGCCATGCGAGTTACGATTACGATGTCCTATCATAGCAGCGAGACTAGTAGACTTTCCTGTTCCTGTAGCACCCACTAACAATATAATGCCGCGGTTCTTCATGGCCAGTTGTTGCAATAATGGGGGTAAGCCTAGCTCATCAGTAGTAGGAATTTTATTTTCGATTTTTCGCAAAATCATACCTGGCATGTCACGCTGCCTAAAAGCACTGACTCGAAAGCGTGCGGTTTCTAAGTCATCGGTGATAGCAAACTGACATTCATTAGTCTCAGCAAACTCTTTACGCTGACATTCTGTCATTACGCCTCTGACTAAGGTTTCAACTTGCTTACCTGTCAATGCAACTTTACCTACAGGATGGATGACACCGTTCATCTTCATCGATGGGGCGACATTGGCGGTAATAAACAAGTCAGAGCCATTATTCGTAATCATCAGTTGTAATAGTTTATCGAAGTCCATAATGATAGTCGCATATAGATAAAAGTTAAAAAGGCTCAAAGTAATCAAGTCGATGTCAAAAAGCCATGAAGTTATTGAGCACTAAATGTTGAGTAACAAGTAACAAGTAACAAGTATTAAGCTATAAAAACTGCCTATAAAATCAAATTACAAGAACGCATCAGGTTGTTTGGCATAAGGACGAGCGACTTCTTTACTAATAGTGCCTTTGCTGATTAAGTTCTTTAGTGATTGGTCGAGGGTAATCATGCCTTCGCTAGCACCAGTTTGAATAGAGGAGTACATCTGCGCTACTTTGTTTTCGCGTATTAAATTACGGATAGCCGGCGTACCAAGCATGATTTCGTGGGCAGCGACACGGCCACCTGTTTTGCGTGGCAATAGAGTTTGCGAGATAACGGCTTGCAAGGATTCAGATAACATAGCTCGAATCATAGATTTTTCTGCCGCAGGAAACACATCAATAACCCGGTCGATAGTTTTGGCGGCTGAGCTAGTGTGTAAGGTGGCGAATACTAAATGTCCAGTCTCAGCAGCAGTCAAGGCCAAACGTATGGTCTCAAGGTCACGTAGCTCACCGACCAAAATCACATCTGGATCTTCGCGCAAAGCTGAGCGTAGGGCTGGTTCAAAGCCCAAAGTATCACGGTGCACTTCACGCTGGTTAATTAGACTTTTTTTGGACTCATGAACAAATTCAATCGGGTCTTCGATAATTAGGATATGCTCTTTACGGGTCTCATTAATGTAATCAACCATAGCGGCTAAGGTCGTTGATTTACCAGAGCCGGTAGGACCAGTGACTAGTACTACTCCACGCTTAAAGTCAGATACCTGTTTGAAGACCTCACCCATATCTAAGTCATCCATGGACAAAACTTTGGAGGGGATAGTACGAAAAACAGCGCCAGCACCCCGGTTTTGGTTAAAAGCATTTACTCGAAAACGGGCTAAATTAGGTATCTCGAAAGAAAAGTCGGTCTCAAAAAACTGTTCAAAATCTGCTCGCTGCTTATCATTCATGATAGCGTAGATCAGCTGATGAACGACTTGATGGTTCATTGCTGGCATATTAATACGAGTCATCTCGCCATCCACTCGAATAATTGCTGGCATTCCTGCCGAAATATGTAAATCTGATGCTTGGTGCTTGACCGCAAAACGTAGCAAGTCTTCGATGCTCAAACTGCTTTTTTCAGACATAATTAACGATTCCTAATGGTCAATAAAATACAACGCTGTACCCTCTAAGCTTATATTTACAAAGAGCAAGGATGGTTTTATGTTAATCTGCTATGGCTATGATTGAACAAATATTCACATAGTAAGTAAGGTAATGTAACAATATAATAACAATACTAGTCACACTTAACCATCTATTAGCGCATACCAAGGCAAAAATAGATTTCTATAGAAACTTCCGATACGAGTATTTTATGAATAGTTCTTTGATTAATCCTAAAAATAACAACGATGCAAATACAGCAAGTAATAATGACCAAGCTAATAAGAGCGATAGTGATTACCGTCAACTGCTTAGTAACTGGCAACAAGTAAGTGCTCAAGTTATGCAAGCTTGTGAGCAGGCCTCTCAACAACCGGAATCCAAATCAGCGAGTAAAGTGACCTTATTAGCTGTGTCTAAGACTAAGCCTGCTGAGATGATTGCTACTTTAGCTAAGCAAGGTCAGCGTGACTTTGGAGAGAACTACCTACAAGAAGCCGTCGATAAGATAACTACCTTGCGGGCAGACCCTGAAGTTGCCGCTATTGTTTGGCATTATATTGGCAGTATTCAGCGCAACAAAACTCGTGATATAGCGGAGAACTTTGACTGGGTGCAGACTGTTGAACGTGACATTATCGCCAAGCGTCTGAATGATCAGCGCCCAGATGGTATGGCACCATTGAATGTCCTTATTCAGCTCAATATTGATAATGAAGACAGTAAATCAGGCTGCTTGCCTGCAGAGCTTGCTGATTTGATAGCTACTATCAAAAGTTATGAGCGCTTACAGCTGCGTGGACTTATGATAATTCCTGCCAAAGCAGATACTGATGCTTTTGCCCGTACTCAGCAGTTATTTAACGACATACAGCAGCAGTATCCAGAGCTCACTGCTTGGGACACGCTAAGTATGGGTATGAGTGATGATATGACTGAGGCGATTGCTAATGGCTCGACTATGGTACGAGTTGGCACCGCAATATTCGGTGCACGTGATTAGCCAGATGTTTTGTTTGAATGATTGTTGCTTAAAAAGAGCGTCTACTTGCACGAGCTACTACTTAAAAAAGCTCCTGCTCGAAAGAACTGTTTGTTGCCATAAGCTGTTATTAAAACAGTTCTTTCTACTCTTTGTTTTTGTGCAAACGGTGTTTTAGTTAAAGCTGGTCTTCTATAAATAGTATTTTATACAAACACGGTGCTGTTTAAACACCCTCCTCAGACTTAGTTACCAGCAGCTGATTGATTTTGAGTTTTTCAGTAGCAAGAATCTCAAAATGATAGTTGGCATAGTCAATACTGTCGGTCTTTTTGGGGATTTTGCGTAGCATATACATCATAAAGCCACTGATGGTTTCATAGTTTTGACTGTGCGGTAGATTGACGATACCAAGCGCTCTAATAACATCTTCAATCGGGGTCATACCGTCAATCAGCCACGAGTTATCAGTACGCTGAATGATAGGCTGCTCCTCTAAAGTAACTAGCTCGCCCATTACGATACTCATCACATCTTTTAGGGTAATAACGCCTACTACTAAAGCGTATTCATTAACGATGACCGCAAAATCTGCACCCGTTGATTTAAACGTTTCTAATACTTCAAATAGCGATAGCGTATTGGGAACGAACAGCGCAGGTTTTAGCAGTGCTTGATCGGTCAGGCACACCAGCTGTTGCTCAAGTACCGATGCCAAAAAACTGCGAGACTCAACATAGCCAATGATATTTTCTAAGTCGTCGTCGATACAAACTAAGAACTTATTGTGCGGCTGTCTAATCATCACGGCCACTATATGCTCAGTACTAGCCTTGCTATCAAAATAAACCACATGCTCGCGAGGGTTCATTACTGAAGTCACCGTGCGCTCTTGCATCTCAAAAATATTTTCAATCAAATGGTGTTCTTGATGCTTAATGACTCCTGCTTCTGCACCAGCATCCATCACCGCATAGATATCCTCTGAAGTCATATCATCTTGGCGAATAGTCGAAATACCTAGCGCTTTAAACAGTACGTTTGCTGCGCCATCGAATACCCAAATCATAGGCTTAAAAATAAAGATCAAAAATATCATTGGTCTTACTAATTTGACAGAGACATTTTCAGAGTCTGACATAGCCAGCCGTCTGGGCATTAAGTCGGCGAGCAGTGAAAATACACTAGTGATAATGATAAACGACAGCACAGAGGCCACAGTTTCATTTTTGAATAATAGGGATAAATAAGGACTGATAGCTGATTCGCCAATCGCTCCAGCGGAGATAGCTACTGCATTGAGCACGACTTGCACTACGGTAATAAAGCTACCGGAATGTTGTTGCATATTGAGGACATCAAGGGCGCGTACTTCCCCTTCTTTGGCCATTACTTGTAACTTAATCTTGCGGCTGGCGGCAATGGCAATCTCCGCACCAGAAACGAAGGCACTCAGGGCCAGTAATAAAAATAGAAATACACTAGCGGTTAGCAAGCTCATGAAATACTCGGATAAATATAGATAGGGTTAGAGAAGATTATTGAAGCGATAATTAAGGGGACGATTAAGGCGGCTATTGGGATAAAGATAAAAAGTAACGACATAAAGTAAAAACGCAACATAAAGACAGGGACTAAAATTTATCAACAGGTAATAAAAAAGCTGGGCAAGCACCCAGCTAATTATTTCATCATTGATTTCGCTATAAGTCTGATTATCGGCTAGCTAGGGTTTAAGCTAGCTAGCCTCTATCTTTTATAGTTAGCCTTTTAGTGACCATTTATTTACTAAAGGATAGCGGCGTTCGCGCCCAAAAGCTTTGTGGCTGATCTTAGTACCAATAGGGGCTTGTAGACGCTTAAACTCGCTATGGTCGACCATCTTGATAGTTTTAGCGACTAAGTCTTCGTCAAAACCTTTAGATACGATATCCTGATAGCCCATATCTTCATCAATATATAAAGTGAGGATGCCGTCTAATATGGCATAGTCGGGCAGACTGTCTTGGTCGGTTTGATCAGCTCGTAGCTCAGCTGAAGGTGGGCGAGTGATGACTCGCTCAGGAATAACTGGGGTATCTTCTAAACGATTACGATAGCTGGCCAAGTCATAAACTTGGGTCTTATAAACGTCTTTTAATACGTCAAAACCACCCGCCATATCACCATATAAAGTAGAGTAGCCTACTGCTAATTCAGATTTGTTACCAGTAGTGATGACCAAATGACCAAACTTGTTCGATAACGCCATCAAGATCACTCCACGGGCGCGAGCTTGGATGTTCTCTTCGGTAGTGTCCGCTGGTGACTTATTGAATAATGGCGCAAGGGTATGACGAATACCTTCTACTGCATCAAAAATAGGGCAGACAGTATAAGAAACATTCAAGCGACGCGCTTGTGCTTGGGCATCCTCTAAGCTGATTTTTGAGGTGTACTCATAGGGCATCATCACGGCATAGACTTTGTCTGCTCCTAAGGCATCGACAGCTATACATAAAGTCAGCGCTGAATCAATACCACCGGACAGACCAATGATCACCCCAGTAAAGCCTGAATTATTGACATAATCACGTAAGCCCACTACTAAGGCTTGATACATCTCAGACTCACGGCTCAATGACAGTGGCGCTTTAGCTTGAGTGTTAAAGGTACCAGTATTGACATCTAAAGTGGCTAGTAACAGCTGATTCATAAAGCGTGTAGCTTCGTGAGCAATAGTACCATTGGCTTGTACTGCCATTGAGCCACCGTCAAATACTAAATCATCTTGACCACCAACTGCATTAACATAAATAATCGGTAGCTTATTGTCACTACTGCGCTTGCTTAGCATAGCTTTGCGAGTATCTTGCTTTTCTCTTTGGAAAGGGGAAGCGTTGAGGCTAATAATTAGCTCTGCACCTTGCTCTTTTAGTTCTGCAATTAGGTTCTTTTCCCATAAGTCTTCACAGATAAGAAGACCTATAGTTATGCCTTTATAGTCAAATAAAACTTGGTTACGACCTTTATCAAAATAACGACGCTCGTCAAATACCCCATAATTAGGTAAGAATTGCTTATGATAAAAGCCCTTTTGATGGCCGTTATGCAGAATAGCTGCTGAGTTAAAAGTACCGTGATGATCCACATGAGGGTAACCAACAATCATGACGATATCTTCAATGTCACTCAAGTTCGATAAAGCGCTTTTGATACGACCTGAAAGACTAGGGCGTAGTAATAAATCTTGTGGAGGGTAACCTAAAAGCGCTAGTTCAGGGAAGATAATAACATCAGCACCTTGCTCACGTGCTTCTATTGCAAGCGCACGCATTTTTTCAGCATTGGCGGTAATGTCGCCGACTAAAAAGTGTGATTGAGCTAAAGCGAAAGTAATAGAGTTGGTCTTTGCAGATGGTTTTTCAGCAGTATTAGTAACAGGGGGATGAGCTTGGCTATTGTCTTTTGACATTGTTATTGTTCCTATCAATATAGTATTTAAAATTTAGTGGATTATTATTTATTTGGATCGTCTAGTTAAAATGCTTATTTAGAATGTGCTGACCAAACTATAATATATGGCTTAGTTTTTTTAAAATAATTCAGTTATAGGACTTAATGGTTTAACTTGTTTGTATAATTTATCGCTTATAATATTTGATAGCTAAAGTACCGCAATGGCCAGTAAGCTAGGCAAATAATAGGCAAAAAGTAAATACTTAGCTATTATTCGCAACTTTAGCACCAACGCAGGTCAGTGAATCTAGTGCTGAGACTAAGCTATATAGTTGTGCTAGCTAGCAAAAATATTGCCAAATAGGCAGCTAAAAAAAATCTCAATGGATTCCGTAAGCACAAAATAATACCCTTAGTATAACATCAATTACTAATGCTAAGAGAACGCTGCGGTGTTTTTGCACGCTAAACAAAACTATCTTATTATCGACTTAAGTGAATTTTGCTTACTATTACTTTTAGTTTTATTTCAAGACTAAAGCGTGTTGAACATTCGGCTGCAACAGGGCTACTGCTCGTGGCTCAACACCGCCTTAACACACTACCTAAAACAAAATTGTAAGTAAAAATTACAACACAGTATTATTTATTCGTCTTATCTTATTGCATAATGGCTGCTGGTTGTTAAGATGTTTACTGGGCGCATAGGTATACAGTTTATAAACTTCTATTCATAGGCTTATGCCTACATATTCATATAATTCGCAGTAATATCCTATAAGGCTGTTATTGGTTGGTTCATACGCTATGATTGAAAACTGGACAAAAGAGGTCGTTATTCAGCGATTACTAGCCATTACGTTACTAGTGATACTGTTTATACTTTGCTTTCAAGTGGTGCAGTTCTTCATTGTACCAGCGCTTTGGGCCGCGATTTTGGCCTACGTTACTTTTCCTATTTATAAGTTTTTCCATGAAAAAGTAAAGTTCAGTTCAAATGTTAGTGCGGCCATTATGACCATCAGTATCTCGCTAATGATAGGCATACCCTTAGTCATAGCGATATTTATACTGCAACAAGAAGCGCTTAGCCTTTACACTAACCTCATTTATCGTATCAAAGTTGGCTATCTTGATATGCCTGATTCTCTTAAAAACTTACCAGTTATCGGTCAACAAATTCAAGATATCTTATGGAGAATAAATAAGAATCCTGAAGGTACTCTCGAAGCTTTTCGTGCTTGGATTCAGTCGCACTTATACTACGGCAAAGTGGCTCTCGATGTGTTGTTCAGCAGCCTTGCTAAATTAGGTATGGCTTTGATGACGCTTTACTTCTTTTACCGTGATGGTATCAGTCTAATACGGCAGATTCGTCAAGCCTTGCGCAATATCATCGGCAATCGTATTGATGGCTATATTGATTCTGTAGGCACTACCACGCGCGCTGTGGTTTATGGTATTGGTCTAACAGCATTAGCGCAGGCATTATTGGCTGGTGTTGGTTATTACTTTTCTGGTGCGCCTAGTCCTATCTTGCTTACCCTCATCACTTTTGGAGTGGCGCTAATACCTTTTGGTACTCCGTTTGCGTGGGGCGCAGTATCGATTTGGCTGTTGAGTCAAGGTTATACTACTGAAGGTATTGGTCTGGCTTTATGGGGTGTTTTGGTGATCAGTTGGGTCGACAATCTTATTCGTCCTATCGTCATTAGTGGCGCTACTAAGATTCCTTTTATCATTATCTTTATCGGCGTATTAGGCGGTCTTACAGCTTTTGGTTTCGTTGGTTTGTTCATCGGCCCTGTAGTGCTAGCTATTGGCCTTGCTATTTGGCGCGAGTGGATATCACAGCATAAAAACGAGATTTTTGCCCCTAAGCAAGTCATATTAACTGATAATCAGATGTTACTAAACTTCGAGCAGCAGAACCAAGACGATAGTGAAAACCCTGCAAACAGTTAATAGCTGGTAATGATAAATGAATATTCCTACCTACCACTAATCCTATAACCATTAAGCTGGTGGCACTACTATGTTAACTAATAAACCGACTGTCCTTACTATCCTTGCCGATAGCAATATCGCTAGCCTTGATGACTTTTTTAATCCGCAAACCTTAGGTCAAGACCCAGCGCAGAATATAAAAATTATAAAAGCGATAGGCCGTGATATAGATGCGCAATTGCTAAGCGAGCTACAACCGGATATATTGCTGATACGTTCAGTGACGCTAGTGGATGAGCAATTACTAGCTAATAATACTAGTGTCAAATTTGTTGGATCAGCCACTATTGGTACTGATCATGTCGATCAAGCTTATCTGGCTGAGCGTCATATCACTTTTGCTAATGCTGCTGGCTGTAGCAAACATTCCGTTGCCCAATATGTGTTAACAGCGATACTGACTTTGCAGCCACAGTACTGGCAGCAGCCGATGAGCTTGGGTATTATTGGACTAGGGAATATTGGCAGTACGCTGGCTCAGTATGCTACTGATCTAGGCTGGCAAGTACTAGGTTACGATCCGTTGTTACCAGCATCAAAATATAATAATGCCAGCTTTGAGCAGCTGCTTAGCCAAAGTGCTGCTATTAGTTTGCATGTACCTTTGACGGTTGCTGCTAATGGCAAAGCTATTAACAATGCTAGCGATTATCCAACTGAGCATCTTATTGACTCAGCAGCGCTGCAGCTTATGTCGCCCGATACGCTACTGATTAATAGTGCGCGTGGGCCAGTGATCGCCGAGGCAGCGCTAAAGGCCAATATTGAAAGTACTGGACGCCAAGTGGTACTAGATGTGTTCGAGCATGAGCCGCAAGTCGACAAGAGCTTGCTGGACCAATTAACTTTTGCCACGCCACACATTGCAGGCTATAGCGTAGAAGGTAAGCTGCGCGGCACCCAGATGATCTATGATGCTCTATGCGAGCAGTTGGCTGTCGAACCTGTGCAATCTATGCTGCACTTATTGCCAGTGAACTTGTACTTATGGTCTGAGCTTAAAGCCCATCCTGAGCGTTTAAATAAGTTTTATGATATCGCAAAAGATGACCGAGCATTGCGAGCAAAAATAGCGGATGGGCAAGTTAAAGGTGCTGACTTTGATCAGTTGCGTCGGGACTATCATTTGCGTCGTGAATGGCAGTCCTAACGGTTTCGTTTCTAATATTTAACATAAAAAATCTAGTTGATAACTACCAGTGAGCACTAGTATAAGATGAGCCTAAATAATGAGTCGCTGATAAAAGCTACAGATGATAAGGCGATTTATGAGCCTACAATGAGCTTAGCAATGGCGCACAAAAGAGCAAAAATGCTAGCTGACATCAGGCAGTTTTTTGCGCAACGTCAAGTGTTAGAAGTGCAGACGCCTTTGTTATCACAAGCAGCAAATACTGACACTTTTTTGCAGTCAGTGGCTTGTAGGGTAACTTATCAGGACAAGCCTAGTGCTTACTATCTACATACCTCACCCGAATTCGCTATGAAACGTTTGCTCGCTAGTTGGCAAGTAGCGATATATCAAATCTGTCCAGTATTTCGTGATAACGAAATTGGTTCGCGCCATAACATTGAATTTACTATGCTCGAATGGTACCGACTAGGTTATAGCTTGACGGAGTTAGGTGAGGAGTTGGCAAAATTACTAGAGGTGCTGTACGGCTATCCGGTGGTTATGACTGACTATCGCTATATCGATGCGTTTATTGACTTTGTAGGTATTCATCCTCTCACCGCTAGTGTTACGGCATTGAGAGCTATAGCTGAGGATAAAGGCCTAGTCGCTAAAAGTTTTGCACCACCGTCCCACTCTGTAGAAAGTGAGGAGAGTATCAGCGCCATTTTAGAGGATGACGCTGACGATCGTCAACAGTGGCTGGATCTATTATTTAGTCACTTGGTAGAACCCAATCTAGGTCACGATTTACCTACTTTAATCATCGACTATCCTCCAGCTACTGCTGCACTAGCTAAGACTGATGTTGATAAAGACGGTAATCTTGTAGCCAAGCGCTTTGAGCTGTATATAAATGGTATTGAGATTGCTAATGCTTACGATGAACTGGCCGATGGCGCAGCGCTGCAACAACGCTTTGAGCAGGACAATCTGTTACGTCAACAGCATGATTTAGCACAAATGCCTATTGATCAGCATCTAGTTGCTGCTTGTGATGACTTACCGGCTTGTAGTGGTATAGCCGTTGGTTTAGACAGACTATTGATGGTTATCTCAGGTGCCAAAAATCTACGAGAAGTGATCCCTTTCCCTAGTGATTTGGCCTAATAGCTAATAGCGAGTAACCAGTAATTAACAAGCTATCAGCAATACTGATTAATTATCAATCATCAATAGCTACACCATTTAAATAAACAAAAGAGCGTACAGGCCTTTTAGCTTGTACGCTCTTTTAAGTATCTGCTTGCATGATGGTATAGTCACCATGCAAAATACCTTTCGCAAGTAAAAAATTTACAATTTAAAGTCAGTTAAAGCACGGGGTCTAATTAACGAACTAAGCGGTTCAGCCCATCAGCAAAAGACTTTTTATCACGGTCGCCATAAGGTTTCTGACCGCTCATCTCCTGCAATTCTAAAACGCCAGTACCACGCATAGTATCCATGAAGTCACGCATATTGAGCTTTTGCTTGATGTTATTATGATCGTAAATGACCCCACGTGAGGTCAGTACTTTGCCGCCTTTATCCAGAATATCATTGGCTAGTGGAATATCGCTAGTAATAGCCAAGTCTCCTGCTTGAATATTTTCGGCGATATAATCATCAGCTTTATCAAAACCTTGTGGCACCACGGTCATAATTAATAGCGGTGACTTACGTAATTTAATAGGCTGATTGGCGACGAATATTACGGTAGTCTGAGTACGTTCAGCTGTTTTAATAATCAAGTCTTTGGCTATTAGAGGTACTGAGTCAGCATCAACCCAAATCTGCATTATTTTTTCGCCTTATCAACAGGATGTTTTATAGATTTTGGCTTAGTAGTAGTTTTAGGCTCTGCTGTTTTGGTGGCATCAGCAGTATTACTAGCCATCACTATTTCAGCAGCGCTTGACTGCTCTTGTTGCGAATCATTGCTTTTAGTATCGGTTACTAGGTCCGCTATCGCTTGGTTAATTAATAGTGAAGAGGGCTTTTTATCTAAGCCCATTTTATTAGGCATAATAGTGATCAGCTTAGCTAATGCCAGTTCTAAATCGGCAACATCATTGGGCATCAGGGTAATATGAGCAATCTTGCGATCTTCACGCTCAGCTTTATGATAGCTGTGATAGTGCGCCCCATCAATAGCCATTATTGCTTTAGTATCAGGATACTGCCCCAGTACGTTGAGCATAATGACCGGATGTATATTATCAGTATCTCCAAGTGGTAAACCGACCACCGCCCGTATGTGATTTTCAAACTGACTAGTAACAGCGCCTTCAATGCTCCAATGCCCAGAGTTATGCACTCTTGGAGCAATCTCATTCGCCAACAGGTAATCATTACCGCGCTCATCTTTAGTAACGAACAGCTCAAGCGCCATAACGCCTACGTAGTCGAGATGATTCATCAAAGTAGTCATGCTGCTCTGTGCTTGCGCAAACAAGTGGCTAGTGCCTACAGCTGGTGCTTGAGTTTTAGCCAACACACCTTGATAGTGATGGTTTTCCACCAAATCATAACAGCGTACGGTACCGTCTTGGCCACGTGCTGCAATGATGGATACCTCACGGCTGAAGTTAATAAAGCCTTCGGCTATAAGTGGTGCTGGCAGTGAAGTAAGGCGACCATCGCCACTCACCGCAGCTTTGAGCTCTTGCCAAGCCAGCGCTATGTCATTTTGCTCTTTTATAACGTATTGACCTTTGCCATCATAGCCACCACGACTGGTTTTCAACACAATAGGCAGGCCCAAAGTACTGCAAGCTTGCTGCAAATCAGCTAGAGAGGAAACCGCTTTAAACGGTACAGTAGCGATGTCAAGATCATTGAATAATTGTTTTTCTTTTAAGCGGTCTTGCGCAATCTCAAGGGCGATAGGAGGTGGAAACATTCCCTGTTTTTGCTGGCTAGCAGAAAGTTTAGCCAAGCGTTCAACAGTCGCAGTAGGGGTGTTTTCAAACTCTAGCGTAAATACTTCAGCAGCAGCGATGAAATCCTCTAATTGCTCACTAGTATAAACCCGACCATAGAGGCCAGCTGGACAATCAGCATTGTCCTCCAAAAACACGCACTGATAACCTAACGGCATAGCTGCTTGAGCTAGCATCATGCCGAGCTGACCACCGCCTAAGATACCGATAGTGCGAATAGTTTGAGTAACAGGATAAGCATTGGCTGTGGTCATAGCTGGCCTTTAAATTAATAAGATGATTTGAATGATTTAGTTAAGCAGACTCTACAATACTCTAGAATATTGCAGAGTCAAAATCTAGGGATAGCTCGCAGAGTAGTAAGGCTAATAAAATAGCAAAAGGTGCACTATAGGCACCTTGTCACTAAAACACTCATGTAAAAGACTTATACAAAGTAACCTTTACCTACAATAAAAACTATTTATTAGCAAGTAAGTTAAATACAGTAGCTGTTTTTTATTTACTGGTTAATGATGCCTGGGGTGGGGCTAGCTAAGATAGTTTCGGTTTGCTTTTGACGTAGGTCATGCAGTTTGGTAGCTAGCACCTTATCTTGTAGCGCCAAGATCTGAATAGCAAGCAAAGCGGCGTTATAAGCACCGGCACTACCGATCGCCAAAGTACCGACCGCCACGCCTTTAGGCATTTGAACGATAGATAATAAGCTATCCCAACCGCTGAGCATAGAGGACTTAACGGGTACACCCAATACTGGCAATGGCGTTTGGCTGGCACACATACCTGGTAAATGAGCAGCACCGCCCGCACCAGCTATAATCACTTGTAAGCCATTATCTTTGGCGGCTTTGGCATAATCAAACAATCGGTCAGGTGTTCGATGGGCTGAGACTACTTCGCATTCAAAAGCAACATCGAAGTCGGCTAATAGTTGTGCAGCAGCGCTCATAGTAGCCCAATCAGACTGCGAACCCATGATGATACCTACTTTGGCTGGGCCGGCAGGTGAGGTAATGGGATTAGGTTGGGTAGTGACAGTGCTCATGGCGCAGTATCCTCAAAAAGACTATCATACAAAAATTCTACTACTGCCGTAAAGACAAGTTTGAGTGCTACTGTTAATAGAGCATAATTTAGCAGTTTTTTAAACGTTATTTAACTGCCGATTGCCAAAGGATGAATAACTAATCAATAATTAGTTAATTAATCAGACTGTATCAAACAGTAGAGGATTAGCAGTCGTGGCGATACTGAACAAAATTGCTGGAGGAGAGTGCTAAGGACTTAGTAGTCTCTAACTGGTAGCAAGTCAAGTAGCCACTATCTACCGCTGCAGAATAGTCGGTACAAATAACTTGTGCACTTAAGGGCTGTGGTTCACCAGTTAGCCAATAATGGCCCACGAATACTAGTTTATCGGTCTTCAAAGTAAAGTCTATATTTTCTGCTAAGGCATCTATCGGAATCTGCGCTAATCCTGAATCTGGGGCGCGCGCAATTTGATGGATAGTGCGTTTATTTAATTCATCTAGCCACCAGCGTACTCGCACTCTTGAACGTTCAGTACCTTCTTTATCGATAATGACTAACCCTGCTGGTAGCGGGGTTTCTACTCCCTTTAGCACCCGCTCTAATGCCTCATAAGGCAAGCTGTGCTTTTGTGAGGTCATTATCAGTGCTCGCTCCGTTAGACAGTGATTAGCGCTCAATAACGGCTGTAATACCGCCATGCTGTCGACATCCCAGCAAGCATGGACAAAACAAGCGTAGTCAGTTTCAATCCATAATGGCAGCTCATATAAACGTGCCAGCCAATAACGATGTAAATCAGAACCAAATGCTATCTCTGCCAAAAATGCTTGATGCTGAGCAGTATGGATAGCATTGTGCGGGCGTAAATACTGATCTGGCTCATTGGGGTCAATAGTAGCATAGGCTAAGGCATTGTATTCATGATTGCCCATAACCGCATCGGCCACATCAGCGTCTAACATGGCAAATACTAACTCTAAGGTGGCCAGCTGCTGCGAACCGCGGTCTATCAAGTCACCAATGAACAGCGCTCTATGATTGCTAGGAGGTTCAAAATATTGGCCGTTATGAACATAACCTAACTGCGTGAGCAAGCCAATAAGCTTGTCCGCATAACCGTGAATATCGCCGATAATATCTATAATCATAACTAGCTTTCTATACTGATTTTTTATACTAAAAGGTACAGCCCACTAAAAGCTGGGCGAGAGTAAAGCGTTAATGAAATGTGGCAATATCTGAGGCTGTAGAGCAATAGTAGCTATTACCCCAAAGGCACCACCCCATAAGTGAGCCATATGATTGATATTAGAGCCACCACGCTTGTTGGCATAGATACTGTAAGCGACGTAGGCGACAGCGAATAAAATCGCAGGAATAGGCACGATTGCGAATAAATAAATCATGTCCCAAGGTGCTAGTAAGATAAAGGCGAACAATACTGCTGACACCCCACCTGAGGCGCCTAGGCTTAAGTAACTGGCATTGCCTTTATTTTTAAGATAGCTTGGAATCATCGCCACGACGATAGCCAAAACGTAGAACACTAAAAAACCATATCCTGCTAAAAAAGGCTGATATATGCCTTCAATAGCTCGACCAAAAAAGTATAAAGTGAACATATTAAACAGCAAGTGCATACTGTCCGCATGAATGAAACCGTGAGTGACAAAACGATCCCATTGCCCACTGCTTACTGCTGGTGGATAAAAAATAAGACGATTAAACAAGGCCTTATTTTGCCATGCCAATAAGCTTACGATAACCGTAATAATGATAATAAGGGTGGTATGGTTCAGCAAAGGGAGTTCCTTAGGCAAATACTAATTAATAAAAGGGTCAAAAGGCTACCAGCTAGCATAAAAGGGTATAGCAAAAATCTAACAAGTAGACCTTATCTTAGTGACTTTAAAAATAAATCACAACGATAGCGCAGCGTAATTTACATACACATACAAATTTGTAATGACTAACTACTGCTTGAGTACCAGTGTCTTTATTACTTATCACTCATTACTTATTTATTAAAAGATTGACTTAATAGTTAAATCTTTCCCTGCCTTAACGTAATCTGTCATCAAAGTTTTCACTAGCAAATTAGCTGTTAAAACAGCAGGTGACCATATGTGAATACTTAGCGATATGGATAGCTTCTGTAATCTCAGCGGTTATGTTAGCTAGCCAAAAGCTATCTATAGCCTATTAGTTCTATAATTACTATCAGTTACTACTATTGATTACTATTATTAGCTAAAAAACCTAAAGCATAAATAGAAAGTGAGGCCAATAAGTCTATCTTATATAAGTCTTTATTCAATACGCTAGCAGTCGATAAAAATATGAATCCTAACCAGTAATAATTATTCAATAGTCACTGATACCTGCATTATTAATCAGTTTTTATTATTTCTTTACTATATTGTCCCATCTATATTCTGAGATAAAGAGTTAATTATTATCAATTATGGCTTATAGATTAGCAATTTAATAAGCTGATATTTCATTAATTCTCGTAATAGATAGCGCTATCTGTTTATATTATGTTATCCATTCGTTGCGAATAGGGCTTAGAGTTACGTCTAACGACTGAAAAATTACTTATAGTAGCATTTACACAACATCAGGTTTATTGTAGTTCACAGTTGTCCACAATTATAATGTAGGCATCTATTAGGTCAGCATTTGTATTTGTATTTATTTTTATAAGTAGTTATTTAGTAGATGGTTCTTTATCTAACGAGTTTGATTGTTAGAAGTGGTTGTTGATTGAATTGTGCGCATCTTCTTATAATAAGTAACTAATAAGTAGTGCTACCAATTATTATAATCCTACTGTTTATTGAATTTTAAAAGATAATATCAGACGTAAGTCATTATTTTTTTATAAAATCGATTACGTTATGGATAAATATTTTAGGTATAGTGATGAGGTAGAACCGTAGTCAATAAACAATTCTACTAGGCAGCAATTTCATGGTTTTGATGTTTTAAGAAAAGTACCAATGATTTAAAAGGTTGTTGGTAGACAATTATAACTTGAGGAAATATATTATGGATATTATTAGTCATTTAACACGCACGGTCACTCCAGCAGTACTAGGTGGTGATGATAACCCTGCTAAAAAGAACTTGCTTGAACAGTTCTATGCTGTTTTTGCCGCGCGTCTAGCAGACACAGACACTTATGGTCGCTTCGCTAACGAAAATATCGCTCGTGATGACCAAGGGTTTTATGATCGCGTATGGACAGAGGGTAGTCATCGTGATCAGATATCAAGTGAGTTATCAGCTGCGCACAATGTTGACGCTACTGCTTCACGTGGTTTAATCGCTATGGCAGCTCCTTTGGCTTATCACGAGATCAAAAGCTTGGCAGGTACTACGCCAGTACCGCAGTTCTTAAATGACAATTTATCCAGCTATCAGCATCATATTCCTGCTTGGGCTAGTGCGGTTATCCCTGCTGGCATGTTAGTTGCCGCTCCTGCTGGCAAACGTATTTCTGATACTACCAGTATGGCGCCACTAGTACGTGAAGAAGAAGAAAAATCAGGCAGCTTTATGAAGGCATTATTGCCTATCATAGGTCTGATTATTTTGGCTGCTTTGGCTTGGGCCTTGTTACGTGGTTGCCAAGAAAACCCAGAGCCTGTAGGAACGCCTGTAGTCACTGAAGAGCAAGTAGCAGATAATGGTCAAGTCGCCGTTGCTGCCGATGTAGAGCCTGCTTCATTACGTATCGCTACTGGCGAAACGAGCAGCACTTTATATGCTTGTAGTATGACTGTTGGTGATGATGCGCTACAAGGTACTGTAATGAGTGCGATGAGCGGTGCCTTTGGTACAGAAGCTGATAAGTGTCGTGCTGATGTCGATAATAACTTTGCTATAGATATGCCAGCAGCCCCACAGCTTGCTGCTATCTTAGCGGTTATTAAAGATGTTCCTAACGCTAGTATGGTTATTAAAGGCGATAAAATCTTAGTAAACTCATCTGATGAGACTGTGCTAGCTAAAC
Source organism: Psychrobacter urativorans (assembly GCF_904846695.1). GTDB lineage: Bacteria > Pseudomonadota > Gammaproteobacteria > Pseudomonadales > Moraxellaceae > Psychrobacter > Psychrobacter urativorans. Next base: position 323,512 of record NZ_CAJHBR010000001.1, read on the forward strand.
TAGTTAGTGACTTACAAGCTGTTGCCCCTGCTATGACAGTAGAAGCAGAAGGTCCATTAGATCTACAAGGCGAAATTGATGGTGGTTTAGCTGCCGCTGATGCCGCTATGGGTAGACTTGGCGAAAACCCAGATCCACGTGATGTTGCTCGTGCCTTAAGCTTACAAGTTATCAACTTTGAACTTGATGAAGCGCTTATTCCAGAAGCCAACAAGCCTTTCCTTGACCGCGCTGCTGCCCTTATTAAATCAGTACCGGATATGGCATTAACTATTGTTGGTAATACTGATAGCTTAGCTTCAGATGCTTATAATTTAGATTTGTCACGTCAACGTGCAGAAGCTGTAAAAGATTACTTAGTGTCTAAAGGTGTCGATGCTAGTAAGTTATCTACTAAAGGCGCAGGTGAATCTAACCCTATCGCTGATAACTCAACGGACCAAGGTCGTTTCCGTAACCGTCGTATTGAGTTTACAGTATATGATGAGTCAGCAATGGGTAAAGAAGAAGTAGTTACTGCTGGTACTAGTACCAATACTGCTACTAAAGGTACGGCTACTATGCCAGATCCTGATTTGAATCCACTTGATAGCAACAATGATGATTTGCTACCAGATAGTGATGATCCAACTCAAGGTACTGCTTTAGATCCAAAGAAACCATAAGGTTAAAATATAACCCTGTTTAATTTTAACTAGTAAATGATTAAAGTTTCTCAGACTGTAGTAACCCTAAAACAAAAACCGCGTCTTTAATGGACGCGGTTTTTTTGGTTTTATCTATGACTTTGCAACCCGCTATCGATGTTGCATGCTATAGCTAACTAGCTATTATTTATAGTTAGTAGGATCTAGTAATTCGCTGACTTTATCTGATAGCTGCTCAGCCATTGACGGAGCAAAAAAAGCCGTTGAGACCGCAAGTCTTGCTTGTTGCCAGTGTTGAAACTGCTGACAAGTTTCTTCAAGATTGCCTTGCCATTGCGGAACCTTACCTCGCATGGTTTTAACTCGATTTTGATTAGGATAAGGCAGCTCTTGAGCTGCTTCAGCTGCTTCATGAGCCGCTACTCTATCATTACAAACTAAGGCGATATCACAACCCGCTTCAATCGCTGCTCGTACTCGTGCACTGACATCACCTGCAGCCTGAGCGCCTTGCATTGACAAGTCGTCGGAGAAAATTACACCATCGAACTGTAGCTGCTGACGTAGAATATCTTGTAACCAAACTTTAGAGAACCCAGCAGACTTAGCGTCGATCTGCGAGAAAATAACATGGGCTGGCATCACCGCATCAAGCCAAGGAAGGGTCTGTATAAAGGCTTGAATATCAGTCGCCATGATCTCATCAAAGCTACGCTCATCAATAGCTTCTGCAACATGCGAATCTGGCGCAATGGCGCCATGACCAGGAAAATGCTTGCCAGTAGTTGCCATACCAGCGGCTTTCATACCTTGCATCAGCTGAGTACCTAGAGCCACAATTATTTGCGGATCTTGGTGAAAACTGCGATCGCCAATCACTTGACTGATACCATCTCTGTCGAGCACAGGGGCAAAGCTGATATCGATACCTACTGCCAATACTTCAGCCGCCATTAAATAACCACAATCATAAGCTAAGCTTAAAGCGCGGCTCGGATCTTGATCAAATAACTTACCCAGCTGACCCATAGCAGGCAGCTTAGTAAAGCCTTCGCGTAAGCGTGCTACACGACCTCCTTCTTGATCAACTCCTATTAATATATCAGGGTTGTGATGGCGAATATCGTCACATAAATGGCGTACCTGCAAAGGCTCCTTTACGTTACGACCAAACAAAATTACGCCACCAACTTGGGCTTGCTTGATTAAGCTGATATCCTCAACTGTAAGTACTGTGCTATCAATATCAATCATTAATATGCCGTACATTGTCCATTCTCCAAAGTGCTATAGTTAAGTCAAAATTTATGGTTAGTTGTAGTTTACCGCGTTTACTATTATCGCTTGCTGATTAACTATAGCCTCTATTATAAGGCTAACTGCGCTAAAGTCTAACTAGCTGATATTATGTTATCGTTGGCATGCATTAATAGCTTTAATAAACAGTCCTGATAAGTAGCCCATTAAAATAACGGTTATATTAGGCTTATCCAGCTATCTTTAGACAGAGTGCTAGATTAGCAACAGTGCGAGGATAAACATAAAAGAAAGTTTGGTATAGCTAAGGACAGAGTGTAAGATTGTTTATACAGTTTGAGACAATTTGTCTTTAATTCGCATGCTACTATCAATTTTTCAACTAGATTTTTAGCTCAGTTTAAGTGGTTTTCAATGGCAGTTAAATCATTTGTTATCTAGCTTTGCACTATTTATAATTGATCAATCCTTAGACTATTAGCTTGTTAATTAACACCGATATTCAATAGCCCCAATAATAATTAGTTTCCAACTTAATACCACTATTCAAAACAACTAGGTAGATATGATGAAAAAACAACCCGCACAGTGGTTACTAAGCGCCGCTTCAGTTGGTCTCGCTGGTGTGATCTTGAGCCAAAGCTATGGCACGGCACTAGCAGACACTAATACAGAAGGCTTTGTAGGCACTCCAGAGCAAAAGCTCACTACTCGCCAGGTTGCCGCCTTACTTGATAGAAGCCATTATTTAAATCAGCCACTTGATACAAAGATGGGTAGTGAAATTTTGGCGATGTACATTGATAGCTTAGATCCTAATCATACTTTGTTTTTGCAGTCTGACGTCGATGAGTTCACCAAAAAGTATGGTAGCGAGTTTGGCAATCGTCTCAAACGTGGTGATCTATCAGCCGGTGTCGATGTATTTGAGCGTTATCGCAAACGCTCAAATGAGTATTTCGAGATGGCGACAAAAATGCTCAAGACTAAAATAAAACTAACGGGAAACGAGACTATAGTACTGGATCGGGAAAAGCTCCCCCATTTCACTACTAAAAAAGCCCAACGCGATTATTGGGAGCAGCAATTAAAGTTCCAGCTTATGAGCATTACTTTAGGTCAAGAGGACGAAAAGGCTAAAGAAAAAGTATTCCTAAGTAATCCTGATATTACGCGTGGACAAGATCTAGTACGTGATGATCAGCGTACGCCAAGTGAGATATTGATGAATCGTTTTTCGCGTCAGCAAGCACAAATGACGCGTCTTAACGATGACGAAATCATGGAAACCGTACTAAATACTGCCATGCTTACTTATGATCCGCACAGCAACTATTATGCCCCTGTTCAAGCTAATGAATTACAAATCCAATCCAGCTTACAGCTAGAAGGTATCGGGGTCTCTATCCGCCCTGATCGCAAAAACCCAGACTATACTCGTATTGTGACTTTAGTCGATGGGGGGCCAGCGGCTAAAAGTGGTCAAATCAAGCCTAATGACTTGATCATCGGTATTGCTAAAGACGGCAAAACTATGACCGACGTAGTAGGTTGGTCAACGCGTGAGATCGTCGGCCTTATTCGTGGTAAACGTGGCACTTCAGTGACACTAAAGGTACGTCAGCCCAATACTCCTGACGCCGCTGCTCGTACTATATCTGTAGTACGCGACATTATTCAGCAAGAAGAATCCGGTGTTACTCATCGAGTAGTAGAAGTCCAGCGTCCTAATATTGACGCTACTCCTAAACGCATAGGGGTGTTAGAGATACCTAGCTTTTATCTGAACTATCGTGCACGTCGTAATGGTGAAGACTATCGTAGTGTCAGCATCGATACCGAAAAAGCCTTAACAGAGCTTAATAAACAAAATATAGATGGGTTAGTCGTTGATCTACGTAATAACCCTGGCGGCTCATTAGATGAAGTGGCTAAAATGTTAGGGCTATTCGTCAAGAGTGGGCCACTAGTACAGATTCGTGATAACCGAGGTAATATCCAAGTCTATCGTGATGATGATGGTGGCAAGCAGCTGTATGATGGCAAAATGGTGGTGATAACCAACTTAGCCTCAGCTTCTGCTAGTGAGATTTTTGCTGCTGCTATCCAAGACTATGGCCGTGGATTGGTAGTAGGTAGCACAACTACTGGTAAAGGTTCAGCACAAATCCAGCTGGATACTTTGGCATTGGGTTCGGCGACTTTGACTCAGCGTAAATTCTATCGAATCACTGGTGGTAGTACGCAGAATAAAGGTGTGGTACCTGATATCAAACTAGTCAATATTTATGATGATGCGACTTTTGGTGAACGTGCTCAGAAAAAAGCTTTACCTTGGGATACTATAAAAACAGCGCCTTATAAGCCTGAAGCTAAGTTTAGTAACAGTACTTTAGCCACGCTTAATCAGCAGTCAAAGATTCGTCAGCAGCAAGATCCGCAGTTTGTCTATCTGTCAACACTCAACGATATTCGTAATATGGATGATGAGAAAAAACCTATAGATCTGGATATTAATAAGCGCCGTGCCAAAATGCAGCTGATCGAAAACCGTACTTTAGCCGCTGAAAATAAGCGTTTACAGGCTACTGGTGAAAAGCAATACTCTAACTGGAATACTTATCAAGCTGCTATGGATGCTAAGTTCGAAGAACTTAGTCAATTGAAAGAGAGTGAACGTCCCAAGCTACCAGAAAGTGAGGTGTTTGTTAATGAAGCGGCTTACTTGATGCTGAATGCTGAATCATCAGTACTAGCTAGTCCTGAGCAAAAACTATAATGGTAGACTAGTCATTAAATTTGCCACTGAAATAGGCGCTAAAATTGTCGTTAGGTCGATGTAAGCATATGCTTACGTCTAATGACGTTTTAGCGACTTACTGACTTTGAGCTAATCTGCGATTATGGACTCACAGCACAATTTAATGATATTGTTTATCGATACTGTTTTAGGATACTAGGGATTGGTATTTTCTCACAGCGTATAAATTGATCTAGGGATGGATTGCTGGTTATGGATGATAAAGCTGAATGACTGTTGGTTAGTGGGTACTTCGGGATTAAGTATTAACTAACGCTAGTAAAAATAGTTAGACAACTGTTGTAAATTGACAGTTAAGTGAGTAATAGAGACCGTATAGCGATTATCGTTATACGGTTTTGTTGCGTCTGGCGGCTAATTAATTTTTAGGGTTTAATAATGCCACTGAATAGTAGGTTATGGCTTTGAGATAGCTCGTTAAGGACGGTTATAGCTTGTTGCTGTAGAGGTTACAGGCATAGAATTATTATTAATCTAGCAAATAGCTCTTATTCAATAATTACCATTAAATCACTCCTAGTAAATAACTGCTATTTATTAAATAACGATAATCAGCCACAAAAAAGCCAGTAACTATTGCTACTGGCTTTTTTAGATTTAGACTATCAACCTGTTTAAATCTATAGATAGATCTTTGACAGAGTTATTGGCTAAATATTTCGCTAATCAATCAATTGAGATCAGTGCTCAACGCCACCAGCACCATGAGTATGGCCGTGGTTTAGTTCGTCTTCAGTAGCTGCACGTACTTCTTGGATTTCAACATCAAAAGTCAAACGCTTACCAGCTAGTGGATGGTTAGCATCTACAGTAACTTCTTTGTCATTAACGTCAGTAACAGTAACTAGCATTACTTGACCGCCAGCTTCTGACTGAAACTGCATACCAGGCTGAATGTCTTCTACGCCTTGGAAATTGTCGCGAGGTACTTTTTGTACCGCTAGTTCTTGATATTCGCCGTAGCCATCAACAGGCTCAACGACTGCATTGACTCTTTCGCCAGCAGATTTACCTTCGAGTTGTTGCTCAAGGCCTGGAATGATGTTGCTATGGCCATGCAAATAAGCTAAAGGTTGACCTTCTGGAGACTGGTCAAGCACGTTGCCTTCGTCATCTTTTAAAGTATAGTTAAATTTGACAGCAGTATCTTTTGTGATAGTAGTCATAAATTATCCTAAATATATTATAAAAATTAAATTCGGTTGCAATAAACCTGAAAAAGCCAATCTTTACGCTATAAAGCCAAAATATCAGTCGATTATAAGCAGTTTATTAAAGTAACTGTGACAGTTAGCCTCTTTAATTGAGATGGTGTTAATAACTTTCAAGGTAAAAACAATAAAAAAAACTAATTATATAATATATCAGCTGTTTTTAAGCTAATTATTATCCCAAATACTCATTACTCACGGTTTAGCCGTTGCGTTTTTTGCTAATGACTTTTACCATAAAGGTAAATATTACTATAAGTATAGACTATGACTACTATATCCAAAACCCCTAATGATCAAGCAAATAAAACAGTAGTAGACAGTGATAATACTACTGCCATCAACTACTGTATCAATTTTGAGCGCTTTAATGAGCATCTAGTGGATGTCACCTTAAACTTTACTGCGCTTGTTGATGCGCCGCAATTATGGTTGCCAGCGTGGATTCCAGGCAGTTACCTGATACGTGAGTTTGCCCGTCATATTACCGCCGTTCACTATAAGGTGTTAAATACTGATACTGATACTGATACTGATACTGATACTGATACTGAGGCTAATATTAATAATGCGCCTAATAAATTGTATCGTGGTCAAAAAATAGACAAAAATACTTGGCAGCTACCAGCGGTAAAAGCAGGGCAAAGGTTGAGCGTATATTATGAAGTCTATTGTTATGACTTATCTGTACGTACAGCTTATGTCGATCAGCAGCGTTTATATGGCAATTTTACCTCCTTAGCATTAGCTGTTGAGGGGCAAGAGCAGTCGCCAGTACAAGTCAATCTATTAGTGCCAGCTGCCTTTTTGGCGGATAAAAATCAGGCTGACGTTGAGTTGGCTTGTGGACTTGATGCTAGCCATGTGCAAAGCCTTAATCAACAGGGTGCCAACCAACAAGGTTATGGTTTACAAGCAGACAGTTATTATCAGCTGATTGATCATCCGTTTGAGATTGCCAGCCAACAGTTCTTTGATTTTATTATTCAAGATGATAATAATCAGGCTTTAAGCCATCGCTTCTATCTCTCAGGTAAGCATAGTGCCAATATGGTCCGATTACAGCAAGATATCACCCAAATATGCCAAACCTATCTTAATTGGCTAGGGGATGCGCCTTTTAATGATTATACTTTTATGACTTATGCCAGCGGTCAAGATTATGGTGGTTTAGAGCATATCAACTCTACTAGCCTCATTACCCCGCGCCGTGATCTGCCTAGTAGCAATGAGCCTGTAATGCCGAGTTCTGATTACCAGCGCTTTTTAGGCTTGTGTAGCCATGAGTATTTTCATTCTTGGTGGGTGAAGACAGTAAGTCCAGACGTGATGATCGATGTTAATTTGCGCCGTGAAGTATTTACCCCGTTACTTTGGGTGTTCGAAGGTTTTACCTCTTATATTGATGACTTTATGCTACAAGCATCAGCTGTTATCGATAAATCCAGCTATCTTACCTTGTTAGCTGAGCAGATCAGTCGTTATTATCAAACTCCTGGACGGGCCCAACAAAGCGTAGCAGAGTCGAGCTTTGATGCTTGGATCAAGCTCTATCGTAGCGATGAGAACACTGCTAATGCTGGTATTAGTTACTATAATAAAGGCGCATTAGTAGCCTTATGCCTAGACTTGAGCTTACTAGAAAAAAGCGCTGGTCAGTATCGTCTATTCGATGTGGTAAAAGCCTTTTATGGACAAGCTAAGCAACAGGGCAGCCAACGCGTTGGTATTAGTAGCGCTGATATGGGGCAAGTTATCAGTCAATTTATGCCACAAGCGGACTGGGAGGACTTTGAGGGCCGTTATATCAATGGGGTAGAAGAGTTACCTATCGAACGCCTGCTAAGCGCGAATGGGATCAAAATTCAAGTGGACTCTAAAGACAGTGCCGATAAAAAAATGCCTTGGGGTATGAGCTGTACGGAGACTGCTGCTGGGTTAAAAGTTAATCGAGTACAACGTAGTAGCGCAGCTGCGCTGGCAGGTATCTCTGCTAATGACGTGATTATCGCCCTCGATGGTATAAAAGCCGATAATAAGCAGCTATTCGCTTTAGCAGTGGCTAATAATGACCATGCCATTGGCTGTCATCTATTCCGCCGCGATGAGCTGCTATGCGTCACGGTATTACCCGCTGTACAACGGGATAGGCAAGACAGCTTGCAAGAAGTATTGGCCGCACCCTCTATACATAAAGTAAGTTTGCGTTTCGATAATGATGTTAATAGCACTAGAGATAATGTTGACCCTAAGCAAGCCCCTGCCTGGCAAAATTGGCTAGAAGTCCTATCAACAGCAAAAAGTTAAAATAATACTTTATAAATAAAACACTTAGAGTTAAACATCATGGTCTAACTCTAAGTTAATAACTAAATAAGCGTCGAGCGTGTTGCTAAGACAAGGGCTCCTAAAGTTGCAGCTGTCCAAGCAACTTAAGCGGCAGGCTTAGTCTTAGTAGCTGGTACAGTCTTTTTAATAGCCTCTGCGACTGCTGTGCTTTCGGCACTATTTAAGTCATTATTAGATACTGTTTCAATGCTTGGATGCATAGCAATCCATTGTTGCAGCATTTTTTTAGTAGGCTGCTGCTCGTCAATAATAGCTCTAGCTAATGCCAGCATATCTTCATCTGTACCATATTTCATCTCAATCATCGCCATATCAGCAGCGCCAACATAATGCGCAAGCATACTGCGAGCAAATGCTAGATCAGCTATTGGGTCTGTGCTAGCTAACATCATCTGGTCATACATCGGCTGCGTGCTATCCTTATAATCCTGCTGTACAAATGCAGTTTCAAGCTTAGGCTTAGCCGCGTCTAGATGGCTGGCCAGCCATTTGTTAATAATGGCCATCTCAGCTTGCTGCTCATCGCCAATTCGTTGAGCAAGCTCCTGCATACTAGCATCATCACCATACTTTAATTCGATAGTGACTAAGTCGAGTGCACCACGATGATGGCCAAGCATAGCTTTAGCAAAGGTAGCGTCTGGATCGTTATAGCCCATACCAATCTTCATCTCATCATACATTCTAGTTAGCGACTTAGTGTAGTCCTTACCCATATCAGTCAGCGGTGCTTGATCCGCCACCATATCACTCGCTGATATATTGTTATCAGTATAAGCTTCAGTACTAGCCTCAGTAGCAGTTGTCGCTTCATCTGTAGAGATTGATGGTTTGACTGGTTCAGCTGCCGTGGCCTCAGTAGTTTCTACCGAGCTAGTGGTTGGTTGACAAGCGCTGACTACAAGTGTTGCACAAGTACTAATAGCAACTAGAGCAAGACGATAACGACTAATCATGAGCGGTCCTTAACTTAAACTGGCGATATAATAGATTGGTAGAGCATAGGGCTACACTATAAAAAACCATATCATAAATACTAACAGAGTAACCTTACTGGTTCGAGACTCCAAGTTGCCAATGTATTAATAATAATGAGTTCAGCGGCTATAACTGAGTTCAGCGGCTATAACAGCATAGCAGACGTTGCTTTATCTCATTTAGGCCCTCAAGTTCAGTCACTGCTGTCATAACTAGAGCTTATAGCGGTTAGACCTTAATCGTTAATAGCTAATTGCTTATAATGCTCAGGGCTTAGCTCAATACGTAACTGTTCACCTACCGCAAGGTCTCCTAGCTCAAAACCTGCTACTGACCAGCGAATTAAACGTAGACAAGGCAGTCCAACTTGGGCAGTCATACGTCGAACTTGGCGATTTTTACCTTCATAAATGGTCAGCATCAACCATGAAGTAGGGATGTTTTTGCGTTCTCGGATAGGAGGATCACGTTGCCAAAGCTTGATTGGTAACTCAGCCTCATTAACTAGCACGGCTTTGGCAGGTAAGGTCTTCCCGTCTTTTAATAACACCCCTTTTGTTAATGCTAGCAGCTGCAATGGTGTCGCTAGCCCTTCAACTTGTACTAGATAAGTCTTACCTTGTTTGGTAGTAGAGCGAGCAAATTTATTGGTTTTTGGTGGCTGGGTAATGGCTTTATTCACCCGCCCATCATCAGTCAGTATCAATAAACCCTCTGAGGTAGCATCGAGTCTACCGGCTATGCGCAGTGATTTATCGTTAAAGTACTCAGATAAAGTCGTATGATCATTATTACTATCATCACGAAACTGGCTCTGTACCCCATAAGGTTTGTTAAACAACACGATGCTAGAGGTCGACATAAGACAGAGGTTCCTAAATAAACGAAGCAAAATTAAATAAAAATCAGACAAGTGAACGCCATGTTAGCAATCTTTACAGCAAAAAACACCCCAATAGTCTTAGACCATTGAGGTGCTTTACTTATAAGCCTAAATAGCGTCAAGCAATAAAGCCGCCTAAGCGCAATTATCTAAGCACAATAAGCCCATAAAAGTTATAAAGATGCCAAAGCTTCGTTAAATAACTTACTAGGACGCATTACTTGCTCGGCTAGTTTTTCATCAGCAAGGTAGTAGCCATGGATATCTACTGGTTTGCCTTGAGCTTCATTTAGCTCTTTAATAATCGCCGCTTCATTATCAGCGAGTTTTTGTGCTAATGGCGCAAACTGTGCTGCAAGCTCACTGTCTTTATCTTGCGCTGCAAGCTCTTGTGCCCAGTACATAGCCAAATAGAAGTGACTACCACGGTTATCTAACTCACCCGTTTTGCGTGAAGGTGATTTGTCATTTAATAATAGCTCTTCTGTAGCCTTATCAAGAGTATCGGCTAATATCTTAGCTTTAGCATTATTATCGTTCTCTGCTAAGTGCTCCAAAGATACCGTCAAAGCCAAGAACTCTCCTAATGAATCCCAACGTAAATGGTTTTCTTCAACCAATTGCTGGACATGCTTAGGAGCTGAACCACCAGCGCCGGTTTCAAACAAACCGCCGCCTTTCATTAGTGGTACTACTGACAGCATTTTTGCACTAGTGCCTAACTCTAGAATTGGGAATAAGTCAGTGAGGTAATCACGTAAGATATTACCAGTAGCAGAGATGGTATCAAGACCACGAGCAACGCGCTCCAAGGTATAGCGCATCGCACGAACTTGTGACATGATTTCGATGTGCAAGCCTTTAGTATCGTGATCTTTTAGATACATGTTGACCTTTTTGATCAGCTCGTTTTCGTGTGGGCGATACGGGTCTAACCAAAAGATGACTGGTGTATTAGATTCGCGCGCGCGACGTACGGCCAGCTTGACCCAATCTTGGATAGGCTCATCTTTTACCTGACACATGCGCCAGATATCGCCTTTCTCAACACGCTGCTCAAGTAAAACTTCATTGGTTTCTTCGTCAACAATACGCGCAATACCATCATCGCTTGCTTCAAAAGTCTTGTCATGCGAGCCGTATTCTTCGGCTTTTTGTGCCATTAGACCGACGTTAGGCACTGTACCCATAGTCGTTGGATCAAAGTTACCATGCCATTTACAGAAGTTGATCATTTCTTGATAAATACGAGCGAAGGTAGACTCAGGCATAACCGCTTTACAATCATAGGGCTTACCATCAGCACCCCACATTTTACCGCCGTTACGAATCATAGCAGGCATAGAAGCATCTACGATGATGTCACTTGGTGAATGGAAGTTAGTGATTCCCTTTGAAGAATCAACCATCGCCAAACGTGGACGGTGTACTTGGCAAGCATGTAAGTCGCGCTCAATCTCTTCACGTGTTGATGCGGGTAATTTTGAGATTTTGTCGTATAGATCTGCCATGCCGTTATTAACATTGATGCCTAACTCATCAAAGAAAGCACCATGTTTGTTAAAGGCATCTTTATAATAAGTTTTAACCGCATGACCAAAGACGATAGGATGCGATACTTTCATCATCGTGGCTTTTACGTGCAAGGAGAATAAAATACCTGCTTCACGGCAGTCTTCCATTTCACGCTCATAGAATTCAAGCAATGCCTTTTTGCTCATGAACATAAGGTCGATGACTTCTTTATCAAGCAAAGCGATGCCTGTTTTGAAGACATTAACCGTACCATCGTCGGCTAAGCGTTCCATACGCACGGTACGGGCTTTATCTAATGTGATAGATTGCTCACCTGCATAAAAGTCGCCGCTGTGCATGTGTGATACATGAGTTTGTGACCATTGCTTCCATTCACCCATTGAATGCGGATGCTTACGAGCATAGTTTTTAACCGCTTTGGGTGCACGGCGGTCTGAGTTACCTTCACGCAGTACAGGGTTCACTGAGCTGCCTAGGCTTTTGCCATAACGTTGACGCAGCTGTTGTTCTTCCTCTGTTTTTGGATCATCTGGGAAATTGGGTATAGCGTAACCTTTGCTTTGCAACTCTTTTATACAAGCTTTGAGCTGCTGAACCGAAGCACTGATATTAGGCAGTTTAATAATATTAGTATTAGGGTCTTGGGTTAAGCGACCTAGTTCCGCTAGATTGTCAGGGACACGCTGTTGTTCAGTTAAATACTCTGGAAATTCAGCCAACACTCGCGCGGCAACTGAGATATCAGTAGTTTCAACAGCAATCCCTGCTGTATGAGTAAAAGCCTTTACTATAGGTAAAAAGGATAGGGTTGCCAGCGCTGGGGCTTCGTCGGTTTTTGTATAAATAATTTTTGACATTGTTGTAGGTCATCCCTTTAGGTTGTCGTTAACGATAGAGCGTGTCTAATAGCTCAAAATAAAGCAAACCCTGTGCAGAGCTGCCAGTAGCTTGCAACACTATTTCAGACAAGACGCCCATTAAAGATAATATAAGTGGTTTAGTCTATTAGCCAATTAATGAGTCCATTAGCTAGTTATTGGGCTAAACCCTTATTTGTGAACAGCTAAGAGTAATATTAGTATCAGTGCCACTAGTATATAACAATGGTAAGACAGTTTATTATTATTACCGAATCAAAGATATCTATAAAGCAAGTTCCTACAGTAGGACAGACCTCAATAATTGTCAATTGAAGCTGTTAATTTTGACAATAAAAAACACCTCAACAGTCTTAGACTGTTGAGGTGTTGCTAGGATAAAGACTTTGACTATCCTAAGGCCAGCTTAGTTTTCCTGCAACGTTTTCAGTTGTAAAAAAACCAATCCAGCTTAGTGTGCCTGTAGCTCAGTCATTATTTAACTGCGATTGCCATTAAGTAATGACAAACATGCAATTACAAAGAAGCAATAGTCTCATTTAATAGCTTACTTGGACGCATCACGTCAGTGGCTAGTTTTTCATCGAAGAAATAATAACCATCGATATTGACAGCTTTGCCTTGAATGTCATTTAACTCTTTGACAATAGCGTCTTCATTATCAGCCAGTTTTTGTGCCAAAGGTGCAAACTTCTCTTTTAGCTCAGCGTCATCGTTTTGCGCGGCCAGCTCTTGCGCCCAGTACATAGCTAGATAGAAGTGGCTACCACGGTTATCCAACTCACCCGTTTTGCGTGATGGTGATTTATTGTTCAATAACAGTTTTTCTGTTGCCATATCTAAGGTATCGGCCAATATCTGCGCTTTTGCATTATCTTCATGAGTAGCTAGATGCTCTAAAGATACTGCTAGAGCTAAGAACTCACCTAGTGAATCCCAACGTAGATGGTTTTCTTCTACTAGTTGCTCAACGTGCTTAGGAGCTGAACCACCAGCACCAGTTTCAAACAGACCACCACCATTCATAAGGGGCACGATTGATAACATTTTGGCACTAGTTCCTAACTCTAAAATTGGGAACAGATCGGTTAGGTAATCGCGCAATACGTTACCCGTTACTGAGATAGTGTCTTTACCGTCTTTTAGGCGCTCTAAAGTGAAACGAGTAGCTTCACGTACAGGCATGATACGAATATCTAAGTCGCTAGTGTCGTAATCCTTTAGATAGTGTTCAACTTTTTTGATCAATTCTGCGTGATGTGGACGCTTTTTATCTAACCAAAAGATAGTTGGTATCTTGCTAGCACGAGCACGAGTCACAGCTAATTTAACCCAGTCTTCAATCGGCGCATCTTTGACTTGATTCATACGCCAAATGTCTTCGGCTTCTACTTTATGCTCAGTTAAGACTTTATCATTACTATCGATAACTTGTACTTTACCAGCAGAAGGTATTAAGAAAGTTTTATCATGTGAGCCATATTCTTCAGCTTTTTGCGCCATCAAGCCAACGTTAGGGACTGAACCCATAGTCGTGGGATCAAACGCACCGAATTCTTTATGGAATTTGATAGTTTCATCATAGATGCAAGAGTAGCTGCTATCTGGGATAACGGCTTTAGTATCATGCAGCTTATTATCAGCGCCCCACATTTTACCAGAACTACGAATCATCGCTGGCATTGAAGCGTCGACGATCACATCGCTTGGTACGTGTAGGTTAGTGATGCCTTTGTCTGAATTGACCATGGCAAGATCTGGGTTGCTTTCATAGATGCTCTGAATATCAGCTTCGATCTCTTTACGTTTTGCTTCTGGTAGCTCTTGTATCTTAGCTAGCAGATTGCTAAAGCCATTGTTAACGTTGACGTCTAGCGCTGCAAAAGTATCGGCATGCTTAGCAAATAACTCTTTGAAATAAACTTTTACTGCTTCACCAAAGATAATAGGATCAGAAACTTTCATCATCGTGGCTTTTAGATGCAACGAGAACAATATGCCAGATTTTTTAGCGTCTTCTACTTGTTCTTCAAAGAACTCAACTAAAGCTTTATGGCTTAAGATAGCGGCGTCGATTAGTTCACCTTTTAGTAGGGGAGCTGGCGACTTTAACTCAGTAACGGTGCCGTCATCAGCAGTATGGACGATACGGTAATCAGTGGCTTCAGCAAGAGTTACTGATTGTTCAGTATCAGCAAAATCACCATGGCTCATAGTAGAAACGTGAGACTGAGAATCGGCACTCCATGCGCCCATTGAATGCGGATGGCTTCTTGCAAATGCTTTAACCGCTTTTGGTGCACGTCTATCAGAGTTACCTTCACGCAAAACTGGGTTGATAGCACTGCCTTTGATTTTGTCATAACGCACGCGTGCATCTTTTTCTACGTCTGTTTCTGGGTGATCAGGATAATCAGGTAGATCATAGCCTTTATCTTGCAACTCTTTAATCGCCGCTTTAAGCTGCGGAATTGAAGCGCTGATGTTAGGCAATTTGATGATGT
This sequence comes from Psychrobacter urativorans, assembly GCF_904846695.1. Classification (GTDB taxonomy): domain Bacteria; phylum Pseudomonadota; class Gammaproteobacteria; order Pseudomonadales; family Moraxellaceae; genus Psychrobacter; species Psychrobacter urativorans. Next base: position 338,576 of record NZ_CAJHBR010000001.1, read on the forward strand.
TTGCTCTAGGTTGTTTTACCAATTCACTCAAAGCTACGAATGCGCTAGGAATGCGTTGCTCTTCAGGTAAAAACTCTGAGAATAAAGCAATGATGCGACCCGCTAGAGAGATATCAGCGGTTTCAATAGTAATGCCAGCGGTGTTAGTAAAAGCCTTTACGATAGGCAAGAATGATAAGGTTGCGAGCGCTGGAGCTTCGTCAGTTTTTGTATAAATGATTTTTGACATTGTAGTATGACATTCCTTTAGGTTGTGGTTGATAAGGCTCAAATTTAATTTAATAGTGGTACATAGCCCTATAAAATAATGGACTGGGCGATTGGATCAAATACACTGCAGGTAGTTTGCGGAAGGCGTTCAAGTTTGCGTAGCTTTTTTTGTTGACTGGTCTTTAATTTACGGGCGTGAACGCTCTGAAAACGTTCATTAACCTAAGCCGTTTTGATGATGTAATCTGTACGGACTGAAAGAGAGAGACTAACTATAGTTAGCCTGCTATAAATCAATTAGGATGTTGAATGCGATGTCAACCTTGCATGTTGAACTTAGAATACTATTCTCGCTCGTATCCGCGGTATCTGAATTATATTAGACTATTAAAAGCATTATTCTACCAGTGATTAGTATAAATTACATCATTTGCGTGCAAGCAGCATTGATATAGCTTGTATCCTTAACCGCAAATTACTTAGTGGTTGGCTGTTTTTAGCCAGTAGACAGTAGTAGTTTAAGGATCAAAAGTATCGGCAGTTTTAATGACAGCATTACCATCTAAATGGTTATCGCTCTGCATTCGATCATCGATGCTATTACGTTTAATCTTATCAGGATTGGTTTGCGCAGCGAGGTTATTGCCTAAGGCTGACTTGTCACTGATCTGTTGACTATTGCAGGCAATTAAAAGCGTCAGACAGCTAATGATCAGTATAGCGCCAGCTTTCTGGTAACCGCAAAAGATAGATTCTATAGAGAAATAAGCATAGTATTCTCCTAAGGGGTATTGAGTATAATAAATCAATGTCCAGCTTAAGCTTGCCTATAATTTGCCTAAAAACCGAGATGATTTTTGCAAATCGTGACAGCAATCGGCTGGAATTTTGCTACCCTAGAAACCTTCCAAAATAAATGGTGAGCATTATGAGTTTACAGTATGCACTCGTCGGTGATATGAGCTGGCAAGATAGGGCTAAGTGGCAGACTCCTGACACCCCATTTATGTCTTTTGCATTTTGGCAAGCTTTGCATGCTACTGATGCTATTGGCGAGCAAGCTGGTTGGTTACCTATTTTTGTATTAGTGTATCGGGCTGGGACAGCAGCAGATAGTAACAGCGGCACTGATAACCCTGATGCCAGTAGGAGCGATGCTAATAACAGCGATGCTAATAAAAATCATACCAACAACAGTCAATTAAACAGTCAAGATGTTGATAAAGCGATCATTGATGAAAGCCTGATGCAGCCAGTAGCGGTAATGCCGGTGTTCGTCAAAGGCCATCATAAAGGCGAGTTCGTTTTTGATTATGCTTGGGCTGAAGCCTACGCCCGTTATGGTATCGATTACTATCCGCGTCTAGTGACTAGTTCGCCTTACACCCCTATTACCGGTCAGCGCTTGTGGCTAGTAGAAGGCGAGACTCTCAATACTCACATTATTGAAGCGGCTATGGCAGGGGTTGATGACCTCGCTCAACAAGTAGGTGCATCGAGCTGGCATGGCTTGTTTGTGACCCCTGAGCTGGCAGCGCTTGCTGCTTCGACAGACAATGAGATAGCGGAGGCGCTCGCCAATAGTCATAATGATAGTCATGCTAGCGATGAAAATGCTGAACTGATAAGTCCTAACGCTTTTACTACCCCTATTCTAGAGCGTCAAGGCTGTCAGTTTTTATGGCAAAATAAAAGTTTGCTAGATAACGAGCAGCCCTTTGCTGATTTTGACGGTTTTATCATGACCTTGACTGCCAAAAAGCGTAAAACTATTCGTGCTGAACGGCGTAAAGTGGCAGCACAAGGTATTACTTGTGTGCGTAAATGTGGTGATGCTATCACTGACCAAGACTGGAAAGCATTTTATCATTGTTATGTGATGACTTATGCGGTACGTGGCCAGCAGCCTTATTTGAGCGTTGACTTTTTTATGCAACTAGCAGCTAGCATGCCTGAGCATCTTATGTTGGCGCAAGCGCTCGATAGCGCTGGTGAGATTATTGCTAGCAGCTTATTCTTGTATGATGTACCGGATGCATTTAGCAGTGATGATAGTTCAGCAGATAATAGAGCGACAACTTTATACGGTCGCTATTGGGGTGCGCTTGGTGAGTACGATAGTTTGCATTTTGAGCTGTGCTATTACCAAGGTATCGAGTTTGCCATTGAGCAAGGCTTAAACTATTTTGATCCAGGTACTCAAGGCGAGCATAAGCTTATTCGTGGCTTTATACCGACCAAAACCCACTCGCTGCATCGTATTTTTGACTCACGATTTATCCCTGCAATAGCCAATTTCTGTAAAGAAGATCGCTCACGTATGGCGCAGTATAGACAGCAGGCGCATGAGGCTTTGCCGTTTAATAATGATAATATGCCAATATTCGATAGTAATGCTTAAGGGCTTTATCTGATTATGTCGCAGCTTAATAACTCCTATTCCTGTATAACTCAGCCAGCTGCACAACTGTTACCGTGGCTCGAAGCTAAAGGGTCGCTGACGGCAATGCTAGAGGCCAAAGCAGGGCAGCCACTACGAGTGCAACGCCAGTTTGAAGGCTATCGCCGTTTGTCGTTAGTACAAAAGCGCCAATTGGGTTTACAAGGTTCAGCGCTAAACCGCCCTATGATGGCGTGGGTGCGTGAGGTGCAGTTATATGGCGATAGTGAGCAGGCATGGGTATGGGCACAAAGTATTTTTCCAGTGTCCAGTTTACGAGGACGAGCCAAACGCTTACAGCAACTAAAAGGCACGCCGATTGGATATGTATTGTTTAAGCGCAGTCGCACTTTGCCTAATCAGCGCGGTATTAACGATACTAAGCAGGGCTGGCAACGACAAACTTGCTACGACTGGTACGGCCGTAAGCTATTAATTAGCGAAACTTTTTTGCCAGAATTTTTAGCTACATTATCCTTAGAATAGAGCAATACAGAGGCATATAATCAATAGGGCTTATTGGCTAATAACAAAATTAAAAACACTTGTTTGGTATAAGGAATTTATTATATAATTATTAGATTATGACAATATAGACTTCTATCGCCCTGAGGATTATTTATGACTCTGTCACCAGTTACTTGTTTACCACGCTCAGCGGCTACGTTAGCTGTACTAATGCTAACGATAACTGCACCACTTAGTGCTAGTGCAGGGTTTTTAGACAGCATATACGATGTCCAAAACACTATTAGCTCAATTGGACGCACGGCTGATACGATTCGAGGTAGTAAGCAAGCGGTAAGTAACTTAGGGGAAGAAGTCGGTTTTATAGGTCAAGCATCACAAAATGCCAATAGCAAGTTGGAGTCTGGATCTATGTTAGCAGGTAAGCTACAGAAGACTAACTTGTACTCGCAAGCTAACGGCTCGTCAAGTGCGGTCGCCGTATTGTCCCAAGATGATCCTATGGTTTATATGGGCAATGAGCAAAACGGTTATTACTATGTCCATAGCGATAAAGGCCAAGGCTGGGTCGCTAAGCCATTAGTAAACATACGATAGAGATAGCAATGTATGCTAAATCGTAGCTTTATAAAGGCTCTAGTAGTGAAGGAGTAAATTTTACCTAATCTGATTTTATAATTGAACACAGTCACCCTCGGGTGGCTATTTTTATGGCAATGATTTTATGCAAATTGCTTTGTAAACATTCTAAGCAGATAACAGATAGTTGTAAGGGTGAAATTATTAAAAAACTAAGCTTATGACGGTATTATTTGCCGATGCGGATGAGCATTTTATACAACTGACTCAGTTCAAAATGCGTATTTTTTGCGTTAATGATATAAGGTTTCATGGTACACTTGTGCGACAACAAAATTCAATATGCAACGGCGCATAAACAGTATTGTTGTGTATGGCAAGCCTCCTTTGGGCTAATCTCTTTAATATTTCCCTCTAGTAATATTTCTCATAAAAAATACTCTATATAGGACATAACTATGTTTAAAGATATCTCTATAAAAGAATATGACCCAGCTCTTTCTGCTGCTATGGAAGCTGAAAGCGTACGTCAAGAAAATCATATTGAGCTTATCGCTTCAGAGAACTATTGCTCACAAGCTGTAATGGAAGCCCAAGGTTCAGATCTTACCAATAAATACGCAGAAGGCTATCCAGGCAAGCGTTATTATGGTGGTTGTGAGCACGTAGATATCGTTGAGCAGTTAGCTATTGACCGTGCAAAACAGTTGTTCGGTGCTGAATACGTCAACGTGCAGCCACACTCAGGTAGCCAAGCCAACTCAGCAGTATTTTTAGCGCTTCTTGCTGCCAATGATACTATCTTAGGTATGAGCCTTGACGCTGGTGGTCACTTGACTCATGGTGCTCACATCAACTTCTCAGGTATCAACTACAATGCTGTGCAGTATGGCTTAGTTGAAGAGACTGGTCTTATTGATTATGACCAAGTTGACCGCTTAGCGCGTGAGCATAAGCCTAAAATGATTATTGCTGGTTTTTCAGCGTATTCACAAGTAGTCGATTGGCAGCGTTTCCGTGATATCGCTGATGAAGTTGGTGCTTACTTCTTAGTCGATATGGCTCACATCGCCGGTTTGGCTGCTACAGGCACTTATCCTAACCCAGTGCCGTTCGCTGACGTAGTGACTAGTACTACTCACAAAACCTTACGTGGCCCACGCTCAGGCATCATCATGTCACGTGATGATAAGCTAGCTAAAAAAATCAACTCAGCAGTATTCCCAGGCAACCAAGGTGGCCCATTGATGCATGTTATCGCTGCCAAAGCGATTTGCTTCAAAGAAGCTTTGGAAGATAACTTTAAGACTTATCAGCAGCAAGTGATCAAAAACGCCAAAGCTATGGCGGCAGTCATTCAAGAGCGTGGCTATGAAATTATCTCTGGCGGTACTGAAAACCATCTAATGCTTATCAGCTTAGTTAAGCAAGAAATGACTGGTAAAGAGGCTGATAAATGGTTGGGTGATGCACACATTACGGTTAATAAAAACGCCGTACCTAACGATCCAAAATCTCCGTTCGTCACTTCTGGTATTCGTATTGGTACTGGTGCGGTGACTACTCGTGGCTTCGATGAAGCAGACGTAAAAGAGTTAGCTGGCTGGATGTGTGACGTGCTCGACGCTCGTGGTGATGAAAAAGTACTAGCCGAAGTGCGTGCAAAGGTTGAAGCAATCTGCACGAAAAAACCGGTTTATGCTAAAAATCAGTAAGCTTTAATTAGTGACTGTTTGATTAATGACTATTTAATTGGTTATTAATAGTATTAAAAAAACCGCTTAGCTTTTTGCTAGGCGGTTTTTTTGTGGGTCGAAAATGTAGGTTTATTTAGCATATCAATGCTAATCTTGCTCTTTGCGCATACACTATCAATACTTATCGTGGTTTTGATTTTCTAATCTTTGTTGGTGGGTTACGCTTCGCTAACGCCACCCTACAGTGTAATTCATGAAGTTTGAGCGTTTAGGGAGCAGTCATTGTCAAATAATCTAAGTTTATTTGGGTCAGTATTCGTGGCGCTATTGCTTTCAGGTTGTGCCAGCCAAGCTTTAGAGACGCCTGTAGAGACACCTAAGATTGTGCAAACGGATGTGCCCCAACCTACACTCATTATTAAATCGGAACCAATAAAGCAACCCTTGCAAATCGCCACTTGGTCGCCAACCCCACTGATGGGTAGATTGACCGCCATGAACGCAGGCTATCTGCGCTCCTACCGAAACTGTCTGGTCTTAACTGATAGCAAGGACAGCTTACCAACGGACGAAAACAGTCTATTGCTGGTATTGGCCGATAAGTCCTTCTCTTGGGATGAGGGAGAACAAACGCTAGTCTTTGAAGGTAAGCCTTATAAGCTAGGCGATGAGCTTTATCTTGGTGGCGGCTCGTTCAGTTATCCCATAGGTATTCTCACGGATGAGGTAGAAATCAATTGGAAACAGTGTGGTTTAAATCGAGGCTGGCTTGGCGGTTAGGTTAGGCCTTTTTTGCTGGCTCTAAGCAGGCAATGTTAAAAAATAGTAATAGGAATAGACCTTGGCGATGACACCAGATATCGATCAATTACTCAGTCAGTTAGCTGACTATCCTGACGATGACAAATTATTAGCCATTATTGCTTTATATTATATGGAGCACCCAGACGGGGATAAAGATTTAGAGTATTTTGAGAGGGCTTATCAGGTAAATCCTTCGATAGAGAATACCCATAATCTAGCATTTTGGCTGCATCATGAATATGGTGAGCCCGAGCGTGGTTTGCTGCTACAAAAGCAGGTCATGAAGAGACAGCCGCAATCTTATTTGCCTTATATCAGCTATGCGCAGATGCTCTTAGCGCAAAATTATAATGAAGACGGGGTATTCACGCTTAGAGATGCTGAGCATCATGAAGAGGTCATCAGTACCTATCAGTTGGCCTTAGATAAGATTGATAATATAGCGCCTAATTATCGCCAATCTCATTTAAACAAGAGGGTGTTTTTTTATAAAAATATGGCCTGCGCTTATGCGATGATAGATAACTTTGAGCAGGCATTTACTTATTTTGAGAGGGCTCAAACCTTAATTTCTGAGTTGCTTACGGGCGACTTTAGCAGTATTCCTGCTGCTATATTAGAAGAGAAGTACTATGAGATTTTACTCGATAAAGCTCGCTTATATATATTACTAGGCGATGATTCTAAGGCGCTAACCCTATTGAATGAGGCCAGATATCATGGGGATTGCTGTAACTTAACAGTAGCCAGCCTATATAGTAGATTGGGCAGGTATAGCTTAGCCACCCAGTTAACTGAAAACGAGGCAGTTCATGAGTCTTGGGACTGGGTTTGGTATGCGGTTTATGAAAGTGATAGAGATAAATGGCGAAAAATTATGAGTGAAACATTGCAAAATGCGCAACAGTGTTTAGTAGAGAGCCAGTTAGAAGCTGAGCAATATCGCATAGAAAATAAACAACAATTGCTCAAGGAAAAACTGAATTTTATTGACCAACAGCAAGCCAAAATTAGTAGATTAGAGATGGTGTTGGCGGCGGACAATCACCCTAAACCGCAAGACGATATTAAACAAGAGATTCGCAGTATGTATTTTGGGTGTTTGTTATTTGGCTGTGAGCGTCATCGAGGCTTAATTGATGATAGCAATCTATACTATTGGCACTAAGTCATAGGGTTTAGGGCGTGTCCTCAATTAACAACACTAGCGTATAATGGACTAAAACTGGCTATATTTTCGTCACTCTGCGAAAATTTCTAGACAATATGCTTATATTCTCTGCAAAATTTCCATGGACTGACAAAAATCTATCTCACTTTTAGCCTCATGATTCAATTGAGGACACACCCTAGTCATTAAGACCAGTCAACGCTTTTAAAACCTGTAAATCACTATAACCCTTCATTAATTATAAAAGGTCACTCCATGACTCTTCGTATCCATGCCCTCTACCACGTTGATTTTGAAGATTTAGGCTATATCGGCCAGTGGGCTGACAGTCGGGGTCATCAGATAAATTACACCCGATTTTATAATGGTGAGTCTCTGCCAGAGCCAGACGGCTTTGATTGGCTAATTATTATGGGCGGACCTATGAGTATTCATGATGAGGTGGACTATCCTTGGCTAGCCGATGAAAAGCATCTTATAGCTGCGAGTATTAGTGCAGGCAAGACCATCATCGGCTTTTGCCTTGGCGCACAGCTGATCGCAGACAGTTTAGGGGCGACTGTGCAGCCATCAGGGATTAAGGAGATTGGTTGGTTGCCTATCGAGCTAACCGAAGCGGGTAAGCAACATTGCTTATTGCAAGACCTACCGAAAGAGGCGTTCACAGTGTTTCATTGGCATGGCGATGGCTTTGCGTCTCCCAAAGGAGCTACGCCTATTGCGACTTCAAAAACTTGGGAGCATCAAGGGTTTACTTATCAGACGGCTTTGCACAAACAGCAAGGGACATGGTTAATGGGCTGGCAATGTCATTTTGAAGTGACGCCTGAGAGTATGGTGAAAATGGTCACTAATGGCCGTGACTATATTGCCGAGTCATTGACTGACAACCTTGATTCTGTACAGACGGCTGAAACGATATTGCAGTTGCGGCAGCAGCATATTGCTAGTAATAATCACTGGTTATCGATGATGCTAGATAACATGGCTCAAGGTCAAAAACCTCATGAATAAAACCGCAGTGAAATATTAGAGAATAACTAGAATCAAAGGCTGCTTAGTGATCCCCTATAACCATCCTTTGATTCTAACTAAAGTAAGGAATAAGGAATAAGGAATAAGGGTCAAAATATAAAAAACGCCAACATTCAGCTCACGTATCTTAAAGGTTGATTAAAAACTAATTTTTAATACAGTTGGCACGGCACATCATATAAAATCTACGTAACCGATAAATATATCAGCCAATAACCCATAACTGCGGCTGCCCAAAGTCTCTATAAGCGTCCTCAACGATACTTTTAAACATATTGAAATCTTCGGTATTAATCTTCTCTATATCTGCTAAATCCAACTGCAAATATTTAATTCTACTATCTGTTAAGCAGTCCCATAGCGCATCCCAATTGTGACCGAAATAAGCGGGGAAATCGCCAGCTTTGGCTATGCTGGTTAATAGCGTCTCCTTACTTAATTCATCTTCGATATTGATATTGATAGCTTGCTTAGGGATGCTATCGGCATCGTTTTTATTAACATAAATAATGGCTTGGCTCATATCAGTCTACCTCAAGTTTACTAAAGCTGTTGTAATGGTCTAGAGTCAAGTAATAGACAGTTGGTGGATTGCCACCAGTGACGATACGTCGTGCGCCACGATGAGATACACCGGGCGTGGGTACAGTATATTCCCGATAGTAGCCTGACGACTGCGAGGGTAGTTGGCCTTCTCGATTATAAAAGCTAGTGCCGTCCTTACTAGGGTAAGGGAAAGGCCCACCTTGTTTAATCAGGGCAATAGTACGATCTATCTGCGCATCGCCAGTGATAGATGTCGCGGTTGCTTCACCAGTGGGAGCGCTTGAAGTTTGCGAGCTAGTTGCTAAGTCATTGGCAAACAAGCTGGACTTTAAGTCGGCAAAGAAATAAACCGCCACAGCAATAATGGCGATCAAACTAAATAGAGTCGATAACTTGCTTTTTTTATTAGGGTTAGCACGGTTGCTATTGCTATTGCTATTGCTATTGCTATTGCTATTGCTATTGCTATTGCTATTGCTATTGCTATTGTTATTAGTGTTGTGCTGACGATTCGCATTAGCTTTTTTAGAGTTATGCTTTAGTGAATGATTGGTTGAATCTGATGCTGAGCTTTCAGCAATACTTAAGGCAATGGAAGTAACTTCAGTTGCTTGTAGCTGGTTTTTATCATTGCGTTCACTATTGAAATACACCCGTTGGCCTACAGTTATTGGCTGCGATAGTCGCACTTTACTGATATGAAAGAATACATCTTCGGGTTGATCATCAACATCGATAAAGCCATAACCTTGGCTTTGATTCCAGTGTTTAATTTCGCCACTCTGCATAACTGCACTGCCTTAATAACTGTCTATGTTAAAGCAGTATATACAACATCATTAGCACTCACAAAACAAAAGCTAGTAGTAATGATGGTTCGTAAACATAAAAAACGCCAGCAACAATACTGACGTTTTAGTGGTTTGAGAGGATGAATATCATTAATGGTTATAAAAGCGATTAGCCATTATAAAAGTCACTAAGCACGAGTCTCGCCGTGACCATAAACGATCCATTTTTGTGAAGTTAGTCCTTCGAGACCTACAGGACCACGGGCATGGATTTTATCGGTAGAGATACCAATCTCAGCACCCAGACCGTATTCAAAGCCATCAGCGAAACGGCTTGAAGCATTAATCATCACACTAGCTGAGTCCACTTCACGAATAAAGCGCTGTGACTTAGTATAGTTATCAGTGATGATGACATCGGTATGATGGCTACCATGAGTATTGATATGCTCAATGGCTTCGTCTAAGCCAGCAACTATTTTGATCGCTAATATCGGTGCAAGGTATTCAGTATCCCAATCTTCAGCGGTTGCGGCCGATAGATGCCTAGCAAGCTTAGCATTGTCTTTTAATAGAGCATATGACTGCTCATCAACACGCAATTGCATCGCCTCGTCCGCTGCAATAATCGCTTCAGCAATCTTAGGCAGCAGCTCTTCAGCGACAGCTGTATCTACTAATAAAGTCTCCATAGTGTTGCAAGTACCGTAACGATGGGTCTTAGCATTAACACTGACTTTTATCGCAATCTCGGCTTGGGCATCACTGTCGATATAAGTATGACAGTTACCATCTAAATGCTTGATGACTGGTACTTTGGCATCGCGACTGATACGTTCAATCAAACCTTTACCACCACGGGGTACTATCACATCGACATAGGCAGTCATAGTGATCAATTCGCCGACCGCTGCACGATCAGTGGTCTGTAGTACTTGCACGCTATGCTCAGGAAGGTCAGCAGCTTTGAGACCTTGATGAATACACTTAGCAATCGCTTGATTAGACTCAAAAGCTTCTGAGCCTCCACGTAGAATAATAGCGTTACCTGATTTTAAGGCTAGAGAGGCCGCTTCTAAAGTGACGTTTGGACGTGACTCATAAATCATGCCCACTACCCCTAGTGGCACGCGCATCTTACCTAGATGGATACCTGAGGGCTGAAAAGTCATATCAGTGACCTCACCGATTGGATCAGGCAAAGTCGAGACATCTTTTAGGCCTTGAAGCATGCCATTAAAGCGAGCATCGTTAAGCTCTAAGCGATCTAGAAGAGCGGCGTCTAAATTATTCTTTTGCCCATTATCCATATCTGTTTTATTAGCCGCCAGAATCTCTGACTTAGCAGTGACTAATTGATCATGAATAGCTATCAATGCAGCATTTTTGTGACTAGTATTAGCAGCGGCAAGGGCGCGAGAGGCAGCACGTGCTTGTTTACCGACGCTTTGCATATAAGTAGCAATATCTGTAGTAATCGATTGAGTCATGTATTATTTTCCTTATGTTTATAAGATTTTTAAACCAGAGAAAGTAGCAAATGATTAGAGTGTTAAAGATACCAAATGGTAGCAAAAGCTGATATAAATAGAAGTTTTAGGCCCTTTACTGCCTAACGCTATTTAACATAGAGCAGATTAAGGCGATAGTAAAGGCGAATTTAAGCATACTAAGTAGTAATGATGGCCTGTTTGAGTAATGTTGGCTGAAGCGTATTGAGCATTTACAATTAAACTCTGCGCTAGTTGCATGGTCAACCTAGCCCAATAGTGTTACGTATTTTTAACACAAGTAGGGTGTAAATACTAAAGTAGTGCTTGCAAGTTGCCATTATAGTTACTATCAAATTATCCCTTATAACCGATAGTCTATTATCGTTATTTATTGCTAGGTAGGGCATAGCCACTATGGAGAGCCAAGATGGCCACGGAAGATAACAACTCTAGAAAACCAGCAATATCCAAAAAATGGCTATACGGCTCTTTGGCGGTAATTGCCCTGATTTTGGGGCTTTATTTAGATAATTCAGCGGTAGCTGCTGAATACAGGGCAGCCGTTAACTCAGTCACCCTAGTAAAGATTAATCCGCAAGAGGGCCATTTAGATAGGGCCACTGCTAGCGAAGACAATGATTCTGATAGTGCTGACGATTTTGACAATAACAATGATAAAGAAAACAACAACGATAAAGAAAACAACAACGACGTTGACTATTCTTTTGACGACGATATGGAAGACTGATTAATAGACGATATAGAAGACTAACTGACAATAGCAAAACTATTTTCTACCGCTATTGTGCTAGACCTATGCTCTTTGAATAAAAGTCTCGAAAGCTTTAGCGGGCTGGCTACTATCTTAAAATCAGCGAAAAAAATAGTCTTTGTTAAAAAAGCCTCCGCTAAAAATAGACAATTACTGTAGTCGATTATTAAACATTGCTTAATAAACCTAACTTGTTGCACAGCTCATGATGCAAGCTAGTCGGAAAAGTTCAAACTACTATTATTTATTATCACAGTTTTTAATTTCACTAAAAAGGTAACTATTATGATCACGTCATTACCAATAGCTAAGAAACTACTAATGGCTACTTTGGCAGTAGCGGCATTGACATTAAGTGCTTGTGCTGACAAAGAGGCGGCGACTACCGAAGCGGATACTACGGCCGATGCCCAAACTGCTATAGAGCAAGAAGCTACAGGAGTTAGTGATGTAGAGCAAGGGACTAAAAGCGTCACTAGTACAGTTACTGCAGATGATGCATCAGTCAATGGCAGTGTTAGCGCCGAAGCTGATGATAATAAGGCTACTGTTGATCAATTAGGCACGGAAGAGGGCACAGAAGCTAACACTATCGATGATTCAGAAATATTAGATGGTAGTGAAACGCAAGAACACGTGTCGACTTACTGAATTTGACCATTAAGCGGCTGACTAATCAACTCTGTAAAATAAACCTTTATGTTATTAAGTTGATTGGTAAAGCTGCTAATAGTGTTATTATATAGCCACATTTTGTGTTCTAAGATGATAAAATAAGGCTCAAGTCTGCACTAGCGGCTTGGCCTTTTTTTATGATGTATTTTTTATTAATAATCGGAAATATGCTGAACCATGCCTGATATGACTAAAGACTCGACTCGCCCTATCGCCTTAGAATTGCAAGACTTACATAAGAGCTATGGCTCCTTAGCTGTCCTAAAAGGCGTGTCTCTTACAGCCTACGATGGGGATGTTATCTCAATTCTGGGCTCATCCGGTTCCGGAAAATCCACTTTATTGCGCTGTATTAACTTGCTGGAAAAACCAACGCAAGGTCGAATTAGAGTAGGCGATGAAGAGCTAATATTAAAGCCTAATAAGTCTGGCGAGTTGCAGGCGGCAGATATCAAACAGCTTGAAAGCTTACGTGCCAGTGTGGGTTTTGTATTCCAGAACTTTAACTTGTGGCCGCATAAGACCATCCTGCAAAATATTATCGAAGGGCCAACGCAGGTTCTTAAGATAAAAAAAGACCAAGCGATTAGCGATGCAGAAGTATTATTAGCTAAGGTTGGCTTATTAGATAAAAAAGACGCTTACCCAGCCAATTTATCTGGCGGTCAACTTCAGCGAGTGGCTATCGCTCGTGCTTTGGCTATGCAACCTAGAGTATTGTTATTCGATGAGCCTACGTCAGCGTTAGATCCTGAGCTAGTTAACGAAGTATTAGTAGTAATGCGTGAGTTGGCAGAAGAGGGTCGTACTATGTTGATTGTCACTCATGAAATGCGTTTTGCCCGCGAAGTTTCTAGCCAAGTAGTGTTCTTGCATCAAGGCGTGGTGGAAGAGATAGGTACTCCTGAAAAAGTCTTTGATAATCCAAACTCGCAACGAGTCAGAGACTTTATGGCTTCGCATCGTCAACACTAGTATCTTAGAGCTATCCGCTTATCCGTTAGCAGATCAAAACTAGCAGCTGCCAAGGTTTTTGCCCAACACGCTCAGTACTACATATTAAGCCACTAGCCTTTGCTGAGTGGCTTTTTATTATCAACTAACCTTGAAGTAAAAAATCCACTCTCCTAGTTTTACTACTATTATCTGCATGGCACTAGTCAAAATCTCGGCTGAACTATTATAGTTATTACTCTACCGTTTATTACGGGATAATGACAGTCAACACCTAAAACGTTTGTTTTTGATATTTTAGTAAGGTATTATCGAGGGGTTTATAACCTATCGATATTTATGACTATTTTAGTGATTTGGCATGGATGTCAAATGCCAATAATAGCAGCCACGCTTATCAAGAATTAAGGAACATATGATGTTTAACTCCCGTCTTTTATGGTCATCTATGACTATTACTGCCGCTATAACCTTGGCTGCTTGTAGTCAGCAAGATACTGCTAACACTGATGCTAACGCTACTGCTACTGATAGCGCTGGTAAAACCATTCGTATCGCTACAGAAGGGGCTTATCCTCCTTTTAACTTCACTAATGCTGATGGTAGTCTTGGCGGTTATGACATTGATGTAGCTAATGCTCTGTGTAAGCAAATGCAAGCCAAATGTGAAATCGTTGCTCAAGATTGGGACGGTATCATTCCAGGCTTATTAGCACAAAAGTATGATGCAGTGATTGCTGGTATGTCGATCACTCCTGAACGTCAAGAAAAAGTTGACTTTACCGAACCTTATTTCGCTAACACTATGGTATGGCTTACTGACACTAAAGGCAGCTTTAATCCTTTAGCTATTAAAAATCTGAATCTAGGTGGTCAACGATCAACTACTCCTGGTGCTTATTTGCAAGATAACTATGAAGGCAAAGACGGCAATACTGTACAGTTATATGACAATTACGATAATGCCTATTTGGATCTAAAATCAGGGCGTAGTGATGCTGTATTAGCTGAAAAAGTCTCAGCAAAATCATGGTTAAAAGACAATCCTAAAGGCTTCGGTATAGTAGGCGATGAGATTGATAACGATGATAATATTGCTATTGCAGTACGCAAAGGTGATTCATTAAGAGAAGACTTCAACAAGGCTTTGACTGAGATTCGCAGCAATGGTGAGTTAGCACGCCTTGAACAAGCTAATTTTGGTGAATAGTTTTTAGTAATCGTTATGGTTTGTTAAGTTGCGATCTACTAAGTCATTTACCTATCAAGTTACTCCCTATACAGTAGTGAGCCCTTGGCTAATAAGCCAATTTAGCCACTACTAGATAAACACAGGAATAGACATTATGGCCCTTTCAATAGCTTCATCAAAAATAACTAAAGCCATGTGGCTGGCACCTTTGAGTGCTGCTGTACTTATGCTGGCTGGCTGTAATAATAGTGCCACACCAACTGAGAACGCTGCGACTGATACCTCAGCTGACGCTACGCCATTGAATATCAAAATCGCTACCGAATCGAGCTATAAGCCTTTTAGCTATACTGATGCTGATGGCAAACTTATCGGTTATGAGATCGAGCTAGTCGATGCTTTATGTGAGCAAATGAAAGCTAAGTGTGAAGTGATTTCTCAGGACTGGGATGGTCTGATTCCTGGCCTAAATGCGCAAAAATTCGATGCTGCTATTGCTGGCATGTCGATTACTCCTGAGCGTAAAGAAGTGGTAGAGTTTAGCGATCCGTACTTTTATAGTGGTATCGTGCTAATTGGTAAAAAAGGCGATAATATTAGGGTTGAAGACCTAAAAGGTCAATCTATCGGCTCACAGCGTGCAACTATTGCCTCGCAGTACTTGCAAGCCGATCATCCAGAAGCAGATATCAAGCTCTATGATACGCAAGATAATGCTTACTTAGATCTAACCTCAGGTCGTGTCCGTGCCATGATGTCTGATAAAGTCACTGGTATTGACTGGATAAAAACAGCAGCTGGTCAGGACTACGAAGTTAAAGGCCAAGAAATCAGCACTAATGATGATGCTATGGGTATTGCTTTTCGTAAAGGCGATGCTCTAGTAGCAAAATTCAATACCGCTTTAGCTGAGCTAAAAGCTAATGGTACTTATGATCAAATCACTAGTAGTTATTTCGGTACTACCACTACTGCTGCTGCGCAGACCTCAGTGACTCCAGCTACCGAAGCGGTCGTTGAAGATAAGACGGTTAAAGTAGCTAATTAATAGCCGCATCATTAATAGCTATATCAAAATCAGCTAAAAATATGATTTAACACTGTAGTAGCGGGTAGCTAATAGCCTGTTTATTGGTCAGAGCCAAGTTACTACTTTTAACTATTCAGTTCATACGCTTAGCTAATAAGGGAATTAAGGATGATGACCAACAGTAATGCTAGCCAAGTTTCAGTCTTCAATAAGCTACTAGATGGCAAGGGCACAACCAGAGGCCACCTATCGAAGACAATCCTGACCTTAGCTGCGGGCTTAGCTTTAGCGAGCTGTGGTAATAATCAACAAGTAGGCACAGAGGCGAATACTGACAGCAGCGACAATGCTGCTGCTAGTCATGATGAAGTGCTACGTATTGGTACAGAAGGCGCTTATCCGCCATTTAACTATACTAATGCTGATGGCTCGCTTGGCGGTTTCGATGTCGAAATGGCCAATGCTTTGTGTGCAGATATGAAAGTGACTTGTGAAATCATCGCTCAAGATTGGGACGGTATTATTCCCGGCTTAAAAGCAGGTAAATACGATGCCATCGTTGCTGCTATGTCGATCACCCCAGAACGTGCTGAGCAAGTCAGCTTTACTGATCCTTACTTTAGTAATAATTTAGTATTTTTGGCTAAGCAAGGTAGCAATTTTGATCCTAGCAACGCTGAGGATATTGATAAAAATCTAATCGCAGCCCAGCGCTCGACGATTTCATCACAGTGGCTTGAAAAAGCTTATCCACAAGCCAAAATGAAGCTCTATGATACTTTGAGTAATGCTTTTTTAGACTTAGGCTCAGATCGTGTTGATGCGATGATCTCTGATAAGCTACCAGCGCTACAGTGGCTTAACTCAACCTCTGGCAAGAATTATGTGCTAAAAGGTGATGAGATCGATATTAATGATAACTTCGCTATTGCTGTACGTCCGGGCGATGAGCTACAAGCTAAGCTCAATAAAGCCTTAGCCAATATAAAAGCTAATGGTGTTTATGATGATCTTAATAAAAGATATTTTTCAGTACCAGCCGCTACTAGTGCTGTAGGCGGTGAACCAGCAACCGCAGCAGCAGCAAAGCCGGAAGCTAGTACTGCTGATAGCAAAGCCCAGTAACCCTCGAATAATTTAGAAGTAAAATTTGGGATATCACTGTAATGGTGTTATCCTTTTCGCTTTTTTAGCTTCGCCTTTAACGGGCTATTTGAGATGGGCGTTAGCAAGATAAAGCCGTAGTACTATTAGCAATATAAAACCTTTATGCAAAGAGAAGTTTTTTGCTGATTATGGCTTTTATTTTTGTGATTAAACATCAATGCTGCTGGATATGATAAAATCAGCGCTCATTGCTATATCTGCAATGAGCGAACCGATCACTGATTGTTTTGACCATTATTTTATTAACTTGTTAGGGCGTTTAGTACGTCCCCATCTAAAAAGAATGAGTGAGCCCTAGTGTTTGATTTACAAGGATTTGGCGCGCTATTACTAAGCGGCGCAACCGTCACCATTAAGATTGCTATGGCCAGCCTAGTCATCGGTATGTTATTAGGGTTGCTAGGTGCTACTGCTAAGTTATCTAACGTTTGGCTACTGCGTAAACTTGCCCTTCTATATACAGGGATAATGCGTGGTATCCCTGAGCTGCTACTAGTACTATTTATCTATTATGGTGGCTCTATCTTACTGATGAGCGTCCTCAAAAAGTTCGGTTATACTGACTATGTCGAAATCAGTGCTTTTTGGGCTGGAGTCATGGCCTTGTCTATTGCTTTCGGTGCTTATGCGACCGAAATCTTTCGCATGTCGATCCAAGAGATCCCTGTGGGTCAAAGCGAGGCAGCACAAGCGATTGGTCTGCGTCCTTTGCAGATATTCTATCGTATTACTTTACCGCAAGTATGGCAGATTGCGTTGCCTGGGCTTGGCAACTTATTCCTAGTCTTACTCAAAGATACAGCTTTAGTCTCAGTAGTTGGTCTCAAAGATATTATGTATCAATCCTCACGTGCCGCACAGTCCACTCAGCAGCCGTTTACCTTTTATATGGCAGCGGCGATTATTTACTTGGGTTTAACAATGTTGATTACTGGCTTTATGATGTGGCTTGAGTGGCGCGCGAATCCTGCTGCTCGTTATGCTAAAAAGCTGAGTCGTCAATCAATAACCAATCAATCAATCAAAGGGTAGGGGGAGAAGCTCATGGATTGGAATTGGCAGGTTATTTTTGAGAGTATCCCAGTTTTGTTAGATGGTGCAGTATTGACTGCAAAGATGGTTGTTATCTCCGGTATTATTGGTTTGATCTTTGGTATAGTGCTAGCACTGTTGCGCTTGTCTAAAAGCTGGATGGTACAACTACTCCCTTTTTGTTATATCTTCTTTTTTCGTGGCACGCCGCTATTAGTACAAATATTTTTGATCTACTACGGTCTTGGTCAGTTTGAAGCCGTACGTAGCTCATTTCTATGGGAACCGGTACTGAGTCAAGCCTACTGGTGCGCTATCATCGCTTTTACTATGAATACTAGCGCTTATTTGGCAGAAATCATTCGTGGGGCTATTCAAGCTATTCCGGTTGGCGAGCTTGAAGCAGCTGACGCTATCGGTATGTCCAAGTGGCAAAAGCTGACTCGTATCACCTTACCACGGGCTTTTGGTATCGTTATTCCTGCTTATAGCAACGAAGTTATTTTTATGCTCAAAGGTAGTGCCTTAGCTTCAACTATTGCTTTGATGGATATCATGGGCGAGACACGAACAGTTATTTCGAAAACTTACACTTCAATTGAAATGTTCTTTGCCGCAGGTATCGTCTATTTATTATTAACTTGGGTAATATTGTTTATTTTTAGACTGTTCGAGAAGCATATGAATCGCTATATGACTTATGTGCCACCTGATGTGACCACTCATACTATTCCGTAACTTATTGACATATCTATTACAATAGTAATCATAAGTAAAAAAACATACGATGTATCAAAAATAAGGCCTTAAAAATACTTAAGGCCTTATTAGCTTAATAGAGCCTAAGATTTAGTAGGCCAGGTAATTATTTTAAATATTTTTATATGAAAAAGTAGGTAGATTTTGAATAGAAATTCCAATGTACTATTTGATAAAGATTTGAGCGAAAATTCATACCAGTTGTTAGAGAAAGGTATAGGCAAAAAAGTAGCAGGTTATCCTCTCCAACATTTAACTGCCGACTTAGGCAATAGCCTAGATAAGAGGTTAGATAGTGACTTAAACTATCATCTAGCAAAAGATGCTGATAATGGCTTAGAGGAGTTGCTAAGTAAAGATCTTATTAAAAAGAAGAAAAAAAAGAAAAAAGATAAACCTGAATTAGTAACCCCAGTAGCTATTAACTTTGATAAAGCCTTAGAAACGGATGCTAAACCCTTACTGGGCACTTCAAAAGCTGTCGAAACTATGTTTCGCAACGCCTTACGTACTGAGCTGGATTTGATCGCCTTAGCGGCCACCAAAGCCAATATTATGATCTCGCTCAATGGTATTATAATCTCAGCTTTGATGATTTCAGGCGCCTTTATCTTTGTGTCCTCAGCAGCATTTTTGATCCCAGCTGGGATGTTTATGTTTACTGCTGCCGCTTCAATATTCTTCGCTATACTCGCCGCCTCACCTGAAAAATCACAATTCTTCAAAGGTTTTTCTAATTGGTTAAAAGCCTTTATTAAGCGTGAAGCACATTTTCGTGATTTAAAGCAATACTTGGCACTAGCCAATCGAACTTCGTTGAACGGCGATATCAATCCACTGATTAATAAAGACCGTATGCAATTGTCGCGTGAAGAGTACTGGGAGCGCATGCAGATACTGATGCGTGATCGTGATGAGACTTATCATGCAATGAGTGATCAGCTCTACTGGCTCGGTCAAATAGCGGCGCACAACTTTAAAATGCTCAACATCTCTTATAGCTTATTCCGTTGGGGTATGCTGGCTTCCGTATTGGCTTCTATCCTACTAAAAGCAATGCTATTCTTTTATCCAGGAGTAGGTGCTGACGTTCCCCCACAGCTAGATCAAACAGGCATGGGTACTTTGACTGGGGTCTTTGAGCCATCAGCGGTGCAACAGTTGCCCGATGGTCGAGTGTTAGTAATTGAGGATGAAGAGCAGCGCGCAATGAATCTTATGACTATAGCGCCTGATGGTAGCTTGAGTGAAAATGCAGTAGCTAGTCTACAGTTGACGCGTAGCTTCGGTCGTAAGCTCAATGATTTAGAATGCCTAGCCGCTGATGACAAAGGTTTTATTTATGCGGCTACCTCGCATTCGTCTGACACGAATGGTAAACGTGATCCTAATCGCGAACAGCTAATACGCTTTCGGGTTAACGGTAACATCGCCGGTGATATCTCTAACATCAGTAATTTACGTGATAGCTTAATGAAGTCGCCAGTGCTGGAGGCTGCCTTTAAGGCACGACTGAATACTAAGGCTAATTTTGATAAGCTAGATATCGAAGGCTTAGCTTATGACGATAGCAAAAACTCTCTAATGCTAGGCTTGCGGGCGCCTATGGCTGGCAAGCTATCTGTCATTATACCTATTACTAACTCAAATCAGATGTTTACCGATAAAGTGGCTCCAGTATTTGATCAGCCTATTTTCTTAGATCTGAATGGCGGTGGTATTCGTTCTCTATATTTCGATCCAGTATTAGCAGTATTCGTTATCGCCAATGAAATCAATGATCCAGCAGGTAATAAAGAAGCGCAAATTTGGACATGGACCGGTAACCGTGAAGACAAGCCTGTTAAAGTGGCTACCCCTGAGTTAGCAGCGCTTCAAAATATTGAAGCGGTTGATTCAATCACTGCTAACGGTACTATCAAAATGTTATTCATGGCTGATGAAGGCGATGCTAAAAAGGGCATTCACGCCAGATATATGATGTTAGATTATAAGAAATTTACCCAATAAATGTTGTTTAGTCTGAGCTACGGCTATTAGTTAACCTAATTATAGCTGTGGCTTTAACAAGGTGAGCTTAGTAGCTAATCATCAGCGATACTATTTATTTTATTATTTAATTCACTATTTTATTATTACCTATACTGTTGCACAGTTAACCCTCTCATGAGAAAGTATTATGAACATATTACCAAGTCGTATTTCCTCGAATCTTCGTTTAGGTCTATTAACTACAGCATTGGCGGCCACTGCAGCTGGCTCCTTACTGTTGTTTTATCCTACTGCCGAGGCGACGCCGAGTTTGAGCAAAGATAGCATGGGGATTTTTAATGATATTTACGAGCCCTCAGCAGTGTTCCAGCTTAATGATGGCAGAGTGCTATTGGTCGAAGATGAAGAACATCGAGCGATGAATATTTTGACTATATCATCTAATGGGGGCTTAGTTGAGAACAAAGCTGCCAACCTTAGATTGACTGAAGGGTTTGAGCGTAAGCTTGATGATTTAGAGGGCTTAACGGCTGACCATGAAGGCTTTGTTTATGCAACTACATCGCATTCATTGCGAAAAAATGGCGACCGTGATCCGAATCGCGAGCAGTTACTGCGTTTTCGAATTAAAGGTGACGATGTTGCTGACATTGCCAGTATTACTACCTTACGTGATGATTTGACTAAATCTAAGGAGCTAGCAGCAGCAATAAAAGCCGAAACTAACAAAGAGCCTGACTTTAATGAATTGAATATTGAAGGCTTAACTTATAATCATAAGGCTGATGATCTGATGCTTGGCTTGCGTGCGCCACTGGCAGGGAAGTTAGCTATTGTAGTGTCGATTGCTAATCCAAATGCGGTATTTGATGACCAAGCTGCACCAATATTTGCTAAGCCTATCTTTCTTGACTTAGATGGTGGCGGTATTCGCTCATTACATTTTAGTACGGCTCTAAATAAGTATGTCATCGCTAACGAAGTACAAAATGAAAAAGGCAAAGACTACTCTAAGATATGGACTTGGAGCGGCAATCCTAAAGAGGCGCCTATCGCCATAGATTTACCTGAGCTGTCGGATATGAAGAACATCGAAGGGATCGACTCTGTCAAAGTGAATGGGGTAGCTAAACTACTATTTACCGCCGATGAAGGTGATGAGAAGAAAAATAAACCAGCAAAATATCGATTTATAGATGAAGCTAAGTTTAAATAGCTGGTTATTGATTGCTAACCGTTATGCAGCAGTAAGAAAATAACTATGAAATAGTTATCCAAAAAATAACTGTAAAATAGTTATCTAAAAAGTAGCTGTAAAATAGTTATCGAAAAAGTAACCGTTAACCCTTAATTCTATAGTGAGCTCCTGTTATGAATTCTGCATCGTTAAAGCCTTTAGCCATTGGCAAAGTTGTCTGTGTTGGTCGTAATTATGTGGCTCATGCACGTGAATTGGGTAATGAAGTGCCTAGTACACCGCTATTATTTATGAAGCCGGCCTCTGCTATCGTGACTATTAGTAATACCGCTACTGCTAATAAAATTGTCCGGCCTGATACTAGCCGTTACGGCGAAACTCATTACGAGGCAGAATTATGTATTCAGTTAACGGCTGACTTGTGTGCTGCGACGGTTGAGCAAGCGCAGCAAGCGGTTGGTAATGTGACTTTAGGGCTGGATTTGACCTTGCGTGATTTGCAAAGTGAATTAAAGGATAAAGGCCAGCCGTGGGAGCGTGCTAAATGCTTCGACGGGTCTTGTGTACTCGCAGACTGGATTGATGCGCGAGCGTTTGGCGACTTAACTGCAGTACATTATCAGCTGTATATCAATGATGAGCTCAAGCAAGACGGTGATAGCGCTTTGATGCTATTTTCAGTATATGAATTGCTGGCGGACATTAGCCACGCTTTTAGTCTGCAAGCCGGTGATGTCATCATGACGGGTACACCAAGTGGTGTTGGTATATTGCAGGCTGGTGATGAGCTAAAGCTGATTTTAGCTGGGCATCAGTGGCAAGCGCAAGTACAATAAATTCTCTTCATAGGCAATTATCCGCATAAAATTCGTTGTATCGAATCCTAGGTTTTTGCCTAGGGTTTTTTGTTATATGACTTATAGTTTATCGCTAAGCTAAATAGGCTGAGCCAGTGGCAAAAATTATCAATTGATTAGCCTATTAATGACAAAATTACTTAAGAGTCAAATCATCTTCTTTTGTTTAGTAAATTTAAAGGCTAAGATGATCCCATCTTTATCATAGAATACATAGAACTATGCCCAGTCCAGAGTCATTCGTGACCTTTTATGATCTCTCCAGCTCTGATATCAGTGCAAAACCTGATGTCGACACCGCTACTAATTTAAATACTGACAAATATCCCCCGAGCGATGTGTATGAGCAGTTAGCCGATCTTGACTACATTCATGTCGATCGTCCAACGACAGAGGATAGAGACCCGCTAGGCCATCAGGGACCTACTTCTTTGAGTGATGTGTTCGAGGGATTGGCTCAGTTGGCTACTATGGGTGTAGTTGAAATCACTGATATTGTAGAAGCGATTCATCGGGAAGTTATCTTACGACCTATTGGTCGCTTTAATGAAGGTAACTTGAGCAAGTGGCAGCGTGGTATCACTGGCCGTATTTACGGTACCGTACGCTATATTACCTCAGTGGTTGGTAATAACTTGACTACTGGGTTATGGCTATACAACAACATGACTAAGCAAAAAAACATCCAACGGCTTCCTAGAAGTCTGAGACGGCTAGTTAATATCCTAAACGGAGTAATGGGGGATCATTTAGTCACTCACAAAAACCCTCTCGCTATTCCTATGGATCTGTATGATAGTAAGAATTATCTGCAGCGCGAAACCCTGTCAGGTCGAGTGATTATTCTCTGTCATGGACTGTGTATGAGTCACTTAAGTTGGAACGTTGCTCATAATAATAGTCTAGGTGAAGCGCTCATAGCCAGTCAGCCCAACGCTACTATCTTATACCTTAACTATAATACTGGACGTCGTATCTCTAGTAATGGGCGCAGTTTCTCTAACATGCTACAGAATTTGGTCGATGATAATCCTGATATCTCACAAATTGATTTGATCGGGCATAGTATGGGCGGATTGGTTGCTCGTAGTGCGCTGTTTTATGGTAAAGAACAAGGTAATCACTGGGTACAGCGAGTGGGTAATCTAGTCACTTTGGGCTCACCGCATCATGGCGCAAGCTTAGAGCGCATTGGGGTTTTTGTGCAGGACATGATCGGTAAGCTACCTTTTGCTGGATCCTTAGCTAAGCTGGGCGATTTACGCAGTGCTGGTATCCTGGATTTACGCTATGGTAGCGTTCGTGATGCCGACTGGAATTCGTTACCCGGTCGCAGTGTGTTGCCGCAAGAGTTTCGTCATCCTGCACGCCTGCCTTTACACGTGCGCAGCTATTTTGTAGCAGGTACTTTAGTCGAGGGCCACTACGATTCTAAAGCTGCAAGCCTATTAGGTGATGGCTTAGTAACCGTAGAATCGGCCTTAGGTGAGGATGCTGGTGAACATACCTTGATCGTGCCAGAAGTTCACAAAGCTATCTTCTATGGAGTGAGCCATTATAATTTGATCTACAATCAACGCGTCCATGAGCAAGTCGCTATTTGGCTATTAGATAATGGTCAAAGCGATCTCAATCAGATGTATCAGGCGCTAAGAACTCGTATCTACTCTTATCCTAATGATTTAGATGTGGTGGTTTAGACAGAGTAGTGGTTTAGCTAGAGTAGTGATTTAGCTAGAGTAGTGATTTAGATAAGGTATTAATTTAACTAGAGTAGTCTTTAACGTCTAGATTATTTTTAAAAAGTGCGGTGCTTAGCAGAAGATAAGTTAGCAAGCCACTTATTAGTTGATAAAGGATTTACCTACTAGGCAGAGGTAATTATGATAATTATTAATAGAGCAACCGTTAATAAAATCAGCATTAACAAAGTAACTAGTAGAGCCATGATGATGGCGGTGCTATTGTTAGTACAGATTGGCTGTCAAGCCCAGCAGGGTCGCAGTGCTGATGATCAACAAGCTATTAACGATAACCAAGCTATTAGTGATTCTAAGCAAGCTATCAATGATCCTAAGCAAGCTATTAATAACCCTAAGCAAGCTGCCAGTATAAATACTAGTCGGCTAGGATCTTGGTCTGCTGAGCAATTCGACCAAGATAACAAGCCTTTGTCAGTGCTTTCTCTGGATATAAGGCAGTTAAGCACTACGCATATTGCTGGCAGCTACTGCTACGTTAGTAGCTATGGTAGAAAAATAGATTGTGATAATGATTTTGTTGGTAATAGACAGCAGGATGATAAATACTTAATCAGTTTTAATAGCTCTTTTGATAATATCAAAGTAACTGCTAGCTTAAAATTCGACAATAATAGTTTAGTTTGGCAGTTATTAGACTATCCTAAAGAGATGACAGTGGCGCTGCCAAAAGATAGAGTTTTGACTAAGAATAGTGAGGTTGTGGCTACAGAATATACGGTCATAAACGAGCGAGCCTTTATCTATGAGAATAAGTCAAAATCTGCTAAGACGGCTGCTTATTTTATAAAAGGTGACACCATTAAGCCGCTACGAGTTGAGGATAACTGGCTATACGTAAGCTATAAAAATAATACTAAATTGGGGTGGTTGTTAGTCGAGGATTTGACAGACAACCCCCGAAAAGTTGCAGCAACCAAAGCTGATCTTTTTCCCTCTGGCTTTAAGTTAACTAAAGATGGTGTTACTAATATTTTTATCAATCAGCCTTATGATGAGCAATTATTTGTAGAAATCGCTGATAGTAGAAACCCCGAAGTAGATTATTGCTTCTTTGCCAAAGCCAAAAATCATCCTGAGAGCTTGTTAGATTTATATATTATCGATAATAAGGTAGCGGCTATTTATGTTGGTGACTCAGGCTTTAAATCCTATACAGGAATAAAAGTGGGCGATGCAGAGCAGAAGGTATATGCCAAACATGCCAATCAGAGTCCTGAGGTGTATCCAAATAGTTATACTGGTCAACCTGTCATTATCTATTGGAATGATGATGGCAGCAAAATAGGTACGCTGTACGAAATTGATCAAGGTAGAGTGCAGGATATAAGAGTAGGTTATGATGAGGAGTTAAAGGCAGCAGAGGGCTGTTCTTAGGAATACTAAACTGTTTAAACATTCCTCATAGCTAAAATCTTAAGCCAGCTTGTAAACTAGCAGTTTCTATAAGTTCTCAACGAAAAAACCCTCAAGCAGCAAACTTGAGGGTTTTTTATTAGCTAATAAAAAATTTTGAGAGCGATTAACTCATCCTATTCAACAAAAATACTAGCTACGTCATCTTTATCGAACCGATAAATCTCGCCACAAAAGCCACAGTCCATCTCAAATTGTCCGCCTTGTTCATCACAGATATCGAGCATTTCATCTTGACCGATTTGCAATATAGCTGTTTCACATTTTTCTCTAGAACAAGTACAGCCAAACGTTAGCGCTTTGGCTTCTGGTAATACTACCTCTTCTTCATTATACAAGCGATAGAGCAGTTCAGTAGCCGGTAATGAGGTTAACTCGGCAGGCTTAATAGTACGAGTTAGTACTGATAAACGTGGCCATAAATCGGTATCGACTTTTTCTTGTTCATCATCATCACGACGTGGCAACAGCTGTACTAAGATACCACCTGCTTGCAAGCCATCAGAAGCCAAGTTAATCAAAGTTGGAATCTGCGCTGATTGTTTTTGGTAATGGGCTAGGCAGTCGGCTAAATTATCATGACTACGCTCGACAATACCTTGGTATGATTCCCCTTTTTCAGGCTGAATATTAATAAATAATACCCCTTCGCCAGCCGCGCCAAGCTCTGCAAAAGCTTGGTTAGCAGTAGTCATAATATCCCAAGCGTGCCGTTGTTCATCACTATCTGCTTTCCAGCTGGCAAGACCACGGATAACACCGTTTTGATCACATTCTGCCATCGCCCAATTGAGCAAGCTGTCGCTGTCTGAAGATTGTAATTGAATGGATAAGCGCCCGTCAATTTTGACTGTGCTTATCAATAGGCTAGCTGCCGTGAGCATCTCGCCTAATAAGCGCTTGATGGCTTCAGGGTAGGGCTTTTGTGCGATAGTATTGGCATAACTACGTGATAAACGTACTACATCGCCACGCACTGGTGAGTCTTGGATAAAAAAGCGTTGACGCACATCGTTATCAGTGCCAATAGCATCGGTTGTCGAAGTTTGCATATCTTGAGTCATAAGTCATTTATTGTATTGAGAAGTTGTGGTCTTTATGGGGATTATTGCTGATTTATCAACGATAACTACCCTTTGATCATCTAAAAAATAACCTTCATTAACGTTAAAATCTAATATAAGAGCACTAGTAAAAAATAGGGGCTAGCGTTTATAGGCTAGTTAAAAATAAAACCTTAGTAAGAGTCTGATGATGAATATAGCAAAGGCTCAAAAAATATTACTAACCCATGCAAAATTGTTGTACAGTAACATAAAGTTGCATTATGATAATTAACAGTAACAGCAGAGAGGTAATTGCTGAGCTGGATTTTTTTAATGGATGATTTTTTTGTTTTTAATGAGTTTTAACTTTAATAATGTGATAAAAGGATGTATCTCATGACTTATTCAATTGCAAAACCTTTAACGGTTGCTGTTTTTATGGCTCTAGGGTTGGCTGGCTGTAACAACAGTAGCCAAACCGCTACTGAAGACAAACCTGTTGACGCTGCAGCAAATACTAATGGTACTCTTCAGAAAATCAAAGAGTCAGGCACTATCGTCGTTGGTTATCGCGATTCTTCTATTCCCTTTTCGTATATTGCCGATGACCCTAAGCAGCCGATGGGTTACGCCCACGATTTAGAAATGAAAATCGTTGAGGCCGTTAAAGAAAACCTCAATATGCCAGATTTGAAAGTTCGCTATAACCTGATTACTTCACAAACCCGTATTCCTTTAGTGCAAAACGGTACTGTTGATTTTGAGTGTGGTTCAACGACTAATAACGTCGAGCGTCAAGAGCAAGTTGCTTTCTCGAATGGCTTCTTTGAGATTGGTACTCGTCTATTGACTAAAGTTGATTCAGGTATCAAAGATTTTGCAGACTTAAAAGGTAAGAGACTAGTTACTACTGCTGGTACTACTTCAGAGCGTTATATCCGTCAGTATAATGATGAGAAAAAACTAGGTGCTGATATTATCTCAGCTAAAGATCATGGCGAAGGCTTCTTGATGTTAGAGAATGGTCGTGCTGATGCCTTTATGATGGATGATGTCCTACTAGCTGGCGAAAAAGCCAAAGCTAAAAACCCTGATGAGTGGGTAATTGTTGGTACGCCGCAATCATTTGAGATTTATGGTTGTATGATGCGTAAAGGCGATCCTGAATTCAAAACAGTAGTGAATGACGCGCTAAATAAAACCTTTAGCTCAGGCGAAATCACTAGCATCTATGACAAATGGTTCTTAAACCCAATTCCACCAAAGAACGTTAACCTTAAGTTTGAGATGTCAGATAACTTAAAGGCCCTTATCGCTAATCCGCATGACAGTGATCAGCCAAAAGCAGCTGTGGCACAATAACGAGTATTTCTCCCTCACTATAGCCAGTACTCAAGTTCGGTTTAGCCACAAGCTAAGCCTAGCTTGAGTATCCATTGTTCGCTGCTCGGAGAGATCACCATGAATTATAGCTGGAACTGGGGTGTGTTGTTTGAACATACCGGTATCGGTAATGAGCTGTACTTACATTGGATGATTACTGGTGTGGGTTGGCTATTGCTGATCGGTAGTATTGCTTGGGCCATTGCTATGGTCATCGGTACTATCTTCGGTATTATGCGCACTTTACCTAATAAGACGGCGCGTAGCATCGGTACTGCATATGTGACCTTTTTCCGTAATATACCTTTGCTTGTGCAGTTATTCTTTTGGTTTTATGTTGCCCCAGGTTGGCTAACCCCCTCACTGCAAGAGTGGTGGTTTAGAGACTTGTCACCGAATACCTCAGCCATGCTCTCAGCGAGTATTGGTTTAGGTCTATTTACCGCTGCACGTATCGTTGAACAAGTACGTACTGGTATTGAGTCGCTACCTGAAGGCCAAATAAATGCCGCTTACGCCTTAGGCTTTACTATTCCGCAAGCTTATAAAGAAGTGTTACTACCGCAAGCTTTTCGCGTCATCCTTCCACCGCTAAGCTCTGAGCTCACTAACTGCTTTAAGAATGCTTCAGTGGCCTCACTAGTGGGGGTAATGGAGCTGATTAGCCAAACCAAAACCATCAGTGAATATACCCAAAACAGCCTCGAGATCTATACTTACGCTACTATTATCTACTTAGTATTTAACTTATCGCTAATTGCTATCATGGGCTTAATTGAGCGCAAACTGCGCGTACCTGGGCTTATTGCAGGAGGTCAAAAATGAGTATGATGACCGAACTTGCCACAGCTTATCCCGGTTTAATGGGCGGTATGATTACCACCATGAAAGTGCTGTTTATGGCCATTATTGGCGGTATCAGTTTAGGGACCTTATTAGCTCTAATGCGTTTGTCGGGTATTAAAGCGCTGGAGATTCCTGCTAAGTTATACGTTAACTACTTTCGGTCGGTACCCTTACTCCTAGTTCTATTATGGTTTTATTTTGCCGTACCGATGATTTATTTTTGGATAGCGGGTAAGTATCTGCAACTAGATGCCGCCTTCGCTTCTTGTGTTGTCGCCTTTATGATGTTTGAGGCCGCTTACTTCTCTGAAGTAGTACGTGCCGGTATTCAGTCTATTGGTAGTGGGCAAGTTAATGCGGCCAAAGCCTTAGGTATGACTTACGGTCAGACTATGCGCTTAGTCATTCTGCCACAAGCCTTTCGTAAGATGCTGCCATTGATTTTGCAGCAATGTATTATTCTATTCCAAGATACCACTTTAGTATTTGCTATTGGGCTAACCGACTTCTTCCGAGCAGCTTATGTACGTGGCGAGTTAATGGGCTTATTAACCCCTTATATTCTGGGAGCAGGCGCCATCTACTTCATTATCAGTTTGGGAGCTTCTATTGGCGTCCAGCAAGTACAAAAACGTTTGAGGTTTTAGGAATAGATTTCAAATATAGGCTTCAAAGATAAGTTTTAGTAATGGACTGTAAGTTTTTAAGCCTAAATAACAATGTTAATGAGCGCTTATTAAGCTCAAGACCATTATCTATGAATGTATAAGTTGGGAGACAGTAATGAATGATGCTAAGACCTTCATAAATGAATTTGGCGGGCTAGTCACTGATAATGGTCATGCTAGTAGCGAGATGGTCATTGAGATGGACAGTGTTAGCAAGTGGTATGGTGATTTCCAAGTGCTAACGGACTGCACTGCTCACGTTCATAAAGGCGATGTAGTAGTAGTCTGTGGCCCATCAGGCAGTGGTAAATCAACGCTTATTAAGACAGTCAATGGCTTGGAGCCTTTTCAAAAAGGCCAGATTATAGTCAACGATATCTCAGTCGGCGCCTCTAAAACTAACCTGCCTAAGCTTCGTAGTCGAGTGGGCATGGTGTTCCAACATTTTGAACTGTTTCCGCATCTAACCATTATCGACAATCTAACTGTAGCACAAGTCAAAGTATTAGGCCGTAAAGAAGCGGAAGCCAAAAAGAAAGCCATGGCTTATTTAGATCGAGTAGGCTTGACAGTGCAAGCGGCAAAATACCCAGCGGAGCTATCGGGTGGCCAGCAGCAACGAGTAGCGATTGCTCGAGCTTTAGCGATGGATCCTATCGCTATGTTATTCGATGAGCCAACCTCAGCGCTAGATCCGGAGATGATTCAAGAAGTCCTCGATGTGATGGTGGAGTTGACTCGTGAGGGCATGACGATGATGTGTGTTACTCATGAAATGGGCTTCGCTAGCCAAGTCGCTAACCGTATTATCTTTATGGATGAAGGGCACATCGTTGAGAATTGTAGTAAAGATGAGTTCTTTGAAGGCGCAAAAAGTGAGCGTGCGCAAATGTTCTTATCTAAAATCCTCAACCATTAATTAAGTAACGACTAAGCCTAATAGCCCGCTCATTATTTATAACAAGCGTCTTTAATCAAGGCGCTTTTTTATGGACGCTGGTTTTTTTCGTAGGCTCAGCGTTTACTGCTACAATAGCTAGCATCTTTTATAACCTATATTCAGAACTCACATGCAGAAATCACATTCAAAGCTAACACTCGTAACGTACAATATATAATTTATTCGGAGCTAATATGAGCGTAGAAAATTCTAATAAACCGGCAGGTATTGTCATTATTGGTGCTGGTCTAGCTGGCTGGCATGTGATCGATGCAATTCGTAGTAAGGATAAACAGATTCCTATTACCCTTATCACTAGTGATAAGGGCGATCGCTATCATAAGCCTATGCTGACTATGGCTATTAGTCAGAAAAAGAGTGCAGCCGACTTAGTACGAGCAACAGGAGCTGAGGCAGCAATAGCGGCAGAGGTTACTTTGATGGCCAATACTGATGTCAGCGACATTGACGCAGTGAGCCAACAGTTACAGCTAGTATCTACTAATCGCTCAGATCCAGCCAATACAGCTTATGCCACTATCAGCTATGACAAGTTAGTGTTAGCCATGGGTGCGCATCCTATTTTCCCAAAAAGCTTACCGCAAGATTTGGTATGGCACGTCAATCATATTGAGCGCTTTGGGCAGCTGCAACAAAAGCTAGCAACTGGCAGTCAGCATGTCGCAATCGTTGGTGCGGGTATGGTTGGTACTGAAATCGCTGAGGACTTACTAAAAGCGGGTCATAAGATAACTTTGATTGACTTGAATGATGCGCCATTAGCCCAGATGCTACCGGCAAAAGCGACAGCACGTATTGCTAAAGCCGTCGAATCGCAAGGTATTCAATTCCTAGGGGGTTATCTAGTGAAGAGTGTGACTCGCCACGATCAGCAGCTTGAAATTAGCTATAAGCCGTTAGCCTCAGAGGGTGATATTGAATCACCGCAATCGTCTACGCTTATCGTCGATCATGTGATCGCTAGTACTGGTCTAGTGGTAGACGATACTTTACCTGCTGCTGCTGGTATCGAATTCAACCCACGTACTGGTATTGTGGTTGATGCGCCAACCTTGCGTACTAATCAGGCTAATATTTATGCGATTGGTGACTGTATGTCTATCGATGGAGTGCCTTGTCGTTATGTCGCTCCGCTGCGCGCGCAAGCGACCACTATCGCTGATGATATCTTGGGGATCAGTCATGATGGTTATGATCATAAACCACCGATGATCCGCCTAAAAAATAAAGCCATTTCAGTGATGGTGACAGGTATACCTCGTAGCGATGGCAATTGGCAGATAACAACTGAAACCGATGATGAGCTAGTGATGGAACTGCTTAATGATAATAATGAAGTCAGCGCAGTGGCGACTATCAAAGCGCCTGCTCCTGCTAAGGCATAGGGGTTAATAGGCTAACTATAAAGCTATAAGCCAATTCTATTTTAAAAGCCAATCCTATCGGTTATAAAATTTTATAAACGGTAGGGTTGGCTTTTTTAGTTGCTTAGTTGCTTAGTTGCTTAGTTGCTTAGTTGCTTAGTTGCTTAGTTGCTTAGTTGCTTAGTTGCTTAGTTGCTTAGTTGCTTAGTTGATTACTGTTGTCAAAATATCGTGCCAAACCGTTTAATAATAAATCATCACGCATACGTACCGAACGGCTGAGGTGTTGGGCGATCATGCGAGCGTCACCGCCAGTCATAATGAGCTCAAAGTTCGGATGACGACGACTGATTTCATTAATAGCACCAACGATAGATAGTAGAATACCGCGATGTACGGCATCTTGGGTATTGACACCTTGAGCAATGCGATCAAAAGTACCGTTAGAGATAGTGATCTGCTTAGTCCCTGAAAACAGTGACTCACGTTGCAAGTAGATACTAGGGAAGATATAGCCGCCTAAGTGCTCGGCATGGTCAATCAAATCTATAGTTACTGCGGTACCGCACCCTATCACACATTGGCGTTTCTTTTTATCTACTGCCCCCAGCATCTGCAACCAACGGTCGCAACCCAGTTGATGAGGATTATAAACACTGTGCATTAGCGGATGCGCAGCATCAACATTGACAAAGGCAAAGGGGATGTTTAATCGACCCAAGGTTTCTGATACTTTGCCATTTAACTCGTCACCTAGTACCGATGAGATGCCGATAAAGTCAGGAGCGTAATGCGCAAAACGGTCGGTCAGACCCATAAGCAATTCGGCTGGTGCTTGCAAGTGCTGCTTGGCATCATGTGAGACGATTTGTCCGATATCATCGGTCAGCCAATATTTAAGTCGGGTATTGCCTAGGTCAAGCCAGAGCATAAGTATCCTTTTATACGCTAAATCAATTTATGAGCAACTGCAGTAAAGCAATTTATAAGCATCGGTGAACAAGCAACTACTAAGCGCTTGCAGGGCTAGATTAACTTTGTGTTTGTATCAATAATCATGCCACTTTCGACACTTTTAGCAAATTAAATCTGATGGTCATATAGCGTTTAATACTTGCCAATAACGTCAATACGACCAGTAAAAAGCGCGGCAAGCTTACCGTTATCTTGACGCAATTGCAAACACCCTTGAGCATCAATGCCACAAGCAGTGCCGGTTATGATCTGAGATTGGCCATTATGTTTTTGAGTGACTTGTAAACGTAGCCCTGCTAAGGCATCCAGCGTATTAAATTGCTGCATAAAATCATTGGCAGCAGTAACTTCTACCGATGATTTTTCAATCATCACTGAGTGAAAACAGCTGATCGATGCTATTAAAGCATTAGTTATTTGCTGATAAAGGCTCGATAACTTAGGTAGAGGAGCTGCCCCTATTGGCTCCAGCTGCTGATAAATATCTTGCAAGCTTAAGGCCTGATAGCTCATACCTTCACAAGTTTGAGCAGTCAGCGTTGGTGTGGCTTGTACATTCAGACCAACACCCATGACTACTCCAACTAGTTTGCTTGCGCACCATACTGGTTCGATTAAAATACCTGCAAGCTTATTAAAATAGATAATCTGCTGGTCAGTATTTTCACTTGTATGAGAGCTATTATTGGCATTGAGATCTGTTTGCTGGTTTATTTGATAGCCTATATTTCCCTCTGCTGGTTTATCTGACAAAGGCGAGGTGTTATAAAAGCCTAAATCATTAGCCCATTTTACCCCGATAGGGTTCAGGCCTTGGGCATTTAGTTGCTTATTTAACTCATCGATAACAGGCATTTTTGCTAACTCAACACCGATGATCAAGGACAACAAGCCACTGACCGGCATAGTCACTGGATGATACAGCGAAAGATAAACATTACCTAGTGGCGACTGCCAAGAGCGGCCACGTTGTCCACGCCCAGCACTCTGGGTTTCAGCAGTGAGTAAGTGCAGCTCATCGGCAGCGAGACTAGTGTTCTTGATGGCGTCTATTAGTTCGCTATTGGTTGAAACACTACTGATAACATGGCGATGATTGAAGCTTAATAGGCTATTAGGACTATTGGTTAATGACATAAGTTTAGTCGATGTGGTTATTAAAATCTTTGTTATACTTAGGCGTGTTATCCGTTAATTCCTCAGCTTACAAATAAGGTAAGTGATGAGAAATCCTAACTGATGATTGCTAGTGTTGATGCTAATAGTCATAGTGCCACTGACATGCTAACTATTATGATATAAAAATAAGCTCGATAAAAGGTCAATTTGATGATGTTATACGTATGGTTTGTCATTGCAGGTGCATTCGCAGGAGTTTGTGCTGGATTGTTCGGGGTGGGTGGCGGCATGATTATTGTGCCAGCTTTAGTATGGATTTTTACGGCTTACCATTTTCCTGCTGAAGTCGTTACTCATTTGGCGATTGGTACTTCACTAGCGACTATTGTTATTACCTCAATTAGCTCTATGACCGCCCATAATAAACGTGGCGGCGTGCGCTGGGATATTTGGCGCAAGATGGGGCTAGGTTTGGTAATTGGTAGCTTAATAGGAGCAGCAGTGGCAGAGTCGATTGATGGGCAAGCCTTAAAAGCTATCATTGGTGGCGGTGCCTTATTAGTAGCTATAAAAATGCTGTTCTTCTCTAATAAAGAACAATTGGGCAAACCTTTACCTTCGACTGGGGTGCAATTCGGTGCTGGTACAGGTATTGGCTTAGCGTCCTCTATTTTCGGTATTGGTGGTGGTAGTTTGACGGTGCCATTCTTAAACTGGGCAGGGCTGACTATGAAGCAGTCCGTAGGGACAGCTGCTGCTTGCGGTTTGCCGATCGCAATTGCGGGAGCATTAGGCTTTGCTTGGTTCGGTCAGAACGTAGAAAACTTACCAGAGGGTACTATCGGCTTCGTGCATATCAGCGGCTTCTTATGTATTTCGGTTATCAGTTTTATTATGGCCAAAGTAGGCGCAAAACTGGCTTATAAACTACCAGCGTTAATGCTAAAACGTGCTTTTGGTGTGTTGTTAGTGTTTGCAGGTGGTCAGTTATTGTTGAGTGGTCTTGGGATGATTTAGAATGGCATACTGTGAGCATGTTATAAGCTGAAATCTGAGTAGCAACGTGCTCTTAAGTAATTCTTACAAGGATAAAAAGTATGCATAGAAATGACAAAAGATTTGTTATAGCATTAATTTTGACGACTTTTATTGCAGCTGCTCTCTATTTCTTCTTAGGCCTTGTCGCCCAAAGCTATGCAAAAAATATATCGGCAACTGATTTAAGCGAAATATCAAAATCCCCGTTTATAGTTATCGACTTATTAAAAGGGGGTGTTTGGCTGCTTTATACTGTTGCCATGCTGGTACTCATATTGAAATGGTGGGCTAAGCGAGTAAAGAGTTAATAAAGACCCTGTTACAAAGTAAAAATTTTATTACAGCTTTTATGGCGCCAGGTTTTATATTGCTTGATGTTCTGTTGAGCCAAGGGATTAGTTTGTAGAAAGTGAAGTCTGCGCACAAAAGATTAATCTGCCTATATCAGATTATACTTAACGCCCTAAAACCCTAAAACCTCCCGAGAATTTAAGGTAGAATAGCCGCCTGTTTTTGCTAAGTTTACTGACTCTTCATGCGTTTAAAATCTCTAAAACTAGCAGGGTTTAAATCCTTTGCTAACGCCACTACTTTTACTTTCCCGCGCGGCATCACTGCCATTGTCGGGCCAAACGGCTGTGGCAAATCGAACGTCATTGACGCTATTCGCTGGGTATTAGGCGAGACCTCCGCTAAGCAGCTACGTGGCGGCGCGATGAGCGATGTTATCTTTGCCGGTACACAAGACAAAGCTGCCAAAAGCATGGCTAGTGTCGAGCTTACCTTTGAGCATACTCAAGACGAGCATACTGGGATTCGCCATGAGTTTAACTTGTATCATGAGCTGTCTGTACGCCGGCAAGTGAACTTAGAAGGTCGTTCAGATTACTTTATAAACGGTACTCGTTGCCGTCGCCGTGATGTGGTCGATGTGTTTTTGGGCACTGGTCTTGGCGCTCGTAGTTATGCAGTGATCGAACAAGGTATGATTGGCCGAATTGTGGAGTCCAGCCCACTACAATTGCGTGAATTCATCGAAGAGGCAGCAGGAGTCTCACGCTACCAAGTACGACGTGCAGAAACTCAAAAAAAGCTTTCGATGACCCAAGACAATCTAGCCCGTCTGTATGATATGCAAAGCGAATTAGTACGCCAACAAAAATCGCTAGCAAAACAAGCAACTAGTGCGCAGCGTTATGAAGAGCTTGCCATAGCCCTAGCTGACATAAAGCAGCAACTGGCCATCCAACAGTTATACCAAGCCAAACAAACCCAGCAGCAGCATAAGCTAACTCATGAAAATAGTGCTGCTAGCGTAGCGACACTCCAAGCTGATTATGAGCGTATCAAAGCCAAGCAAGATAAGCTTAGCACTCGTATTAATCAAGAACAATGGCTCAAAGATGAGGCACAAAGCGCCCATTATCAGCAGCAGTTGAGCTATCAGCAAGCCGAGCAGCAGATTAATAACGCTCAAGCACAACTCCAGCAAATAGAGCAGCAGCTACTTAGTTTAGATAGCCAGCGCCAGCAAGCAATCGCTGAGAGTGAAACGTTACAGAGCCAACGAGATCAGCAGCAAGAAGCGTTAGCAGAGCTACGTCCGCAGCTGAGTAAGCTGACGGCTAAACGTGAGCGCTATAATCGTGATGAGCAGCCCTTAAAATGTGCTTTGTATGAGGCGCAAGATCAACAGTCACGGCTACAAGAGAGTGAGCGCAAGCTTGAGCAACAGCAAGCATTGAATGCTCAGTCTCAGCAGCGCCTGCAGCTAAGCCAAGATAAATGCAGCCGCCGTCAGCAAAATTGGCAGCTATTGTGGCAGCAGTTACAGCAGCCTGATACTGATAAAGGGACAATGCTATCAATAACCACGCTTAAAGAGCAGCTGCAACAGAACGCGCGGCAACAAGATAGCGTGGCAGAGCGACTGTCGGAGCTACAACCACAAGCTCGAACCTTGCAGCAGCAGTTAGCGGCACAGCAGGCTGAACTAATCAAGCAAGAAAAATCTCAAGCATCATTGGCTGGCGAGTACGATACCCTACATCAAATATTGCATCCTAAACCAGTCAAAAATCAGCAAAATTCGCTTATCCAAAGTAGTGATGCAAAAGATAAAGCAGCAAGTGCACTGCACCAGCCCTCGAAGCTAGCCATAGCTACTTTACGTGAGCAAATTGAGTTAACTGCTCAAGGTCAGCAATACGCACAGCGACTCGATAGCTTGTTGGCGATGTGGCTAGATAGCCATGTGCTAGTGACCGCTCAAGCAGATCAGTCGCACCTAACAGCGCCTAATGACAGTACAGCATCCAAAGCCAATTTAGGACAAACGCTTGAGCCTTATTTGGCAGAACTACTTAGCTATCAGCAGCACAATAGCCGCCAGCAGCTAAGTCATAGCTTGTGGCTGCCTACTAAGCAAACCCCTAAGCAAACGAATAAGCAGCAAAGCGTATTTGATGAGCTAGCAACCGATCTCAGCGCCAAGATTTTGCCTTTAGCTCAGTTGATAGCGCAGCCAGCTTTGGCGCTATGGCAGCAGTGTTATCTGTATCTCGCTGATGACAATGTTAACAGCGATAAAGCGAGTGCAGAGCTGGCGACTATTACTAAAGCATTACCGCCAACAGCACTAGTATTAACTACTGACGGTTGGATAATTAGTAGGTTAGGTAGTGTCAACCTCACTAAGGTTACAGCAGCACAAGACTCTAATGGCAGTGACCAAAACAATGAGCACAGTAACAGCCAGTTTTTGAGTCAACGTTTGCAGCAGCGTCAACGCTTACAGCAATTAGAGACGCTACTCGATGAATCCGATAGTCAAATTCTAACCCAGCAGCAGACGATCAAGCGTACCCAAGCTAATTACGATGCTTTGACGGTCAGTTTAGAAGAAACCCAGGCACAGGCTCAGCGCTTAACGCAAGATAACTATCGCCAACAGCAACAGTTGACTACCCAGCAAGCTGCCAATGAGCGCCAACAGGCGGAGGAGCAGCGCTTACAAGCTGACCAAGCATTACTGTTAGCCGAGCAGCAAGAATTAGCTCAAGAGCAAAAGGTATTAGATAGCGAAAAGCAGCAAATTGAGCATAGCTTGGTGGCACTAAGACCTAAATTAGAGGCAGCCCGAGCTAATAGTCAGCACTTACAGAATGAGCGTAACGAGTTAAACCGTAATCGCCAATTGGACGACAACGCTTGGCAGTCATTGCAGCTGACCGTACAAAAAGGTGAGATGCGTCTTGAGCATAGTACTGATAGTTTAGCGCGCGTCAATGCCGTATATGAGCAAGCCGTACAAAGCGAGCTGACCTTGCAAAAGCGCTTGCAAACTCATAACCAGCAACTACCTAACTTACAAGCAAAACTGCAAGCGGCGCAAACGACCCGTGATGAGCAGCAAGCATTATTGGCAGAACGTGAGACGGCATTAACGGCACTGAAACAAGACTATAGCCAACAGCAAATCGAATTAGATAAGTCGCAAACTCAATTGCAGACTCAGCAAAGCAAATTAGCTAGCCAAGCAACTGAACTGGCGCTTAGCGAGGCCCATTTGCAAGATAGTATTGAGCAGACTCAGGATGCTTTAGATAATTACTATCAAATTATTAATAAAAACAATCCACATAATTCGCCATCGACTGTCAGTGTCTCCAGTTTATTGACTGACTTTATTACCCACGAGCGCCGAGTGCGCCCAGATAAAATTACTGAATTACAAGCTGAGTCCACTAAGCTTACCCAGCAATTGAGTAGGATTGGCCCTGTTAATTTAGCAGCTATTGCTGAATTGGCACAAGTTAATGAGCGCTTAGCACCCTTGAACCAGCAGACCGAAGATATTGCCGCTAGCATGCAGACTTTGACGGAGGCGATTGCCTCTATTGATGAGACTACTAAGACCCTGTTTATGCAGACTCTCGATAATGTTAATAGTGAATTGGCTAAGCTATTTGCCAAAGTATTCGGCGGTGGTCAAGCCAGTTTGACGCTGAATTTGGAAGATATGCCAGCGGATACGGCTAAGTCGGAACAATGGCGAGCGGGGCTGACTTTAATGGCGCAGCCTAAAGGCAAGCGCAACAGTCGCTTGGCGGTATTATCCGGTGGCGAAAAGACCTTAACGGCTCTGAGTTTGATTTTTGCTATATTTAAGCAGCATCCAGCACCGTTTTGTGTGCTTGATGAAGTCGATGCTCCGCTTGATGATGCTAATGTAGGTCGATTCACTAGTCTAATTCATGAGCTTGCCGATGACCTACAGTTTATATTTATTAGCCATAACAAGCTGACTATGCAAATCGCTGATGAGCTTAAAGGGGTCACTATGCCGAGCGCTGGAATCTCGACACTAGTAAGCGTTTCATTGGATGAAGCTGAGCACTATGTGGATCTTTAGACAGGCTTAGCTCAATATTTATCACTAAAAAAACATTAATAGTTAGGTTTTGGTGTTTGATTTTGCAACTCAAGCTACCGGATAATGCTCTCATTATAAGGGTTACCAGCTATTAGTAACTAAATGCTAGTTAGTAAATTAGTAAATTAGTAACTGAGTTAGGAGCTGAGTTAGTAAGTAGGGTAGTATTAACCGCTTTTAAATTAGCAAAAATAAGTCTATTGCCTAGCAAGTAGTAAACTCTACTACCTAGAGTCAGCAAGCAGCGCAAGCTAAGGGCTGTACAAAGTGGTGACGGCATGGGATAGCCATGCTAAACTATTCCAATTTATACTTTGCAGTTTATTTTCATTTGTTATTGTTATTAGGATGTGTCTCTCATGACCGCTATTCAGTTTGTATTAATTGCCATTGCTGCATTTATCGTCTTTGCAGGGCTGTTTATGGTCATTCGTAGCTTTAAGCGTCGTCAAAACGCTGAAACTGCTGTCGTCGAGTACGATAAAAATGGCATTCCGATCATTCCTCGTCATGAGCGTAATGTAATCGATCAGCCAGACCTAGAAGATACCTTCGCTGGTGAAACCATTATTGGCCCTAACCGTGACTATCTAAATGCTGTTATTGTAGATGAGCCTTCGTCATCTGTTCATAGTACTGTGCATTCCACGCCATATGATACTGTCAAAGACAATACTCATAACGAAGACAGTATTGATGCCGCTGACTATGCTCGCTGGCAGGCTGAGCAGCAACTTGTTGATGATCCTGAGTTTGCGCATTTCTCTAATGAGCTAAATAATGAGGAGAGTGAGTATCAGTCAACTTACAGTGCGCAAGAGCCTGATGCCTTCTCTAGCTTAATGTCAGCGACGGATAGCTTAATGCCTACTATTGATACAGCAGAAGAGCCAAATTTCACTGATAATAGTCCTATTCTTGATCAGCATTTGCTGTCGCCAGTCGATCAAGCACAGAACGGTCCGCTCATTAATGCTAAAGATAATATTAATATTACTATCTTGCCGCACCAATATCGTGATCGCGCGCCTTCGATAGTTCGTGGCCGTGACTTGTTAACCCTTATTGATAAGTATGGCTTACGTTTTGGGGCGATGAATATGTTCCATCGCTATGAGCAAAAAGACGGTACTGGTATGCTGTGGTTTAGCATGATGGGTATTACTGATGATGGCATTGCGCCTTTTGATCCGCACAGTGTCGCAACTAATACTTATAACGGCGTAGTAGTGTTCTTATCGCTACCGCATCCACAAGCCTTGCGTAGTTTTGATAGTATGATGAGCATTGCCTATATGATGGCCAATGATTTGGATGCTATGATTCTTGATGAGAATAATCAGCAAATCACTACTGAATATAAGCAACAACTGCGTAATCAAGTACGTGATTACGTGTAGTCGCCCTTTATCTCTAAAAGCGGGTCATTAAAAGTTATTAAAAGCCCGCTCCGCTAAATCTTGAAATAGTCAATAAAGGGCAAATAGCCTAACTTTTCATAGCAAGTCTGATGATAAAAGTTATGTTATTTGCCCTTATCAATACTTAATCAATGCTCACAAAAACAGCCAAACTTGTTATTATATCGGTATCTTGAACAGCGAAGACACCGACTATGACTGACTCTATCCGACCGACTTCTTCTCCAGCAATTCCTGCGCAAATCACTACTTCACAAAACAGCCAAAATACTGTTAATAGTGACCTTGCTACTCGTCCTGCAAATGATGATGTGATTATTGCTAAGATGCGCACACTTATTAAGGCGCTGCAAACCCATAATAATGCTTACTACGTACTCGATAATCCCGTTTTAGAAGATAGCGAATACGATCAATTACGCTTGTCTCTGATTGAGATTGAAGAAGCCTATCCTGATTTAGTGCAACCAGACAGCCCCATCAATCAAGTTGGTGATATTCCCCTATCAGCTTTCACTCAAGTGACTCATGATATACCAATGCTATCGCTAGGTAATGTCTTTGAGTACGATGATTTGCGTGAATTTATGCGCCGAGTCAATGATCGTCTCAGTGATGCACAACAGAACCCTGAATATGAAATAGAGCTCAAGCTGGATGGTCTAGCGGTCTCATTAAAATACGTTTATGGACAGTTTGTGCAGGCGGTCACTCGTGGTGATGGGCAGACTGGCGAGGATATTACTCAAAACGCTAAGACCATTCGTAACTTACCTTTATGGTTAGCCGATGCTGCTGATATTGAGTTGTTAGAAGTACGGGGCGAAGTGTTAATGCCGAAAGCTGGCTTTGAGCGTCTCAATCGTTTGGCGCAACAGAAGGAAGAAAAAGTCTTTGCCAATCCTCGTAATGCCGCTGCTGGTAGTTTACGCCAGCTCGACCCCGCTATAGCTGCCAGTCGTCCATTGGCATTTTATGGCTATTCGGTCAATCAAGGCTTGCCAGATACAATTGAAACCCAGTCAGCAGCACTAGCATGGATCAAAGCGCTCGGTTTTACAGTCAGTGCCGTTGAAGTAGTGGCTGATCCCCGCGCAGCACAAGCTTACTATGAGTCTATCATTGAGACTCGAGCTGACTTGCCGTTTGAGATTGATGGGACGGTAATCAAAGTTAATAGCTTAGCACTACAGCAACAGCTTGGCTTTTTATCACGTGAACCACGTTGGGCTACTGCCTATAAGTTTCCGGCCGAAACGGTGATGACTCGCTTGCAATCTATCGACTGGCAAGTGGGGCGTACTGGTCAGATTACCCCTGTTGGTAAGCTGGAGCCAGTCAAAGTTGGTGGCGTCACGGTCAGCAATGTCACTTTACATAATTTCGGTGAGATTCAGCGCCTCGATGTGCGTGCTGGTGATATGGTCAGCGTCCATCGTGCTGGTGATGTTATCCCTAAAGTTACTCGAGTTTGGCATGAGCAACGCCCAGCAGATAGCGAGCCAGTACTGCTACCATCTACTTGTCCGGTATGCGATTCGCCAGTAGTGCTACCCGAAGGTGAAGCATTAGCACGCTGTACGGGTGGTCTCTTCTGTCCGGCGCAACAGCAAGAAGCCTTGATTCATTTCGTCTCACGTCGGGCTATGGATATCGATGGTTTAGGCGAGCGTTGGCTGATTAGTTTCTTTGAGCATGGACTAGTCAAGACTGTCGCTGATATCTATCAGTTGCATCAGCATCAAGAGCAGATGATTACTTTTGAAAAGATGGGTGAAAAGTCAGTACAGAATATCATTGCCGCCATTGAGGCCAGCAAACATACGACGCTAGCTCGCTTTATCTATGCGCTCGGTATTCGTGGGGTAGGTGAAGGCACTGCCCAGAGCTTTGCCCAGCAATTTGGCGATCTTGATAGCTTGATGGCTGCTGATATCGAGACCCTTATCCAAACCCCTGATGTTGGTACTATAACTGCTGAGCTGGCGTATAAATTCTTCCGTGCCCCGCATAATATCGAGGTCATTAATGCCTTGCTGGCAGCTGGTATATATTGGGATAAAGTGGAACACAAAGCATCTAGCGATTTACCGCTTGATGGTCAGACGTGGGTAATCACTGGGGCACTGGCAAGCATGGCTCGTGATGAGGCGAAGGCTAAGCTACAAGCGCTAGGCGCAAAAGTATCGGGTAGTATTTCGGCAAAAACTACGGCGCTGCTGGCTGGAGAAAAGGCGGGTTCGAAGATGGCCAAAGCGGAGAAGTTAGGAGTTAAGGTGGTTGGTGAGGATGAGTTTTTGGCGATATTAGATGAGTGATATATCTTGAAGTCAGCTTGATTCACAGCTTTTAATGTAGGGTGCGCCTCGCGCACCGTTTGAGAGTCGGGTTTTGAAATTTAAAAGGATTATTTGATAAATAATTAAATGTGAAATAATTTGTTTAAAGAAGTAGATTTGATTTACTGTTTAACACTTATATATTAGTGTGCTGAGCGTAATCTACAAATAGCTATTTTTATACTCTTCAGGAATATAAACTGGTGATAGCTTATCTACATTTTCTTGAATCAAAGCAATCCTATTCTTACTAGAAATAATTGGAAATTTTTCAATATCAATAGCTTTTAAATTATCGTTTTCTACCATATTCTCAGAAATATAGTTTATGTATTCTTGACTTGAGAAACAGATTTTAAAAATATTTTTGTTCAAAAGGTCAGTCAATACTTCTGTATCATCCGAACTTTTAATATGAATTAGTCTGTTTCTAATATCTAACAGCTCAATTAAATCAGACCAAAAACTCATCTGTTTAATCTGTGGCACCTGATATATATCTGTTACTATTAGATTTATCTTTTCTTTCCAGGATATGTACCTTTCAATTTGTTCTTTATTATAAACCTCTGTTTTTCTTGGAGTTGTTTTGCTCCATATGAAATCGTTAGGTATTGATAGGTTAATAAATGTTTCTAAAGCTGTGAAGCTAAATATAATAGCTTTTTGGGCATGTTCGATAAAGTTGTAAACTTCTAATGTATGTTCTATCAATAAGTTATTTATAGATCCGTCATCAAGCTTCTGTTTAGAATGTAAGTTCTGAATTTTACTATTTAATGCTTTAATTTCTATCAAAGCTTCGTTTGCAATATTGATTTGTAAAGCAACCATACTTGGAGTAATGAACCTTACCTTATTGTTTTTGATATCTACTTCTTCAATACCTCTAGAAAGAAATTTGTAGTCTTTAATGTCATTTGGCACCAGTATTTTTGGAGGAAGAAATCTCATATCTACAAGCTCTAATGAGTTCTCG
Organism: Psychrobacter urativorans; assembly: GCF_904846695.1. Taxonomy (GTDB): domain Bacteria; phylum Pseudomonadota; class Gammaproteobacteria; order Pseudomonadales; family Moraxellaceae; genus Psychrobacter; species Psychrobacter urativorans. The sequence continues at coordinate 383,188 of NZ_CAJHBR010000001.1, forward strand.
TCAAATTTAGATATAAGAACCATTCTCTTAGTTTTCGTTTCCATATTTTTACTCAATTTTAAGGTTGATATTGATAGCTGAGTAGGGTGCGCCCCGCGCACCATTAAATATTACTCTAACCTATCCGAAAAACTCTCTGAAAAATCAATCAAATTCTCACCCCAATCTGCCGAATAATTACCAACTTTCAAATAACGGTGAAAGCTTGAATACGGCCAATCTATTGCTCTTTTAACCAATCCATGTTTAAAAGGGTTATAGTGTATGTAATCCATATATTTTAGAAAATCTGCTTCATTTTTAATCTGATGCTCAAAGAATCGACGCTGCCATATTCCTCTCTCATTCCTACTAACCTTTGAATGGCTCAACTCATGTGTTGGCAAATGATACTGCGGACAAGCTTGTGTCGTTAGTCGTTTTATCTGTGACCAACGCATACTATAACCTGCATCGTTTTCAGGCATCTGCCAAATGCAATGCAAATGATCAGGCAATTGTACCCATGCAATAATTTCAAAAGGATATTGTTGTTGAATGAGTTTTATACTATTTCTAAGAGCTTGTAAAAAGTCCTCGTTGCAGAGTATTTGTCTTCGATTATAAGATACCAATGTAAAAAAATAGGCAGCGCCCTCTGTGTATGAGCGGATATATTGCGGCATTTCAAATTTCCCTTATAGAAATATTTTTAAATGCTGTCAATGTGCAAAGTTTTTCAAATATCATTGGTGCGCGGGGCGCACCCTACAATTTACATAACTAGATTAAGGTTTCTATTTTATAGACTAGTCTTTCACCCTAACTCCCCACATGAGGATCAACCTCACTCTTCACCCCATCAGGCACAATCTCAATCGGTAATATCAGTCCTTTAGCAAACTCTTCTTCAAAGACATAATCATAGCGACTGGCAGCGATATCAGCAGTGGTATGGACGACTAGCTTAGCATCTTTGCCATCAGTGACTTCATGAGAAGTATAGCTAGTATCCAATTGATCAAGCACCTTAGATAAGGCCTCATTACTAGCCATGCCTACAGTGAGATTATACTGAGCAGTGGGTTTATCTACTTTGAAATAATCAGCGTAATTTTGAACGTTTTGGCTATCCAGGGCAAAAGGGAATTTATAGCTAGCAAGATCAGCAGGTTCCTCTTCAAATCTCAATAAATAACTTCAAACCCTCACCAACTCCATTAATGGCTCAAACGAGTAAAGTGCAGGTCGTCTACCAGAGGATTCTTCAATTTGACTGATAATGCCTTCATCCAATAAGAGTCTCGTAAACCTTGAAGCGGTTGCCGCAGGAATACCGCTCTGGTTAGTAAACTTATTGTTACGAAATACAGGGTTAGTAAACACAAAGTCTAGAGCAATAACACTCCATTTTGAGGATAATATATCAGCGAAACGTTGTTTCATATCTTCATACAAAGCCTGAATATCTTCAGCGATTTTCAGATTTCTAATCGATTGCTTCTCCACGGCTTCTAGGAAGAAAGCACACCAATTATCCCAGTTATTATATTGTGAGACTTCCCTCATCATATCTATGTATCTGTTTTTGTTCTCTTCAAAGTAACCACTGATATAAAAATACGGAGCAGAAATAGTACCCGCTTGCCATAACATTAAAGTAATTAGCATACGACCTATGCGTCCATTGCCGTCTTTAAAAGGATGTAAAGCTTCAAACTCTACATGAGTAAGCGCAGCCTTTATTAAAGAAGGGTCCTGACTAGATTCTATATATTCAAAAAGGTTTTCCAGACCGTCGGTTAATCTCTCAGGCGTAATCGGCACAAATAATATGGTTCGCTTATAACGATCCGCTAAATAGTTCTGCTCAGTTTTAAACTCGCCTGGAGATTTAGTTGCGCCACGTCCAAAAGACAATAGACGTTGATGAATAGTTTTAAGCATAGATTGGGACATAGGATAGCCATCTATCAGCGCTTCTTGTGCAGCTTTCAAAGCTCTTTGATAAAGAATAGTCTCTACAACTTCAGACCTTACGCTAGAGGTGATAGTGCTATCATTCTCATAGTCTGCTTCAAACTTTAAAATCTCATCCATTGTACTAACGGTTCCCTCCATTCTAGAAGAGATAACCGCTTCTTGATTCCGTAGGGGTGCCAGCAGTATTTCACTATTATGCATGTTCTTGAGCATTTGATCATAGCGGGCAATAGCATCAGTAGCTTTGATTAGTTCATTGACAAACTCGCCATAATTAAGGTTTGTAGGCGGAAACTTGTCATAATGATAGGTAACAGCGTCAGTCAAATCTAAAGGCATAATAGTGGCCAATTTAAGTAATAGATTGTTTGGTTGTTTAAGTTTCAAAACTTTATCAATGTGAGCGTCTACATCACTTGCTATAAATATAGTTATAACGAAATATTTTGACTCTCACATTCTATCTAATCTGATAGACAAGCTGTATAGGGGTTAATATATATACCTTAAATGTTTTTGTCTATCAAATTCTGTAAGAAGTGAGCGACAAGTTATCGTATTTTTTAAATCCTAAGACCCTGCATGCGGATCACTCTCAATTTTGATACCATCAGGCTTAATCTCAATAGGCAATACCAGCCCTTTAGCGAAGTCTTCTTCAAACACATAATCGTAGCTACTGGCATCGATATCAGCAGTAGTATGAATGACTAGTTTAGTTTTCTCGCCATCAGTGACTTCATGAGAAGTATAGCTAGTATCCAATTGATCAAGCACCTTAGATAAGGCCTCATTACTAGCCATGCCTACAGTGAGATTATACTGAGCAGTGGGTTTATCTACTTTGAAATAATCAGCGTAATTTTGAACGTTTTGACTATCCAAGGCAAAAGGGAATTTATAGCTAGCAAGATCAGCAGGTTTTTCTTTAGTCGCTACCTTCGACCAGTCAACGGCAGTCGCCGGCGTATTGATATCTGCTGTGCTAGAGGCTGCTTGTTCGGTAGCTACCGCTTTGGTATCGGGGACAGTCTCGGTAGTTTCAGAGCGCTTATCACAGCCTAATAGCGTTGCAGTACTGGCTATTGTTATTATCATCATAGTTGCTAAACGCTTGGCCATCGATTGATCCTTTTAATAATATTACAGTTGCCATTATTGTCGCATAATTAATGCTGACTAAGGCTAATTTGATAGCCATTACACCCTTTAATTATTCAGATAGCCATAAAAAAACAGCCACCGTTAGATGACTGTTTTATCTATCTACTATCACTCACTGATAGTATTATAAATGCTAACTTAGATTTTACAATTTACTTGATATTCTTTACCATCTGCCCATTTCATGGCCAAAATACCTTTATCATCCTGCATGTGCCACGCATAGATCACTTCTGGATTTGATTCATTAACGTAGCTTGCAGTATTGCCTTGAACATCACCGTTTAATAGGATTGGCTGTTGTGACCAACCAACTTTTGGTAAAGTTGCAGTGACCATAACTTGCTGTTTATTGATAGATTGTTTGGCCATTACTTGACTGTTATCAGTACAAGTATAACGGGCTGGAGCCATGCGGTCATAAGCGAGAGTAGTAACACTTTCAGATGGTACTGTTGTTGGGGTGCTAGGAGCAGGGGTCATAGTCGAACAAGCACCCAATAGAGCGATAGCTGGTACGGCAGTAGCCAATTTAATTAAAGTATTCATGCGTTTCTCCGAAAGTATGGTCATTTGAATCTAAGTCTTGTAGCATTAATGCGTTAAATGCATCGCAGCCATAATAACTAAAACTAACCCGACTAAATGTTAGAAATTGTTCCGAGTTGTTAGCTTGGTTACTCAAATGCTGACTAATGTAATTATTCAGTTAAGCTAATAAATGGCAATAAAAAACACATAACACTGGTAAGATATTATGCGTTTTTTATACCGTTAAATGATCTAACTAGGTAGCTATATCAACTAACCACCTTATTTTGTCTTACGTGGTGGTAAACCAGTATGCTGCGTCTGGAAGTTACCCTTACTCACACGCTTTTTGACGTTTTTAACCGCAGCGTTATTGTTTGCTGAGTCATTAGTATCTGTACCAGTAGCATTATTATTGCCACGGCGTTTAACAGAATCATTACCTACACGACTGTTCTTCTTACGCGCTGATTGATAGCTGTCTTGTGCGGCATCGCGGCCTTCTAAGCTGGCGTTGAATGGCGGTATTAAGCAGCCTCTATTCTTACCAATCAAATCGCTACGACCCATATCTTGTAGCGCTTTACGTAATAGTACCCAGTTCTTAGGATCATGATAACGTAGGAAGGCTTTATGCAGTTTACGCTGCTTGCCAGACTTGACGATATCCATATCCCCTTCATCACGACTGATCTTACGTAGCGGGTCTTTATGGGTATGATACATCGTCGTTGCTGTCGCCATCGGACTAGGATAAAAAGCTTGCACTTGGTCAGCACGATAGCCGTAGCTCTTAAGCCATAGCGCCAAGTTCATCATGTCTTCATCTTTAGTACCTGGATGTGCGGCGATGAAATAAGGGATAAGGTACTGCTCTTTACCAGCCTCGGCGCTAAACTGCTCAAACATCGCTTTAAATTTATCGTATGAGCCCATGCCAGGCTTCATCATCTTCGATAGCACTGCTTCTTCTGAATGTTCAGGAGCGATTTTCAGGTAACCACCGACATGGTGAGTCACTAGCTCTTTGACGTATTCAGGGTCTTTTACCGCTAAGTCATAACGTAAACCCGAGGCGATAAGAATCTTTTTCACCCCTTTAATATCACGAGCTTTGCGATAGAGTTTAGTCAGATTACTATGGTCAGTGATTAGGTTTTCGCAGACATCAGGATAGACACAAGAAGGCTTACGACAGTTCTTCTCGATAGTCTCATCTTTACAGCTTAGACGATACATATTCGCTGTTGGGCCGCCTAAATCAGAGATAACCCCTGTAAAGTTAGGCGCTGTATCACGAATAGCTTCCACTTCACGTAGGATAGACTCTTCAGAACGGTTCTGAATAATACGACCTTCGTGCTCAGTAATAGAACAAAAAGTGCAACCGCCAAAACAGCCACGCATGATGTTGACTGAGAATTTGATCATGTCATAAGCGGGGATGCGTGCATTGCCATAACTTGGATGCGGCAGACGTGCATAAGGCAAGTCAAACACATAATCCATCTCTTCGGTCGATAGCGGAATCGGCGGCGGGTTAAGCCAGACATCGATTGACGTATGGGAGTTACCAGCACCACTACTGTGGCGTTGCACTAAAGCGCGAGCATTACCCGGATTGGTTTCCAAATGCAAGATACGGTTAGCGTGAGCATAAAGTACTGGATCTGACTTCACATGCTCATAATCAGGGAGACGAATAACCGTTTGCTCACGAGCTGGCATTTTAATTTTATGTTTGCGCGCGGTTTGTGGTTTATCGAAACCACGCATTTGTACTACTTGCGTCTCTTCATCAACTTGATCAGCGTTAAGCACTTTATTAGTGACAGGTTCAGACACAAATCCCTGATACTGAGCGGACATGGATTGTCCCACAGGAGAGTCGCTAGGCTTATTCTGTTCAATTGAGCACTGGTCTAAGTCTTCAGTCATGACATAAGGGTTGATAATCGGATCAACGCGACCGACAGTATCAACATCGTTACTGATCACTTCGATCATATCGGCTTGCCAGTGACGGCGACTAGGGGTCAATAAGTAGCAAGTGCCACGTAGCTTACTCATTTGCTCAAGGGTATAGCCTTTTGACAGGCCATGCACCACGTCGACAATAGCGCGTTCAGCGTTACCATACAATAAGACGTCGGCACGGGCATCTAGCAAGATACTACGGCGCACTTTGTCTGACCAGTAGTCATAATGAGCGATACGGCGCAAGCTACCTTCGATACCTCCTAAGATAATAGGCACATCTGGATAGGCTTCACGGCAGCGCTGGCTATAAACGATAGCAGCACGGTCAGGACGTTTGTCAGCGACATTACCTGGTGAGTAAGCATCATCACTACGAATCTTACGATCAGCAGTGTAGCGATTGATCATACTATCCATGTTGCCCGCCGTCACACCATAAGCGTAGACTGGCTTGCCGAGTTCCATAAAGGCATCTTTGCTCTTCCAATCTGGCTGAGCAATGATACCGACTCGGAAGCCTTGCGCCTCTAATAAACGGCCAATAATCGCCATGCCAAAGCTAGGGTGGTCAACATAAGCATCGCCGGATATGATAATCACGTCGCATGCATCCCATCCCAGAGCATCCATTTCAGCACGATTCATCGGCAAAAAGGGCGCAGGCTCATAGCAGCTCGCCCAATGTTTATCATAGTCGTAAAGGGGCTTAGTGCCTTGTTTAAAGGCGGTGCGGGCGATGGTATCGGCAGACATGGGCAGACCTATTTATTAATGCTAATTTAAAGGCGCTCATTTTAACATGAATTGTATTCATGATGCGACTTATTGAGCGTTATGATTTATGATAAGTTGTTGATAGCGTGGAGTAATCCAATTACAGTCTGTGAATAAAACGCGGGTGTTTTGATTGCTTTATGTCATAAAAAATGCTCCTATAAAAAACACTATTATAAAAATAAAACCATTCAGCCTATGGTTTTAGAATAAATGATGTAGCGACTTCTGTGCATCAGATTAAGGGGAGTAATATGCTTGCCATGATTTTATTGGTTTTTTTTATGCCGTTAGTCACAGTTATTCATTTGATAGCGACAATCAGTTTTCAAAGAAATGGCTTATATAAAAGTAAATCATTCACTATCAAGCATCTAGTAGTTGCACTTTTGTTTCCGATAGCGGGCATGGCGTTAATCACTTTTGAATACATAATCAATCTGCGGCTAGGCGGTATTGATGTGGAGTCGTATTTACTCATTTTATCGCCTTATGCACTGCTAACCTTAATTTTTGCCACTCCTTATTTTCTTCATTTATGGGCAGTCAAAAAATCCTAATATTATCCATCACCTAGTAGCTGTCAGCAGTTATTAACAATGGTTATTAATCTAAATAAATCTTCGTACCACTCTTGGTAAAGTTCATCACAAACTGACTTTTAAAATTGCGTACATTGTTTTCGTAAGTGAGTAGACTGCGGGTAAATTGATGATAGTCGCTCATATTCTTCGCACTGACCATAAGCATAAAGTCAGCATCGCCAGATACTTCATAACAGCTCATCACTTGCGCTTGGGCGTTCATTAAGCGCTCGAATCGATGCTGCATAGAGTTATTGGAGCGCTCCATTTCTACCATCACTACGGCCGTCAAGCTATAGCCAACTTTATTAGGGTCGACGATAGCCACTTGCTTAGTAATCACCCCGTTATCTATTAGAGCTTGCACCCGACGTTGCGCAGTAGCGATAGAAACATTGACGTGTTCTGCAACGGTTTTTAACGGTAGGGTGGCGTCATCTTGCAGCAAATTCAAAATGGCTTTATCAGTATTGTCTAATGGCTGGAGCATAAGGCTGATCTCTAAGAGTATAAATAATGAATAATGAATGGGATTAAACGAATCAAACTACGAACATATTTGGCTTAATTATAGAACTATTATCACTATAAGTTATAAAGTAAGAATTTATTGATATTTTAATCGATATTAAGATAAATATGTTCATATTTAATCCAATATAGAAATATTTTTTCACAGGCTAGCTATAAACTACTCCTTATCAACCCTACTTCTCGCTCAAAAATAATAGTAATAGCGATCATGAAGTAGTTTTTAACTGCTAATGCCACTCAAGGTGCCTTATGTTTACTTCAACCTTAGCTAACACTGTAGCCTCAACGCTGTCACGCTTACCGATGCCAGCGATGTGGACCACGGGTAGTGCACAGCAGCGCACTTTAATGATGGGCGTAGCGCTAGCGGTATTGTCCAATCTGCTATTCGGAGTACTCTATGCTTACAGTATCTTTTTGGCACCGCTATCAGGGACACAAGTTTTTATCTGGCGTATGCTGGCGATGTGGGCGGCGCTGATAGGTTACTTAGTGATTAGTGGGGGTTTGAGTACTCATATTGCTAAATTGAGGAGCTTAGGCTCAGTTAAGCAGTGGGCATGGTTACTGTTACCAACACCGATATTTTTGAGTCAGTTTTGGTTGTTTATGTGGGCACCAGTGAACGGCCAAGGCGTACAAACCGCTATGGGGTATTTCTTATTTCCGTTAATGATGGTGGTGTTCGGTTGTGTGCTATTCGGTGAGAAATTAAGCCGCTTGCAGTGGTTAGCCGTTGCTTTTGCCGCTTTAGGTGTAGGTAGTGAAATTATACGTACGCAAAGCGTCTCTTGGGCAACTCTGTGGGTATGTGGTACTTATCCTATGTATTATATTCTGCGTCGCTTGCAAGGCATTGGGGCGGTAACCGGCCTACTGATTGATTTGACTATCTTTGTACCCTTTGCACTCGGTTATTTGGTGTTCTTTGAACCAAGTAGTTTAGGCCTAGTATCTGGATCTTGGTTCTTTATAGCTATGCTGGCAGGCCTTGGTGTTTTGAGCGTCTTAGCAATGAAAACTAACGTCGATGCCAGTCAAATGTTGCCAGTAAACGTCTATGGCATGATGAGTTATTTGGAGCCGGCATTGTTATTTATCTTGGCGATAACTGTACTGGGAAATCCATTTGAATCTGCGATGATATATAGCTATGGTTTGATCTGGTTAGGTATTGGGTTTTTGATTATTCACGGTATTCGCCAACTGCGCCGCGCCCGTAAACCGCAGCAACAGCCTACAGTCTCGCAAGCGGTCTAGGTTTAGCGGCTATTTATTGAATAATATTAGTTAAAACGTATTAATGACAGCCTATTAGTCAGGCTATAAATGTGAAGATTTAAGCCAAAAAAAAGGACGACTCAGTGATTACTAAGTCGTCTTTTTTTCTGCATATTAGCTGTGTTTTTTATCAAAACACTTAGTCTAAATGCTGTTTAAAGCCACGCTGTTTGTCACGTTCCCAGTCGCGATCTTTTAAGGTCTTGCGTTTATCATGTTGTTTTTTACCTAATGCTAACCCAATCTGACATTTGACTAAGGAGTTTTTCCAGTAGCAAGATAAGGGCACGCAGGAATAACCCTTTTGATTGACCGCACCAAACAGCTTCTCAATCTCTCGGCGATTAAGCAGCAACTTACGAGTACGAATACCATCAGGGCTAACATGAGTCGAGCTACTTAGCAGCGGTTGAATATGCGAGCCAAAAAGAAAAGCTTCTCCATTACGGAAGATGACATAAGCTTCGGTAATTGTCATTTTACCGGCGCGAATGGCTTTTACTTCCCACCCTTGTAACACTAGTCCTGCCTCAAAGGTTTCTTCAATAAAATACTCATGCCGCGCTTTTTTGTTGGCACAAATTTGGTTCTCAGGTTTTCTTGATTTTTTTGACATAGGATCCTCCTCTATAATTCCTCATCGTATAAGCAAGCTGTGTATATAATTTTGACTATTAATATTGCCGCTAGTTGCTAATAAGTGCTGATGAGTCGAGCCGCTATTGTAGCAAAGCATTAAGCGCAAATGTAGCTCAGCTGCTATAACAAATGTAGTGACTGCGTTGCGACAACTACTCATAAAGTCAGCTGAAGTGGCCCCTAGTGATCGTGATATCTCCCTAAAAGCTAATAGGGACTCTTTTTGCTGACAGATAAGTGTTAACTTGAGCTAAAATTTGCTAGCATACGCAGTATTATTAATGATTAGAGTAGCCCCATTATGAGTCTCCCTGCTACCGCTTCACGTTTGCATACTAGAATTCTATACCCAGGCACTTTTGACCCTATTACTAATGGTCATGTGGACTTAGTAACCCGAGCGGTCAAGTTGTTTGATCAGGTCATTATTGCGGTAGCCTCAGGACACCATAAAAAGCCTTTATTCAATTTTGAAGAGCGCGTAGAGTTAGTAGAGACCGTATTTGCTGACTTACCACAAGTGTCAGTCATAGGCTTTGAAGGTTTGCTTGTCGATTTTATGCGTGAAAAAAATGCTACTGCAGTGCTGCGTGGCCTGCGAGCGATGTCAGATTTTGAATATGAGTTTCAGCTAGCCAATATGAACCGTGAGTTAGATGAGAATTTTGAAGCGGTATTTTTGACGCCCTCACAGAATTATTCCTTCATCTCATCGACGATGATCCGCGAGATCGCCAAACTGGGCGGTGATGTGAGTAAGTTTGTACCTAGCTGTGTTGCTGAAGCTTTTGCAAAAAAGTTAAAACTTTAAAAGTTCGAGTCCTAATGATTGTTAGTCCAAATAGTCTAAACCTAAGGAGCAGCGCATGGCGCTATTAATCACTGATGAATGCATCAATTGTGATGTTTGCGAGCCTGCTTGTCCGAATGATGCTATCTCTGAGGGCGACGATATCTATGTTATTGACCCTGATCTCTGTACTGAATGTGTCGGGCATTTTGATGAGCCACAATGCGTAGTTATTTGTCCTATCGACTGTATTCCTCATGATCCCGACTATGTGGAGACTCAAAGCGATCTAATGTCCAAATATAAGCGTATCACTGGCAAATAAGTCCTAGTAAAACGCTCCTGCTAAATGCAAGTACTAACCATCACTGGCAACTACTACCTCTAATCCGCTAGCCATGATAATAAGACTGGCAAAAATCTAAGCTAACTAGCAAAGGGCACGCCAGCACTAACTCATTGTGCTCATTGAGACGGTAAGCTTAGTTAGGTTGTTGGACTTAGTATAAAACCAATATCTCAGGGACAGAATAATGACAGCTGATAACTATCTGCCGACTAGTGATCAACCAACTAATGATTTTGATCAGCAACATCTCTGGCATCCGTATGCCAGCTTGCCACCGAGCTATCCCAACATAGTTATTGATCATGCTGATGGTATTTACATTGTTACTCAAGATGGCACGCGCTTGATTGATGGCATGTCGTCATGGTGGGCGAGCGTTCATGGTTATAATCATCCAAAGCTGAATGCTGCTGTTATTGAACAATTGGGCAAAATGGCCCATGTGATGTTCGGGGGCTTGACCCATCAACCCGCGATAGATCTAGGCAAAAAACTACTGGCTATTGTGCCCACTGCACTCGATGCGATATTTTATACTGACAGTGGCAGCATCGCTGTAGAAGTAGCGCTGAAGATGGCCCTGCAATATCAAATTGCTGGCAGGCGTCTGACTAAGCAGCAGTTTGCCTCTACCCATTCTGGCTATTATGGCGATACTTGGCATGCCATGAGCATCTGTGACCCGGTAGCTGGCATGCACAGCTTATATGGCAATCAATTGCCGATGCAGCATTTCGTACCTGCACCACCATTAGGTTTTGATCGCCTTTTGACAGAAGATGAGCGTAGCGCATTAACGGCATTTTTTGTTAAGTACGCAGAGCAGCTAGCAGGCTTTATTATTGAGCCAATTATCCAAGGCGCAGGCGGTATGCGCTTTTATAGCCCTGATTATTTGCAACTGTTGCGTAAGCTATGCGATGAGCATGATGTGGTGCTGATTGCTGATGAAATTGCGACCGGCTTTGGCCGCAGTGGTAAATTATTCGCCTGTGAGCATGCTAATATCAGCCCCGATATTATGACGGTCGGTAAGGCGCTGACCGGCGGTTATATGACTTTTGCTGCGACCTTGTGCACGCGTCACATTGCGGACACTATCAGCCAAAGTGACTATCCAGCCCTAATGCATGGCCCTACTTTTATGGGCAATCCGCTGGCTTGTGCGCTCGCCTGTGCCTCTATTGACCTGATTATGTCTTATGATATAGAGTCAAAAACTGCAAATATGCAAGCCATTATGCAGCAACAGCTTGCCCCAGCGGCGACTTTATCAGGTGTTGCTGAGGTACGCTGTTTAGGGGCAGTCGCTGTAATTGAGCTAGAAGATGCAGTCGATATGCCAGTGTTTCAGTCTTTGTTGATCGCTAACGGTATTTGGGTCAGACCCTTTGGTAAATTAGTCTATATCATGCCGCCTTATATTATTACTAATGATGAGCTTGCCCTACTATGCCAAGCCTTATTAAAAGTTGTCAGTAGTTATTTGACCCAAACTGCTCAAGCTTTAGCGGGAAAAGAGCTGTCCTTGACTGAAAAAGGTTCACTATGAGCGTGCTATTCATCTCTGGTATCGATACTGATATTGGCAAAACTTATGCTACTGGCATCATTGCTAAAGCGCTTATGCAGCAAGGCAAAAATGTTATTACCCAAAAGCTAGTACAGACTGGCGTAGCGATAGATGCAGATAGTAATGAGGTAGGTATTGCTGATGATATTATTACTCATCGTCAATTAATGGGTATGGCGCTACAGCCCTGTGATTTAGACTACACTACTTGCCCTCATCGCTATCAAAAACCTGCTTCACCGCATTTATCCGCTAAGCTGGCTGGCCAAACGCTCGATCCTAAGAGGATTACTGACGCCACCCAAAGCTTGCAAGCCGATTACCAAGTGGTGCTATTAGAAGGGGCGGGCGGCTTGCTGGTGCCAATAACAGAAGACTTACTAACCTTAGATTATATTGCTAGTCAGAACTATCCCATTGTCTTAGTCACTTCTGGGCGCTTAGGCAGTATCAATCACACTTTACTTAGCTTGGAGGCGATAAAATCGCGTGGCTTAACGATTCATAGTGTGGTTTATAACCATATTCATGACAATGCTGCTCAGACAGATGCACAGATAGCAGCTAGTACGATTGATTTTTTGCAAAACTATTTAGCTGAGCATTATCCAACAGCGCATTGGTTATCATTAGCTATGCAACAAACAACTCAATCGAGCAACTTAGACTTTATGTTGCCTAACAATTTTTTGCTGTAGAAGATTTTTTAAATCTTTTGTTTTAAGATTTGGTTGGAGTGAAGGGTTTTATGTCAGTCAAATCCATGGTTTTGATAGCCTGTTAAAATAAGCTAAAAAACTTTCCGATATTAGGATTAATTTTGCTATACTAGCGCGCTTGGTAGACTAGGCAATCGCCGCTGCACACTGGTAACAGACATGCGGGGGAGGAAAGTCCGGGCTACATAGGGCAGCGTGCCAGCTAACGGCTGGGCAGGGTAACCTGACGACAAGTGCAGCAGAGAGGAGACCGCCTTATTGCTTTCGGGCGATTCGGTAAGGGTGAAAGGGTGCGGTAAGAGCGCACCGCGTGGCTGGCAACAGTTCACGGCAAGGTAAACTCCACGCGTAGCAAGACCAAATAGGCATCGGCATGGCGCGGCCCGCGTTCGATGCGGGTAGGTTGCTTGAGCGTATTAGCGATGATACGCCTAGAGGAATGATTGTCCACGACAGAACCCGGCTTATCGGTTTACCAACTTTATATAGTTTTTAAGTAGTAAGGTCTTTAGTTTTTAGAGACTTGTTTGTTGCAAACAGGCTGTATTTTCAATTAAATTAAATTTTTTTGAAAAAAATGCCGCTTAAGGGTTGACGTCAGTCATCCATATCGGCATAATACCGAGCCTTAAATGGCGATGTAGCTCAGCTGGTTAGAGCGCATGACTCATAATCGTGAGGTCAAGAGTTCAAGTCTCTTCATCGCCACCATTTATTGTTAGTTGTTAAAAATTTAGTTGCTCAAATTTAAAATGCCAATCCTTAGCGATTGGTTTTTTTTTGCCTAAAATTCTTAGCTTAACGATTTAAGCATAAGAATCAGCAGTGCTAATACTTGTTGCAAATTACTCGTACTGCCGCTTAGTAATGAATTAACTGGCCTTAATATAAAGATAAGCCAAATGTTTTTGATTTATTAACTAAGTTTGCAGCTTGGGTTAAGGTAAGTATGCAAATACTTGCTGACAAAATCGTCTTACTTTACAGCAGAAAACTGCTAGAATACCTGTAGATATCTGTCAGCTGTTTGAGAATCGTAGCGAGCAGCGTTACCGCTATTTTATAATGATTTGATGACTGACTTTACTTTTGATGACCGACCGTATTAATGGTAGCTTCTCAAATTAGTAGTAGTCGCAAATTTTTTAGATTATATATTAGTATTATCCCACCTCCCTTTATTTAGTAGGCGCTTTGTGACTGCATTAGCCAATATTCGTAATTTCTCTATTATTGCCCACATTGATCATGGCAAATCGACCCTTGCCGATCGTTTTATTCAGATGTGCGGTGCGCTACAAGATCGTGAGATGCAGGCACAAGTGCTTGACTCCATGGATATTGAGCGCGAGCGCGGTATCACTATCAAAGCGCAATCCGTAACGCTGTTTTATGATCATCCTAATGGCGAGCGTTATCAGCTCAATTTTATTGATACGCCAGGTCACGTCGATTTTTCTTATGAAGTTTCGCGCTCATTAGCCGCTTGTGAAGGTGCGCTCTTGGTAGTGGATGCCGCGCAAGGGGTAGAAGCCCAGTCGGTCGCCAACTGCTATACTGCCGTGGATCAAGGCCTAGAAGTCATGGCGGTCCTTAACAAGATAGACTTACCACAAGTTGAGCCTGAGCGTGTGATTCAAGAGATTGAAGACATTATAGGTATTGATGCTGTTGATGCTCCAAGAGTGTCCGCTAAGTCGGGCTTGGGTGTTGATAAGCTGTTGGAGGCGTTAGTAGCGTTTATCCCTGCGCCAACTGGTGATCGTGAGGCGCCATTACAAGCACTAATCATCGACTCATGGTTTGATAACTATCTGGGTGTGGTATCACTAGTGCGTGTGCGCGAAGGCACTATCAAAAAAGGCGATAAGCTTTATATTAAGTCAACCCAAGAAGCGCATCTAGTAGGCTCAATCGGGGTCTTTACTCCAAAACCACTAGATACTGGTATTCTAGAAGCTGGCGAAGTTGGTTTTATCATTGCTGGTATTAAAGATATCGCTGGTGCTCCAGTCGGCGATACTATTACTCACGCCAAAACTCCTGATGTTGAACGTATTCCTGGTTTTAAGCAAATTACTCCGCAAGTTTATGCTGGTATGTTCCCAGTCGAATCCACTGATTTTGAAAAATTCCGTGAAGCTTTGCAGAAGCTACAGATCAATGATGCTTCGTTGTTTTTTGAGCCAGATACTTCTGATGCGCTTGGCTTTGGTTTCCGCTGTGGCTTCTTAGGTATGCTGCATATGGAGATTATCCAAGAGCGCTTAGAGCGTGAATACGACTTGGATTTGATCACTACTGCGCCTTCTGTTATTTATGAAATAGTAAAAAAAGACGGCAGTATTATCTACGTTGATAATCCTTCGCATTTGCCTGAACCAAATAATATCGAAGAATTCCGTGAACCGATTGCCCGTTGTCAGATTTTAGTGCCGCAAGAGTATTTGGGTAACGTCATGACTTTGTGTATTGATCGTCGCGGTGTACAAGTAGATATGCGCTTTATGGGTCGACAAGTACAGCTTATATTTGATATCCCAATGGGTGAGGTGGTGATGGACTTCTTTGATCGCCTAAAGTCGGTCTCTCGAGGTTTTGCTTCACTCGATTATAATTTTGAGCGCTATCAAGTTGATAAGTTGGTCAAAGTTGATGTATTAATCAACGGTGACAAAGTGGATGCTCTAGCGATGATTGTCCATGAAACTCAGTCGCGTTATCGTGGTAATGCTTTAGTTGGTAAGATGAAAGAGCTTATCCCGCGTCAAATGTTTGATGTGGCTATTCAAGCCGCTATTGGTAGCCAAATTATTGGCCGTAGCACGGTGAAGGCCATGCGTAAAGATGTCTTGGCTAAATGTTATGGCGGTGATGTATCGCGTAAGAAAAAGCTATTATCTAAGCAAAAAGCGGGTAAAAAACGCATGAAGCAAGTGGGTAATGTGGAGATTCCGCAAGAAGCCTTCTTAGCAGTCTTGCAGGTAGATTAAGTTGCCAGTAAACTAAATAGCGCACCGTTATCGGTAGTTATCACTTAAAAAATAAGCAGCTCGCTAATAGGCAGTTAAGTATGGATTTTGATTTTAATTTAGTTTTAGTGCCATTAACTTTGGGCTTAGGGCTGCTTTGGTTATTAGACAAGCTAGTATTTAAGCAGCGTAAAACTCAGGGCCGTGGCAAAGAAAGCTGGCCTGTACGCTGGGCCTACGACTTTTTCCCAGTGTTGGCAGTGGTATTAATTGTGCGCTCGTTTTTAATTGAGCCGTTCAATATTCCATCGTCTTCGATGGTGCCCACCTTATATACTGGTGACTTTATTGCCGTCAATAAATATGCTTATGGTGTGCGTTTACCGTTAACTTATAACAAAGTATTAGATACAGGCAGCCCTGAACACGGTGATGTGGTGGTGTTTCGTTATCCGGAAAACCCAAGCATTTACTATATCAAACGTTTGATTGGCTTGCCGGGCGACAGTGTCAGCTATAGTGATGGTCAACTGTCGATTAACGATGTCCCTGTTGAAACTAAGTCAGTAGCTTTCGAGGCAGATCCTCAGCTAACCTCGCAATTATATAATCCAGGACCCATAGCCCCAGGACAAGTATTGACTGAAAACCAAGCGGTAGAGATGGGGCAACAAGAAGAACAACAAGTACAGTATTTCCAAGAAACCCAAGGTCAGCATCAGCACTTAGTACGCTATCTACCGGGCATGAACAGTTCGCAATATGCACCATTTTTGCAACAACAATCACCAGAAGTGGTGAGCTCATTAGGGACTCAATGGCGTATTACAGTTCCTGAAGGCCAGTATTTCGTCATGGGTGATAACCGTGACCGCAGTGCCGATGGACGTTTTTGGGGCTTTGTTCCAGATGATAACTTAGCAGGTAAAGCCGTTTATATCTGGATGCATAAGCCGCCAGGTCTTAACTTGCCTACCTTTGCACGTAATGGTTCTATAGATTAAGTATTATCACCCTGCTAATTATTACCTAAGAATTGCACTCCACTAACTAGGCTTATATAGTAAAGAGAGTATTTTTTATAATTCATTAGGGGGTGATATGTTGCAAAAATTGACTGGTATAGCTTCACAGCGTGGTGCTAGTGTCACTAGTATTATTTTGCTAACGCTGGTTATCTTAGTTGCTGGTAAGCTTCTTATCGCCATTGTACCGGCACAAATAGGCGATTATCAGCTTACAAAAATTTTGACTGATCAATTACAGCAAGCTAATCTTAATAATGAAACAGCCAAGCAGTTTATTGCTCGAGTTGACAGGCAGCTTACTATCAATGGCGATTCTGATAGTAAAGTGGAAGACAGAATTACCTTTACCAATAAAAAAATCGGCCAATTGGCGGTTTATAAAAAATACGTTGAGACCCATAAATTTTTTGCTAACATTGATATTGTAAGCCGTTCTGAAGGCGGTATTGAGTTTACTCCAGTTGAATAAGGGTTAAACATTTTCACTCATTTATACGATGTCAGTAATCTAATTAGTAATACCAATAGGATAGTCAAAAATCACGCATGAAATCAAACTTAATACCGCATCAGGCGCTGAACTTGGCCACTAATACTAGTATAGATACTAAAGCTGTCCCTATCAACGCTGACTTTATAAAGCGTTTAGCCGTATTGACACGTAAGTTAGGTTATGTGTTTAAAGACCCTAGTCTACCTAAGCTGGCTTTGACTCATCGCTCTTTTGACAGCAAAAAAAACTATGAGCGTTTGGAGTTTTTGGGTGATGCTCTATTAGGCATGATTGTGGGCGAAGCATTGTATCATCGTTATCCCAGCCAGAACGAAGGTCGGCTGACGCGTATGCGGGCCACTTTAGTACGTCAAGAAACCTTAGTTATTATTGCCCAAGACTTGGACCTGTCTAACCACCTGATCTTAGGTACTGGTGAGCGTAAAGGCGGTGGCCGTAACCGTGCTTCGATCTTAGCTGATGCCGTAGAGTCATTATTGGGGGCTATTTATTTAGACAGTCAAGACCTAGTGGTTACCCGTAATTGTGTTCTAGGGTGGTACGGTGATTTGATTAATGATGTTAATGAGCAAAAAGTGCTCAAAGACGCCAAAAGTCGACTGCAAGAATGGTTGCAATCAAAACAGTTTGATTTACCTTTGTATGAGCTGTTAGAAATTCAAGGCAATGCTCCCCATCAGATATTTGTAGTGCGCTGTCAAGTCAATATCATAGGTTGTCCTAATATTACTGAGTCAGGAGAGAGTCGTCGTATAGCTGAGCAAAAAGCAGCTGAACTGATGATCAATCAATTACACAAACTGCCGAACTCAGTTAAGAAGCCGTCGTAACTTATGGCTGCCATTATTTGATTAAATAGGCTGTGATAGCCAATAGCCAATAAAACAGCTAAAAAATTATTTTAAGACAATCTCTTAAAACCCCTTTCTTAAATAAATAGTAGTCTACTGGTTGAGTGTCTAATTGAGCCGTTAACCAGTAGAATAACTGACTATAATACCCTATAGGAACTACCTATGAGCAATCGTACTGACTTGCCATTAAACGCTAAAGATGACGCTGATGAGAGCATCGACAACCCTACTGTTAACCATGATTCTGTTAGCAAAATCAAAAAAAGCATCGCCCTTAATGATACTACTAGCAGCAACGAAGAGGCTGTGAGTAGCGATGCCGATGATGACAACGATAATGCTATTGAAGCGTTTTTTGCCCCTAGTAATAAAGCAGAAAATCACAATGGTGTTAGTAATAGTGACTTTAAAACTGGCTATGTAGCAATTGTGGGACGTCCAAACGTTGGTAAATCGACTTTGATGAATCATATGCTAGGTCAAAAGCTATCCATCACCTCGCGTAAGCCGCAAACCACTCGCCACCGTATTCACGGCATTTTGTCCAATGATGAAATGCAGGCTATATTTGTGGATACCCCAGGTATTCATCGTAATGAAGTACGTGCTATCAATGAGCGTATGAATAAAGCCGCAGTATCCGCTTTAGTTGATGTGGATCTAGTACTATTTGTCGTAGATTCTGATCAGTGGCGTGATGATGATTTGTTAGTTCTACAGAAGCTTGGTGACACTAACTTAACCGTAGTATTGGTTATTAATAAAGCTGACACTCTAAAAGATAAAGGCACATTGCTGCCATTAATTGAAACTTTTAGTGACAGCTTTGACTTTGCTGATATCGTACCTGTTTCAGCGCTGAAGAATCAGAACCTTACTCGTTTGCAAGAAGTTATCGCTTCGCATCTGCCGGTGGCCGAGCCTATTTATGATACAGAACAAATAACGGATCGCTCAGAACGCTTTTTGGCTAGTGAAATAATTCGCGAAAAAATCATGCGTAGCGCTGGCGATGAAGTACCTTACGATTTGACAGTGCAGATTGATGAATTCAAAGATGAACCTGCGCATACTGATCCAAAAACTGGTCGTCCGCGTAAAGCTTGTACTTTTATCGATGCTACTATCTATGTTGAACGCGGTGGACAAAAAGCCATTATCATTGGTGATAAAGGCCAGCGTATTAAGCAAGTGGGCATGGATTCACGCAAAGACATGGAACAGCTGTTCGACAAAAAAATAATGCTAACCTTGTGGGTCAAAGTCAAACGTGGCTGGTCGGATGATGAACGTGCTTTGACTAGCCTAGGGTACTAACTATAGCGATAAGGTTACTGATAATTAGCATGGTAATAATTAATAACTATTATTACCATAGCTGAGGGAGTAGGCCATGCGTAATCAAGCGTTGACTGGGTATTTATTGCATCAACGTCCTTATCAAGAAAAGCGTGCCTTGTACTATTTATTCTCCGAACAGTTCGGGGTAATACATGGAGTGGGCAAAAAGGGCGCTCCACTATTTGAGCTGTTACAGTTATTCGCAACTGGCAAGCGTGATCTAAAAACCTTCAGCCAAATAGACCTTAGCCTTATTAGCATCAGTCAAATTGATAGCCTTACGATGAGTAGCAGTGAAACAGACAATGTTCAGCTAGACGAGAGCAGTACAGCCGTCGATCCGCTGCTATACCAGCCTAAAAGCTACCAAAAAGTTAGTGGTCAGCAGCAGTATGCCGCACTATATCTAAACGAAATCCTACTAAAGCTATTGCCTATTGAAGATCCAATGGCGGTCCTATGGCACCATTATCAAGATAGTTTATCTACGCTTAAACAACCGTTGAGCGCAGATGAGCTACGTCTATGTTTACGCCAATTTGAACAGTATTTATTTCAAGAGTTAGGCTTTGCCTTAAATTTAACTCACGATAATATGCAGGCCAGCATTGAGGCTGAAACGATTTATCGCTTTTTACCAGATGTCGGCTTAGTACCAATTGTAGCCAGCACTGATAACATTGAACACAATAATTCTCAGGCTATGTTTAAAGGCAGTGAGATACTAGCAATGCAGCAAGTTGGCATCGCTATGTCTAGTATTAATTCGTGGTCGCGGCTGCATCGACACCTTATCGATCATCTCCTTGATTATCAGCCGTTGCAAAGCCGTTTGTTATGGCAGCAGCAGCAGCGTTATCAATAATGGGCCGATTACAATAAGCTTAGCATTTTATCCTATTCTTCTAATAAGTATAACGCTGGTAATACCTATTAATAAGGATTTGATATGAATAAGTCTTTAGAAAACCTTGCATGAAAAACACCTTTATTAGGAGTCAATATTGACCACGTAGCAACCTCACGTCAAGCACGTGGGGTTGACTATCCTAGTCCATTAGCCGCTATGCTAGTCTCTGAGCAAGCTGGCGCCGATGGTATTACTATTCATCTGCGTGAAGACCGTCGTCACATCCAAGATGCTGATGTTTATGAGATCGCTAAACAAGTCACTACTCGTCTGAATTTAGAAATGGCAGCTACCGATGAGATGCTAGCTATTGCCTGTGAAGTACAGCCTTTTTGGGTGTGTTTAGTTCCTAAAAAACGTGCTGAGTTGACTACTGAAGGGGGCTTAGATGTGGCCGGGCAGGTAAAGGGGTTAGCTGATTACATCACTAAGTTACAGGCGGCAGGTATTAAATTATCTTTGTTTATTGATCCTAGTGAGACTCAAATTGATGCTGCGGTAGCTTGTAAAGCCGATGCTATCGAATGACATACTGGTGCTTATGCAGAAAAGGGGCTTGCTGCTGATAGTGATGGGCAAAACGCTGATGATTTTAAGAAGGCTGCCCAATCTTTTCTAATCACAGTTAGTACGGTGACTGCTATTGGGCTTATATTTGATGATACCGGCTTGGTTAAATGATATTTGATATTTAACGCTATTATTTACTGAGGTAGGACAGTATTTTATGTGTCCAAAATGTCCGCGTGGTTTGCCGCTATTACCCCAAAACTTAGTGTAATGGCGTCTTGAGCCCACTCGCAAATGTATAGTGGCGTACTTAGGGCTCAAGTGTTGTTGTTCGACTAGCTGATCAGTGCCTTGATCAAAATGATTATTGCGGTTGTTATCTATAAACAATAACAAAACCTCATTACTGTTGCGGTTACAGCGGCTATTATTGTTAGAAAGACACAGTATCAGGTTCTTTCGTCGAATGAGACTTTCAGCCTTAGCCACTTTTAAAGTGTTAGATAAAGCATACCTAATACGTTTGGCCTCCATCGTTGCCAATTGTCTTAACATAAATGGCGTCGCTATAGTTACAATTATAGCGATGATGGCTAAGGTTACTATTAATTCTACTAAGGTAAAGCCTTTATATCGATTTAAGCTATCCCTTTTACTATATTTTTCATAATAAGCAAGCTGCTGTTTAACGCAACTGGAGTGAGTAGTTGCCAATGGCGTATGGCAACCTGAAGTAGATAGGTATAGATGGTAAATAGAAACCTTACGTGACATAACCATTACTAGGGGTCACCTATAAAAGACTTGGTTTAACTCATTTATACCATTCAATTAAGTCATGGTATTAAAGATTAATCTTAACTTGATCGATCCTACATTAATAACCACAATAATTATAATGTTGTTCTCAGGTACAAATTCATCAATATTGATAAATGACAACCAATAAATAATAATAAAAACTAAGATACAAATATTTTGCAAGATAGAATATATTCCATTAAAAGAATATTGTTAGCTAGCTAAATATACACATAATATAACGCTAATGTCAAAAATTGTTTCAATTAGTGAATGGCTGGTTTTTGTAATAGAGAAAATTTGTTTATTGGATTAGAATGCACTTAGAAATAATCGATATTGTAACTACATATGTCATTTTTTAAGAATTGGCATAATGACAGTAGTTTAGGTGTTTGTTTTCAGTAACTTGAAACGATTATTGTGTTCTGCTTACAACACTATAGTGTAATAATGTGTAGCCCAGTAGCGAAAAAAGTTGTAAATTGAATTGATTGTCGCTAAGCTACTCCGTAATTAGTTTCGTTATATATCGTATAGTAATGTGTTTGGAAAGATGTCTATTCTTAGATCATCTAGGAAGCGATCTTGTTTAATGCCTTACTTAAATTATCCTTTGGAGGAAGTCCATGAAATTGAATAAAATTGCTCTAGCTCTGTTTGCTGTAACAGCTGCTCCACTAGCGGCTAACGCTGGTGTTACTATTAGTCCATTATTATTAGGTTATCATTACAGCGAAGGCGCTGACGATGAGCAAATCGAAACAATGGGTGATGGCGTCGGTAATGGTTATTACCAAGACAATGGCTTATATACTGGTGCGGCCCTAGGTATCGAGATTACTCCATCTACTCAGTTCCAAGTAGAATATGGCGTATCTAACACTGACGGTATACGTCAAGACGGTAATGATAATTTTGACGCAGAACAACAAATGCTTTCTGGTAACTTCTTAATCGGTACTGAGCAGTTTACTGGTTATACTGATAGTGCATTTAAACCATATGTTCTAGTTGGTGCTGGTCAATCTAAAATAAAAGTAGAAAATGCTGCTGGTAATGAAATCACTAGCTCTAAAGATACTATTGGTAACTTAGGTCTAGGTGCTATGTATCGCATCAATGACGCTCTAAGCTTACGTGGTGAAGCACGTGCGATACATAACTTCGATAATAACTGGTGGGAAGGCATGGCCTTAGCTGGTCTAGAAGTGGTACTTGGTGGTCACTTAGCTCCTACAGTAGCAGTTCCACCACAGTTAGAGCCTACTTATGTAGCTCCACCTGTAGTAGTGGTTACTCCAGTTGACGACATCGATTCTGATGGCGATGGCGTATATGATAGCGTTGATCAGTGCCCAGGCACGCCAATGAATGTAGTCGTTGATGCACGTGGTTGCCCACAAGTAGTAGACATCGAAGATACATTAAAAATGGAACTTCGTGTATTCTTTGATAACGATAAATCAGCTATCAAAAACCAATACAAATCAGAAATCGCTAAAGTAGCTGAGAAGATGCGTGAGTATCCAAACTCTGGCGCACGCGTTGAAGGTCATGCTTCTAAAACTGGTCCATCAGCACGTTATAACCAACGTCTGTCTGAAGCCCGTGCTGTAGCAGTTAAATCAATGTTGACTAACGAGTTCGGTATCGCACCAAACCGTGTATCAACAGTTGGTTACGGTTATGATCAACCGATCGCTTCAAACGATACTGAAGAAGGTCGTGCTATGAACCGTCGTGTTTATGCCATCATCACTGGTGACAAAACTATGACTGTAGAACAAACTAAAGACATGGTAATCAACTAAGCTTAAGCTTATTGAGTAACAACCAGTTTATAGTTAAGTTAAATGACATAAAAAAAGCCGCCTTATAGGTGGCTTTTTTTATGGCTAATTTTATATCTATAATAAAACACACAGATAAACAAGTAATTGCATAAATTTACAATGCAATAATGTTATACTAGCCGCCCAAACACTTTGTAAATTGACAAGGTGTCTACTAGCATAGCTGGTGGTAAAATAGATTTATTGGTATAGATACTGCTTAGTACTGCTCAAAATATGCTTTTACTCTCATTGCGTAGGTATATAAAGGCACCATAAAGTATCTAGTTAATTTATCCTATCATTTTATTCAACAGTGTTTACTGCTACTACATTTTTTTAAGACAAAACGAGCATTTTATATGGCGAACGATATCAAACACTTGCGTAATATTGCAATCATTGCCCACGTTGATCACGGTAAAACTACTTTGGTCGATAAACTATTACATCAGTCAGGTACTTTTGGTGACCGTGCAAACATTGCCGAACGTGCAATGGATTCTGGTGATATTGAGCAAGAACGTGGTATTACCATTTTGGCTAAGAATACCGCCATCAGATGGACAGATAAGTCTGATGACACTGAGTATCGTATCAACATCGTAGATACCCCAGGTCACGCCGACTTCGGTGGTGAAGTCGAGCGCGTTATGTCGATGGTTGATTGCGTACTGTTAGTAGTTGATGCAGTTGATGGCCCGATGCCACAAACACGTTTCGTAACTCAAAAAGCGTTTGAGCAAGGCCTGAAGCCTATCGTCGTTATCAATAAAATTGATCGTCCTGGTGCACGTCCTGATTGGGTAATGGATCAAATTTTTGATTTGTTTGATAATCTTGGTGCTTCTGATGAGCAGTTAGACTTTCCAGTGGTTTATGCTTCAGCACTAAACGGTATTGCCGGTTTAGAAGCAGATAATCTTGCTGATGATATGACGCCATTGTTCAAAACTATCGTTGATGTGGTTCAACCGCCACAAGTTGATGCAGATGCTCCATTCCGCATGCAAATCTCTAGTCTTGATTATAATAGCTTTGTAGGTGTTATCGGTATCGGCCGTATTCAGCGTGGTCGTATTTCTACTAACACCCAAGTCACTGTGATTGATAAAGAAGGTGAAACCCGTAACGGTCGTATCCTAAAAATTATGGGTTATCATGGTCTTGATCGTATTGATGTAGATGATGCACAAGCCGGTGATATTATTTGTATTACTGGTATTGATGCTCTAAACATCTCTGATACTATCTGTGATCCTAATCATGTTGAAGCTTTGCCACCATTGACTGTTGATGAACCAACAGTATCTATGACCTTCCAAGTGAACAATTCACCGTTTGCTGGTCGTGAAGGCAAGTATGTGACTTCACGCAACATTCGTGAACGTCTGCAGCGTGAATTGATTCATAACGTAGCTTTGCGTGTAGAAGACACCGATTCTCCTGATAAATTCAAAGTGTCAGGTCGTGGTGAGTTGCATCTGTCAGTATTAATCGAAAATATGCGTCGTGAAGGTTTTGAGCTTGCTGTATCACGCCCAGAAGTTATCGTTAAAGAAGTAGATGGTAAACTACAAGAGCCGTATGAAAATGTAGTCTTTGATATTGAAGATCAACATCAAGGCAGCATCATGGAGCAGGTTGGTCTACGTAAAGGCGAGATGACTGATATGCAGCTTGACGACAAAGGTCGTATGCGTATTGCAGCCACTATGCCAGCTCGCGGTCTTATTGGCTTCCGTTCTGAGTTCCTAACGCTTACTTCTGGAACCGGTATCTTAACCTCAAGTTTCTCACATTATGGCCCACAAAAAATTGGTGAAGTAGGCGCACGCTCTAACGGTGTACTAGTTTCTATGGCCAAAGGGGTTTGTTTAGGCTTCGCTCTATTCAACCTGCAAAAACGCGGTAAAATGTTTGCTGAGCCACAGCTTGAAGTTTACGAAGGTATGATCGTTGGCTTGAACTCACGTAATGATGATATGGCTGTCAATCCAACAACAGCTAAGCAGCTTACTAACGTTCGTGCTAGTGGTACTGATGAAGCATTGACACTAACGCCAGCCATCAAGTTTACGCTTGAGCAAGCACTTGAGTTTATCCAAGATGATGAACTAGTTGAAGTAACACCGAAAGCCATTCGCCTACGTAAGCGTTACCTTACTGAGAGTGAGCGTAAGCGTTATGGCCGTAAGAAAGGTGCTTAATACTTACCCTTACCAATAATTTTTGTCAGTAACACCATTAGTAATAGTTACTAGTAAAAATTAGGTAAAATAAAAAGGCTAACTTTAAGTTAGCCTTTTTTTGTGGGCGTAAGTAAGGCCAAGATACTCTATGAGTAGAGTAAAAATCACGGTTTTAATAATTGATACAAGTTACTATCCTTACATCAGTCAAAAAATACCTGCTATCGGGTTTATACTGTAGTATAACTTAAATAGCAATATACTCGCAGTTTTGTAATTGGGAGGAATGTTTATGAGTATGGTATCGGAATTTAAAGAGTTTGCCATAAAAGGCAATGTGATGGACTTAGCCGTTGGGGTTATCATTGGTGGTGCTTTTGCTACTATTACTACCTCTTTGGTAGAAGATATCATCATGCCTATCGTAGCGATGATTGTTGGTGGCGAACTTAACTTTACTAACATGTTCTTTGTGTTAGGTGATATTCCTGAAGGGGTAGCCAGAAACTACGCCAGCTTAAAAGCGGCAGGTATTCCAGTGTTAGCTTATGGTAGCTTTATTACGGTGCTAATCAACTTCCTTATCTTAGCTTTTATTATCTTTATGATGGTAAAGTTTGTTAATAGATTGCGTCGTCAAGAAGAAGTTGCTCCTACAGTAGAAGCACCAGCAGAAGATATCCTCTTACTGCGTGAAATCAGTGCAAAACTTGGTAACAACAATTTAACTAAATGAGATTAGGCTTAATAGGATAAATTGAGCAAAGTTTCTTGTTAAAACAAAAAAGGGCTAACTTATGAAGTTAGCCCTTTTTTGCTGGTATCTATTAGGTAAAACGTCTTAAGAGAAAGCTAAAAAATGAGTTATTACTGTGGATTGACCATGACGTAGTCGTTAGTATTGATAATGATCTCTGATGGTTGGCTCACGACTATGCGAACCACGTTGTTGCTAATAGCCGAAGATTTATAATAGTTGTCTTCAGCAACTGTACAGCCTAAACAGCGTGCCATAGCATCCCAAGGCTCTACAAATAGCTTCTGCTGAGCTTGCTCAGCATTACCGCTGATTAGCGAAAAGGGTAGGCTGACCAGATAAGTAGCAGTACCGGCGATAGCGGTTGCAAGTTGCAGTGGCTTGCCAACCATAGTATCCACGGCCATAGTGCCGTATGAGGGACCAAAATCTGTCTCATCAATTTCTATAGCTGCGCTAGCAGGCTGCATAACAGCAATAATACAGCTAGTGCTAATAATAGCAGTAATGAGTTTATGCTTAACAGAGTGCTGAAAATTAGCGTTAACAGTCATAATGGTTTCCTAAAGTGAATAGTAGCCAGTTATTATAAATAGCACTATAAAAAACTGAAATTTTGTCAGTAGTTACTATTAAAACAAGACTAGAATGGATAAGCAATACAAATATAGCTATGAATACCACAGTGATGATTATCTATTCAGCTTGTCTAAGCCATTGACGGTTAATCAGCTATTGCAGCGGTTGGCAATTGGGACAATAAACACTAGCACGACCATTAATTTTGATATTATCGAGTTCCGTAGCGCAATGTGGACAGCTTTCTCCATGCTTACCATAAACATTAAGCGTTTGTTGAAAGTAGCCCGTTTGCCCGCTGGCGACTGTGAAGTCGCGTAAAGTTGAGCCGCCAAGGGCTATAGCTTTTTGCAGAATAGCTTTGATATGAGCTACTAATACTTCTATTTGTTGATAAGTGAGGTGATGGGCAGGCGTTGCTGGATTTATAGCGGACAAATATAAGCTTTCAGTGGCGTAAATATTCCCCACGCCAACTACTATCTGCTGTTCCATAATCACAGATTTTATTGCCCGAGCTATAGGACGTTTGGCAGATTTTTTGTTAGGCGATTGAATAGCTGAGTGAGGCGTTAGTGGTCCCTGGGCTATTGAGCTGCCAACAGATTCTAGCAATGTGCTATCAGGCACTTTAGCAGGCGTATCAGTAACCTCGGTACGTTGAATAAGATGATATAGATAATCGGCACTAAATTCTGTTGCTAGCGGTTCAGGGCCTAAATGCTCTAAGAGCTTAGCAGCATATTCTTTGTGCCACAGTACCGCACCAAAACGTCTTGGATCATGATAGTGTAATTGAGTTTGCTTATCGGCTTCGTCAAACAGCATAATCAAATGGTCATGCTTACGTTTCTCTGCTCCTACTGGATGCTGCTGTAAGCTGCCAGACATACCTAAATGGATGATTAAGGTACGTTCAACTGGACTGATAGCTTCAGTAGATTTAAAAGTTACCAATAAATACTTAGCACGACGCTCGACTCGATCTAAGGAATAGCCAACTAAATCAATCAAATCATTAGGCATTGGCCAGCGCAGTTTAGGCTGAAAGACTTCGACTTTGCTGACTCGCTGCCCTAATAAGGGGCTCAGGCTAGTTTTAGTGGTTTCGACTTCGGGCAGTTCAGGCATAGTGGTTTTATCTAAACTCTATTATCGTAAGATTAATGATGGTACTCGATATCAAGGTGCTTTTAAACAACGGCACGCCGTGCATGCAATATTCCAGGCTGTTGTTCAAGTTTTGCCAATAGTTTGGATAAATGCGCCAAACCTGAGACTTCGATATGAAATTTTAAAAAAGCAATATTTTCATCGGTGCTAATAGTCTGAACTTGTCTGATATTGACATTTTCTTTATCAATAACTTGAGTCAAATCTCGCAGTAAGCCACGCCTATCGTAGGCTTCTATATGAATATCCACGGGCTGATAGCGACCTGATTTTGACTTCCAAGCAGCACTAATTTCACGTTCAGGATCGCGTTCGATCATGCGAATATATTCAGCGCAGCCACGATTATGAATACTGACACCACGCGATAAAGTGATATAGCCGGAAATAGGCTCACCGTGTACCGGGTGACAGCAGCCTGCTAAGTTAATCTCAATATTATCTAAACCATCAATACAGATTTTATAGGCATCTAGCTTACCGGTAGTTTTGGGATCAACACTAGGAGTAAACTCCTCCTCTGCTTTTTCAGGCTCTAAATGTAGCTGGCGTGAAACATGTCCCATCAGCTGATGAATACCAATCTCACCCGTGACTAAACCAACAACGATATCATCAGTATTATTGACATTAAAAAATTTCAGATAATCGTTTAAGTCGATACTATTAGGATGCAAAGATAGGCGTTCGAGCTCTTTACTAAGCATCTGTCGACCAATCTCAATATTCTTGTCACGATCCTGCTTATTGAACCATTGACGTAGCTTTGAGCGGGCTCTATTGGTATGTATATAACCTAGAGCTGCCACTAACCAATCGCGATTCGGCTCGCGTGAGGACTTAGTAATAATTTCCACTTGCTCGCCGGTTTTAAGCTGGTAGGTGAGGGGTACATAGCGCTGATTCACTCGAGCGGCTTGAGCACGGTTACCAACTTGAGTGTGTACGTAGTAAGCAAAGTCGAGGACAGTAGCACCTTTAGGGAGCTCGGTAATATCGCCGTCACGACTGAATATATAAATACGTTCAAGTTCATCAAAATCAACCGTTTGCTCTTCTTCATCCAGCTCAAATAGATCACTATTATCAATACCTTCACCGTTAGACACAGCGGTACGTGCCTGATTACGAGTCTCATTGTTTATAGATAGTAGCTGTCTTAGAGAGCTGATTCTTTGATTAAGGTAGTTGTCTTTTTTATTCTTAAGCCCCTCTTTATAGTTGACGTGCGCGCACATACCAAGCTCAGCTTCAAAGTGCATAGTATGAGTACGTATTTGCACTTCAAGAGACTTGTTTTCAGCAATAACGGCGGTATGGAGCGAGCGATAACCATTGGCTTTTGGATTGGTAATATAGTCATCAAACTGCTCAGGGATATAGCGCCATAAGCCATGGACTAGCCCTAAAGCATGATAACAATCTGAAGGGTTCTCAACTAATACTCGTAATGCGCGAATGTCATAGAGCTGATCAAAGGATAAGCCTTTAAGCTTCATTTTTCGATAAATAGAGTAGATGTGTTTGACACGTCCTGAAACTTCACCAACGATATCAGCCGCTATTAAAGCGTCGCTTAGTTTATTCTCTACTCGTTGAATATAGTCTTCGCGCTCACTGCGCTTCTCAGATAGTAATTTAGCGATTTCTTTATAGCGCTCAGGAGCCAAGTAGCGAAAAGCTAAGTCCTCAAGCTCCCATTTAAGTTGCGCAATACCTAAACGATGGGCTAATGGGGCATAAATAGTCATAACCTCACGAGCAACACGCTGCTGACGCTCTTCATTAGAGAACGACAGTTCACGCATAGCAAAAGTACGCTCAGCCAGCTTGATCAGTACGACCCGCACATCATTAGTCACTGAAATAAGCATACTATAGATGTTAGACAGCTGATCACGTTGATTATTGGCGAAATGATCTTCTAAGCGCTTGTTACTCTCAATGATAGCTGACAGCTTGCCCATCGCTAAAGCATCTTTCACCAAACTGCTTATATCCGTACCAAAGCTCTTCTGAATATCAGCTAAACTGATAAGCGATTCACGGGCACTACGATAAAGCATTGCCGCGACTAGTGCGTCTTCATCTTGATAGAGGTAAGTCAATATATCGGTCATACCGATGCCGGTCACATAAGCACCGGATCGTTCAGATTCAGTAGTATTCATGCGGTTGCGAATAAATTCACAAGCCATTGTCAAATTCGGAACCGACTCTTGACCGATACGCTTGGCCACATTATCCAACCACATTGGCACATCGATATTGGCTTGATCTAAGTCAATATTTTCAGAAACGTCTGTGAGCAATGAGAGACTTTGTAAGTTGTTATTGAGGTACTCTTCATTCAATTGAGGATCATGACTATGATAGGAATGCTGCGCGGAACGATCAAAAGTGGTGTGCAGCTTATGAGTACTGAGCTGTCTCTTGATATCTAGTGGAATTTGAGCATAGCTATTGGCAGATTGGTGAGAACGTTGACTGGCCACTAGCTGCGCAGCTAATGACGCACTATCAGTCTCCGCTGTCTGCCCATCCATTAATGGCAATCCTTCACGAATTTTTACCATAGCTGACTCCTTTTGACCGAGTTACTGCCGTGTATGTCGATTATTACTTTATATATATCGACTGTCCCTCAACCTATTACCTAGAGTCAGCGATCACATAAAACAGCGCAGTTGCTAAAGACAAAATCTTTTAGCAACTGCGATAAACTTACTTTTATATAGTGACGGTCGATAAAGTGATAGCAGTTAATACAAAAGTATTGATATTGAGCTTTATTTTTCTCTTTCTCTTCAAGTTAAGCAGTGGTTCACCATTGAACTGTCTACTTGTGAATGTACAACACAGCCTGTTCTTTATGAACTTTCTTAAAAAGTATCTCGTAAAAATATATATAAACCAGTCCATTTACCATTATATTTTTATTAGTATAGTGATGACTAATGATAAGTTAGTTGGTCACCCTTATTCAAGCAAGGGTCTGTAATTATTATACGTTAAAAGGTAATTTGAATAAATTATTTCAACCAACAATAATCGATTTTATTATAAAGTAGTATGATTTTTATTATATTAGCTTGTGTTTTAACTAAATAATAGTAGTCGTTGCTTGAGCAGTAGCGGGTATCTACCATTGCTCAAGCCTTAGTATTGAAGCTACAGTGACGCTATTTGGCCTCTACCTTTTCAAAGCGGGCAATTGATTCAACATGACCAGTATGACAGAACATGTCCATCACTCCCGCATGAGTGAGTCGATAGCCTTGCTCTAACAGCGCCTTAGTATCTCGAGCAAGGGTTGCTGGATTACAAGACACATAGACTATGCGCTCAGCATTGAATTTCGGTAAATACTGCATGATCTCCCAAGCGCCAGAGCGTGGTGGATCAATGAGGAGCGCATCAAAACCTTGATTAGCCCACGGCTTATCCGTGCAATCTTGAGTCAAATCTTGGCTATAAAACTCAGTGTTATTAATAGTATTGCGACGCGCATTATCAGCAGCTCGTAAAGTCATAGCTTCGCTGCCTTCAACTCCCACTACTGAGCCTGATTCGCCAACTAAGCGAGCTAATGGCAAACTAAAGTTGCCTAATCCGCTGAATAAGTCTAGTACTCTCTCACCGGGTTTTAGGTCTAATAAGTCACAAGCCAGCTTAGTCATCTGCCGATTAACAGACAGGTTTACTTGAGTAAAGTCAGTCGGAATAAACTCAAAGGTAAGATCGTATTCAGGTAACTGATAATACAGACGACCGAACTGTTGGCTCATATCATCGTTAGCCGTTAATGCAATGCGCTGGATACTGTCGACACCTTTAGATTGTAAATATAACTGCCAGTTACGCGCCGCAAAAAAGGTTTTGAGCTTATCTATATCCCCGTCAGACAAAGGTTCTAAGTTGCGTACAATCAATGCCACTGGTTGATCACCGTCTGGCAGTTCAGGGAGGTATTCGCCCATAGCTAGCTCTAACTGAGCAATTTTGTTACGACTCTCAAGGGTACTGATTAGGGCTTTTAGATTTTCAATTTCAAAACCAATACGTGGATCTAGAATATGACATTCATTTAGCTCGGCTAAGAAATTACTCGAACGCTCACGAAAACCTACTAACGCTGTTTCCTTCTTGACTACATAACGTACACCCAATCTAGCTTTAGTTCGATAGCCTAAACGATCGCCAACTACTGGTGGTAGCCAAGTATCTGGCTGTATATTGGCTTGATGCAATAACATCTCTGCTAAAACCGATTGCTTAAAATTAATTTGGGCCTCAGGTTGCCAATGTTGCAGATTACAGCCACCACAAACCCCAAAGTGAGGGCAAGGTGGTACAGCACGTTCAGGGTTTGGATTGGCAGTAACCTTAGTAGCATCCCCTTCCTCAAAACTGGCACGGCTATTGGTTATCTTTACTTCAACACTCTCGCCAGGTAGGGCAAAACTGACAAAGATTTTTTTGCCATGTTTGTCTTCAGTATGACCTGCTTGCGCATCGAAACCATTACCGTAGACCGCAACTCCACGACCATCATGCGATAATCCATCGATGGTAAATGGTAAGGGTTCAGCATCTTTTAGACGACGGCGTACCTTTGGTGAAGGCTTAGACTTTTTCTTGTTAGGCGGGGTAATAATTGCCTGACTGTCATCAGCAACGGTATTAGATTTAGTAGTCAAGCTATCTGCTACAGCAGTTTTTGAGTCGGTGGGTTGCATAAACCTGCCTATAAAATAAAGGGATGAAAAATGACCGCAATTTTAACATACAAAAGCGCTAAGATAATGATTGGCTGCTATAAAGTAAAAAACGGTAGGCCGATATAAATACAGTATATAAAAACTGTCACCGTACAACATTTTAGAGCGGGTTTTATTTGAGGCATATCGAATATTCACAACTAGACACCGCTTATAGCTTTGGTAACGACGACCAGTTAGCCATAAAGTCTTGATGACGGGCGCTACCATCAGCTTGAGTAAAGGCCTTTAAGTAAGCAACACTTTGCTGCTGCCAGTAATCAAAAGCTGGTGAAGATAGTTTGCCGGTGAGGCGCAACCAACGTAAGTAAATCAGCCAAGTGTTGAGTACATCGGACTCACAATATATGGATAAGGTTTGCCAATCCTCAGCTGCGACTAAAGCCCCAACCATACTGCCATCTACAGCCGTTTTACCAGGTAAACCGTACAAACTAGCTACTACGTCCATAGCTTCACGACGACTAGCGCCGTATTGGCTAAATCTATCCATTAGATCAAGGTGGCGGGTTTGGAAACGATTGACGTAATTATCAAAGCGCATGTTTTTGATACGCTCACCTTCTTCAAACAGCCAAGGCGCTGCTAAGTTATATTGCATAGCACGGTAGATAAGCACTGGGATATCAAATCCAGAACCATTCCAGCTGATCAGCTGCGGCAATTTTTCAACTTCACTAAAAGCTCGGAAAAACTTAGTTAGAATCTCTTCTTCACTGAACCTATCAGCCGTTAGAGAAAATAGGGTTAACTGACCGTCTTTAATGTAGAGCGCAGAGATACAGACAATACGCTGCAATGGCAAACGCATAAAATCGTGGCCAGCTTCTTGCAGACGAATAGCCGTCAGCGCTGATAAAGTATCGGCATCATTGAGTTCGCTCAGCTGTGGATAAATGCGACGTGCGCCAGCAGTATCAGCGACAGTTTCAATATCAAAGACCAATACTGGATTAGCGGGTAGGGCATATGTCATAGATAGCTCTCTTACTAGTCACTATTTTCATTATTGTTAGCGGGCTTATTTATTAGCTGATCATTCACTAGTTTTAGCCAACTGACTGCCATAATAAATAGCAAATCAGTTAACTAGCTAGCCATTATCCAAGTCGTCGTTAATATTATAAAGACCCGTTGAAAGGTAACGATCGCCACGGTCACAGACAATAAAAGCTATGACAGCATTGGGGTTATCCTTAGCAATCTGTAACGCTGCCCAAGCCCCTGCACCAGAAGACACTCCAGCAAAAATACCTTCAGTTTTAGCCATCTTGCGCATATAAACTTCAGCGGTGTACTGGTCGATATCCATAATTTTATCAACGATATCGGCGTCATAGATACCCGGCATATAAGCAGCAGGCCAGCGACGAATACCAGCGATAGAAGCTTCTTCATCAGGTTGTAAGCCGATAATTTGTACTGCTGGGTTTTGCTCTTTTAAATACTGTCCCACGCCAGTAATAGTACCAGTAGTCCCCATAGAACTAATAAAGTGAGTAATTTTACCGTCTGTTTGTTGCCATAATTCAGGGCCAGTAGTCAAATAATGCGCTTGTTTATTATCGGGGTTATTGAACTGATCTAATACTATTCCTAAGCCATCGTTTTGCATCTGTAGCGCTAAATCACGCGCCGCTTCCATACCTTCATCAACTTCAATCAAAGTAGCACCATAAGCGATCATCGCATCTTTGCGCTCTTGGGTTGAGTTGGTTGGCATTAGCAAAGTTATAGGATAGCCACGCATGGCAGCAACCATAGCCAAAGCAATGCCAGTATTGCCACTAGTAGCTTCTATCAAAGTATCACCAGGCTTGATATCGCCACGCTGCTCTGCCTGATAGATCATATTAAAGGCAGGACGATCTTTCACTGAGCCTGCAGGATTATTACCCTCAAGCTTAGCCAACAGCTGCGCACCATTATTTATGTTTTCTAGTTCAGGTAAACGCTGCAGCTTGACCAAAGGAGTCTGGCCTACGCAATCAGCAAGGGCAGTTGTTTGGGTAATAAAGTTGGTATTCGCTATGGTCGTAGACGACATGAGGCATCCTAAATTATCGTTTAATGAGTGTTATTAAGGGATAACTAACTGATCAGTTTTGTTTTTGCTCTATAATTTTAAAGACCAAAAAGTGCTGTGCCAGTATATCAGGTTGTTTTTCACTGCGCTTAAGGCAAGTACAATTATTGGTAACTGGCTTTTATTAACTGCGTTTATTGAACCACATCCAATGATAGGTTACTGGTTAGATAACTGATAAAATAATCGCTATAGTCAGCTTGTTAGTGATAACTACACAACGGTAAATGAGGTTTAAACATAGCATGACATACAAAAAACGCTTTAATACTAGTAGTGCTTATGGTCAACTTATTATATTAGTGTTTTTGCCGATATGCTTGTTAGCGGCAGTAGGTGGTATTTTGGTGTTTTACGAAACCATGCGTGCCAGCAACTCAGAACAAGAAGCCTTAGCTGAAGCGGTATTGATCCGCTATAAGCCCATGGTGACAGAGCTTATTCCCGATCTACAGTTTGGGATGTCATCGTCTGATAGTAACCTGACTAATCCTGATAGCAAGTCGCAAGAAGCAATGGCGACCCTAGCTGCTATTCGCGATAAGCTTAGTCGTATGCAGTCTGAGCAACATGTGCAGCGTATTGCTATTATCGATGAGGACAATAAAGTACTAGCTAGCGTCGGCTATGGGGTTAACGAAACTTGGCCAGCTGTAGACAGTAATCAACGTGCTTTATCTAAACAAGCGACCTCAGTGGGAACGGCTTACGGTAGTATGTTGGGCGAGTTTAAAGGCCAAAAGTTATGGCTGCTCATTGATATGGATAACGAGCCTTTATATATTGCGCGTTACCGTATTGCAATGGCCTTGGTTATTACCGGTTTATTCACCATATTGATATTACTACTCAGCCTTAATATCTATGCTAAGCGTTGGATTGCTCCTATCTATGAGCTACGCTTGCGCTTGCAACGTACCCATGTCGATAATCTATATAAGCCTATTCTGGTCGAATCTGACGGTGAGTTGAACTTATTACAACAGGATTTAGTCAAAGCCTTACGCCGTCTGCATAGTAGCTTTCAAGAGCTCAAAGATCATGCTGAACAAACCGAAGATGACTTGCGTTTGGCCTTTGATGAGATGGAGATGCAGAACATCTCTATTCGTAATGCACGCGATGTCGCTATTTCAGCTAGCGAGTCAAAGTCGGCTTTTTTGGCTAATATCAGTCATGAGCTACGTACGCCACTCAACAGCATTGATGGGTTTATTAACTTGCTGGCGCGCCACGGTGAGCTAAATTCTGAGCAAGATTTATATGTACAAACTATCCGTAAATCCTCAGCGCATCTGCTAGCTTTAGTCAATGATGTGTTGGATTTTTCTAAAATTGAAGCGGGTAAATTGCTCCTTGATAGCCACGAGTTTGATCTGTATGACACTATCTATGATGTCGTAGATATGCTGTCACCAGTCTCTGCAGAAAAGGGCCTACGTACCGCCGTATTGTTTTATAACGATGTGCCAATGCGTATCAATGGCGATGCCATGCGCCTCAAACAAATACTGACTAATATCGTCGGTAATGCCATTAAATTCACAGACAGTGGAGGAGTGGTAGTGCGAGTGAGCTTGGACGACTATCAAGAAAACTACCTTATGATTAGCGTGCAAGATAGTGGCAAAGGTATCTCAGAGTCGGATCAAAAAATGCTGTTCCAGAGCTTTAGTCAAGGTGACCCTTCTATTACTCGTCAGTATGGTGGCACAGGATTAGGCCTAGTTATTTCCAAGCAATTAACGCGATTGATGGGTGGTGATATAGGCTTTTATGACAATGCGCGCGAGAATATTGACAATCAAGGGGCGACATTTTGGTTTCGGATGCCCGCTCATGTTGACGTATTAAAAGCGGCGACTGGTCAGACTATTGCCTTACCAGTACTAGCACCTTTGGCTAGCGCTGCCGATGAGTTTCATGTGTTAGTTTGGATCAATCACACAGCTTCTAGACAAGTACTAAAAGCCAGCTTGCAAAACTTGCCGATCAAATTGACCCAAGCCAACTCTTTACCCGGGGTACTCGAATCGCTAAAGGAGCAAGGGAACTATTGGGATTGGGTGATCGTCGATAATGATACTCAAGATGACATGATGGCCTTGCTAAAACAAATTCGCTTACATTATCAAGGCAAGCTGGCGGTATTTGGTTATCAAGTTGCCGCTGATCAGGCGTTATTGACTCGTTATCATGCCAATATATTATATGAGCCGTTAGACAAGCGTCAGCTGTACGCTATGCTAGATACTCAAAAGAGCAATACCCCTATAAAAGCCCAGCTACCAACTTGGCAAGGGGTTACAGTGTTGGCAGTTGACGATCACTTACCGAACTTACTAGTATTGGACGCGCTACTGAGTGAGCTTGGTATTAAGGTAGTGACTGCTAGCAGCGGCTTTGAAGCTATTGAAATTATCAGTAAGCAACAGTCAACAAGCCCCCAAACACTTAAGCCTAAACCTGATAGCTTATCAAAAAAAACACAAATATCAAAAGCGGAAACTCGTGAGCAAGTCAGTAGTATGTCCATGTCACAAAGCACTAGTGAAGACAACCTACGTATTGAGGATAAAGACCGTATTAAGCTTATCTTTATGGATATCCAGATGCCCCGTATGTCAGGGCGTGAAGCTGCAGCACAAATACGAAAAATAGAGCATCCTGATAGTCATATTCCTATCATTGCCTTGACGGCACATGGTCTAGCCGATGAGCGTGATAAGCTCATTGCCAGTGGTATTGACGATTATGTAGGCAAACCTATCAGCCAACCACAGCTACTACAAATGCTGCAAAAATGGCTGGGACGTACTACTAATATCAATGCCGATGGTTTAGCAGCGCCTAATAATGAAACGCCAGTGACTAGTGTCAATATGCTTAAGCATAGCTTAGCTATAGATGAAGAACTAAGCGATGGCTATAGCGCTGAGGCCAATATGACTGGTAGTGAGAGTCGTATAGGGGTTAGCAGCATTAATAGTGATGTCAGTATGGCTACTAGTGCCAAAGACACAGCACTGCAAGCTGATAAAAGAATAGCTAGACCTTTAGCCCTAAAAAAGATTAGAGACGACTACTTGCGTGATAGCCAGCCAAATGATGGGTATTGGCATAAGACTACGCAAGCTCTGCAACCACGTAATCAAAGTCTGCCTAATGAACAGCAGCTATCAGAAATGACTACTGATGCAGAGCAAGGTTCGCAGTTGCATAGCCATCCTAGCCATCTCAGTCCTATGCTAGTCAATCAGTATGCCTCGCAGCAACCATTAATGGTTACTAATGAAAGTACTATATTGAAAGATAATTCAGACACTTTAAGTATTCTGGATTGGGAAGATGCTTTGACTCGTGCCGCAAACAAGCCAGATCTAGCTGCCAAATTAATTCTTATGATGCTGGAAACTATCGCTGATGAAAAAGAGGCACTATCGCAAGCGTGGCAGGCACGTGATCGCTATGAGCTAGCACAGATTGCCCACCGTATTTTAGGGGGCAGTCGCTATACTGGCGTACCTCAACTGCGCCAAACTAGCCAAAACCTAGAAGACAAGTGCCTACTAAACTTGCAACATACTACACCGGCACAATTTGCGATGCTCAAACCTTATTATGAAGCGCTTTTATTGGCATTAACTCGGCTACAAACGCTTGATTTGTCTTCTTATACTCAGCTGAACTACCATCGACTTAATGAAAATGATATGAACTGGAAAATGATTTAACGGTTTTCTTGAATGTAGGGTCAGTTATTGCTAAGGCTGTTTATAGCCAACCCTGCTATGATTTATGGCTTAATGAACTCAATTTATCGTTTATTGTTACTTATTCATTGTAAAGGATTGCCATGCACGCTGTTGCCTCCTATCAGTATCAAACACTACAAGTCACGGTCAACCAAGCTATCTTGACGGTGACTTTGAATCGGCCACAAAAAAAGAACGCTATGAGCTTTGCGATGATGGCTGAGTTAATCGCTGTGGCGACTAAGATTAGTAAAGATAAGGCACTGCGCGCGGTCATCATTAAGGGTGCTGAAGGCACTTTTTGTGCTGGTATTGATTTGAGTGATCTTAATCAGCCTAAAAACCAAGCTTATGCGCTGTGGCAACTGATTAAACCGCAACAAAGCTTATTTCAACGAGTATGTCTAGTCTGGCGTGAGCTACCTATTCCCGTCATTGCGGTACTAGAAGGCCACTGTATTGGCGCTGGGCTACAATTAGCGCTGGCATGTGATATTCGTATTAGTCATCCTGATTGTCAACTGTCAATCATGGAAGCAAAGTGGGGCCTAGTGCCAGATATGGGACTTACTCAATCAGCATTAGGCATCGTCCCTGCTGATATATTAAAGGAGCTAGCAATGACGGCTCGGGTGATTAGTGCTGAGCAGGCGCAAGCACTAAGTTTGGTTAGCCACTGTAGCGATGAGCCGTTAAAGCAAGCACAGGCTTTAGCTGCCGAGTTAGCCATGCGCTCACCTGATGCTGTATTAGCTAGCAAGCGTATTATCAATGCGATGTATCAACAGTCAGCCCTAACGCTGTACAAAGAAAAAGCTTGGCAAGTCAAATTAATGCTGGGAAGAAATCGTAAACTGGCTCTCAAAAAAGCTAAGGTAGCCGCTACTGAATTTAGCAAACGTCAGTTTAGCTAGCCTCTTAGCTTTTATCTTGCCCATTATCAGCGCTTATTAAGTCTAGCCATTTACTCAGACTATACTTGATAAGCGCTTGCTACCTATTGAAATATAACTAGACAGTACGATATAACACTGTCTGGCTGCCTTTTTGTGCGCCTTGATAACTCCTTTACTATCAAATGGTCTCCGCTATGTCTGCTCCAAAACCTACTTTATCCTCTAACACTGCTGCTCCTACTAGAGTGCGCTCGGCGGAGCTGCCTGTCGCCTGGATTATGATGTTAGGACTTATTGTGTCAGTCGGGCCATTATCTATCGATATGTATTTGCCAGCGCTACCGGCTATGGCTGATAGCTTTGGGGTATCAACCGCATTTATGGCCAACTCAGTACCAGCCTACTTTATAGGTTTAGTATTTGGTCAGCTGTTTTATGGACCCCTTAGTGATCGGATTGGCCGCGTCAAACCCTTATACTTCGGTATGACGCTATATATAATTGCCTCTATAATCTGTGCTACTACTAATAATGAATACGTTTTGTTCGCTGGTCGTACGGTACAAGCACTGGGCGCTTGTGTAGGAGCAGTAGTGACTCGTGCAGCCATTCGTGATCGTCTTACTGCTAAGCAAACGGCCAAAGCCTTTTCTATCATGATATTGGTAATGGGTTTAGCACCGATATTAGCACCCTCTCTTGGGGCATTATTTTTACGGTTTTTTAACTGGCACTCCATCTTTTGGTTCTTAGCGGCTTTTGGTGCTCTGAATTTACTATTGACTAAGTTTTTCTTCTTTGAAACCTTGACTGAAGAGAATCGTAATGTGCAACCTGCTAAAGAAGTATTGAGTCAGTACTGGGACTTGTTAAAGGATCCTACCTTTAGTTATCCAGCGATTGGCGGTGGCTTATTAATGGGCGCTATGTTTGTATACATTAGTGCCGCTTCTGAGTTAATCATGGATACTTATCGTATTTCAGCCACTCATTTTGGTTGGATATTTGGGCTTAATGCTGCTGGATTTGTAGGCTTAACGCAACTTAACCAGTGGCTTACTAATCGCTTCCGTATTCTGAGTATTTTGCGCTTTGGGGCGATGATGCAGGTTATTTCTGCTGCAGCCCTGTTCGTCATCGGTTTAGTCCTTGGCACCGATGCTTGGCTACCTTTAGTGTTGGCCTGTATCTTTTTCTGTATTGCCGGTTTAGGTCTGACCCAACCGAATGCCTCTGCTATCGCCTTAGCCTTTCAGAAACGTCGTGCCGGTATGGCCAGCGCTTTACAAGGCTCGTTGATGTTTTCAGTAGGTATTTTTGGTGGTTTATTACTGAACTTATTCCCCGTTAATCCGGTACTAAAGATCGGTACGGCCATGTTCGTACTCATGAGTTTAGGTTGCTATTTGATTTGGCAAATAGATCGCAATCTAAATCTTGATGATGCTGAGTAATAGGATCAAACCAATAGTTTCTTAATTAAAAGCAGTCAAAAAGTAGCCAACAGCATCCATAAATCAGCTAGATTTTGGATGCTTTTTTAGTTTTCGAGTTTCTGTTTTTATTCTGATGCCGTGCAATCAACGGTCAAATCCACGACCAATAAAACTTATTTTTTCTACTATCCGTTTTTATTTATACAGCCTTTATTACCTACTATATAGGCTTACATAATAAAAAAATAGTCAACTTAATTCTGTATTTGATAGGGCTAATCTAACAAATTATTAGCTAAATATCGACAAATATGGTTTATACATTTACCTTAATGGATATTTTTATCTCATAGATAATATTTGCTTTTATAAAATTAGTTCCGTATTATCGATTGTTAATTTATGTAATTAAAGAATAGTACCTATCGTCAATATCAATATATAGCAGTGAGGTAGTATTTGATAAAACTGGTTTTTTGAGGTGTTATAGACCTATTTTCATACATTATCGATGCATTAGTGGTGTTTTATGATGCATTTATAGATATATTTATAAACTGATAACAACGATTATTTTGGCGTTATTTCTTTAATTAGTCTATCAATAGTTAGCTATTAGTTATTTTATTACTAATATAGTGAAGATTATATAAATTATTTATTTAGATAATAATCTAGATCGTCAGATAATTCATAAAAATTATCTTTGAAAAGGCCATAGAATAAAAGTTATATGAAAATCGTTTTTAGTCGGGTATTTTGATCTAGGTCTATAGTTCTAAATGAGTAGTAATAGCGGTTTGCAAACCCAATTGAATCGTTAAAATAATGAGGTTTTAAGGCTTATCATGATAGGAAAATAAAAATAAACACTCAAGAATTTGTCAATTATTGCACTTATTGCAATCTTTAAAATTTAATTTAGACAAGGAAGTCAATTATGGATGCATCGCCACAATCGAGTACCAACACTCCTAAGAGTCGCTATACCTCAATTATCATCTCA
The DNA here is from genome assembly GCF_904846695.1 of Psychrobacter urativorans. Lineage (GTDB taxonomy): Bacteria > Pseudomonadota > Gammaproteobacteria > Pseudomonadales > Moraxellaceae > Psychrobacter > Psychrobacter urativorans. Next base: position 425,494 of record NZ_CAJHBR010000001.1, read on the forward strand.
GTCATTATTTTCTTGATTTTAATTTCAGGCATTTTGGTTACTAGTATCTATAACTCACTCAAAATCCTTGATTTACGAGCTGCAGTATCACTGAGTACCAATCTTCGAAGCGACATTCAAACCCTAACTCAAGATATATATCTACTCAACACTATGCGCAGCGGTCAACAGCCTGCTAGTGTTACGCAACCACAAGCTATAAAAGTTGCCAAATCCACTCAAGAAATTGATGAAAAAATTACCGTTCTAAAGCAGGGTGGTGATGTCAAGATTGGTGGCGATCAAGTCGCTTATGAAACTTTGACGAAGTCTGAACAGATAAAATTCGTTGAAGAAACCTCAAATCTATGGGCGCCTTACAAAGATCAGGCCATAAAGTTTGTAAGCTCGCCAATAGTGGTAAGCTCAAACTTTCTAAAACAGAGTTTTGGTAAGCCTACCGAAGGCATTTACGATAATGTTACTGGTCTTACCAATAATTTGAATAGTGAAAATGGTAAACGTGCTGGATTTTTGCGAAATATTCAAACTTTTGGTATCTCCTTTGCGATCTTATATTTTATTATCTTTGTATTATATTTTGTACGTAGATTGAAGGCGTCCGATGCAGAGCTTAGAGCGGCCCGTCGTGAGACTCAAGAGATTATGCAGACGGTCAATACTGGACTGTTCTTACTGGATAAAGATCTAAGTATTGGTCAGCAACACTCCAAAGCACTCACCACCATTATTGGGACACCAAGCCTAGCAGGTGAGAATTTTACTAACGTCTTACGTGGCCGTATCTCTGATACAGACCTCAATACCACGCAGCAATTTATTGAGCAGCTTTATAACCCTCGGGTTAAAGAAAAGCTAGTCGATGCTCTAAATCCTCTACATAAAGTCATGTTGCATAATGCCTCGAATGAAAAAGGGGCTAACAGTCGGTTTTTGGACTTTAAGTTTTCTCGGGTTTATGAAGGTAAAAGCATTGCGCGTATTTTAGTTAACGTCAACGATGTTTCAGATGCTGTTTACTTAGAACAGCGTTTAGAGAAAGAACGTAGCCAAAACGATATGCAAATCGAGATGCTTACTACTATTCTTAATGTTGAACCGACGATTATTAATGAGTTCATTAGCAATACCAAATTGTACATCGAAAAAATGAATAGTATTTTGAAAAATCCTGGCAGCTCACAATATGAGCTGGAGAATAAGCTGAAAGCGATTTATCGTGACATGCATAGCTTAAAAGGCGAGTCCTCTGCTCTTAAACTGCACGGCTTTACTAAAATCTCATCGGAAGCCGAAGATAAGTTGCAGGCGTTACAGAACCAAAGCGAGCTAGCAGGCAATGACTTCTTGGCTTTGGCTATCCATTTAGATGAATTATTAATGTTATCTGAGACTATCGAAACCTTAGGCCAACGTATAAATCGAGAATTACCTACTAGCAGTAAAAATAGCAGTGTAATTAGTAGCGATAGCAGTGTAATTAGTAGCGATAATAGCAGGGCGGGAAGTGTAGTAACACTCAATGCCACAAAACCAGCTGATGATATTGTTGAAACCATGCCGCTAGTGGCTGTCACTAATGATCTAGATGAAGCAGACCTCGAATCAGGTATAGATATCGACTTAGACGATGAGCCAAACCGTCATCTCCTCTCTTATTATCAAGACTTTGCTCAAGATATCGCTGTAAGACAGGATAAGCAAGTACAGCTCAATAGCGAAACTTTAGCGAAAACCGTTATCCCTGAGCATCTCAGAACTTCAATCAAAGAGATCAGTGTGCAGTTATTACGTAATGCTGTAGTACATGGGATTGAAGCGCCTGCTGCTCGGCAGTTAGAGGGCAAACCTACTATCGGCATCATCGATATAGAAGTTAAAAATGAGGGTCAAGACTTCATCATCACCCTACAAGATGATGGTCAAGGTATCGACTACGACAGTATTCGTCACAAACTAGTGGCAATGAATCGTTATAGCGTAGAGCAAGCTAGCAATTTGAATCGCACTGACCTGTTAAAGCAGCTTTTTTCTTCTGGGTTCTCTACTAAAGATGACGCAGATGAAGATGGTGGTCGCGGTGTTGGCTTGGATATTATCAAAGCTCAAGTCAAAGAACATGCTGGTAAGCTCAATGTAAAAAGTGAGTTGGGTAAGATGACGCGCTTTGTCATTACCTTACCAGCAGCTTAATAAAGGATAATAAGTGCTCCATGTATAAACTAATGATTGTTGATGATTCAAATATTATTCGAAATCGTATTCAGCGTGCTTATGATTCAGGACAGTTCATGCTAGTGGCGACTGCTAACAGCGGGGTACAGGCTATTGAAAAATTCAATATCCACTGTCCTGATGTGGTGACTATGGATTTGACTATGCCGCAAATGGATGGGCTTGAATGTATTGAAAGAATAATTACTCTTGACCCTGAAGTACGTATTTTAGTGGTGTCTGCTTTATCGGATAAAGCTACAGGAATTCATGCTTTGTCGTTAGGAGCTAGTGGCTTTTTATGCAAACCGTTTTCAGAAGACGAGCTTATCGAATCATTGTATGAGTTAGTACAAGAGTAACGTGACGTGAGCTATGAAATGGATGCGATTATGAAAGAGAAAAAGTTACAAGTTTTTTTACAGATCATCTCCAACTATTTTGCTCAGCTAGGTGGCGAAGCCCTTAAGGTGGAGACCCCTTATCTATCAGCTGATAAGCAGCCTGAAGTCTATGACTATACTGGGATAATCGGGGTGTCAGGAGGGCAAAAAGGCGTAGTATATTTTTCAGCTACCCAAAGCTTGTTGTGCTGCATTTTACAGAGTTTAGGGGAGAGCGATGCCAGCGAAGAGAACCTAGTAGATATTGCTGGAGAGGTGGCTAATACTATCGCTGGTAATGCACGCAAAGAGTTTGGGGCTGAGTTTCATATCTCCGTACCTTTGGTATTTAAAGGAGTACCACAGAGTATCGTTTTACCCAAAGATGAGCGTTCCTTTATCATTCCTATTGCATGGCGCGGGCAGCTTGGAGAGATTGTACTCTGTTTTCAGAAATAAACACTCAGCCCATTAATGATGGGTAAATGGACACTAAAGTATTATGGTCAAAGTTGAAAAATTAGGGGTGTTTTTAAGCTCGATTAGCGCATTTTTTGCGCAAATTGCTGACACTCAGATTGCTATTGATACCCCTTATTTGCATGATAACAAAAGTGCGATAGGCTATGATTACAGCGGTATTATCAAGATAACAGGCCCTGTAGAAGGCTATGTCTATATCAGTGCGCCAAGCACTATGCTAAGAGCACTGATAAACATAATGGACGAGTCTGACTCTTCTCTTAAAATGATGAAAGATTTACTGGGTGAAATGGCCAATACTATCGCCGGTAATGCTCGTACTGAATTCGGCACTGATTTTATCATTGCTCCACCAGAAATCGTAGTAGGAGCCCCTAGTGCTGCCTACTTGCCAAAAGATCGTAATAGCTATATTACCCCGTTTAGCTGGGGTGGTTATCAGGCGGTGATAGGGATTTGTATTACTTAGTTAGCCCTGCTAGATCAATAAATAAACTACTGGAGCTTGGCTAGCTATATATGGTAAAATACAGCGCAGCTATTTTTATAATCTGTTATATCTGATTATAGCTTAAGTCTAGACATTCGGTCTGTTCGTAAGTAATAGCGTACTCTATAAACCAACCAATGACACACACATCATGACAAAAAATTGCTGGGTGTTTGGCGACTTGATTAATTTGCATTAATAATAGTCTTACATAAATCATGTATCGATTATTGGCAAATGCGTGTTGCTAGATAGGTAGTTTTTGTGATGTGGAGGCATAACCCAACCACTAGGATATTGAACATGGCTACAGAAAATAAAAACCCTACCAAAATGCCAATGCGCGACTTATTACAAGCCGGCGCTCATTTTGGTCACCAAACACGTTTTTGGAACCCAAAAATGGGTCCATATATCTTTGGTGCGCGTAACAAAATTCATATCATTAACTTAGAGCACACCGTAAAAGCCTTCAATGAAGCGCTTAACTACGTTAACGGCTTAGCTGCTAAGAAAAACAAAGTATTGTTCGTAGGTACTAAACGCGCAGCTAGCGGTGTTATCCGTGAGCAAGCAGCCCGCGCTGGCATGCCTTATGTTGACCATCGCTGGTTAGGTGGTATGTTGACTAACTGGAAAACTCTACGTCAGTCAATCAATCGTCTAAAAGAGCTTGAAAAACAAGCAGAAGACGGTACTTTTGCTAAGCTTACCAAACGTGAAGCGCTAGAGCGTACTCGCGATATGGAAAAACTAGAGCGTTCATTAGGCGGCATCAAAGACATGGGCGGTTTACCTGACGCTATCTTTGTCGTTGACGTTGATCATGAAGCGATTGCTATTAAAGAAGCCAAAAACCTTGGTATTCCAGTAATCGGTATCGTTGATACTAACTCTAATCCTGATAATGTTGACTACGTTATCCCAGCTAACGATGATGCTATTCGTGCGGTAACTCTATACGTAACAGCTATTGCTGATGCCATCATCGCTGGTAAAGAGTATGCACAAACTCAAGCCAGTGGTAATGCTGATCAACAAGCTGCTGAGCAAGCGCCTACTACAGAAGAAGCTCCTGCTACTGCTAAAACTGAAGAAGCTCCAGTTGCTGCAGCAGAAGAAAAAGCTGAGTAAGACTTATAGCGTAACAGTTTAAGCAAACAACAGGCATGATGTAGTTCTACTCGTCATGCCTTGTTGTTGATACGTACAATAGAATTTAAGTACTTGTAATACATCACACTACTGAGGTAACTCTTATGACAGAAGTAAAAGTATCTGCCAAAATGGTAAAAGAATTACGTGACCGTACTGGTCTTGGCATGATGGAATGTAAAAAAGCATTAGAAGAGTCAAATGGCGATGTCGAAACTGCCATTGATAACCTACGCAAATCTGGTCAAGCAAAAGCAGCTAAAAAAGCGGGTAACATCGCAGCTGATGGCGCGATCATTATTGCTCAAGGCGATAAAAAAGCATTTTTGGTAGAAATCAATTGCCAAACTGACTTTGTAGCTAAAGACGATAGCTTCACAGCTTTTGCTGAAAAAGTAGCTAACATTGCTCTAGAAAATGACACTACTGATGTAGCTGCTCTTTCTGAATTGCCTTATGGCGATGGTCAAAGTGTTGAAGAAGCTCGTGTATCTTTAGTACAAAAAATTGGCGAAAACATTCAAATTCGTCGCATTGAAACCTTAGAAGGTAACAATATTGCTGCATACCGTCATGGTTTACGCATCGGTGTTGTAGTTTCTCTTGAAGACGAAAATGCAGACACTGGTAAAAACCTAGCTATGCACATTGCTGCGTTTAATCCAGTAGCAGTCGATGATGAAAATGTAGCTGCTGATGTATTGGCACGCGAAAAAGACATTATCGAAGCCAAAGCTAAAGAATCTGGCAAGCCTGATAACATCGTTGAAAAAATGATTGAAGGTGGCCTACGTAAGTATCTAGACGAAGTAACTTTACTACGTCAGCCATATGTTATGGACAATGACAAAAAAGTCGGCGACGTACTAAAAGCTGAAGGCGTAAAAGTTCTTGGCTTTAAACGTTTGGAAGTTGGCGAAGGCATTGAGAAAAAGCAAGAAGATTTTGCAGCTGAAGTTGCGGCTACTCAAGCGCTAGCTAATAAATAACTATTGATTTAGTTTATAGAACTTATAGTCTGATAATATACAAAAGGCCCGTTATTTAATTAACGGGCCTTTTTTGTACTATGATTCAATGATTTATAGGCAGTGCTTATATTTAACGATTAAAAAGCTTAGTTTAAAGCATTAAAAGCTGAGTTAGCATAGCTGGCTTTATTATTAATAGTACCATAACTGATATTTTGCAAACTTGGATTGGAGCTAGGACTATTAAGAGTAGGGTCGTTGAAACTACTGCCATTAAAACTACCGCTATTAAAACTACTGTTATTAGCTGATAAGCTGGCGTCGCCTTTATAGAGACTATTATAACGGTCCATTACTCTTTTTACGTAGTTACGGGTCTCTTTAAAGGGTGGGATACCGTTATATTTATCGACATTACCTTCACCAGCATTATAACCAGCTACTGCAAACTCAATATTATTATTAAAGCGACGCATCAACCAAGCGATATATTTGGCAGAACCCTCTATATTCTCAGCAGGATCCCAAGCATTGATGACTTTGAAGCGACGTGCTGTAGCTGGCATTAACTGCATTAAACCTTGCGCCCCTACTGGAGAGCGTGCATTCGGATTAAAGGCTGACTCAGTATGCATCATCGCTTTCATCAGTCCAGGGTCAACACCGTGACGCGCAGCTGAAGCTATAATATAGCCATCATAGGCATTACGACTACCACTATTGCTCGCGGCACTGCTACCATAATTGCTAGCGCTATTATTGTTAGAGTAGCTGCTGGCATCTTTATAATAAGTCACTTTAACTTTTTTAGTAAAGCTATCAAAATTACCGCTAGGGTTGACATTAGTGAGCAGTACTTGTCCGCCTTTGTCTTTAAAAATGTACATATTGCCAGCATGTGCACTAGCCGTTAAAGTTGCTAAAGTGACCGTGGCGGCCAACACAGATAGTAACGAGCAGCTAAATAAGGGCTTAATTTTTGTCATAAAAAATCACTTCTAATCAAAGAGTATCAGAGCACTTCAAGTATTTAAATAGGGTTCAACACAAAAAATATGCTCATGAAAAAATTGATTGACCAATAATAGTTAGTATTAATAATACTATTGACAATGGATAAAAAAGACAATAGTCGCTTATTATAGCACAAAACAGTCTTTTACCCTATGGGCTTATTAATTGAAAAATATAATTAATAGTAAAAATTTTATAAATAAATCAGCAGGATAGATTTAGTTTTTTCGCTATTGGCAGGGGAAATATCATAGCAGTTACTATTATAAATCAGCAATAAAGTTTGCTTAAAGTAGGGCTAACCGAAGAAGGGGACTGTTAGACGCTATACTCATCATTAACGGTCTATTACCAGTTATAGGGTGAAAGCTGCAATAGATGATTAAGCGTTAGCAAATAATTAAAAATTATATTATCGCAATAAAGGGGCTTAAAAAATGAGCATATAAGCCTATTTATGGCTCATATACTCAGGTTGTCATTGCTAGGGTAGCCCTCTACAGCGGCAGATTCTAATAACCTTCTGTGTCATTAATCACCGCTATTATTTAGTCATTATTACTATCGATAGAAACGTTAGCGATAGCCTCATCAGCAATGGTTTCATCTGCACTGGCAAATATCTGCTCATAAGTCAAATCTTCATCAGCGTTCAGCTCAATATCGTCCTTATCATCTTGCTGTTCAAAAGGTTCTAGAACTGGCAATAACAAGGTCGCTTGCGCTAAAGGCAATACATCTTTGGCTAATAAGTTAGCTTGACCTAATAGCTGGGTTAAGCGCTCGCTTGGCAGGCGTATAGTCAAACACTCATGACCACTATCGTCATAGCTTTCTTCTAAAATAACACCAAGCTCATATAAAGTGTTTTTGAAGTGTCCGGCATTATAAGGTAAGGTCAAATCAAAGGTGGTCAGCGTACCAGTCATCAGTTGCTGTACCGCTAGCGATAACTCTTCAATGCCTAAGTTGTTTCTTGAGGATACATAAACACGATTAGGGTCGCCTTCACTCGCGTAACCGATATGTGCAGGTTCGCCAGTTAGATCGATTTTATTATAGACATTGAGTACGGGTACATCATTCTCGATTTCAGCCAACACGGCTTTCACTGCTTCGATCTGCTCATGCATATCTTCGCTAGAAGAGTCGATAACGTGTAATAATAAATCTGCCTCTAAGGTCTCTTCTAAAGTGGCATGAAACGACTCCACCAACTCATGGGGTAGATGGCGGACAAAACCAACCGTATCGACTAACACCACACGGCCAACGCCTTGCCAATCTAAGCGGCGTAAGGTTGGGTCCAAAGTGGCGAATAGCTTGTCAGCGGCATATATGTTTTCATCGACTAAACGATTAAATAGCGTTGATTTACCAGCGTTGGTATATCCTACTAAGGAGATAGTAGGAACGTCTGATTTTTGTCGTCTTGCGCGACCTTGCGCTCGTGTTTGTCGTACTTTTTCGAGCTTGACCTTAAGCTGGCCTACTCGGGTTTGTAGTAAACGACGATCGGTTTCAAGCTGAGTTTCACCGGGACCACGTAGACCAATACCGCCTTTTTGACGCTCCAAATGCGTCCAACCACGCACTAAGCGCGTAGACAAGTGATTGAGCTGTGCTAGTTCAACTTGCAACTTACCTTCATAAGTACGAGCACGTTGAGCAAAAATATCGAGAATCAAACCAGTACGATCGAGTACTCGGCACTTCACCAAAGCTTCAAGGTTACGCTCTTGTGATGGCGATAAGCTATGATTGAATATTACAATGTCGGCGTCATGCTCACTGACCAGTTCAGCTATCTCTTGCGCTTTTCCTGAGCCGACGAAATACTTAGCATCAGGTCTTTGGCGTGAGCCCGTTACTAGCTCTACACGCTGCGCACCAGCAGAGTCAACCAGCAGCTCAAATTCGCCTAAATCATCAGGGTCTTGAATCTGACGAATGTCTAAATGTACTAAAATGGCGCGCTCGCCACCTTCATATCTTCCAAAATATTCCAAAGAGTATCACCTATTAGTTATGTAACATTTCATTAAATAGTAAGTTGAACGCTGTTATTAAAATAGCAGTTAGTTAATAAATTACGCTCAGATGATCACTTATATAAGGCCTTATCTGTTGATATTAAAGGTTATTAGCCTAATTATCGATGATTTTGTGTTACAGATTTTAATTTAATTAATAATACCGGTTAAGGGTTTGTCAAAAGCGTCAGTGTAGACCTTACTAGGCATCAGGTACTGAGTGAACAAATCATCACTGACTAGCAGAATTTTGCTATACTTATTTCGCTTTTTGCAACGCTGTTAACTGATAAAATCTAACTACCTATAACATCTAATTGCATATAAAGTCTAACTACCTATAAGCTTCAAAAATACCTAAACAGCCGTTATTTAATGATGAGGGACACAGATGAGTCAATCTAAGTCAAAAATTTCACTGAGAAAGCAATTGGGTCGTGGCAAAAAGATAGCCGGTATGACGACAACTATTGCTGGTGGCTTGCGTACGGCACAGCGTATCGGTGCTTTTAGAGAACCACCTCGCGAAAAGCTACCACGCTATATTCAAACCTTTTGCCGTAAAATGGCAGGCTCTTTTGGGGTAAAGATAGTACCTATCGAACCTGTGCCCCAGCATCATGGACTATGGGTGTCTAATCATGTTTCTTGGATGGATATCCCAGTAGTGGGCAGCGTCAGTCCAGCGTTCTTTTTGTCAAAAGCTGAAATTGGTGAATGGCCAGTATTTGGTAAGCTGGCCCAGGCAGCAGGCACAGTGTTTATCGAGCGTGGCTCCGGTGATACTGGATCAGTAGCAACCCAAATAGCGAGTTTTTTGAATGAGGGGTTTTCGGTTATTTTCTTCCCTGAGGCAACGACTACTGATGGTACTAAGATCAAACGTATTCACGGTACTTTATTGCAAGCAGCGATAGATACTGGTGTACCTATTCAGCCTTTAGTATTGTGCTATGTCAATAAGGATGGAGAGCTTAGTAAAGAGTTGCCTTATTATGGCAAGCTGACTATGAAAGATAGCTTGAAAATGGTACTCGACAGCAGGCAAATTACCGCTTATGTGCTACCGCTTGAACCTCTAGATCCTAACGGTCATAATAAAAGTCAGTTAACCAATTTATTGCAACAACGAATGCAAGATGGCTTAAAAGAGCTGCATGCTCGGGTATTGACGCAGCCAAACAATAACTCTACTTCCGTGCTATAAAATACAATCTTATGACTCTAAAGTATAAGTCAGCATTTATTATTATTTAACGTTATAAAAAAGGCGCAAATCATAATGGTTTGCGCCTTTTTTGGTTAAAACCAATTCATTACTGTAACACAATAAATATTATGGTGAAGGATTTGGTTGACGCGCATGCACAGCTTCAATGGCTTCTAATACTTCTGGGCTTAAAGTGATATTCACACTACCAATATTAGATTTTAGCTGCTCAATACTAGTGGCACCAATGATATTGCTAGTCACAAAAGAGCGAGTATTAACAAAAGCCAAAGCCATTTGCGCCATATCTAAACCAGCATCAGCGGCGATCTTGGCATACTGTACAGTTGCTGATACTGCTTGCTCATTGATATAGCGATCAAAGCGATCATACTCAGTTAGACGTGCGCCAGCTGGACGCTTACCATCAAGATACTTACCAGATAATACGCCAAAGCCAAGTGGCGAGTAAGCCAGTAAGCCTACGTTTTCGCGATGTGATATCTCCGCCATAGCGACTTCATACAGTCTATTGAGTAAGCTATAAGGATTTTGTACAGTAATAGGAGCAATTAAGCCATTTTTATCAGCTTGCGATAGATAGCTCATCAGTCCCCAAGCCGTATCATTAGACAGTCCATAAGCACGGATACGGCCCTTTTTAATCTCATCATTCAAGGCTTGAATGGTCTCTAAAAACGGCGTCAAATCGTCTAACGACTGTGCTGCCATATCTTCGCTATAGCCACGTTGACCGAAGAAATTAGACTGACGTTCAGGCCAGTGTAGCTGATAGATATCAATATAATCAGTTTGTAGACGTTGAAGGTTACCATCGATAGCGCTGCTAATGTGTTCAGCATTAAAGCGAGTTTTACCGTCACGCAAAAAGTTCATTGGAGAGATTTTGCTGGCTAGTACTACTTTATCGCGCTGCTTAGTTTTAGCGAACCAGGTGCCCATAAAGCGCTCAGTATCACCTTGCTTGTCTTTGTCTGGTGGTGAAGGATACATCTCAGCGGTATCCCAAAAATTCACCCCTTCACTAAGTGCTACATCCATCTGCTCATGGGCTTGGCTTTCACTATTTTGTTGTCCCCATGTCATAGTACCTAGACAAATTTTGGAAACCTTTTCATCGATTTGTGGGAGTGTTTGATACTGCATAAGATGTCCTTTAACGATTGGTTTTGAATAATTGGTTTTAACTATTTGGATAGTTTCAATGTTTTATAACTTTTCGTACTTTGCTAGCACCTACTATCTTAGCTGGATACCGGTAACGCCAGGTGGGGTGACTTTAAAAATTTTGACTTTGAATAATACGGCTTGTCCAGCTAACGGATGATTAAAATCGACCTCAATCTCATCATCTCCAATGGCATTAATAGTGCCCGCTAGCGTGTTTTTTCCCTTGTCCTCAAATTCAATCATCATACCGATTTCAGGATTATCAGCGACAAGTGCAAACTGAGCGCGGCTAAAATGCTGAATATTATCGGGGTTCCAGTCGCCAAAAGCTTGCTCCGGATCTAAGTGGGCACTACGAGTATCTCCAGCTCGCAAATTCATCAGTACTTGCTCAAACCCTGGTAATAAGCTCTCGTCACCGATAGTCAAAGATACAGGGGTCTCTCGACTAAAGGTTGAGTCAATCACCGTGCCATTCTCTAAGGATACTTCAAAATGTAGCTTAACTAGACTGGCATAAGTGATACGAGTATCTTCATTGGGATTAATAAATTGCGATTCATTGATAGTTTCTTTGGTCATAATCAGGAGGCCATCTATTGGTGATGTGAATGAAGGCAGTGCATTAATAATAGTCATAGAAATGATAAGCTAAATACAAAACCCTGTAAGCGTAAATAGTGTAACGCAAATGGTGTAAGATATCTGATGAATCTAGAAGACGGTAGCATTATCAATGACGAGCGAACAACAAAGCACTTTTCAGCAAGGAAAAGTTAGGAAATGGCAAGAAGACAAAGGCTTTGGTTTTATCGAGACTGAAGCTGGCGAGTCAGTATTTTTTCATGTCAGTGAGTTCAAAGCACCACGCAGACCGGTTAATGGTGATGAGGTAGTGTTTACCATTGGACCAGACAGCCAAGGAAGGATGCAAGCGAAGCAAGTACAAGAGCTAGAGTTTGTACAACAGAAAATCGCTCATAAGAATAAACAAATCCGTAAGCGTAATTCACACAAAAGCCAGCAAGCTGATTTTGAAGAAGGCCAGAAGAAACGCTTGTTTCTTGGTGTGGGCTTTTATGGGATGTTGATATTATTAGCGGCTACTAATAAGCTGAGCTGGCTAGTAGTTGCTTGGTACATAGCAATAGGAATAATTACTTATATCGTCTATGCCAAAGATAAAGCTGCGGCGCAGAGTAATAACTGGCGTACCGCAGAGACGACTTTGCATATTTTAAGTGCGCTTGGGGGTTGGGTGGGGGCGATGGTTGCGCAGATTTACTTACGTCATAAGTCACAAAAAGCTGATTTTCGTGTCGCTTATTATTTGACGGTAGTGATTAACTTGGCAGGGCTGTTATTTGTATTGGCAGGTGGCGATGTAAAAGGGCTGTTGTAGATCTTCATTATCTTATTTAGGCCAGCATAAGTAATTGTACTTTAGCAAAATTTCTTATTAATTATAAAAGGCAAAATCTAGTGATTACATTATATAAATACACTCATCCAAGTCGAGCAGAAACAGTTCTTTGGGCCCTTAAAGAGCTTGGCTTAGATTATGAAATCAAAGCGTTAGATGCTAAAAAAAACGAGCAAAGAAATCCTGAGTTTTTAGCGATTAATCCTTACGGAAAAATACCTGCTATCACCCATAATGGTCAGCACTTCACCGAATCTTTGGCGATCATTGAATACTTAAATGACTTACATCCTGATAAGCCCTTAACCCCAAACATTGACAATGTAAATTACGCTGAACAAAACTATAAGCTACGTAAAGTTATCTCATTTGGCATGATTGAGATCGAAAGCTATTTATGGATATTGACTAAGATTAAAGTTTTAAGAAACTTTGAAAACTGGTCTGAAGGTACGGCTGAAAACTGCATAGCTTCTATTAATAAAGCGCTACCCATAGCGTGCGATTGGCTAGAAGGACAGAACTATATAGCAGGAGAGAGCTTTACGTTAGCAGATATTTATTATCATCATCTGTTTTCTTGGTTAAAAATGTTAAGGATAAGATTACCTGAGACAGTGATGGCTTATCTCAAAAGATTGTCAGCACGGGAGAGTTTTCCTAAGGGGTAGGTTCTATGTACACTTTTGAACAAGTCCTACCTCTAATCGAAGGCAGCTACGGCGAGACATGTTGTCGCAAGCGAGTAGGCTATTACTATAGTCTAGCAGTAGATTTTGGAAAGAAAATTTATCACAATAAAAAACGGAATGTAGATTCTTTTTATGGTGAATGGCAATTTCGTACTTACAATCGTATGTGGAAAATAATAAAAGATGAGCAGGTTATCCTACAAGGTCAGAATAATACTGGCAGTAATGATGACTTGGATGATTTATTGCAGCAGATTGAATTTGGTAGACTAATAAATATTTCAATCAATACTGATCTTGATTTAGTTTTAGAACTTGATAATGGCTTATCGATTGAGTTTCTTAGTCGTAGCAAAGAAGAGGAAATCTGTGTGATTTTTTTACCTAATAATGGATATCTTACTTATCACTTTAACCAAGACTGGGAATATGATATCAGCGACATACAATAATAATTCATTTTAAGCTTGATTATAAATGATTGAGTGTGAAAATGTGTATTTTTGCTGGGCTAAAAGCGCCAGCCTACAATAAAAACAAACCCCGCCATAGAGAGCTAGGACGGGGTTTGTTGTTGATAATTTGTACTAACTCACATTAGCTACTACGTTTGCTCTCTAAAAATATCATATCGATGATAATCAACAGCACACCGATGCAGATAGCCATATCAGCGACGTTAAAGATAGGATAATGCCAAACGTTGGCATAATGCACATGGATAAAATCGATAACGTGACCATGTAACAATCGATCGATCAAGTTACCTACTGCACCGCCAAGTACTAAGGCTAAACCAAGAGATAGCAGTTTAGCTGGACGTGGAGCTTTGATTAGATAGATAGTCAAAAATATCGACATCACTAAAGCTAACCCTGAAAAAAACCACTTTTGCCAACCGCCAGCATCCGCCAAAAAGCTAAAAGCAGCCCCGTAGTTATAAGCCAAAGTCCAATTAAGGAACGGCTCAATCACTGATAATGGCTCATTAAAAGTTAAGTTAGTTTCAGCTAGCCATTTAGTCCACTGATCGATAGCTAATACTAGTAGTGATAGCGCATACCAGACAAACGCACGACTACCATTAGCAGTCATTTTTGCAGTTTTACGCAAGCGTCCTTTCGGTACTAATGAGCTACCAGTAGTGACATGCGCAACCTTACGATCATTAGTGGCAACGTCAATCGATTGCTCAATGCTAGCACTATCTAGCGTAGTTTCGTCAATGATTTCAACGCTACCCAACTTAGTGCTATCTAGCTTGACGGTATTTAAACCATCATTACTACTATTGTGCTCAGTCGAGTTAGGCATAGTGGCGCACCTCGCCATTACCACTGACGTTAGTCACGCAACGCGCACACAGTTCAGGATGAGAGGCATCGACACCGATGTCATCACGGATATGCCAGCAGCGCACGCATTTAGTGCCTTTAGCAGCAGTAATCACCACTTTTAAGTCAGCAGCGCTTTCGTTACTATTCTCAGCATTATCTCCAGCAGTAGCGGCAATATTAGCATCAGCAGGTGCTTTGCTGATTGGCTGTAAAGTGGCACTACTAGTAATCAACACAAAACGCAGCTCTTCGCCTAATTTAGCTAAGCTGTCATACATACTACTATCAGCGTATAAAGTAGCATCAGCAGATAGGTTGGCATTAATAAGCTTGTTTTCACGTGCGGTTTCAATGTTCTTATTGACCATGTCTTTGGCACGCATGATATGTTGCCAGTCCTCAATACTAATAGCACTTAGCTCGAATGCTGGGAACTCATACCAGCCTTGGGTAAAGACGTAACGGTCTGCCTCATCCAAGCTTGCATCATTACCCTGCATGACTTCCCATGCTTCTTGAGCAGTGAACGACAAGATAGGGGTAATCCAACGAATCAAGGCTTGAGCGATATGATAAATAGCAGTCTGTGCCGAGCGACGTGGCTCACCATCCGCTTGGGTAGTGTACTGACGATCTTTAATAATATCTAAATAGAACCCACCTAAGTCTTGCGAGCAAAACGCAGTAATGTGCTGAGTGACTTGATGGAAGTCCATAGCATCATAAGCTTCAATGATTTGCTGCTGTACCGTTTGCGCACGCTCAATAATAAACTTGTCTAAGCTCACCAATTGATTGACATCGACGCTATTGATAGCAGGATCAAAGTCGTCAGTATTGGCCAATAAGAAACGTAAGGTATTACGGATACGGCGATACATATCGATAGCGCCTTTGAATACAGTCTTACCCGCACTCATCTCATAGCGATAGTCGCTAGAGGCAATCCATAAGCGTAACATATCGGCACCGGTCTTATTGATCTCTTCTTGTGGGGTGATGATATTGCCAAGTGACTTACTCATCTTACGGCCGTTTTCATCAACTACGAAGCCATGAGTCAATACTTGCTTGAAGGGGGGGCGTTGATACATAGCCTCAGAGGTCAGTAGTGAGGTCTGGAACCAACCACGATGTTGATCTGAACCTTCTAGATATAGATCAGCCGGGTTAGTGAGCTCATCGCGTTGCTCAAGGACGGTAAAGTGGGTCGTTCCTGAGTCAAACCATACATCTAAAGTATCAGTAGCTTTATCATAATCGCTAGCTTCGCTACCTAAAAAGTCCTCACAGCTGGCATCAAACCAAGCTTCGACACCGCCGTCATGGATCTTTTGGGCAGCAACTTCCATTAGCTCTAATGTGTTAGGATGCAGCTCGCCGGTTTCTTTATGAGTAAAGAAAGCAATCGGCACACCCCAAGTACGCTGGCGAGAGATACACCAATCTGGACGACCGTTCATCATCGACTCAATGCGGTTTTGACCCCAAGCTGGCGTCCAGTTCACTTTTGTAATATCAGCAAGGGCACGCTCACGTAGGCCTTCAACTTCCATACTAATGAACCACTGCGGCGTCGCCCGAAAGATAATCGGTGACTTGTGACGCCAGCAATGCGGGTAGCTATGCTCGATTTTGGTATGATTAATTAAATGGCCGTTGTCATGCAAAGCAGCAATAATCTTAGGATTGGCTTTATAGATATGCTCACCGGCAAATACTGCAGCGCTCTCTAAATAGACCCCGTTGCCACCGACTGGGTTTTCTACTGGCAGGTTATACTTTAGACCAACAATATAATCGTCAAGACCATGACCAGGAGCGGTATGTACTAGACCAGTACCACTATCGACAGTGACGTGATCGCCTAAAATGATTGGCACTTGACGCGTGTCAATAAGTGGATGCTGGGCACGTAGACCTTCAAGCTCAGTCCCTGATACAGTGGCTAATACGCCCTGATTGCTCAGTCTAAGCTCAGTCAATGCGCTTTCAACCAGTTCAGCTGCTAACAGTAGATTGCCTTTTTCAGTGGCTACTACACTATAGTTATGCTCAGGATGTACTGAGATAGCTTGGTTAGCAGGCAAAGTCCAAGGCGTTGTGGTCCAAATAACGGCTGCAATAGTATCAGTGATATCAGTGATATCAGTGATATCAGCAAAAGCGGCTAGCTTGTCAGTATCTAATACATCAAAGCTAACATAGATAGCATCGGAGACTTTGTCCTGATATTCCACTTCGGCTTCAGCCAATGCTGAGGTACAGTCTAAACACCAGTTAACCGGCTTCATTCCGCGAGTTACATGGCCATTCTCATGAATCTTAGCCAAGGCCCGAACGATATTGGCTTCTTGATGGAAGTTCATGGTTAAGTAGGGATTATCCCAATCACCAAAGACGCCCAAACGTTTAAAGTCAGCTTTTTGCAGCTCGATTTGAGTGCTAGCATATTCGCGGCAAAGACCACGAAACTCCGTAGCGGATACTTTTTGGCCGACTTTACCCACTTTGGCTTCAACCTTTTGCTCGATTGGCAGACCGTGACAGTCCCAACCCGGCACGTAAGGCGCATCGAATCCTGATAAAGTTTTTGACTTTACAATAATGTCTTTTAATACTTTATTGACGGCATGCCCTAAATGAATCTGACCGTTGGCATAAGGAGGGCCATCATGCAGAATATATTTAGGTGCGCCTATACGGGCTTGACGAATCTTGCCATAGACATCGTCAGCTTCCCATGCAGTAAGCCAATCTGGCTCACGGTTGGCGAGATTGGCACGCATTGGAAATTCAGTGTCAGCAAGGTTTAGAGTGTCTTTATAGTCGGTAGGTTCAGTCATATTAGGGTCTTGCCTTTAGTCATACGGTAAGAGGATTTGTGTCGTTCAAAGCTAGATTTAAGTGGTTCAAAGCTAGTGGTTCAAAGCTAATAGTACAAAGCTAATAGTACAAAGCCAAAATTGCAATGAGGTCTGTTAAACAATGATTTATAAGATGGTGAGCATAAGTAGTAAAATCAAGGCTACCTATTATAGGATAAATAAGGCATTAAAAACAGCGAGTAAGATATTGAAGACAAAAGCTAGGATAATAAAAGCTTGTTTATAAAAACACCTCTTCTATTTGTCTATAATTTATCGCTTGTTAAGAACTGGCATTCAGTATTTATTCTGTATTTTAAGTCGTAAACAGTGCTAACGATTGGCTCAATATATTAATAATCACTACAACAATAGCTGAAGTAAAAAAAATTTAAAATTGTTAACAATTATTAAAAGTCTGATTAAAAAGGTGCTATATTCGTGATTGTGAGAGCTGAATACATTAGCAATACTCAGCAAGGATTGCTGTCATCAGTTGATCATATGGAACTATCTTTCAATTCAACTGTGAGATTATGTTATGGAAAACATTTACAGAATAAGCGCTTCAGCCCTTATGGTCGCTATGCTGGCAACGGGTTGTTCAACAACTAACCCTACAACTCTCAATAACCAAAGCACACTGGCCAAAAATATAAAAGTAGTGCAAGTACCTAAGGGCGAGCCTGTAGCGCAACCCTATTTTCGCTTTAGTGATGCTAAGAACTTTGAGCTTACTAATAAAGACCGACTTGCCAACCGCAATTTTTATTCTCAACCTTCTATAGGCGCAGATGCTAAATGGTTCGATGCTCTAAAGCATGGTGATATGGCGACGGTTACATATATGGTGGAGAATGGTCAAAATTTGGAAGCTATAGATACGGGCAGTCTTGATCAAACCGCTTTAGGGTGGGCGGCGTTTATTGGTTATGAAGATATGGTCGATTATTTAGTAGAACAAGGCGCAAACCTATATGCTACTGATAAGGGTGATGCCTACAACGCTTTAAAGTCTGCCACTTTAGGGACCAACGTTCGAATCACTAAAAAAATACATCAACTATTAGATGCCAAATCCCCTATAGACTTAGACGATCAATCTGCAGCGGTTGACCGCGAAGGGGAGACCTTAGTCATGATTGCCGCTAGTAATGATCGTAGAGAAAACGTCAAGTACTTGATATCTCAAGGAGTGAATTTAAACTTAGTTGCAACTACTGATGACAAAACACGCTATGCCTATGATCAAAGCGCCTATTCCTATGCCTGCACGCGCAATCTAGTAGATATGCAAAAGCTGCTCGCGGCGAATGGGGCAATAAACCATCGTACTGGTAAGGCGAGCTGTGAATAACCGTTAACCGTTTTAACTTGATTATTACTATAATAAATAGCTGTTAAAAAGCCTCTAACATACAAATTCATTACGACTTGTGTGCTAGAGGCTTTTTAGTGGCTAATTAGGCAAAATGCTAAATAGGCGTGGCCGTTAGTTGCTCTGATAAACTATAAAAAGGTTGGGCTGTACGCTGGAAATCAAGCCCAGACTCTAAATGATTGAGATGTTGATCGATCAAAAATATAAGCTGTGCTTCATCTCTGGCTTCTATGGCTTTTACAATACCTAAATGCTCATCTTCGGCACAGTTAGAAGAGCCTATTTTATTGTATAAGCCAATGATTAGAGTAGTACGTAAAGTCAACTCACTCAAGAACTTCTCTAATACTTGATTGTTAGCGATAGTCGCTAAGTGCATGTGAAATTCTCGTGATAAACGCAGTTCTGCTGGCTTATCTCCTAAGGCACGAGCTTCCGCTTCAGCAGTGATAGTAGCGCGCATATTAATAATATCTTCAGCACCAGCGTTCTCAATAACACTACAAGCTAACTTACGTTCGATAGTACGGCGAGCCTCGAATACATCTCCTGCTTCTTTAGGAGAAGGTGTAGAGACAAAAGCGCCTCGGTTGGGCTGCAATTGCACCACATGCATAGTGGCCAAAGTGGAGAGTGCTCGCCTGACATTGGCTCTATTACAATTAAATAAGTCGCTCAGCATTTGTTCACCAAGTTTGGTCCCTGCTGGTAAACGCTGTTCTGATACTGCAGCTGTGATAGAGCTGATGATTGCCTGTTCTGGTATTTCATCAACTTCTAAAGCTAGTTTTTTAAGTTTTGATTTAGTCATAGTTGAGATTATAGTGGGCTAAATCCTTCTTCACAACAAATAATAAAAATATTGATTGTTTTGTTAACAATAATAGTTAACAATGATTGTTAACAAGTATATTTAGTCTGCAATCAAACAATGATCAAAGGTGAAGCCCTATGAAAATCTTAGTTATGAACCCTAATTCAACCACCTCTATGACTGACAAGATTGTAGAGAGTGCGCGTAAAACAGTCAGTATAGGTACAGAAATAATCGGCGCATCAGGAACAGATTCTCCGGCATCTATCCAAGGCCATTATGACGAAGCTATGTCAGTACCTGGTCTGTTAGCTCGTCTAAAACAAGCTGAGGCAGATGGAGTTGATGGGGTAGTGGTTGCCTGTTTTGATGATCCTGGTATTGGCGCTTGTCGTGAAGTGTTTTCAGGTCCGGTTTTAGGTATCTGTGAAGCAGCAGTGAAAGCGGCTAGCATGATTTCGACTTCTTTTAGCGTCGTTACTACCTTGCCACGCTCTATTCCAGTGATTGAAGAGCTGATTCATGGCTACGGCTTATCTCATCGCTGCAGACGTGTACGCTCTGCTGCTATTCCAGTACTGGCACTTGAAGAGCCTGGTTCGGGTGCGCGTGAAAAGGTTCGTGATGAAATATTACGTGCCGTAGCTGAAGATAACTGTGAAGCCATCGTATTAGGCTGTGCAGGCATGGCTGATTTGACAGAATGGTTAACCCAAGAAACAGGCGTTCCGGTTATCGATGGCGTCACGGTTGCTACTCGCATGGTTGAGGCTTTAGTTGGTTGTGGCTTGAAAACCAGCAAAATTGGTGCTTATGCGAAACCTATTCAAAACTAGATCAGCCTAGATTTATCAATAAATTTTCTCAAGGAAGGAGAATATAATGGAAAATGTGAGAACTGCTAGCGCATCTGGGGTGGATACCCTTGACCATAAAGGAGTAGGGCAAGAAAGCCTTGCTCCGCAGACCACACGTATTATGGGTCCTTGGTCTTATCTGTTTGCTTGGTTGGGTGGTTGTGTATCGATTGGCACATTCACTGTTGGCTCTGGCCTAGTCGGTACATTGAACTTACTACAAGTGGTTGTGGCTATCACTATTGGTTGTACGGTCATTGGTGCCGCGCTAATGATAAATGGTCGTGCTGGTCACAAGTATGGCATTCCATTCATGGTGCAGTGCCGGTCCGCATTCGGCTTTTCAGGTAACCGTATCCCAGCAATAGTACGCTCAGTGCCCGCTATTGTATGGTTTGGCTTTCAAAGCTGGATTGGTGCTGGTGCGTTAAACTTAGTATCGGATACTTTGTTTGGCTACAACAACCTAATAGTGTTCTTTGTTGGTTTTCAGTTTCTACAAATTGGTCTATCTGTTCTTGGTTTTCACGGTATAAAGTGGCTAGAGAATATCGGTTCAGTCTTTATCATTGGCTCGCTCGTTTATATGTTTTTTAGTGTCATCAGTAAATATGGTGACGCCATCTCAACCAATCTGATTAACGTCGAAGGTACTTGGGGTACGCCTTTTTGGGGTGCAACTATGTTGTTCCTAGGGGTTTACAGTACTATGATGCTCAACGTCTCTGACTATTCGCGAGAATTGCATAAGAACGTTGGTCTATTTCGTCAAGTCGCCATCTATGCCAACTCAATCCTACCAGCAACCCTGTTCATGGGTTTGATTGGTCTAATGGTTACTAGTGCTACTGGGGAAGTTGACCCTATTAGCGTATTTTCAAGCGCCGTTGATAACAAGCCTTTATTAGTTATCACTATGATTTTTATTGCCTTTGCGCAAGTGACTACTAACATCTTAAATAACGTAGTACCACCCGCCTATGCATTAATGGATATCTTCAATCTTAAATTTAAAACAGCGGCAGTTGTTGTCGGCCTATTGGCATTCTGCACATTTCCTTGGGAATTAGTAAAAGACGAGTCTGCTGCCGGATTAAACTTATTCATTCAAACCTATTCAGCATTCTTAGGTCCATTGTTTGCCATCTTAGTGGTTGATTATTATTTCATCCGTAAGCAGAATCTTGATCTTGATAAACTGTATGATGAAAATGGTCCTTATAAAGGTGTCAATATGGCTGCTGTCATTGCGATGGTGGTTGGGGTTGTGGTTGCTTTGACGTTCTCAAGTGTTTCTTGGTACGCCGGTTTGATTCCAGCAGGTGGTCTGTATTGGTTACTGATGCTTAAACTACCTTCTGCACAGCGGTTTATGCCATAAATCTACACCAGTTAATCGATGTTTAATAGTCCCTGCGCTGGTAAATCCTGCGGCGGGGACTATTGCGTTAGCGGCGACTAAAATGCGATATTTATCAATAGTATTAGTTATCTAATTACATGGATCATCTAATGGCACTCATTGTCCAATCATCCAATCATCCAATCATCCAATCATCCAATCATCCAATCATCCAATCATCCAATCATCTATAGTCAATCCTATATAAAAAAGCACAGCCATTACAGCGTGCTACTAATATAAATTTTCCTTGTGTGCTGCGGTTAACCTAATTTTTTATAGGGATGTTTTAGTCAAGGGCTAAGACTAAAGAGCGTTGCAGGATACTGCTATAATTTTAGTTGCTTAATCTGGCCGCATTGTGTACAACAGTAGCTAATAACTATTATTAATTAGTCAAAATCTTAGTAATCCCTCTACAATTGCCATCTCCTCAAAAAACTATTAAAACAGCAAACCCTCAAAACCTATTAGTCTGTCAAAAAACTACTAAATTATTAACCCGTCCTAATAACTATTCAAGCCGTTATTATCAGCAGATTCGCATTGTCATCTGCAATACTACCGCCCAACAATCCTATACAACCCCTATCAATAGCCTAGTATGCTATCGGCGTTATAGCGCTTTTGTTATATCCAATTCCCACTATTAATAGCTGAAGACTAATCGCTAAGCCCTTATCTATAATCTATCAAGCAATCAAGTTTTGTCCCCTTATAAAAACATAACCACTAAGCAAGGAGCAGAAAATGAAAGTAGGTATCCCAAGAGAAGTAAAAAATAATGAGAATCGTGTTGGCTTACCCCCTAATGGCGTTAGTGCCTTAGTCGATAACGGTCATGAGGTTTATGTCGAAACGAATGCTGGTATTGGCTCACGGTTTACTGATGAAGATTATAAAAATGTGGGTGCAACTATCGTCGATAGTGCCGAAAAAGCATGGGCTGTCGAGATGGTCATCAAAGTCAAAGAGCCGCAACCACAAGAATATAAGTATTTAAGCCAAGGTTTGACGTTGTTCACTTATTTACATTTAGCCGCTGAGCCTGAGCTGGCCCAAGTATTAGTAGATAATAAAGTGACTGGTATTGCTTATGAAACAGTGCAATTGGCAGATAACTCGTTACCTTTACTGACTCCTATGAGTGAGATTGCAGGGCGTATGAGTCCGCAGATTGGGGCGCAGTTCTTACAGAGCTTTTATGGCGGTAAAGGCATCTTGCTCAGCGGTGTGCCAGGAGTGAGAAGAGGTAAAGTAACCATTATTGGCGGTGGTGTATCAGGTACCGAAGCCGCTAAAATTGCTATAGGCTTACGTGCTGATGTGACTATTCTAGACTTAGATCCTAAGCGCTTAAAGCAGCTGTCTGAGCTGTTCGGTAATGATGTACAGACCCTGATGTCCACTAAGTCAAATATTGCTAAAAGCGTAAAGGAGAGTGATTTAGTCATTGGAGCCGTACTAATTCCGGGTGCAGCTACCCCTAAGCTAGTAGATGAAGAGATGATCAAATCAATGCAGCCAGGCGGGGTAGTAATAGATATTGCTATTGACCAAGGCGGTGTATTTGCCACCACGGATCGCATCACTACTCATGATGAACCTACTTACGTGAAGCACGGTATCATTCATTATGCGGTTGCCAATATTCCTGGTGCGGTACCACGAACCTCGACTTTAGCTCTATCGAACGTGACTTTACCTTATGTGCTAGCCTTAGCTAAAAAAGGCTATAAACAAGCCTGCATAGATAATCCTGCATTAGCAAAAGGAGTCAATACGGCGCAAGGTTATGTTACTTATCAGGCCGTAGCTGAAGCGCTAGATTATGAGTATAAAGAGCTAAGCTTATTAATTAGCTAATAGTAGGCGTTAGTGCTAAGTATATATAAGCTGTAAATAAAGCCTACTGATCGATATGATTGGTAGGTTTTTTGCTGTAACGAGCTAGTGAGGCAGAGTGCAGTACAACCCATTTAGTAAAACGAATTGAGTAACCGCTACTTATTGATAACGATTATGCCTTTGGTCTTTTATTGATAGCCCTGTCAAAACATCGATGACAGCCATAACCGTAACTTGAGCGACCACAAAGGTTGAATACCTGTTAGCCCTTGCATCATCTCGCCATTTTTTAAGATCACATACGAGGGGGTGACTTGGCCTTGCCAATCATCGAATATCTGCCCTTGTTGATCATTAATAGTAGTGAAATTATAATTATGCTCAGTTAAGTACTCTGTTAGCTGCTGATTGCTACCTGATTGAACAGCGACAGTGACTACCGGATAGTCTCCTGCTGCCGCCAAGCGATTTACTGACGGTGATGTGGTAGTGCATATCGGACACCAAGTTCCCCAAAAGTATATTAACGTTGGCTTATCTTGACTCAGAGCGGCTAGATCAACGGTATGTCCTTGATAATCTGTCATCTGTAATTGTGGATTGGCTGGCATGACAGGCTGTCGCCACCAGTTAACGGCAGTGTAAATGACTAAGAAGACAATGCCGTATAGCACTAAGGTCTTAAGCCATGACCATGCTTTTTGTTTACCAGTCTTTTTAAGCTGCAGTTCAGTATTCATATTATTGGTTTTTATAGGCATAGCGGTTATTTTTTTATACTCAATTTTAGATAAAAATAAACGGCTGAATAGTCAGCCGTATTATTAAAATCTATTATTTAACGATCAGTAAAATGTGAATCTTTAAGGCTTTTGCGCACGATCTTGTAGGGGCTCACCTTGCAATACACTACCTGAATTCTCGCGAAGTTCGGCACTGCTTAATTTGCTAGCGGGTACTTTAGATTTTTTCTTCCATTTAAGGCTGAATAAATCATCACGGCGATCGAGTAAGTTATGAACTGAACCTTCATTACGCACATGGATAAGCTTGTCCAGATTGACATCGGAGAAAAATACCATTTCAGTATTAGCTGTGGTTTCAGCCATAATAGCGTCATGAGGAAAAGCAAAGTCTGAGGGTGAAAAAACTGACGACTGCGCATACTGAATATCGAGACTCTCTACTTGTGGTAAGTTGCCAACTGAGCCGCAAATCATCACATAACATTCGTTCTCAATAGCTCGTGCTTGAGCACAAATACGTACGCGCAGATAGCCATTCTTAGTATCAGTCCAGAACGGCACGAATAAGATATCCATATCGTCCAGCGCCATTAATCTTGCTAGCTCCGGAAACTCAACATCATAACAAACCAAAATACCAATACGACCGGCATCGGTATCGAATACTTGTACTTTGTCACCGCCTTCAATCACCCAAGCACTACGTTCATGCGGTGTGATATGGATTTTGCGTTGTTCTTCTACAGTACCATCACGACGGCACAGATAGCTGACGTTATATAATACATCTTCATCATCCAGTAACGGCATAGAACCAGTAATCACGTTGACGTTATAACTGACCGCTAAATGCGAGATTTGAATTTTGAACCATTCGGTATAACCGGCTAAGAAACGGATTGCAATGTTCTGATCGGTAGACTCACAAAGACCCATAAGCGGCGCGTTAAAGAACTCAGGTAAGCAAGCAAAGTCAGAGTTATAATCAGCCATAACATCTACGAAGAACTCAACTTGTTGCAGCAGCTCTTCTGGCGACTCGACTTCACGCATCTGCCATTGGATACCGCCGATACGTACCTCAGATTTGCGAGTATTGGGCTTGTAGTCTTGGGGCTCATAATAAATGTTAGACCACTCAAGCAAGGTAGCAAAGCCTTTTGACTGTGCATCATCAGGCAAATAACCAGTCAAAATACGCTTGACGATAAAGCCATTTGATAGCTGAAAAGAGAGCGCTGAGTCATGAATCTCACGACACTCTACAGCATCAATATACTCACCAGGAGTCAACTCTTGATGGTTATAATAATTGGGAATACGGCCCCCAGCTAAGATGGCCCGTAGGTTTAACTGACGACATAACTCTTTACGCGCATCATATAGTCTGCGTCCCAAACGATAGCCGCGATAGTCAGGATCAATCAGGGCGTCAAGGCCATAAATGGCATCACCTAATGGATTATCTTTGATGATTTCTTTGAGCCCAATCAAGTCATCATAAGTATGCGGGTTGGAGAATCTAGCGTAATCTACTCGTACTGACAGCACGATACCTATCAATTGCTCATGGTCGAATAAAGCAATCTGCCCTTCTGGAAAAGCATCAATTAAAGTATTAATAGTAGTTTTAGACCAAGATCCTCCCAAGTTGGCATAAACTCGATCCATTAATGCCTTTAGTTGTGGATAGTCTTTTTTCTTTATTTCGGCAATGGTTAGATGGAGGTCATCTAGCTTTTCTATTTTACTCATAATGTTTACCGTTCCTAGATTTTATGGCTCTATAAGTTATTGAATACGTTTAATTTAACCGCAATAATAAATGAAATAATTATGTAACAACTGCTATAAATAAATATTAATATATCAATATAAACGCTACACTAACGACTGGTGACAAAAAGCCAACACAGCTATATCCAATAGCTGCAACCACATATTCTTAATACTGATATCTCAGTGAATATTTTAAGTCAACTGATAATAGTTTGCTGTTAGCCTTATCTTTAATGATAAATTTAGCTCTAGCGCAGCTGTCCAGTATCATAGCAAGCAAGATAATTAATAAAAGCCTAACGTAGTAACACTATGCTACAGTTTTGTGAGCTTAAACGACAAGCACATGGTGAACTAGGACTTTTTGTGTTTCTTATGTGTTCGAACCTGAAAATTTCTAGGGTCATATAATATGATTGCATTGCATGTTGATACCGTTAATTCTTTAACAGAGGTGGATGAATCAGCATTGATTCAACTGGTATATACCAGCAGTCTGACCCTAAAAGGACGCTTTAATACTTCTGTATTCAATGAGGTAGAATCTCAGGCTAGTACTTATAATAAGCAGCAAGGTATCACTGGTATTTTATGCTATGGCAATGGTCAATTCTTACAGTGTATTGAAGGTAGAAAAGCTGACATACTACGACTACAACAGCGTATTTTTAGTGATGAACGTCATAAAGATACTAAAGTTCTATTAGTAAAAGCCATTGATAGACACAACTTTAGCGATTGGCGTATGCGCCTACTATTTTTAGAGCGCTGGCTTTGGTCTCCTGCTACTAAACAGCAGGCAACGCAGCTATCACCATTTTTACCTTTCTCACCACGCAGCTGGACCCCTGAGCAAACTCAGCATTTTTTACAGATTATGCAAGCTTTTGAGAATTCACCGCATATAAAAGCTGCTGGTATTACTTATAATGCGTTAGGCAATATGGTCCGCCATATTGTTGCTCCGCATCAAGCATTCTTAGTGGTTCAAGGTATTTTAGCGCTGTTAACATTAATTGCCTTACTACTATTATTTTATTAAAAAAGTGCTTTTTGGTAGTAAATTGAGCGGTATCTAAGCTAGAGAATGACGCAAGTATAATGACTTAGCGTCATTTTTTTTTACTTAAAAAAGGCACAGCGCTTTTTAGCTTATAGCATTAAGCAGACAAGCCTTGAAGGGTTTTAACACTTGCTACAGATTTTAGAATAATAACCAAACTAAAGCGGGAGATAAGGTTTTGTAACAATAGACATAAAAACCTATCATTAGCAGAACATAGATACTACAATAAATATTCACTTCAATAAATATGCACTTCAATAAACATTATGATTGACTGATCCTTACAATGTCTCACTTAGTTATAAAAAGCTGTCAGACTTAAGGTTTTACCTACTTATACTACTGTTGATATTAGCAAGATCGATCACCTACAAAATAATATATTAATAGTTATATGTTCTAGCTCATAAGTCATCCGCTTTGCTTGTTATTTCCTAATGAAGGTAGTTTTTATACCTAGAGTGACTTATAGGTATGTCTACACCTATTCATTATTCATTCGAACTATCTTTTAGGAAGAATCATTATGCCAGTAGGGGATATTGATATAGAAAGACGGTTACAACAAGTGCCCGATACTGCTTTGATTCAACTGGTCTATGTCAGTAACGCAACATTAAAGACTCGCTTGAATAGCGCGATATCTACTAATATAGAAAAACAGGCTAAGAGCTATAATAAGCAACATGGCATTACGGGTGTTCTCTGTTATGGTAATGGACAATTTTTACAGTGTATTGAAGGCAGTAAGTTAGAGATAGTAGCGCTTGTGCAAAAGATATTTGCTGATAAACGCCATAATGATTTTAGAATACCCTTAGTGCAGCGCATTGATAAGCGCATGTTTAGCGACTGGCGTATGCGCTTATTATTTTTGGAACGTTGGTTATGGTCACTAGCTACCAAGGAGCAAGCGACCAGCCTATCAAGCTACTTGCCATTTACACCCCATAACTGGTCAGCCGAACGGACTAGAAAGTTTTTACAGAGTATTAGAGTTTTTGCCACTCAACCCTATGCCAATACCGCTAGTGTTAGTTACAGTGCTTTTGGCAATATGTGTCGCCATATCATCAGGCAGCATCAAGCATTCTTGCTGACTCAAAGTATTTTGATGCTGCTAACAATAAGCGCTTGCATATTCTTCTGGCTATGAGGTTTTGCTTATGACCTTTTATTTATCATCAATGTCCATGTAGCACTGTACCCATAACCATGCCAAGCCAAGCTTTATTAACTTCTAATAACCTCTATTACATATCGAAGATCTTACCTCTATTCATAATATTGTTAGGATCAAATACTGTTTTGACTGCCTTTAGGTAATCGATCTCTAGCGCACTACGACTATAGTGTAAATAGGGCTTTTTAGTCATACCCACGCCGTGCTCGGCTGATACTGAGCCACCGTATTTTTGCACAGTCTCAAAAACATATTTATTGACTATCTGACATTCTGCAAAGAATTCATCTTTGCTCATGTTTTCAGGTTTAAGAATATTCAAATGCAGATTACCATCACCGATATGACCGAACCAACAGACCTCAAAATCAGGGTAGTTACTACTAACGATAGCATCGATATCGTTAATGAAGTTAGGAACATGAGTAATAAGTACTGAGACATCGTTCTTGTAAGGGGTAAACACTGAGATGGTCTCAGAAATATACTCGCGTAGCTTCCACAGTTCCGTTGCTTGCGCAATACTTTGGCTCATAACCCCATCAACGACCCAGCCTTGCTCCATACAATGCTCAAATATCGCCATCGCTTTATCCATAATCGGTTCATAAGGCGCTTCAAACTCAATTAAGGTATAAAACTTAGTGCGCGATTCAAATGGCTCTTGTACTTGCCCATGGGCCATTAGTTTATCAATAGCCACATCGTCAAAGAATTCAAATGCAGTCAAATCAATTTCAGCTTGAAAAGCTGAAAGCACGTTCATGACGTCAGTGAAGTTGTCCATACCTAACACCATCACCGTCAGCGCTTGTGGTAAACGCTCAAGCTTAATCTGCGCATGAGTCACTAAGCCTAGAGTGCCTTCACTACCGATAAATAGCTGGCGCAGATCATAACCAGTAGCGTTTTTGACCATACCGCGATTGAGTTGTAAGATATCGCCTTTGCCAGTAACTACCGTTAGACCCATAATCCACTGACGAGTCATGCCGTAGCGAATCACTTTGATACCGCCAGCATTAGTGCCAATATTGCCACCCATTTGACTAGAGCCTGCTGAAGCGAAATCAACAGGGTAGTACAAGTCTTTGGATTCGGCGAACTGTTTTAATTGCTGAGTGACCACTCCGGCTTCTATTTCTACTAACCTATCGGCAGGATAAAACTGTCCGATATGATTCATCTTATCCATACTGACCACTATCTCACCATTGGCGGCAACTGCACCAGCTGATAGACCTGTGCGACCACCACTAGGGGTCAGCACTACTTTGTGCTGATTAGCCAGTAGCACGATAGCTTGCACTTGCTCAGTACTTTTTGGAAATACAATAGCCGCTGCCGCAGGTGCAAAATGCTTAGTCCAATCTTTACCCCAATGTTCCAGACTCTGTGCATCGGTTTTGATTTGACTATCATCGAAATGATGGCTGCTAACAAGCGCCTCTAGCACAGCTTGTACAGCAGCAGTGTTGGCAGCTCTAACAGAATCAAGGGTGCCAAGCGTATCGTCCGGATTAGATAATTTGGTCGATTTAGACAGTGTCTCATTGGTATGCGCTTGGTCTGCGGCATGAGTGCGCTCGTGAGCAGGACGGTGGTACTGGTTCTGTGCTACAGTCATGGTGGTCTCGAATAGGGTAAGGTGGCTATAAAAGGCTAAGACTAAAAGTCAAAAACTGCCGATTGAATGGCTGAAGTTAGCATTAATTAATAGTAATATTATCATAATAGTAACCTAGAGCTATGCAAGCTTGATAGTGATAGATAATATCATTGAATAAAATGGTAACTATTTATTTAGTCCTCTCCTCTAACATCGTGGCTTGAATTTGTGTAAGATGATTAAACCGTTTTTCGTTGCAGGCATGCAACTTATCTATCAGTCAATTATAGGACAGCTTTCACATGGCGCTATCACTACAAAAAGATAAAATTCGCTTCTTATTACTAGAAGGCGTGCACGAGAATGCTCTAAAAATATTAACAAACGCGGGCTACCACAACATTGAGTCTCTTAGTCATGCACTTGATCAAGATGAATTGATAGAGAAGATCAAAGATGCGCATTTTGTAGGTATTCGGTCACGTACTCAGTTAACTCGTGAAGTGCTTGAGCATGCTGATAAACTCATTGGTATTGGTTGTTTCTGTATCGGTACTAACCAAGTTGATTTAGAAGCCGCTCGTCAGATGGGTATTCCAGTCTTCAATGCTCCCTACTCTAATACACGTTCAGTAGCTGAATTGGTATTGGCCGAAGCTATTATGCTGTATCGTGGTATTCCTGAAAAGAGCGCTACGGTTCATCGTGGTGGTTGGGGTAAGTCTGCCAAAAATTCTCATGAAGTACGCGGTAAAACTATCGGTATTGTAGGTTACGGCTCTATCGGCTCGCAGTTATCAGTATTGGCAGAGAGCTTCGGTATGAAGGTCATCTACCAAGATGTAGTGACTAAACTGCCCCTTGGGAATGCTGAACAAGTCGGAAGCTTGGAAGAGTTGTTGGGTAAAGCTGATATCGTCACTCTGCATGTCCCGGATGTGGCAAGCACTCGCTATATGATGAAGGCCGAGCAGTTTGCGCAAATGAAAGACGGTAGTTACTTTATCAACGCGGCACGCGGTACTTGTGTTGAGATTGATGATTTGGCTGCGGCACTCGAGTCAGGCAAGATCTTAGGCGCGGCTATTGATGTATTCCCTAAAGAGCCAAAGTCTGCTGATGAAGAGTTTGAATCCCCACTGCGTAAGTTCGATAATGTGATTTTGACTCCGCATATCGGCGGCTCAACTCAAGAAGCACAAGCCAATATTGGTTTAGAAGTGGCCGAGAAATTCGTTCGCTATTCTGATCAAGGCGATACCGTAACGGCGGTCAACTTCCCAGAAGTATCAATCCCATACAAAGAAGGCACACACCGTCTGCTACATATTCATAAAAACGTACCAGGCGTACTATCACAGATTAACCGCTTGTTCGCTGAAGCGCATATCAACATATTAGCGCAAAGCTTGATGACTGATGGTGATGTAGGGTATTTGATGATGGATGTGGATTATCAAGATTCTGATGCTGCTCTTGATCAACTCAAAGACGTGGAAGAGACTATTCGTGTACGTATTTTGTTCTAACCGCCGAAACGCTAACAGCAGTTATAGCTATTCCTTAATAGTAGCTAATCAATGCTATAAGTAGTTTTAGGTAGTCTAATAAGAAATAGCGGACAGTTCTCAGAATTGTCCGCTATTTTTTTGTGATTTAAGTAGTGCTAATGTTGCCGATGCTACACGCTGTGTACATTTAATCGTATAAGTTAACATAATCTTTATAATAAAGCACGTATGACAACTTATACTACACAGCTGAGTCTATCAATGAACTTACATCTTAGTTTAAGGTAGGGGTCATCTATTACATTCAGATTAATCCGCTTTTATTCAATTACTAATTTGATCTACATTTTTGGTCTACGTTATAGACAATCATTACGACTGTTCTATGGGCAAAGTATCCGTTTTTTAGTACTAGTTTTATAATATAACAATATAACAATATAAGAATCGAGCAATAGTAAAAGTCTTATAAAGTTATTTTGTTAACTCTACTCTCAATAATTTCAATAACCTAATCAATGATTAAAGGAAGCTTTATGAAAATGAACATAATGAAAGCTGCCGCACTCGGTGGCGTATTAGCTATGACTGCAACAGCTAGCTATGCTGCTGATCAAGATTCTTTTCAGTTATCAAGCCATATCTTAGATATCAGTACTGGTAAACCTGCGACAAATGTCAATGTAAAACTGATGATGCAACAAGCTAACGGCAGCTGGAAATTAATAAATACTCAAAAGACTGGTGACAATGGTCGTATCAGTAATTTCTTGCCGAACGAAGGCGAAATCGATAACGATGGTACTTACAAATTGATTTTTGAGACTACTCCATACTTTTATAACCAAGGTCTAGAAACTTTCTATCCTTATATCGAAGTTAACTTCAATATCAAAGGTAATAATCACTACCATGTGCCAATTACTTTATCTCCATACGGCTATAGCACCTATCGTGGTAGCTAAATCGTAACCTGCTTAGCATAGTTAGTGCATAAAAAAAGAGATGGCCTATTAAGGATCATCTCTTTTTTTATGTTTTTACGTTAGCTATTGAGCTTATTTTGCCTTAGCTTTGTTAGCGGCATCAGCTTGACGACGCAACTCAGTTTTAGCCGCTTTACGCTTTTCTATAACTTCAATCACATCGCTGCCGATATGTGCTTCGCCACGCTTTTGTGCCAATTGCATCTGATGCTCACGCTCACGAAAGCGCGCTTTTTGTTCCTCAGTAGCTTTGCCAATACAATGAGGGCAAGACTCGCCTTTGATATAAGCGCTGCTCTGCATCTCTGTTTGGGTAATAGGCATACGACAAGCAAAGCACTGCTCATAGTCACCCTTTTCTAAGTTATGATTGACTGATACTCGGTTATCAAAAACAAAGCAGTCGCCTTGCCACATTGACTCTTGTTGTGGTACTTCTTCTAAGTATTTTAGGATACCGCCTTCTAAGTGATAAACCTCATCAAAGCCTTGTTGACGCATGTAGGCAGTAGATTTTTCACAGCGGATTCCACCAGTACAGAACATAGCCACTTTTTTATGCTTGCTAGGATCTAGCTCTTTGGCGACGTAGTCGGGGAACTCGCGGAAAGTGTCAGTGTGAGGGTTGACGGCATTTTTAAAAGTGCCGATTTGTACTTCATAATCATTACGAGTATCGATTAAGATAACGTCGGGATCAGATATTAGGGCATTCCAATCGCTTGGCTTTACATAGCGGCCTACTGACTGTAGCGGATCAATATCCTCAACACCCATAGTGACGATTTCTTTTTTGAGCTTCACTTTAGTACGATAAAAAGGCTGCTCGCTCGCATAAGACTCTTTAAAGGTAAAGCTAACAATGGCTTCGATAGTACGCAAGTAAGCAAGTACCTTATCTATACCTTCACGTGTCCCAGAAATCGTCCCATTAATGCCTTCAGCGGCAATCAGTAAAGTACCTTTGACATCATTATCGAGCATAGTGTTTAAGATAAGCTCACGGTATTGCTCAAAGTCAGCAAAGCGAGTGAACTTGTAGAGGGCTGCGACGACGATGTTGTTGACTTTACTGTCGTAAACGCTGGCATGGTTTGATGCTTGAGGATCAGTTTGCTCAGTAATACTGCTCAGTTCGGGGCTGCTCATTTATTTCTCCTGCTGGCTAAGTCGTAAACTTAGTGCAATGATTTATTTAAAAAGTTTGATTGGCAAAATGAATAACATCTACTAGATTGTGGAATTAGTAAATGCGCGCGTATTGTAGCAAGTTTTAGTTATTTTTGCAGAGGGTTCTGCTTATGGTTTTAAATAGCGAAGGGCATTTTTTATTAGCAAGTATATCAACAGTGTAAAGACTCTAGCTCATAAACTATTAGCTCAAGCTATTAAACCTACTGGTCAATACGGAATTTAAGTGGCTGATATAATTAATATTGGCTAATGAGTTATAAAATATAACTACATAGATCTTTATCGTAAGCCTTGATATACAGGTGGTTTTATATTTACAAACTCTAAACAGGCGGCTATGACAACGAGTGTATATTGAATAACATCGTGATAACTCCTCATCCCTTAGCTAGCCCATTCCACTGTAATTTCTTTATATCTGCTGCAAGGCTTTTTAGCTATTGAATACAGACAGAAATTGGTCATTTGTGTAAGGCTCAGTTTGCCCGCAAAAGAGAAAAACTATGACCTATAATCCAGCGGTAACGAAAAGCGTGTTCAAGCCTAAATTTTCATTTATTAAAAAGGCTTTTTTTGCAGGTGCACTCGCCACAGTAGCCTTTGATTTTTTTGGTCTATCAGTAGCGCCTATTCTCGGTTTTGCCCAGCTCTCACCAGTCAAACTGCCTACCTCTATGATTGAGGCTTTGTTTGGCTCCGCTCCGACAGGTATTCCAGAACTGCTGCATTACATCACCGGTTTGATGCTTTACCCAATAGGGTGGATGATTGTGGTACGACCCATTTGGAAAGCGGTGTTGCCCTCACTACATTGGTCAGTTGCCGCTGTGCTTTATGGTATTGTGCTCTGGGTGTTTGCACTGTACGTGGTAGCCCATCTACTTACTGGATTGCCAGCATTTCTTGGTTTTGCAGAAGTTGCTTGGGTAGCCTTGGTTGCGCACGTTATTTATGCAGTAGTTGTAGCGTGGGGTTTAGAGACGCAGCTACTCGGATAGGGATATAAACAGTGATTACTTTTACTAGTGATTGCCGTTTAATAAATGGTGCAGTAACAAGAAATGGTTAGTTCATTGGCTAATGGCAGCTAAAACTGGCTTTTGTGACCGCCCGTTAAACTGCCCAAATAACTAACTTACAAGCACAAAAAATCCAGCACAAAGGCTGGATTTTTATTATAAGCTAACCTATCAAAGGCTTATTTACTTTGAAACCAACGATCGGCTTTGCTACGAGCACTAGCGATATCTGAAGACGATAAGTTCAATGCTAATTGGCCAATTTTGCCACGAGCTTTAGTACGTACTTTTTCGTCCAACATTCCATCACGAGCCGCTAAGTCATACCATTTATAGGCATCAACTAAGTTCTTTTGCTTTTCGTCTAATAAGGCCAGAGTATAGCTAGCACGGTTGTCGCCGCTCATAGCTGCTTTTTCTAACCAAGTTTTAGCTTGTTGTAAGTTAGGTTTTACCCCTTCACCACGTAAATACATGATTCCTAGGTTAAGCTGAGCAGGAGCAACGCCTTGTTGAG
Organism: Psychrobacter urativorans; assembly: GCF_904846695.1. GTDB lineage: Bacteria > Pseudomonadota > Gammaproteobacteria > Pseudomonadales > Moraxellaceae > Psychrobacter > Psychrobacter urativorans. The sequence continues at coordinate 460,869 of NZ_CAJHBR010000001.1, forward strand.
CGGCACGAGTATACCATTCGATGGCTTGCTGAGTGTTCTGGGCAATGCCTTCACCTTTTTGCAAACGCTTAGCTAAATAAAACTGAGCATGGTCGCTACCTTGGGCAGCACGAGCTGACAGATCAGAGACACTCATTAACTCAAAGCGTGAAGTATCAAGAGGTACGTTTGAGACTAAGTCAGCATTAGCAAAACCAGCACAAGAGAAAAGGGCAGTAAATAAGGCAGCTTTCAATAGTTTCATAGCGACTCCAAAAGTAGGTAATTAATAGGCAAAAAATAAAGCTATACCGTACGAATAATACGGTGATAACTAGTTATCGTTTGCAATATAAACTTGCCTATTTATGATTCGACTAGTATTAGCAGCTTTAGAAACTTACTAAAAATTGCTAGTCATAAAACAGATAAGTAATAGCAAAAGGGGTGCTATTGACAAGATTTAACTAGCTTAACACCCAACGTTACGAAACTCAAATACTAATTACGAGGTTTAACAGTAGTTTTTATCAAATTCTTTCTAATAAAATCATGAGGTTATTAAGTTTTGAAATAAGTGCTGCTATTTTTAAATAGTTACAAAATAATTATACGGCAGTTAGAAACCACTTACAGTCTAGTAAGAAATACTTGCTAAGAGGGCTAATTTAGCCAAGCTATCATTTATGACGTTTAGTAACTCGATAGATAGCGACATCAGCGAGCAAGTTAGGCGCTTGGCGGATTAGAGCCGTCATTAAAGGCGAATGACCCCTATCTGAATCGCTAACTGCAAAGCGGTTAATAATATCAATATCCTGTTGCGCGCAAAGTTGCTCAAAGTCTTTAAAGGTACATAGATGTATATTGGGGGTGTCGTACCATTCATAAGGTAGTGCCTCCGATACGGGCATCATACCTTTGAGACCTAGATGCAGACGGTTTTGCCAATGAGCAAAATTAGGAAAGGTGATGATAGCCTCGCGCCCCACTCGTAACATATCGAGTAGGAGCTCATCTGGGGCTTTGACCGCTTGTAGCGCTCGTGCCATTACTACCGTATCGAAGCTGTTATCAGCAAAACGTCCCAAACCATCGTTAAGGTCTTGCTCGACGATTGACAGTCCATTAGCAATTGCTTCATTAATCTTATCTTCGTCGATCTCTAGTCCGTAACCGCTAACGCCAAGCTTGTGTTGTAAATGTGCTAGCAGCTCGCCATTACCGCAACCTAAATCAAGCACATACGACTGAGGGGCAATCCAGCGCTCAGCTAATTGATGATCCATTCTCATGAGCGTGCTCCTGTCAGGGCGGTGTTTGGTGCAGCACTACTAGCTGCGATAAAAGGAGCAGTCAAAAATCCTCTAACGGCGCCCATATAGCGTGGAATATCAAACAAGAACGAATCATGACCGTGGGGAGCATCGATATTGATATAGCTGACCGGTTTGCCAGTAGCCATTAATGCATTGACGATCTCTTGTGAGCGCTCAGGGGCAAAGCGCCAGTCAGTAGTAAATGACACTACTAGATACTGACATTTAGTATGAGCAAACGCCGCTTTTAGATCGTTGTGTTCATGATGAGTATCAGGGTTTTGCAAGCTAGCTTCATTCGCTTGCGTCATCTCATTGCCACTATTGCTAGCAGCTGCTAAAGAGTCTTCGGCTGGCGCTGACGATTTGGTGACTAATCCGCGAGTTGGGTCGAAGTAATCTAAAGCTTTAGTCATCAGCAGATAAGTGTTGGCATCGAAGTTTTCACTAAACCGCTCGCCTTGATAACGTAAGTAGCTCTCAACCTGAAACTCGACATCATAGCCATACATGAATTTGCCGGACTTAAGATCGCGACCGAATTTGGCTTTCATCGCATCATCAGTCAGATAAGTAATGTGGCCAACCATCCTTGCTAGAATAAGGCCACGACGAGGATAAGTACCAGCTTGCAAGTAGCGTCCTTGTTTAAAGTCAGGATCTGATAGGATCGATTGACGAGCGACTTCATTAAAGCCAATATTCTGTGCCGATAGTTTCGGGGTGCAAGCAATCACTACGCAGCGTTTTAGGCGCTCGGGATAATCAACTGACCATTGCAGCGCTTGCATACCGCCCATAGAGCCACCGACGATCGCGTGCCAAACTTCAATACCTAGACGGTCTGAGAGCATAGCTTGGGTTTTGACCCAGTCCTTGATAGTAATCAAAGGAAAGTCAGGCCCATATACTTGTGGCGCGCTATCTGTTGAATCAACACTGTCAGGGTTGATAGTGGTGGGACCAGTAGAGCCAAAGCAACTGCCGATGTTATTGACACTGACTATATAGAATTTATTAGTGTCTATTGCTTTGTCAGGGCCAATCATATTGTCCCACCAGCCAGCCTTAGTGTCAGCTTCACTGTGGAAGCCGGCAGCATGATGATTGCCTGATAACGCATGACAGATCAAGATCGCATTTGACTTATCATTATTTAGGGTGCCATAAGTTTCGTACACTAAATCAAACGCTGGTAAGGTACGGTTGCACTCTAAGGTCAGCGGTTCAGCGAAATGTAGAGTCTGAGGGGTGACAATGCCGACTGAGCCAGCCGATTCAAGCGAATCATTTAAATCAGCGGATTGTGCCGAATTTGATAAATCAGTGGCATTATTAGGGGTAGAGCGTTCAGTGGCTGTAAACTCACTAGAAGGATCGGGACGTGCTCTCAAAGCTACCTCGCAGACGACAGTCATCAATAAAAGAAAAGTAAAGCACTAGAAAAAGGTGGTGCGTCTATTGTATGGCGATGCGCTAATGAGTACAACCTCTGCGTTAACTGTTTATTTATCAGGATATTTTAATAGTTGATTATTGGTTTTTACCCTGCGGCTGTCAGCGATAAAATGCTACACTAATTACCATTACCTTAAACTGTTTTCTACTATAATCCAGCAAGATAGTTTGTTTATGGTTAATCCTCTACCCTCTAAGAAAATGTGCCTTTATGAAACCTCAATTGCCCCCACGTATCGCTGTCTTATTGATCAATCTTGGTACCCCTGATGAGCCGACTGCGCCAGCCGTAAGACGTTATCTACGTCAGTTTCTGTCAGATCCTCGGGTGATTGAGATACCAAAGTTCTTATGGGCGATTATCCTAAATCTGTTTGTGTTGCCTAGCCGCCCCAAGCGAGTAGCGGCTGCTTATGCCAGTATTTGGGATGGTGATTCACCAATGCGTAAAATATTAAATGAGCAAGTGGCACGATTAGAGCCACGATTGGTTAACGAGGCCGCTCCATTTCGCGTGTCTGTACATTCGGCGATGAGCTATGGCAACCCCGGTCTACCTGAGGTCATGGACAAATTGCGTAGCGAAGGTGTTGATCACTTTGTGATGTTACCGGTGTTTCCACAGTATTCAGCGACCTCAACAGGCGCAGTCTATGATGCCATAACTAAGTGGACACTTAAGCAGCGTAATTTGCCCAATATCACTATCGTAAAAGACTATTTCGCCCATCCTCTTTATATCAAGGCTTTAGCAGATAGTATTCGTCGCTTCCAAGCTAAGCACGGTAAGCCTGAGAAGTTGATGTTTAGTTTTCATGGTATTCCGCAGCCTTATATGGATAAAGGTGATCCCTATCCTAGACGTTGTAAATGTACGGCTGCTCAAGTAGCACATGAGCTGGGCTTAAACGAAGATGAGTGGATTATCAGTTTCCAATCACGCTTTGGTAAGCAAGAGTGGGTCAAACCTTATACTGATGTGGTATTGGATGAGTGGGCGAAGTCTGGAGTGAAGTCAGTGCAAATTCTCAGTCCAGCATTCTCAGCGGATTGTCTAGAGACTCTAGAAGAATTAGCGATTGAAAACCGTGAGAACTTCATTGAAGCGGGCGGCGAGGAATATCATTATATTCCTGCACTTAACTTCGATGAGGCGCACATAGATTTATTAGAAGCGATGTCGGCACCCTTAGTCAAAGGCTGGGCAGGCACGTTAGATGGCTGGGCTTAGATAAAATAAAATAGACTAGCTAAAGTACCGGACACTATGTTCGGTATTTTTTTATCTACATTTAACATAATTATATGAGTCAAAGAGCTGTGTTTTAATCGACGAATGTGCAAGACTGTAGAAAATAGTAAGTTCCATCATCGATTATAGTAACTTGGAAACCAAAAATGTCATTACCTAGTGATCCAAATCCGAGCATATCGTTACAAAAATCTAGTGGCTCTCTCCCTAACCAGCCACCAGATCTACCACCTCTTGACAACTATGGCAGCTTATTACCTCAGCTATTATCGGCACCGCGCCAATGTAATGCAGGTGCTGGCATAGGCTGGATTACTCAAGCTTTTGCCATATTTAAAAAGAACTTTTTATTATGGATAGGGATTGGCTTGGTTTATATGATTATATCGGTGATAACCAGTTATAAACCTCCTGTTTGCTTTGATTACCTTTGTATTTGTTGGCGGCATTATTAAAGGATGTGCGGCACAAGTAGCGGGCGAAGAGCTTAGGTTTAATCATCTTTTTTCGGCTTTTAAGACGCATTCGATGCCGCTTATTGTCTTATGCTTGTTATATATAGTAGCGCTCATTATCGCTTTTATTCCTATTACCGCTCTATTCTTAGGCGTCTTTTTGTCATTAGGTGAAAATACTGCTTCTATCGATCAGTTAAGTAGTGGTGATAGTGTAAGGTTAATTATTGTCATGATCTTGGGTATGATAATAATTCTACCAGTGACAATGTCCATTTGGTTTGCGCCTGCATTAGTGGTACTACATAACAGTAAGCCTTTTGAAGCCATGAAAATGAGCTTAAAGGGTTGCCTAAAAAACATAGTGCCGTTTTTGGTTTTTGTATTTGCGCTTATGATTATCAGCTCATTACTTATCGTGTTTACGCTAGGACTGGGTCTGCTAGTAGTCGTTCCCGTAGCAATGATTACTTACTATACTAGCTACCGCAGTGTTTGGACGGATCAATCATTATCGGTGGCCTAAATTAGTATAAAAACTGATTTAGTTTAAACACTAGCTATAAAAAAGCCTACTTATCATCAGGATAAAAGTAGGCTTATTTTATACTAGCTTCATTATGATTTATAAATCATCGCCATTAGTCATTTCAGCAGCTTCTTTGTCAGCGATATCGACAATGTCAGGATAATTGTCATTATCCAAATTATCCTCTACTAATAGCTCATCAATACGCGACTCATCAATATTCTGTCGATGCATTGGAGTCAGGCCTTGAGTCGCACCACTACCAGCTTGCGAGTTATCAAAACCAGTATTGTCATCAATCATCTCGTCATTATCAATAGTATGCAGCATGTCATTGTCTAAATCGATCAGTTGGTCATCACGATCCATATCGCTACTTTTGTGACTGGCGATTTCATTCATCTCATCAGCAAGAGGTTGCTTTGAGTTATCCATAAGTAATTCCTTATTAGTCAGCTGATTTTTTATAGCCTATTGTTAGCGCTTGTTTCATAGTAGTAATACCTTATTTGCTAGTGTGCAACGTTAAAACAGTCACTGCTAGTAGTAAGCTGTGAAAAGATGTGCAAACAATGTAAGGTAGCTACTATTTTTAATTATAATTTTAATTATGACTCTAACAAGCAAAACGGCTACCAATGTTTGATAGCCGCCTGTTCAGTATAAGTTTATTGTAAGCTAAAGACTTACTTAGTACCAATTCTACTGTTAACAAAGCGCATGATTGGATCTGGTGCGACTTGTGAGGCCTTTTGCAATACTTTTGCTGGCAAGCCGATAGGGTAATGGGTAGCTTTTAGCTTGCGATTCGCACAAGTGCTCAGTTTAGCTAGCTTTTTTGCCACATCTTCTACAGTTAAGTTAATGCCGAGACGATCGATACTAGTCACGCTAATGTCTTTAGTCATATCAGACTTAACCCATAAAGGCATCACATCGATCACCTTGATACCCAGCTCAGCATATTCAATGTTTAGCCCTTCAGTGAGACCGCGCACAAAGAACTTACTGGCGGCATAAGGGGCAACTTCAGACTGACCATAGATAGCAGAAGCCGAAGATAGATTGATGATCTTACCTTGTTTGCTATCGGCCAAATGTGGCGCTAGTTTATGACAGCCGATCAATACTCCTTTACAGTTAATATCGATTAACGACAGCTGTTTATCCAAATTAGTGCTTGGCAAGGTACCGCTAACTAGCACGCCAGCGTTATTAATCAGCGTATCTATACCGCCAAGATTATTAACCATATGCTCGATAGCCGTATCCCAAGACTCGGGATCAGTCACATCGAGATGACCCTGTACAATGCGCTTAGCTTTTAGGGCTTTTTTAAAGGCTTTATCGGTAACTGCACGCTCAAGCTCAGCGGTATCAATATCGAATAAGCCAACGCTATGGCCTTTGGCCGCTAGACGTTTAGCGGTCGCTAAGCCGATACCACGTGATGCACCTGTTATTAGAATGTTCATGTTTATCCTTTTTTAGTTGTTGAAAGTGCTTAATTTATCAAAATTATAATTTATTAAGTACAGAATCAAGTAATCAAACAGCATACTTTATTGTAAGGCTTAAGTCGTATTTTAATAGTATATAGAACATACACAATGATAATTGAATAGACCTTATTTTATTTGACATTTTATTTTTAACTGGATATTAGAGTATGCTAAAGCCTAATTTAATAGATCTCAATGGATACAAGTTTTATGAGTGATTACACCTTTGAAACTCTTAATGATAAAGAATTTGAGATTCTAACTGTCGATTTACTAGCTAAAGAATTAGGTGTAAAAATTGAAAGGTTTAAAGCGGGAAAAGATGGTGGAATCGATGGGCGTTTTTTTGAAGGAAATATCGCTAATGATGTTGTAATTATACAATGTAAGCACTGGCTGAAATCGGGTATTGCTAAGTTAATAGCAGAATGCAAAAAAACTGAAGCTGCTAAAGTTAAGATACTTAAACCTAGTAGGTATATTTTTGCCACTTCGTTAGAACTATCAGCTCAAAATAAAAAAGATATATTCAATGTTTTTAATCCTTATATCAAATGCGAGTCTGACATAATTGGTAAGGAAGATATAAATAGCTTGTTGGGCAAATATCCAGATGTAGAGCGTCAGCACTATCAACTGTGGTTAGCAAGTACCACTGTTCTACAGTCAATTTTGTCTAACGATATACTGGGAAGAAGTGGTTTTCAATTGGAAGAGATTCAAGAGTTTCTATCTAAGTACGTGCGAACTGAAAATCATAAAAATGCGTTCGAAAAGCTAGAAGAACTTGGCAGTATCATTATTAATGGCGAGCCTGGAATTGGTAAAACTACTCTAGCAGAACAATTGTGCTTTGAATATGCTGCTAAAGGTTATCAGTTAGTTGTGGTTCATGAGTCTATTACTGAGGCTGAAAAACTATATAACCCTGAATTACAGCAAATATTTTATTTTGATGACTTTTTAGGAAGTAACTTCTTATCTGCAATAGATGCAAAGCAAGACTCACATATTGTAAGTTTTATGAAGAGAGTAAGTAAGGGTAGCTCTAAACGATTTATTTTAACGACTCGTTCAAATATCTTGAATCAAGGGAAAAGACTGTCAGAAAAATTCGAACAAGGTAACCTTGATAGGAATGAATATGAGATAAGGATTCAGTCTCTGACAGAGTTTGATAGAGCACAAATTCTTTATAATCACATTTACTTTGGTGATTTGTCTGAGGAGTTTGTTGAGCAAATATATATTGATAAGCGCTATAGAAGTATCATCTCACACAAAAATTTCAATCCACGGTTGATTGAGTTCATTACTGATACTATCAAAGTTGAGAAGGAAGCCAGTCCTGAGGATTATTGGGATTACATTCAAAAGTCTCTTGATAACCCAAAAGATATTTGGCGTGGCATGATACAGACGCAAATCAGTGATTTGGATAGGCATATAGTGATCGCTATTGTATTAAACGGAAGTCCAGTTAGTGAAGAACAGATAGTTGCATTATTGACCAATTTAAAAGAGTCAGGATTAGATATTACCTCCGAATATCCTACAGTTGATAATATCATGCGAGGATTAGCAGGCTCAGTATTGAATAGAAATATAAGTCAAGATGGACAAGTCACGTACAGTTTGTTTAATCCTTCAATTGCTGACTTCGTAATTTCAGAATACTTTAATAGAGCTGATTATGTATCAAAGTTAATGAGCTGCTTAAGAACCCATAATGCTTTATCAAATCTTAAAAAATTATCTGACAATAAAGAGATTAATTTTGACTTTAGAGAAATACTAAAAAATTTATTGAATCTTGAGTTAGCTTCTATGCTAAGTATTGAAAAATATACACTTGAATTAGTAGAAATGTCAGAGGTTGATACGACTGAAGTCAAAGCAGTAGTTGAGAGGATAATAAGAGCTTATCCTATTGGATTGTTTGAAAAATTTGGAATGCGTTCTTTAAAGGTTTTTCAACTTGCTGTAAGTCATGACTTTCTTGCAAATGATGATGCTTACCTTTTGTTAGTAATTTCCAAGTCGCTGGAAGATGCTGATTTCGATGATTTTAAAGAAATCTCTAAGCTGATCGAACTTATAGATTCCAAAAATAATTTAGCTTATTTACTTAAAGAAAAAGTTATTGACTTCTTGTGCGAGGTAATCACTGATTGGGCAATTGAAGGGTATGACTTTGAAAACGTATATTATGAATCTGAGATAGAAGTTCAACATATTTATGACTATATCGAAAAATTAATAAATGAGTTAGATTGTGGACTTTATTTAGATGATACAGAGTTTGAAAAAATTTTAGAGTCACTAGATGTTGATCGCATTATTAATCACAATATAGATAGAGAAGCAGATAATGAGAGAGGAGCTGAGTCTTATAGAGAAACTCGAGATCTTAACGATATTTTCAATCCTGTAGTTGACCCAATCGATGATTTATTTAGCAGGGATTAAGCAGTGTAAAGTGGATGAGCAAATATACTCTTAAATATATGAATATTAGGAATGGTGGATTAGTTTTGTATGAGCCTTTTTTAAAAGCTTGAAAAAACTAACCCACTTTACGCCAAACTTAGCTATTGATACGCATACTTTTAGTGCGCCTCATCCCAATTAGCACCAATATCTGTCTCAACGAGTAACGGCACGGCAAAATCTATATCCCAGCCCATACCTTTTGCCGTCTCTGACAATACGTTTTGCATGGCGTCTTTAATCAATTGACTGATTTCAGCTGCTTTATCGCTATCTACTTCAAATACCAGCTCATCATGTACTTGTAATAACATCTTAGCATTGGCTTTAGGTAATACTTTATCTACCGCAATCATCGCCAGCTTGATTAAATCAGCCGCTGAGCCTTGTAGTGGAGCATTGATAGCGGCACGTTCGGCACCTTGCTTAACCATACGGTTACTATGATGGATATCAGGGGTGTATAGTTTGCGGCCTAATATAGTCTCAATATAGCCTCGCTCATGAGCGCTAGCCCGGGTATCTATCATATATTTTTTGATACTAGGATAACGGTTGAAATACATATCGATATAGTCTTGCGCCTCACCGCGGCTCATTTGTAATTGCTTGGCGAGGCCAAAGGCACTCATACCATACAATAGGCCAAAGTTAATGGCTTTAGCATTGCGGCGTTCAGTAGCAGTGACCTCATCAATCGCTTTGCCTAATACTTCAGCGGCAGTAGCTGTATGAATATCCAAACCTTCATTAAAGGCACGAGTTAAATTCTCATCGCCGGAGAAATGAGCCATCAGGCGCAGCTCAATTTGTGAGTAATCCGCTGCCAATATGACGCGGCCTGCGGGTGCAATAAAGGCTTGGCGAATAAGGCGGCCAGTTGCGGTACGAATAGGAATATTCTGTAGATTGGGATCAGTAGATGATAGTCTACCCGTACTAGTCAATGCTTGATGGTAGCTAGTATGTACGCGATCAGTCTCGCTATCGGCAACCGCATCGAGGGCATCGGTATAAGTGCTTTTTAGCTTCGATAGACTGCGATACTCCAACACAATATCGACTAGGGGATGGTCAATTTTAGATAATACGGCTTCGCCAGTAGAGTACTGACCTGACTTAGTCTTCTTACCACCACTAACGCCAAGCTTATCAAACAACATCTCGCCGAGCTGCTTAGGTGAGCCTAAGTTAAACTCTGCATCAGCCACTTGGTAAGCTTGCGCCTCTAAAGCGATAATTTGTTCATCAAAGCGCTTTGAGAGCTCATTTAAGAAAGGACGCTTAATCAAGATACCTTCAGCTTCCATTTGGCAAAGGATCTCAGCAGTTGGAATTTCTAACTCATGCAGTAGTTTAGTATTGTTAGCGTCCTCGGCTAACTTGTTACTAAACACCTCAAATAGCTGGTAAGTAATATCAGCATCTTCACAAGCATAATCACTAGCTATATCGATAGCGACTTGATCAAAGGTTACTTGCTTAGCGCCTTTGCCAGCGACATCTTCATAACTGATAGTCTGAGTCTGTAGGTAGTAGCGGGCTAAGTCATCCATACCATGACGAGTAATCGCCGCATTAATGACGTAGCTGGCGAGCATAGTGTCCATTGTCCAGTTATTTTTATCACTACCTTTATGACTGCTTTGATGAATCTTACCAACTAAGTCTATATCGTAATGACTTAAAATATGAGCGTCATACTTGAGATGCTGACCAATTTTGCCAATGTTAGCGTTTTCTAATATAGGTTTTAGGCGAGCTAATACTGTATCACGATCAAGCTGTTTGGCTATTAATTCATCACCCTCTAAGCTATGCGTGAGCGGGATATAGTAGGCTTCATGCGCTCGCATGGCGAAAGATAAGCCAACGATTTGCGCTTTACGCCAATAGACACTAGTAGTCTCAGTATCGATAACGAAGTGCGGCGCAGCTTCTAATTGCGCCACTAAGCTGTCAAAAGCTGGCATGTCTAAAATAGTATGCCAAGCTTTATCTTGGCTACCACTGTTTTTAACATTATCAATCTGTATCGATTGCATTGCTTTGGCAACTTGCGCTTGTGATTCAGCGTTGGCTTGACTGTCTGCTACACTTTGCGAGCCATGCTCATTAGCGTTGGCGGGATGATTTGGATGATCGAGAGAGGCGAGCTCGTTTCTAAACTCAAGCTCATGGTAGAGCTCACGTAATTCATCGATATGAGCTGAAGGGTCAGTATTTATTTTTAAATCGTTCCAGTCTTGACCAATATCTAAGTCGGTGACGATGGTAGCCAGTTTTGCATTGAAAGGAATATCATCAGCGTTCTCAATCAAACCTTTTGCACCGCGACCTTTAATAAAACCAATATGCTTTAACATATTGTCAATATCACCATATTCAACTAGTAAATCTTTGGCAGTCTTTTTACCGATGCCAGGGACGCCTTTAATACCATCAGAGGCATCACCCATTAAGGTTAAAAAATCAATCATTTGACTAGGCTTGATACCGAATTTTTCGATGACCGCTTGGGTGTCTGTTACTTTACCTGTAAAGCTGTCTTCCAATATGACGCAGTCATTGACCAATTGCATCATATCTTTGTCGCCAGTAGAGATCACCACATGATGACCTTGTTGCACCGCACGATGAGCCAGAGTACCGATGATATCGTCAGCTTCTGCGCCTTCAATGCGTAACAGGGGCAAGCCTAATGCCGTCACTAAACGATGGATATAAGGAATCTGTTCTACTAACTCTATATCGATAGGGGGACGAGCAGCCTTGTAATCAGCAGACATATGATGGCGGAAAGTCGGTGACTTAGTATCGAAGCAGACCGCCATATGGGTCGGGTGATAACGGCGCATCAGCTTTAGCAAGGCGTTGAGGGTGCCACGGATAGCATTAGTGATCAGTCCTTGCGAGGTTTGCATGGTTTTTGGCAAGGCATGATAAGTACGAAACAGATAATAAGACCCATCCACTAAGATAAAGGGCGGTTGGTTTTTGTCCACGTGACTAGTAGACATAGTCGCGACATTGGGCATAGTATCGAAGTTTGGCAAGGCTTTAGGATCGAGCGCTTGATGTGAGTTGTGGTTGCGGTCGTCCATTTTGTCAGTCGTGTGCTCAGTCATAAAGGTCACTTATTATTAGGTATCAGATAAAGTAAGTATCAGATAAAAAGATGTCTCTATTATAACCATAAAATCAGTAGTTGCCGAACTTCTCAATAGTTACGATGTGTCTATTAAGGAGCTACCCCCATAAAAGATATGCCCATAAAAAAAGAACCCAGTGCTGACTGGATTCTTTTATTAAATATAGCAGGTATGCTAATACTTTTATAGTTCTATGATGCTATTAACAGGTTATAAATGAGAACGACTACTTCACTTCAGAAGTGACTTCGCTATCGATATTACCATGGGTAGCTTTAGAATATGGGCAGACCTCATTGGCTTTTTCGACTAGTTTTTGGAACTCTTCCGCTGATAGCTCTGTGTTTTCAGCGCTAACATGAATTTTTACCGCCAATTGATAGTCGTGGCCTTCACCTTGTAGTAAATCTACTGAAACTTCAGTGGTAGAATCAAATTTAGCTTTTTCCATGCCTTTAACAGCCGCAAGCGCTCCATCAAAACAAGCGGCATAACCCATTGCAAATAGTTGCTCTGGATTATTGCCCTCTTTACCAGATCCTGGTGCGACCATATTGATAGTCAGATCACTGTCTTGCAGACTAGCTTTACCTGTACGACCACCAGTAACCGTTCCTTTGGTAGAATATAATGTTTTCATGATATGTCCTTTTATATGAGTTTATTGTTGTAAATAGGCTTTAGTTAAAACTTAATATATTATCTGCGTTTAATGAATAACAGTAGAATACATTGCTAAGAATAGCAAACCCTTGTCATCACACTATGTAGGCGTGGTAACTCTAAGCTACTAATTTGTAAGTGTGCTGTAGAATAAATCTTTGATAATCGCAAAAAAATAATCAGCCAAGCCTTATATGCAAGTGCTACCACTACTAGGATAAGCTCAAAAATTCCCATATAAAGGCAGCAAATACTAACTTTATAGAGCCTTGAAGGTAAGGTTTTTTTGTCTTATATTGATAAGGTTGTGTGGCTACTAGAACCATTAAGATAGTTGGCAAAAATAGCATGTTAAGCATAAATCCGCTACAATACGCCCACTAAAATCTATCCTATTTATTATTAAACTCTTTATTAAATATTGCTATTTCCTTCCGAAATTTAACCATAAGTTACCGATTATGAGCGCAGACAATAACATCTCTCCAGCTAAGCTTGCCCGCGAGGTTGCTAAACGCCGTACTTTTGCGATTATCTCGCATCCTGATGCTGGTAAGACCACCATGACCGAAAAGCTCCTATTATGGGGTCAAGCTATTCAGGTGGCAGGCGAAGTCAAAGGTCGTAAGACTGACCGTCATGCGACTTCTGACTGGATGAGTATGGAGCAAGAGCGTGGTATCTCTATCACTACCTCAGTGATGCAGTTCCCTTATCAAGATAGTATGGTTAACCTGCTAGATACGCCCGGTCACGCCGATTTCAGTGAAGATACTTATCGTACTCTAACTGCCGTCGATAGTGCATTGATGATGGTCGATGGGGCAAAAGGTGTTGAAGAACGAACCATCAAATTGATGGAAGTGTGTCGGATGCGTGATACGCCTATCATCTCCTTCGTCAATAAGCTGGATCGACAGATTCGTGAGCCCCTTGAGCTATTAAGTGAGATTGAATCAGTATTGAAGATTAAATGTATTCCACTGACTTGGCCTATAGGTATGGGACAGGATTTCATTGGGGTTTATCATTTAACGGAAAACAAAACCTACCTTTATGAAAAAGGCCATGGCGGTGATCTCACCGTAGCGCAGACTCGTGATGGTTATGACTATCCTGACATTCGCGAGCGCTTAGGGGCATTGATGTTTGCCTCCTTTGAAGAGTCGTTAGAGCTAGTGCAAATGGCGCTAGAAGATTTCAGTGTCGAGTCGTTCTTAGCGGGTGAGATGACGCCAGTGTTGTTCGGTACGGCCTTAGGTAACTTCGGGGTCAATATGGTACTTGATACCTTAGTTAAGTATGCGCCGCCACCAAAAGCGCATCCCACTGAGGAGCGTGAGGTTAAGGCTACTGAAACGGCATTTACCGGCTTTGTGTTTAAGATTCAGGCCAATATGGACCCTCGTCATCGTGACCGTATAGCGTTTTTACGTGTTTGCTCAGGTAAATACGAAAAAGGTATGAAACTACAGCATGTGCGTCTAAATAAAAGCGTGCGTATTGCCGATGCTCTAACTTTCTTGGCTGGTGATCGTGAGGCTTTAGAAGAGGCTTATCCTGGTGATATTATTGGTCTGCATAATCACGGTACTATCTCTATCGGTGACAGCTTTACTGAAGGGGAAGAGCTGAACTTCACCGGTATTCCACATTTTGCTCCTGAGCTTTTTCGTCGAGTAGTTTTACGTGATCCACTGAAGTCAAAAGCCCTACAAAAAGGCTTACAGCAGCTGAGCGAGGAGGGCGCTACCCAAGTATTTATGCCACAGATCAATAACGATTTAGTCTTAGGTGCAGTTGGGGTACTACAGTTCGAAGTAGTAGCTCACCGACTAAAAGAAGAGTACAAAGTACAATGTACTTTTGAGCCAGTATCTATTGCTACGGTACGTTGGATTCATTGTGACGATGAAGTGGCATTAGCGAAATTCAAACGCAAAGCTCATGACCAGTTATCGATTGATGGCGGTGGTTATCTAACCTATCTAGCCCCATCAAGAGTGAATCTGCAGCTGATGCAAGAGCGCTATCCAGAAGTGACTTTTAGCAATACTCGTGAGCACTAATATTTAGTAATGATCAGTATAAAAAAAGACACGTTTATCGTGTCTTTTTTATGGGTTTAAATAATTATTCTAGTAAGTTCGGGGTTTATAGAAATTGGCCATATTAATGAGGATATGAGTAGCTAATTTTTTAGATCACAAGCTAGTGTAAGTCATTTGGTCATTTGGTCATTTGGTCATTTGGTCATTTGGTCATTTGGTCATTTGGTCATTTGGTTATTTGGTTATTTGGTTATTATAGTTAGCTAGAAGTTACAGTATAAATTGTTGATTTAGAACTTAGTTTCTAGTGGTTCGCCTTAGGTAGTTGTTGCGATTAACTCGAAAGTTTTATGATTTGAGTCAGTCTGTTGTAGGCTCAATTCAGATAAGCGGCCTTAGCTATTCAAAAAAGGATTACTGCTGTGGTTGCCTGCTGAGTAAATAACCACTGTTTTAATGTGCTTAAAATCAGCTACTAGACAGAATATAAAATTACCAGATAGCCTTGATAAAGGACATACAGCCCGATACCAAAAGCTAAAACAAGCAAAGCTATCAACGAAAACAAAGCTATGTTACTAGTCTTCTTCATTTTATCTATCCTTCAAATTGAGCCGAATAGATTTTTATTTTTACATCTTATAAGTTTTTTTTTTTGCTAAATTTCTTTAGGGAGTGGCTCTAGATATATGGTCTCGACCGTTGACTACCTTTAGCTTTATAGCGGTAAGTATTAGCAGCAAATGATCTACTTGCTACTGTTATTCATAACTTTAGTCTGACTCTATTAATAGTAAAAAATCTTAACTATCAAAATATTTATTTTTAGGTATTATCACATTTTTTTGTGTAATCACTTATTTCTAGAGAGTAGATCAGCTATGTTTGAATTTGATTTGAGCTTAAAACTGTTAGGGTATCACTTTATTCAATTAGGAATTGCCTTTGTCCTTTCACTACCGATTGCTCTTAATCGTGAAATGAAAGATAAAGGTGCAGGACTGAGAACCTTTCCATTAGTGAGTATTGCATCCTGCGCTTTCATGCTAGTTGCTGTAGATATCTATCATGGATCGGAGCCTGAAGCGAGAATCATGTATGCGATTATTACGGGTATGGGCTTTATCGGTGGCGGTGCTATTTTTAAAGGTGACAATACTGTAAAAGGTACTGCGACGGCCGCAAGTTTATGGAATACCGCAGCTATTGGAATATCAGTGGCCTATGGGCGTTATGAAATAGCAATAATATTATCAGTTGTCAACTTTCTAATACTTCAGTTTTCAGAACCATTTAAGGCAAAAAATAAGCTGTAGTAGGTTTTCTTATGGATTTCAGTGAAAATGCCGTTATAGAAACAAACACGATTTTCTAGTAAGGATTCGTTTAAAGGTCTTATCATATTAGGGTATAGCTACACCGAACCAATCGAGCTCCTTCACTGGTTCGGTTCCCTAGTGAGGACTTGAACCCTTGGCTGTGTACTAACAATATCAATAGTTTTAGTTATTTAGGTAGTCGCGGTGTACTTCGTTGTGTACATACCGTGAGCTTTTGAATCATTATTTTTATTTACCCTAATCAATGTTAGGGGAACAAAGCTCAAGGACTTGAACTGCCAAGATTAGATACACATTTAGATAAGTAATCTTCGTTAAATATTTCACAGTTAGTCGAACATACTCATAAGATCTTCTATTAGAAATTTACGCCATTCCTCATATTCCCTATTATTTTCATAAAATGTTGCAATTTTATCGTAGCTAGCTCTTACAACTTCTTGATCAATTTTTTCTTTAACGTTGTCTAGTATTTCAAAAGCCTCATGCGCTACTTCAAAATTTCCAGTCAAAACTAGCTCTATAGCAAGACTAAAAGAGTCTTCTGATGGAAAACTTCTTAAACAGTACACGAACGTGCCCCTCATATTTTTATAAAGAGGATTGTTTATAAGATCGTGTAAGCAATACAAGACTCTTTTGTCTGCTGTCTCAGATAAGGAAATAGCAATGCTATTCTTAGTAATCATATCTATTTTCGGGTCATTTAATATATTTATATTATCCAGAATATTATGATCATTTGACATTTGGTTTTCCTGATTTTCTTCTGCTACTTTTCCACGAGGTATAATATTGATGTTCGATGCGCTATACAGGAGTCGAACTGGTAGCGTTAGATATCAATTTAATCACTATGAAATCGTCAGCGTATGTTATTACCATTGAACTGTCTGGTTAAAGACTTTCATGTTAGTTTCTAGAATTACTTCAGCATAGCTCATTCTGCCAATGGAAGCACCTGAACAGTGTGCAGATATCATTCTGCAGAAATTCAACAGCGGTACATCTACAACCTAGTAGCTGCGACCTAAAAAATTATAGTTAACAGCGATCAATAGATATGAGCTACTGAGCCTCTTTAGGCTCAGACTTGCTACTCGCATAAATAAAATAAAGCGCAATTGCCAAACAAACCAAAGCACTCATTCGACTACTTGAAAGGCTAATGACCTCATTACCAAGCAAACCAAAATTATCAATCAACACACTCATATTCAGCTGACCAAAAATAACGGCTACCGTTGCCACAGCAGTTCCAATACGCTGGACCGCAACCACCATAATGACAATATAGGGAACACCGCACAAAGCGCCAAGTAGTTGCCATTTAGGGACATCCATCAAAGTCACAGTATGGCTAGGTTCAAAAAAGAAAATAAGCAACGCGGTCACAACCGCACCCACAGAAAAGGTTAAAAAAGCACTTTTAAACACCCCAACGTTACTGCCAAGGCGACCATTTAATGCTGCCTGAACACTTAAAGCCGCGCCGCCAATTATTGCCAATACAATCATTAAAATAAGCATCATTTAGGTTATCCTTTTGCCATAAAAATAAGTGCGGCAATAATGAAAAATAAAGCAATAATGCGTTTACTGTCTATTTTTCGCTCCATGGTCTCAAACAAACCATAATGATCTATGAGTAAACTCTGAAACACTTGCCCAGCCAGTATGCCAATCATCGTCAGCGCAATACCTATAACAGGCGTCACCACGGTTAATACCACCACATAAACAGGCCCTAAAATACCACCAACTAGCAGTAAAGGCGGCTGTGAGAAAAAGGATGGGCTATCTCGCGGACTAAAAAACAACATCAAAAAAAATGTCAGAGCAGCGCCAACGCCAAAAATACTCAATGTCGCCCACAACTCGCCTACTTCACTCCCTAAAGGCCCAAGTAACCCCGCCTCAACGGATAGCCCCATACCGCCTAAAACAACAATGAGTATCAATAAAATTTGCATGAAAAAATCCTTAATGAGCAATGCGCTGTAGCTTACAGCACTATATACCCATTAAAAAACGCTATAATACAGAAATGACCTTTGCATAAGTTGCACAAATGAATACGGTAGATACCATCAACATACAAACACTATTGTTTTTTATAGAGGTTTTTGACGCTCAGAGCTTTTCTGTGGTGGCTCGAAAAGAAGGCGTGTCAGCTTCTACAGTGTCACGTATCATCAAGCAGTTAGAAGATTCACTGGGGCAGCAGCTTTTTTACCGTAATACACGCGCTGTTACTCCTACTGAAGCAGGTAATGTATTTATGCGCTATGCAAAGTCTATGACTGAAAGCATGAATGCAGCACAGCAGGAGCTTCAAGATAGGACATTAGAACCGGGTGGTTTAATTAGAATCAACGCCCCCGTATTTTTTGGACAGCGACATATCGCTCCTTGGCTGCCACAGCTTAGTGCTCAGTATCCTAAATTACAGATAGATTTGAGTTTAACCGATGACTTTATTGATCCACATCATTATGCAACAGACATTATTTTTAGAATCGGTACCCTAAATGATTCCGCCTTTCATGCGCGTATTTTTGGAGAGCAAACCTATCATCTTGCCGCTTCTCCAGCGTACATAGG
This sequence comes from Psychrobacter urativorans, assembly GCF_904846695.1. Taxonomy (GTDB): domain Bacteria; phylum Pseudomonadota; class Gammaproteobacteria; order Pseudomonadales; family Moraxellaceae; genus Psychrobacter; species Psychrobacter urativorans. The sequence continues at coordinate 479,663 of NZ_CAJHBR010000001.1, forward strand.
CACACACGGTAAATTGCAATTGCCAGCAGATCTAACGCAGCATAACTGCCTAGTATATAAAGGTTCAACAGGGCCTAACCGTTGGCTTTTTAAGACAGGAAATGAAGGTTGGACGCCATTCTTAGCGCCTGCTTTACTGATGTCTAATAATGCAGAATCTTTATTGGTATCTGCACTCAAAGGGATGGGAATCGTGCTTTTTCCAGATTGGCTGATCGGTGAGTATTTGAAAAGCGGTGAGCTTATTAAGCTACTACCTAATTATGGTTCGGCAGTCAAAACAACATCTCAGCATGTCGCTGCTCTCTATCCTCATACTCGTCATGTTTCTCTAAATGTAAGAACGCTAATTGATTATTTTGCCAAGGTTTATGGCACTCCTCTTTATTGGCAACTCCATTAACGATTCATAATTTAACGACAATAATTATTCCTACATCTTATGAGAAAAAGGCGAAATAGGAAGGAATTACTACGCTCGTTTTGTTTAGAAAATTAGGAGGTTTTTCAAGTAACAGACTAGGCGCTATTTTGGGTATACCCCAAGGGAACCAGCTATTGCACCCTTAAACCTATTAACAGACCACTCAAAACAGACTGCTATAATGGAACTACTCAAATTAGACTATTAGAGGTAGTATCAGCTTGACGCTAATCAGAGAGTAAGGATTCAGTCTCGACTCTCAGTATTAACACTCTTAGGTTATCACCATATTACCGGTTAGCATCACTCACAAGGTAGGAGCACAATAACTATTGACTGCATAAGCCCAAAAATCGCCTCAACTTAGACATCAGTCAAAAGGCATGCTAACGGTATCTTCTTCATCAGCTATTTTCTATAATTAGTCGCTAATCTGCGACCGTGTCTCAACTCAAACACTGCTATAGAGCGCTGAGCGCACTACCAGCTATCAACACATTTCAAACAAAGATTTATTTATAGATAGGCTATGATTATAAGAACTAAGCAAGCTATTTATTAATCAATTCACTAGTAGAGTTTACAATGTTATTTAATCTATTGCTTAATAATCATAAGACAAACGCTGGCTTTTTCAAAAGCTGTTTATTAGCGTCTGTTATGGGATGCTTTTCATTACTTAGCCTCTCTGCTAACGCTAGCACTCTTATTAGCAGCACAGAATATATTGATTATGAGCTGCCTAAGACTGTCCAAGATCAATGCTATAAAAAAAGTAACTGCCCAGAGATTGAGGTTAAATATCTTAAGACTAATCATGATTGGATCAATAACATAGTTAACGCTCGTATTAATAATTTGGTGATCAATAGTAAGCCTAGTGAGTCGCCAGTCAATAAATCGACTACTATAAAAGCGGCAAAGTTAGCTATCGATGACTTTGCCCGGTCGCAGTTTAAAGATATGCCAGCTGATAGCTCAGGGTCTTATAGCTTACTGGTTAAGCCTGAGTACTTAGGTCATGTACAGCAGGGTCATGTACAGCAGGGTCATGTACAGCAAGGTAGTACAAAGTCGACCCAAACTGAAGATTTTGAGCTGTTTGAGATCAACTCTTATGTTTTCACTGGTGGTGCTCATGGCATGCCGCTTAGCGAGTACTTAATATTTGATGTTAATAGTAAAAAGCAAGTAACACTGGCAGACATGCTGCAACCAGGTAAGCAATCACGCTTTAAAGCGCTGGCTTATCAGGCCTATAAAGAGTGGGTTAAAACAGTTGATGAAGATGTCAGTAACTATGAAAAAAACTGGCCTTTTACTCTGAGTGATAATGTGACTCTAACAGATAAAGGGGTTAATATTCGCTATCAGCATTATGATATCGGCCCTTATGCTTATGGTATGCCAGTATTAAGCATTCCTTATGCTAAGCTTAGCGGCATCATTAAACCTAGTTTTTTAGCAAAATAATAAGGCGCCACAAAAGCTATCGATAAACCGTTACAGGGTAGTTAAAAACATTTAAAAGTTAAATCAAAATCAAGGAGCAAGACAATGAGTGATCAATTGGGTCAACAGGATTCATCGAATAGCGATAAACAAGGTTTAAGCTGGCAGCTAAATGCGCTGACCGAAGCGCTTGGTAACTTAACATTAACCGTTACTGATAGCTTGTCAATTGGCCGTGGCACTGATAATGATGTGGTGTTGGGCAGTAAAGAAGTATCGCGTAACCATGCCCTACTCAGCGTGTTAAATGGCGAGTTATATGTTAAAGATTTAGCCTCATCTAACGGCACTTTCATCAATGATGAACGTATCGAAAGTAATCAGTCCACGTCGGTGCAAGTCAACGATACTCTAGGCTTTGCTAGCTTTAGTTTTAAAGTGACAACCCCAGCAGCTGGTATGGTTAGCGAGTCTAATTTGCTTACTGGGTCAGATGGGGTTAATGAAGCTGATCTAGTTACTGAGTCTAATATAGTTACTGAAGCTGATGCGGTTAGTGAAGACGATTTATTTAATGAAGTCGATGTAGTTAGTGAAGCTTATGTAGATGCTGATGCTAGTATTAATACTGCCACTGATGTTAATACTGCCACTGATGTTAATACTGCCACTGATGTTAATACTGTCACTGATGTTAATACTGTTACTGATGTTAATACTGTTACTGATGTTAATACTGCCACTGATGTTAATACTGTTACTGAAGTTAATAGCGTTGAGACAGTCAACAGCAACGACACTTATAACGATATAGAAAAGCTATCGGCTGGAACGGCGAGCACTGCAATAACGGACACTATCACTACTCCAGTAATAGAGCCAGCCACAGTAGAGCCAAGTGTAGTTGAAGAGACGGTATTAGAAAACTATGCGTTAGCCACTGAGACTGCTGAACCAGTTAGCACTGAGGAAGTTAGTGAGCACTCATTAGTTCAGCAACCGATAGTCGAACCACCTTTAGTGACTCCATCGACAGATCCAGTAGTCAAATCGACTATGATAGCCGAGGTATTGGCCTCAGCAGCTATGCCGAGCTTGGCTACTGAACAAGAAAAAGTGCTTGCCGATGAAATGCCTAAACAGCCCTTAGCAGCAGCGTTGCCAGTCAAAGAGCCTGTGGTTAGCGAACCTATTATCAGTAAGCCTATGACTAGCGAGGCGGTAAACAGTGCAGCAGTGAGCGATGAGCCGCTTATCCATGAGCCAGACGCTTATCAACAGCCTGTAGTTAGTCCTGAGCATGACAAGACTACCACCACCGCGCTGCAAGAAGAAGCCGATCCAGATGTATTGCGAGCGAAACAAGCGGCAACTGGGCAGTTCTCAGGGACCGCTAATTTAGGCCAAGGTCGCGACTTAGGTACCCAAGGCAACAATGCTATGGATCAAGCCCTGGATAACTCAGCCAATGGCGCGCATTCAGACAAAAAGCCTAGTGGCACTTGGTTTATTTGGGTATTTATTGCGATTATCATTGTGGGATTAGCCTTATGGCTGTTCAATATGGGCGGTGCGTAACTTTCTTATCCTATAGCTCTGTTCAATGAATAACCGCTAGTAAGGAGTGCTGCAGTAGCGACTGAATACCTGCTATTGTGGCCTTAGCCTAGTTAGTATATAAAAGTGTCTCTAGAGTGGAGTAGAGACGTTTATTCGACTACTTCTGAGCTCTTAAGACACTATTAATAGCTCGGCAAACGCAGGCCTACTTTAAATACCGTCTAGTAACCCTCATTACTTATAAAGCTCGCTAGTTTTGCTATACTGGCGGGCTTAACTATGTCACATACTTTATGGCCTAATAGCCTATTTTAATTTGTATTCAAGCCTTCGTTATAGCGTGTCACGCTTATATCTTATAAATGTAGTGTCAAGAGACTGTCGATTATGATGACCTTTGAAGAATATCAAGCCTTTAAACATGGAGGTTATAGCCATGTTCCCTTAGTGAAGAAACGACTAATGGATGCTCAAACACCCGTTTCTGTGTTCTCTAAAGTGCGAGACTTGAGCGGCTCAGCTTATCTGTTTGAGTCAGTAGTAGGCGGGGAGCGTTGGGCACGATATTCGATGATTGGCTTAGGTAGTGATCTAATCTTGCAGTACGCTGATGGCATCATGACTATCAAAAAAGATGACCAAATCGATAGCGATGCAGTAGCAGATCCTTTTGATTATATTCGTCAGCTTATGAAGCAGTATAAGATGCCAACAGAAGATGAAGTGGCTGCTTTACCTAGTTTTAGTGGCGGCTTAGTCGGCTATTTTGGTTACGACATGGTTAGAGTAATTGAGCCTAGTGTGGGCCTATCTAATGCCCCGAATACTATGTCATTACCCGACATGTGGTTGATGCTATCGATGAGTGTGATTGTTTTCGACAACTTAGAAAACACGCTATCTATCATCGTGTACGCTGATTGTAATACTGAGGACGGCTACGGCACCGCTATCCGTGAGTTAGAAAAAATAGAAGATAAATTAGCAGAAATGCCGGATTTAAATGCGCCAATTATGCCTACACCAAAGTTTGTCTCGCAAACGGGTAAAGAAAAATACTGTAATGATGTTAATAAAATAAAAGAGTATATCTTTGCTGGAGACGTAATGCAGGTAGTGCCTGCACAGCGTTTGACCGCTGATTATAAGGGGGATTCATTAGCCGTTTATCGTGCCTTGAGGTTCTTAAATCCATCGCCTTATCTATTTTTGGTTCACGGTTACACTTTAGATGACCATAAACGTTTCGATATTATTGGCGCTTCGCCTGAGATTTTATCCCGCATCGAAAACGGTAAAGTGACGGTAAGACCGCTCGCTGGAACCCGTAAGCGTGGGATAGATGAGGCCGAAGATTTGGCCTTAGAAAAAGAGCTGCTGTCAGATACCAAAGAAATCGCCGAACATTTGATGCTAATTGATTTAGGGCGTAATGACATAGGTCGTGTCTGTGAATATGGCAGCGTCAAAGTCACTGAGAAGATGTTTATTGAGCGTTACTCACAAGTGATGCATATTGCCTCTAATGTTGAAGGTACAGTACTGCCTGATAAAGATGCCCTAGATGTGTTCTGTGCTACTTTTCCCGCTGGTACGCTATCAGGGGCACCCAAAATTCGTGCCATGCAGATCATCGATGAAGTTGAGCCAGTACGCCGCACAGTATTTGGGGGCTCAGTCGGCTATTTAGGCTGGAATGGTAATATGGATACCGCTATAGCGATTCGTACTGCAGTAATGCGTCGTGGCAAAATACATATCCAAGCAGGGGCAGGAGTAGTTGCTGACTCAATCCCAGAAGCGGAATGGGATGAAACTAACAAAAAAGCCTTAGCGTTGGTAAAAGCAGTAAAAATGGCTTGTGATGGTTTACGAATTCGTTAATATTTAGGCAGTACTACCCTAAGTTACTCATGTTAGTAATTACTAGGGTAGTTAAATTAAAAACTAACGGCTAATTACGATATTTTTTTACCAAAAAAAGGCAGTGTAATCAAACGTTTAAAAATTAATTTCAATAAAGTGATAAAAAGATAGAAATAAGGGTTGTGTTTTATAATATATTTGATAGAATACACACCACTTTGAAAGAACAAGCCGACTTAGCTCAGTTGGTAGAGCAACGCACTTGTAATGCGTAGGTCGCCAGTTCGAACCCGGCAGTCGGCACCATTTCTTTCAAAGTAACCTAAGGTGGGATTGGGGAGCGGTCAAACCCAACAGACTGTAAATCTGTCGCGAAAGCTTCGAAGGTTCGAATCCTTCTCCCACCACCATATTGTTTTAAAGTTTATCCTAGCGCCAAGCACGCTCTTAAGTCGTTTAATATAGAGCCATTGCGGGTGTGGTATAATGGTAACACCTTAGCCTTCCAAGCTAATGACGCGGGTTCGATTCCCGCCACCCGCTCCATATATGTGCCATAAGTGATCTAGATAAATACTGTCAAAATAACCACCCAATAATTAATCACGACAATCAGCTTTTATGAATTGTTTCGTGATATTTTTTTATAAGCTGTCAGCTAATTTGTCAGTCATTTAAAAATATGCTCATATAGCTCAGCGGTAGAGCACTCCCTTGGTAAGGGAGAGGTCTTGAGTTCAATTCTCAATATGAGCTCCATTTATTATTAAAGCTTATGATGTTTACTTTATTAAGCTGCTATAATCTATTTTCGATATAGTGATCGACATTGTTTTCGACATACTAGTATCGGTTGGGATGAATCGCTTTATAAAGCCTATGACATCATCAAAAAACATAAAGTCAATTCGGTAGTGATAAATTAAAGGTGACACCGAGGTGTTGCCTTTTAGTGCTGTCAGTAGCATATATTTTGCTTTTTTGACGTTAAGCATTAACGATAATAAACGACTTTTAGCAACCCTGATGATTAGTGATAATGATTAACTAGTCGCTTGCTAAAAAATAATATTGATTTAGAGTTTTTGCTAATAATATGTTACTGAACAAAAAATGGATACTAAGATTGAAAAAATCAGTCTCGTACCCATATATTAGCTAAGTTTATAAACCTATTTACTAGATAAGCCATAGCGTCAACGGTTTGATGGTTTTAAATCTATCATAAGCCGTCAAATAGCTATTCATTAATCTTACTGTTTATTGTTTTTTAAGCATAAAGATTCACCAATAAAAGAGGAAATACCCATGGCAAAGGCCAAGTTTGAACGCAAAAAGCCACACGTCAACGTCGGTACTATTGGACACGTTGATCACGGCAAAACTACATTAACGGCTGCTATTGCAACTGTTGCGGCTATCACTTCAGGTGGCGAAGCCAAAGACTACGCGTCTATTGACTCAGCTCCAGAAGAAAAAGCACGTGGTATTACGATTAACACAAGTCACGTAGAGTATGACACTGAAGCTCGTCATTACGCTCACGTTGATTGCCCAGGTCACGCCGATTATGTTAAAAACATGATCACTGGTGCGGCACAGATGGATGGTGCTATTCTTGTAGTATCAGCTACTGATGGTCCTATGCCACAGACTCGTGAGCACATCTTGCTTTCACGTCAGGTTGGTGTTCCATACATCGTCGTATTCATGAACAAATGTGATGTTGTTGATGACGAAGAGTTGTTAGAACTAGTAGAAATGGAAGTTCGTGAATTACTTAGCGACTATGATTTCCCAGGTGATGACACGCCAATCGTTCATGGTTCAGCTACTGAAGCGCTAAAAGGCTCACAAGAAAAATACGGTCAGCCTGCTATCGTAGAATTGCTAGGTATCCTAGACACTTATATCCCTGAGCCTGAGCGTGAAATCGATAAGCCTTTCCTAATGCCTATCGAAGACGTTTTCTCAATCTCTGGCCGTGGTACTGTTGTAACTGGCCGTGTTGAGTCTGGTATCGTTAAAGTTGGTGACGAGATCGAAATCGTTGGTATCCGTGACACTCAAAAAACCACTTGTACTGGTGTTGAGATGTTCCGTAAACTGCTTGACGAAGGTCGTGCTGGCGAAAACTGTGGTGTACTACTACGTGGTACTAAGCGTGAAGACGTGCAACGTGGCCAAGTACTAGCTAAGCCAGGTTCTATCACTCCTCACACTAAGTTTGACGCTGAAGTATATGTATTGTCAAAAGAAGAGGGTGGTCGTCATACACCATTCCTAAACGGCTATCGTCCACAGTTCTACTTCCGTACTACTGACGTAACTGGCGCAATCCAATTACAAGACGGTACTGAAATGGTAATGCCTGGTGATAACGTTGAGATGGGCGTAGAGCTTATCCACCCAATCGCTATGGACAAAGGTCTTCGCTTCGCTATTCGTGAAGGCGGCCGTACTGTAGGCGCTGGTGTTGTTGCTACTGTTCACGCATAAGTTTTAACTTACAGAGTATTCTGTAGCTTAAGCTGAACGGCTAGCCAGAAGCCATTCTCGAAAGAGGGTGGCTTTTTTGTGGGTTATAATAAAGGTAGGTTGGTGTCGAGGGACGAGACCCAACATCCTGAAATATCAAGTAGGCGTAGGGTGAGCCTTGTGCACCAAATAAGAGTTTAAATAAAGTCCTATTAGATTAATTATAGGAATAATTCATTCGATATTGAACACTATATTTTCTAATTGATGGTGCGCTTATAATCTAACCGACATATAGAACTATATCTTCTCTAAGTTTCTCTGCTTCATCAAGCTTTTCAAAAAATAATTCAATTCTAGAAAGAATATACTTTCTTTCAGATAAATAATAAGTCTCCTCTCCCTTTAATAAAAACTCCTTAAATAACTTCAATTCTGTCCTTACTTCATCAAAATTAGCTCTTTCAACTTCGATACCGTATAGAAAGAACTTAAGCCAATATAAATTATTATCCTCGGCAAATTTATACCAATAGTTCTTGTACACTCTTTCAAAAGCTACAGGAAACATAAAATTTTTTTCAAAAGGGCACACGGCACTTTCGATCCATCCCATAACTGACATTTCATTTAACTCCATAAATTGTATTTAAACTATACTCAGCTAACGTCGGATGGTTTAGCAAAAATGTAACTTGCCAATCTATGATTAAACATCAAATGGCGTGTTATGTTTACTCTTCATCTTATATGAGAGTTTGAATAAACCAACCTACCTTACACAAAATCCTTGAATCCATTATTATATATAGGACTTATCTAACAAAGGAAAATTGATGCTAACTGTAGAAAAACTAACAGATGTGAATGATGAAAACGAGCCTAGTGTCCGAACTGTTGCATCAATTGAAGCGATCGTACAATTGCAAGAAGCGTGGGATTATAAAGCTATTATTGAATTACTGGCGCAAGATAGCGTTCAACTGTTAATTATCAAGAATGGAGTAGAAGATATTGTCGGATATTGTCTTTATCAAATGATATTTGAGCAAGCAGAGATATTGCGCATAGGTACGCATCCTGACTATCAGAGGCAAGGTATTGCCTCACAATTATTCATTAAGCTAAATAAAGAGCTGCAAGATAATAAAGTTGAAAATTTATTATTAGAAGTGCGGGCAGATAATCTACCAGCCATAGCTTTGTATGAGCGGCAAGGATTTATCGTTATTCATCAGCGTAAAGGCTACTACAGCCAACCAAATTATCCTGCGATTGATGCTTTAATTATGCAGCTTAAACTTTAAAAATTACAATGCTGGGCTAAAAGCGCCAGCCTACAACAGAAGATAAAGGTAATTAATTTTTACAGATATCAATATTGAATTTATGGTTATCATCAATCTTCATTTGTTCAAGCGTCGTAATGCGCTGAGTTAATAGTTCAACCATCAGGTTGACATTATCTTGTTGTTTTTTAACTTGCTCAAGCTTTTGTTCAGTAAGCAAAAGTTGCTCATTAAGATTAAGATAACCGTCATAATAATCATTAAGGCTATCTTTGATTTCAGTCAAAGTAAAACCAATTGCTTGCGCACTTTTTATCAACTCAATACGCTCGATACATTCAGGATGGAACTCAGTATAAAACCGTGATCCTGCTTGGCGCTTGCGGGATTTGAGCAGGCCGAGTTCATCATAATGACGCACAGTATCTTTGGTAGTATTGGCTTGACTAGCTAATTTACCGATGAGTAAAAATGAGGTATCTGCTGTCATGTGCGAACCTTATTATCATAATAGTTATGCAAAGTGAGGCAACTAGCTATAAAAAGCTCATTTAAACCTTCAATAATGGCAAGTAATGTAAATAACTAGCTTCTTTAAAACCGCAACTTCAGTCCTGCAACTGCCAAGGTGTGGCAGTATCTAACTGAGTAACGGCTAATGGCTTATGCGAGCTGCGCTGCCATTTTACTGAAGGACTAGCGATCAAGTCATCCAGCTGAGTCAAGAAGTCTTTACGTGTCATTGTTATAGCTCCTAAGCTCAGTAAATGATCATTAGATAACTGACAGTCTACTAATGCCACCTCGCTTTGTTCGCATAAACGCATCAGGCCCCAAAAGGCTATTTTGGAGGCATTAGAGGCGGTATGAAACATTGATTCACCGAAGTAAATATTACCAATCTTCAAGCCATATAGGCCACCAATCAGCTGTCTATCGGCATCCCAAACTTCAATACTATGAGCGAACCCATAGTCGTGTAGCTGGTTATAAGCCTCAATCATCTCAGCGTGAATCCAAGTGTGCTCGCCTTCAGGCTGCTGGTCATTGAAGCCATCACAGCGTGGTAAGCTACAAGCCTGTATAACTTCATCAAAAGCTTGATTGACCGTTAACTGCCAGCGCTCACGTTTGGCTTGCTTACGTAATGATTTACTTGGCTGATAAGCAGTTGGTACTATTACGCAACGAGGGTCAGGACACCACCAAGCAATAGGTTCATCTTCATTAAACCACGGGAATAATCCACGCGCATAAGCAGATATCAGGGTTTCAGGCGCTAAATCAGCGCCCACAGCTATGATACCGATACCGTCAGGATCGACAGCTATCGGATTTGGGAAGTCATAGCACCCAAGATTTTTTAGAGCATTAGTAACATGTTCAGAGGTAGGATGGGCATTATCGTCAGCGTGACCAATAATGCTAGCGGACGATTCGCGCACTTTTAAACCTCTGATTCTTTATCAGCAGTCTCTTTATCAGCGGTTAAAGTTGAAGCATAAGTATGATCGGTAGCAACAGCTTCACCTATAGCATCCAAATACTTTTCGGCATCAAGCGCGGCCATACAACCAGTGCCTGATGAAGTGATCGCTTGACGATAGACATGATCAGCGACGTCACCTGCAGCAAATACTCCTTCCACACTAGTTTGGGTCGCATTACCATTAAGACCGCTGTTCACCACGATATAGCCATCTTTCATCTTTAGTTGATCTTTAAACAGCTCAGTATTGGGCTTGTGACCGATAGCGACGAACATACCGAAAACGTCTAGTTGCTTAGTGCTACCATCAATAGTAGATTCGATAATAACGCCGTTAACGCCCATATCATCACCCACAACTTCTTTTACGCTATGATTCCACTCAATCTTGATGTTGCCATTTTTAGCTTTTTCAAACAGTTTGTCTTGTAAAATCTTTTCAGAACGCAGACCATCACGGCGATGTACTATAGTCACTTCAGCAGCGATGTTGGATAAATAAAGTGCCTCTTCAACCGCAGTATTACCACCACCGATCACCGCTACTTTTTGATCTTTATAAAAGAAACCATCGCAAGTAGCACAAGCAGAAACCCCTAAGCCTCTGAATTTTTGTTCTGATTCGAGGCCTAAATACTGGGCAGAAGCACCCGTTGAGATAATTAATGCATCACAAGTATAGCTGCCATTGTCACCCGTTAACTTAAAGGGACGCTCGCTAAGGTCAACGGCATTGATATGATCATAAACTAGGACTGTACCGAAACGCTCAGCGTGGGACTTCATCCGATCCATCAGTGCAGGACCTGTCAAATCGTAAGCATCACCAGGCCAGTTATCGACTTCAGTCGTTGTAGTCAGCTGCCCACCGACTTCTAAACCAGTAACCATTACTGGCTTTAGGTTGGCACGAGCGGCATAAACAGCAGCAGCATAGCCTGCAGGGCCTGACCCTAGAATGATAAGTTTTTCGTGACGTGGGCCTTTTTCATTATCTTTATTGGCATTATCTACAGTTGAATCAGTGGTCATAGTATTTCCTTGTTGGGATGAAGAATGATAATTGGGATGTATAGTCTAGATTTACAGCCAAAATTTATAGTTAGAATTTATAATTGTAGGCAAGTTAGACTAAATGCAAGTTAGCACTAACATAAGCGCTGTAAGCAAAAAGTGCAAGTTTGCTAAAATAAACATAGGTATTGTTATAATCAAAGCCTAGGGCGCTCAGTATACTATCAAGGGGCAAGGCTAGTTTCTTAAACGATTTTACTACCCTTAATACTGTAATTAACTGTTATAAATGAGTTATTTTTAAAAGTTAATCAGTTTATTATCAACACAGTCGCCACCTACCTCAGGTATTTGTTATTATAAGCAGTTATGCCGCAGCTGACCTAAGTTTAGGTGGAAAAGCTTAGGCTGAGCAGTAATTATTTGTGACCATTGAACCCACTTTAGTAATAGTAGGTTCGACCCGTTTTAAGCAGCACTTGACCATTATCCAGCATCAATTATACAACAAGGCAGATTTTACGTGATATCAGCAGCGACTATCGATTATTTAAAAAAAGGTATATTTACTATTTTAGGTCTAATGGTGGCAGTTTATCTGTTTGTCATTTTGTTGACTTATACTGGTAACGATCCTAGCTGGTCACATATCAGTAGCGATATGACCACCATCAACAATATGGGTGGGGCGATGGGCGCTTGGTTATCTGACTTATTGTATAGCTTTTTTGGCTTTGGCGCGTGGTGGTTACTAGCGTTTTTGGTGTATGAGTCTATCTTGATTTGGTGGGATAACAAACCGACGTTTTGGTTATTGCGTTTAGTGGCTTATGTATTCTTGCTGTTAAGCGCTAGTGCCTTGTTTGCACAGTTGATCGCATTGATTCAGCAAGTAGTAGATCCTATATCTACTGGTCTACAAGGGGTAGCTGGTGGCATCATAGGTCTAGAGCTACAAGCCCGTTTAGCGCACCTACTATCAAAGTGGGGCAGCATGGCATTCTTGACGGTATTCGTTATTATCACCGCCACTTTTGCCTTTAATATTCATTGGCAAGCGCTTTATTATAAATTAACTCGTCTGTCTTGGTTAGGTTCGGGGCTAAGAGCGCCAGCGAGTTCTCAGTCGTCTATTACTGTAGCTGACGATCTGCCACAACAAGGCACTAACCTTGGCCATAAGTCTGTGACGGCTAAAGATGATTTAGTGACTAGCAAGATGAAGCGTAGTAAACCAGATTTCGGTCAGTTACCACTTGAGCTGGATGCCACTCAGCTATCCACAGCGCCAGAGACGCATAAGCAAGGTCGCTTTGGTAATGTGTTAACCGACTTCTTAACTAAGTCAGGATTGGGCGAGAGTGTTAAGGCCTCTATGGCAGCAGCTACAGAAGCGGCAGCCAATAGTAGAATGCGAAATGAGAATTTGCAAACGGCAACGGTTATGCCTAATAGCAATGCTAATAACACTACTAGCAAAGAGAATGCTAGCAACGATAATTTCAGTAATAACAATACTAATTTAAATCCAACGGTCGCCAGCTCTTCAGTCGCACCTCTACGCAAAGTTGAGCCAAGCTTTGCTTGGAACGATCCGAATATGGTCGATGATTTATTGACCAATCAATTCGCCACCGACCAGCAGGCAATGGAGTCTTTAACAGTTCCCTCAAGCCCTGAGTTTTTGAATTCTGGACTTGCTGACGCTAGTCAATCAGCACCGGTCGAGTCAGTGTCAGATCTAGCAGTGCCAGTCGATGATCTGGCTGAGTATAACTCTGTAGAAGACAGCGCTCTAGAAGAAGAGTATTTAGAACAGAGCTTGGTAGAAGAAAGCTATGTAGAACCAAGCTATTTAGAACAAGGCTATTTAGAACAAGGCTTGGCAGCAACAGATAGCACCGATACCTTCAGCAACTCGTCAGCGATAGATAGTGCAGTTGTAAGCAGTCCAGCTGCTATTAGCGCCGCCGCTATTAACACCGCCGCTATTAACACCGTAGAGAGTGCCAGCACTACAGCGTTAGAGCAGGAGACCACAGCAGCTCTAGTGCAGCCAACTGTAGCAAGAAAAGTGCGAATCATAGTACCATCAGAAACTGAGGCGGAAATAAAGTCAGCAGCTGTTAGCACTGAGCAATATTCAACAACCGTTGATATGACACCGACTAACACGCCACCATCCGATCCAAAAGCTGCGCCAACGGCTGATGTTAAGCCAACTTTCAGCTTTGCAGTACCTGAGGGAGATTCTAGTAATCATATCGAGGATATGATGCCTGAAGACTACAGCATAGTTGATGATATGCCGGCGCCAACGATGGCAGCTATCCATGATGATGCGGCTTTTACTACGCGCTCAAGATCAATGCAAACAGCTGCGTATCGCGCTAGCTTGTCACCTATTCCATCGATAGCTATCCTTGATAAACCTGATCCTAACCGTCAGCCTAGTTATACTGAGGCTGAGCTTGAGCAGTTATCAGAGTTGCTAGAGATTAAGCTACAGGAGTTCAATGTCAAAGCCAATGTAGTTAATGCTATTCCGGGGCCAGTAGTGACTCGCTTTGAGGTCGATTTGGCTGCTGGCATAAAAGCTAGCAAAGTCACTGGTATCTCACGCGACTTAGCACGCTCATTATCGATGGCGTCGCTGCGGGTAGTCGAGGTTATTCCTGGTAAACCGTACATTGGCATTGAAGTTCCGAATAAACAGCGTGAAATGGTACGCTTGATTGAACTATTAGACACCGAAAAGTTCAAAGACTCTAGCGCACAAATCAGTATGGCTATGGGTAAAGACATCGGGGGTAAGGCGATTATTACCGATTTGGCACGCGCGCCACATATGCTAGTTGCTGGGACCACAGGCTCTGGTAAATCAGTACTAGTCAACGCTATGCTACTATCGATGCTGCTCAAATACACCCCTAATGAGCTGCGCCTTATCTTAATTGACCCTAAGCAGCTGGAGCTGGCTAATTATAATGATATTCCGCATTTATTGACTCCTGTAGTCACTGATATGACCGAAGCCGCTAGTAGCTTGTCATGGTGTGTGGCCGAGATGGAGCGCCGTTATCAGCTGATGAGTTTGCTCAAAGTGCGTAAGCTTAACGAGTTCAATAAAAAAGTCATTGCCGCTGAACAGGCTGGCAACCCGATGTTAGATCCGTTATGGCGACCTAACGATAATGTGAGTATCAGCCAAGCTCCTAAGCTGAAGACTCTACCGATGATCGTAATCGTCGCTGACGAATTTGCTGATATGATTATGCAAGTTGGTAAGCAAGCCGAAGAACTAATCACCCGCTTGGCGCAAAAGTCGCGGGCAGCAGGTATTCACTTAATTCTAGCGACTCAGCGTCCCTCTGTTGATGTCATTACTGGTTTGATTAAAGCGAATATTCCGGTGCGTGCCGCTTTGCGAGTGAACTCAAAAGTCGATTCTCGTACTATCCTCGATAGCGGTGGCGCTGAGGACATGCTCGGTAATGGTGATATGTTATTCTTAGGGCCAGGACAGATCGAGCCGGATCGTGTGCATGGCGCTTATGTTAGTGATGAAGAAGTTAATAGTGTCTGTGATGCTTGGCGCGAGCGTGGTGCCCCAGACTATATCGATAATATGGCTGGCAATTTTGAACTGTCTAGTCCTAGTGGCGGTAGTACTGGTAATCCATCTGGCGAAGATGATGATCTATATAATGAGGCAGTAGGTTTTATTATGGAAACCCGCAAAGTGTCAGCTTCGAGCATCCAACGCAAATTTAGCATTGGTTATAACCGTGCCGCCCGCATCGTCGACTCGATGGAGGAGGCTGGACTAGTCAGCTCTATGGGTAAGAGCGGTAAACGTGAATTACTAATGTAGTGTGCTAGCGAACTTTTATTTGCTACTGTTAAGGCGAATTATGATTAGATAATTTGCCTTTTCATTAATCCCTCGTTATGGCTGGTTTTTAATCAATAGATTTTCCCCGTTTGTGGGCATAGAGGAGTTCGATTAGCCTGCATCACTTTTATATTGTCAAACACCTTAGTTTTTAAGGCGGGTAAATCAATAAAGGTCATTAATTTGTCGCCATCATGCCAACACCATTCCAAAATAAAAGAAACTTAATAATCCGGATCGAGGAAGGTGTTGAGCACACGCATCTCCTCACGGTATTTGGGCCAAGTTTAGTTGCCCAATCAAAAGATAATGAGTCGCCTTCGGATTTTGGTACTGTCTTCCTAAAAGCCATAAACGATTCGAAAATCTAGTAAAGCTTGGTTAAAGCCGCAGCCTACAAAAGCTAAACCTTACCTAGATTAAGCAAGTTCGCGTAGGCTGGGTTTTTAACCCTGCACTGTCTAAGATTACCCTTCTTGCATCTGCTCAGTAAGCGCAATCGCCTGATCCACCAACTCACTAATAAAGCCAATAGTATCAATCAAAGTGGCTTTGTCGGTTATATCCACGCCAACCATTTGCGTCAGCTCGGCTGGAGTTTTGCTGCCGCCTGCACGAAGTACCGCTAACCAGTCATCGATGATATTGTCATTCAATGAGTCACCGCTACGCAGCTTTTTAAACAGTTGGGTGGCGATACTGAGACCAGCACTGTAAGTATAAGAGTATAAACCCAAATAATAGTGCGGTTGGCGCATCCAAGTGAGGGCGGCATCGTCATCAATCTCTACCGTATCACCCCAAAACTGTTGCAAGGTGGCTTTTTTTAGGGCATGAAGATCTTCGGTGCTTAGATTTTTGCCGCCATCGACAGCGCGGTAGACTTCACGCTGAAAGTGCGCTTCTAGGTAATGGGTGACGAAATTGTGATAGTAAGTGTTGGACAGTAAGGAGCCGATGACATAACGCTGAAAGGTAATATCGTCTTGCTTTTGCTGCAATAAGTGGTGACCGAGTAGTAGCTCATTGCAAGTTGAGGGCGCTGCAATAAAGTAGAGCGAGGGCTCGTAGCTTAAGTAATTTTGCTGCTGACCTGCATTATAGAAGTGCCCTGCGTGACCGATTTCGTGAATGAGGGTAAAGACGTCGCCTAGGTTTTCGGTCCAAGATAGTAAGATATAAGAGTGCTCACCATAAGGGGAGGCGCAAAATCCGCCAGTGCTTTTGCCTTGGTTTTGTGCAAAGTCATACCAGCGCTCGTTAAAGGAGCGCTTGACCATAGCGGTGTAATCGTCGCCCAATAGCGTTAGGGCATCCACGCAATAGTCACGGGCTTCATCGATGCTGACTTTGGCGACGAAATTGGCATCTAGTGGCACTTTTAGGTCGGCAAAGCTCATTTGCTCGATGCCGTTGGCCGTTTGTAGCAGGCGGGCGTAACGGCGCATTGGCTCAGCTAAGTGGCTCATGATGGTATCGATGTGCTCATCATACATGGCGCGCGGGACTTTTTGCTCGTGCAAGAGATAGTCAAATACCGAGTCAAAGCCGCGCATGTCGGCGAGGATTTTCTCTTTTTTCACTTGAGTAAGATAGTCGCTGGCGATGGTGTGCTGCGATTGACGTAATCGTGATGAAAAAGCTTTAAAGGCAGCGCGGCGAAAGTCGGTGCGCGGATCACTTTCGTATTCGTTTTCGAAGGCTGAGAAGCTAAGCGGGTAGGTTTTAGTATTACCTTCAGAGTCATTAACTTTGAAGTCAGGAAACCTCATGTCGGCCAGCTTACATTGCTCATAATTGTTATAAGGTAAGTCTAACACTGGTGATAAGGACACCAATGCTGTCTCGACCTCTAAGCTTAGGGTGTAGGGCTTTTGCGCTAGTAAGTCGGTCAAAAAGGCCTTGTACTTGGCATTAAGGTCAATGGCTTGGGTTAATAATGTCTCATCGGCCTGTTTGAGGGTTTGCAGCACAATAGTGGTTTGGCTATTAAGCTTAGCCACGGTTGAGTCAAAGTCGCGGGCGCGGATTTGTAGCTCGCTGTCGGTCATGTCAACCGCGCTTTGTGCCCCAGCATAAGTACCTGCTTTAGATAGAATGATAAGATAGCGCTCATACAGCTCTAGCAAACGAATGATACTGGCGGCATTGCTTAAGCTTAGCATTTGAGTACTGCTCAGCTGCTCAGCAAGTTGGCTTGCTTGCTCTAGCTCAGCATAAAAGTCATCAGGCGTGGCATAAAGGGCTGTCATGTCCCACGTTAGATGGGTGGGCACGTCTTTACGTAGTGGTAGGGCTTGCGGTTTGGCTGTGGTATGGGCTGTGGTTTGGTTCATGATTGTCCTTAGTATTATCGTTTGGATCATTTGTAGTTTTAATAAGTTTATGGCTTTGATTAACTTACCGCTTTGATGACTTTATAGTTTGGCTGATAGTTTGGCTGATAGGTTGGCGAATAGTTTGTTGCTAAGTACAGTTTTAGTCTTCTGCTTCCCACCAAGCCTCAGTAGGTAAGTTAACCAAAGTAAACCCTTCTCCAACTCTTGGTGATGCTAGTTTGATTTGCCAGTCCTCTAATACCTTTTCATTGCCTTTAGCAACGGCTTGCTTAATCCGGCGCACCGGATCACGCCAATGATGCGTCGATAAGTCAAACTTGCCCCAATGAATAGGCAGCACCACTTTGGCTCGTAGATCAAATCCTGCTTGCGCTGATTCCTCGGGCAACATATGCACGTCACGCCAGCGCTCGTTATAAGCACCATCTTCCATAAAGGCGATATCAAACGGACCATAATGTTCGCCGATATTAGCAAACTCATTAGAGTAGCCGCCATCGCCACTAAAGTAGACATTCAAGGGGGCTGATTGTACTACCCAGCTGCCCCACAGCGTGGTGCGATGGCCTTTGATGCGGCGACCACTAAAGTGACGGGTGGGGGTAAAGACTAGTCGCAGCTCATCGGTAACAAGTGGCCGTTTGTTTTGTACCGAATTTTCTATTAACGCTGGATTGCTGGGCTTTAACTGGGTGAGGTCATTATCGCTAACGGTTATTTCTTCGTACCAATCAAACTCGGTGACACTATCTGCAAGCACGCCCCAACGCACTAAGTGCGCTTTTACGCCTAACGGCGCATAAAAATGCCCTGCTTTGTTTTGCTTGACCAGCTGCTTGATGACTTTGTGATCTAAATGGTCGTAGTGGTCATGCGAGATGAGCACTATATCAATGAAAGGTAAGTCGTCGACGCTTGGCATATGCGTCATGGCAAAGGGCTTGCCGCTAATGGGCACTGGAGAAGCGCGATGAAAGACGGGGTCGGTAATGATGATCTTACCTGCCAGGCGAAAGATCACAGTAGAGTGACCGAGCCAGACAAACTCACCGTCTTTTAGGGTAGTGCTTAGCTTTTTGGCGTCATTAATGAGCGTCAAGCTGCGACTGGTAATGGGCTGGCTTGGATTTTTGCCTTTTGGCGGGAATAAAAACTGCAAAAGCAAATGCCTTTCATCATCATTAACGCCATCGGTAATGTCAGCTATATCAAGGGTGCTGGCATGAGTGGGTATTAGATTAACAAAGGTCTCACCGTTAAAATGCTTTGATGCTTTAATTCTTGCTAAGGTGGTCGCATCAGGCCTGCCGCCAAAAGTAGGCGCAAACTTTAGAAATAATACCGTACCGACAGCAATCACCACCACTAGAGTGATGAGAAAAATAAGCACCCATTTGACTAGCATCAACAGTAAATAAATCATCAATCAAGTTCCAATAGAATAAGTAAACTTGCTCGTATTAATCGGTTAATAAGGACGAAAGTCGTTATTTAAAACAGCAGTAATAGTTTTAGACAAGCTGCTCTATATTAAACCAGTGTAAGATAAAATTTGTATAACTTTAGGATGGCTTTGAGGTTAATAGGATGACGTTCTTATTGAAGCGTGCTACTAGTAAACACTTCATGAATGGCAACGGTTTTATAAAGCTAACTAATTATTACTGCTTAACTTTTTATCTTTAACACAGAAAACTACTCAGTAAGACTGCTACTGTTCATAATGGTAAAAAGCTATACTTTGCGATGACATACCACTAAGGAAGGTAAATTATGTTTAAAGAATATACCCAATACGATGCATTAGGATTGGCAGGGTTAGTGAATTCTGGACAAGTCAGTGCCAAAGAGTTACTCGATGCTGCGGTCGAGCAAGCCAATAAGTTGAATCCAAAACTCAATGCCATTATCCACCGCTTTGATCAGCGTGCTTATGATGCAGCGCAAGCAGGACTGCCAGCAGGGGCTTTTACTGGGGTGCCTTATCTGCTCAAAGACTTATCATTTAGCTTAGCAGGTGAGCCGATAACTATGGGCAGCCGTAGTGTCAATATAATATCAGAGAGTGATAGCGAAATAGTCAAACGCATGAAAGCCAGTGGAGTCAATACGTTTGGTAAGACTAATACTCCTGAGTTTGGCCTGATCATCACTACTGAGCCTAAATCATCAGGCGCGGCGCATAATCCGTTTAAAAAAGGCTATAGCACGGGTGGCTCATCGGGGGGTAGTGCAGCGGCAGTGAGCAGTGGCATAGTACCGATGGCAGGGGCCGGTGATGGCGGTGGCTCAATACGCTTTCCAGCAGCTTGGTGCGGTGTATTCGGTATGAAGCCTAGCCGTGGGCGTAACCCGATGGGCCCAGCTTTTGGTGAGGGCTGGGATGGTGCAGTCGCCGATCATGTTATTACTCGTAGTGTGCGTGATAGTGCCGCTATGCTCGATGCTACTAGTGGCGCAGAAGTTGGCGCGCCTTATGTGATTGCGCCGCCTACAGGCAGCTTTTTGCAAGCGGCTATGCGTGCGCCTAGACCGTTGACAATAGCATTGCACACTCAGCCTTTGATAGCCAATACGGTAGTGGACAAAGAGGTATTGGCCGTGTTAGAGCAGACTGTCAAGCAGTTAGAGGCGATGGGTCATCGGGTAGTCGCGGCTGAACCTGCGATCAATATAGACAAGTTTTGGCATGATTTTATAGTAGTAGTCTGCGCTCATACTGCTTTTACTATTGATAATATTGAGCGCAAATTTGGCGCAGAACACGTCCGAAATCTTGAACCGCAAACTTATAACATGGCGCTATTAGGACGCTCGCTATCAGCGGTAGATTTGGTACATGCTAAACATGGCTGGCACGACAGTCAGTATCAGACTGGTAAGCTACTCGAGCAATACGATATGATCTTGTCCCCGACAGTGCCTAGTGCAGCCGTCAAGCACAGTATTCTACCGCCGAGCCGTATGGAGGAGATGTTAATGCGTAGCTCATCTGTGCTCAATAAAGGCTTTGATATGGGTAAGTTTGCTTTTAGTTCTGGAGCGATTGAGAAGCTTAGCCAACCAGTATTGGGTAAGATGGCCTTTACTTTATTAGGTAATATCACAGGACTACCAGCGATGTCGTTACCTTTGGGTATGAGCAAAAAGGGTTTGCCTATAGGCATACAGCTGATTGGGCGCATGAATGATGAGAGTACGTTATTTAGCTTAGCCGGAGAGATGGAGCGTGCAGGCTTGTTTAGCAAACCTGCTTTTGAGAAGTAGCTTTTATGGCTTAAAGGTTATTACTCAGCTAAGCTTAATAAATAGTAGCTATCGATTAATAATGACTAAAATTTAGAAATAATTACAGCGCCAGCTCAATTATTAGACAAAGCATTAATCAAAGCGATAGATATCCATTCCTAGGCTATGATGCGCCATGCTCTGATGTACTACGCTGACTCGCTGGGCAGCACCTAAAGCGAAAAACAGCGGTAATAAGTGCTCATCACTAGGATGGATGTTTTGATAATCGGGGTATTGCTGCCAGTCCAAAGCAGTAGGGATATCTATTTTGAGCTGTTGCAGCAGCCACAGCTTGAAGTCTTTAGCGGTTTGATCAATGCTATCCGCTTGCCAGCGCATCGCTTGCAAGTTATGAGTGATATTGCCTGAGCCGATAATCATTATCTGCTCATTACGCAATTGTGCCAACTGCGCGCCTAACTGGTAACAAGCCACGCTATCATAATTTTGCGGCAAAGATATCTGTACGATAGGGACATCAGCTTCAGGGTATAGATGGCGTAGTGGCGCCCAGACCCCATGATCACAAACCCTTATCGGATTGACTCGGCAAGTAATGCCACGTTCGCTTAACTGCTGCGCTAGAGACTCAGCCAGTAGGGTATGACCAGCCGCTGGGTACTGTATCTCATACAGCTCAGAGTCAAAACCTGAGAAATCATGCCAAGTTTTAGGTAGTGGGTTACTGCTGATTTCAAGCTTAGAGGATTGCCAATGGGCCGACATAATGACAATGGCGCGCGGCTTAGGTAAATTATGTCCTATGCGTGCTAGTGCACTAGTAGTGGCTGATTGTTCGATAGCTAAGGTAGGAGCACCATGCGAGATGAACAGCGCTGGCAGGCACGCCGCAGCAGTAAAGCTGGCAGGAGCATCGATCCAAGCCACTGAACCAGTAATCGGCAAGTTAGGCGTAAGCGCACTGTCAGTCTTACCTTGCGGTACTGGCAACGAGGGCGAAGAGAAGGCTTTAGTAGTACTTGATTTTGGGTAGCTCATGGTACATCTATTAGGGCACTTAAGGGTTTTTCAATCTATTTACTGTCCGATATTTCTAATGCTTCACCCTGATGTCTACTACGGCCTTGCTTACCACTACAATAAGTATTAATAGGCACCCTATTACTGAGTTGACTAGTTACCACGGTGATAGGGATGGTTATTATTGATACTCATTGCACGGTATAGCTGCTCCATAAGCACTACCCGTACCAGCGGATGCGGGAGAGTCAAAGCCGACAATGACCACTTCATATCAGCTTGTGCCAATACTTCAGGCGAGACACCGTCAGCGCCACCGATCACTAGCGCTACGTCATCACCTTGTTGCATAGCGTCGGCCAGTTTTTCTGCTAAGCCTTCAGTCGATAGCATCTTACCTTTCACATCCAGTACCCATAGCTGTTCACGACCACCATTATTACGGGCAGCTAGAATAGTCTGACCTTCTTGCTCACGATACTGAGCTAAATTAGCATCAGAAGGATTTTTGGCGCGCTTAGCGGCAGCAAGTTCAACGATATCGGTAGTTAGCATTGGCTGAATACGTTTGTGATACTCATCAAAACCGCTCTGGACCCAACTAGGCATTTTATTACCTACGGTTAAAATTCTTATTTTCATAATAGCGACCATTTTTATAGATAAATGAAGTAATAAAACTTTTAAAATCAGTATTTTACTGGATATTTTTTTACAAATAAACAATTGTTTTTTATTCTATTACCCTTAATAATAGCTTTATTATGGTTACAGCAAATTTTTTCTTTGCTTACTGTTTTGCATTGCTGCTGTTAATTATTTTCTTTTATTTTTATATTTAATTACTATACTCATTGCTATAAGAAAGGAATCGATTATGAAGCGCATTATACCAAGCCTACTAACCGTTATCACTGCTAGTTTACTATCCACTGCTGTTTTTGCTGCTTCTTTGAATGGTAGCCAATGGCAAACTATAGATGACAAGACTGGCGCAAAAAAGGCTATCGTTCAGCTCAGTGAAAATGCTGGTCAGGTCACAGGAAAAATCATAAAAGTAGCTGATAAAAAAGAGGCTAAAGCTAACTGCGAAAAATGTACAGGCAGCCTTAAAAATAAACCTATTGAGGGCTTACAGATATTAACAGGTATGAAAGCTGATGGTGAGAACCAGTGGAGTAACGGCAAACTGGTAGATCCTGAAACCGGCAAAATATACTCAGGTAAAATGACTTTAAGTGACAATGGGCAAAGCTTAAAACTTAGAGGCTATGTAGGCTCGCCAGTGTTTGGTCGATCGCAGACTTGGCAACGTATTAAGTAGCTAGACAATGTTGTTAGCACTCGTTATAAAAGTATTAGTAGTGCGGTGTTTATAATAAAAGGGCAAGCTACTATTTATTAGTAGCTTGCCCTATTTGTGGTCGGTCAGATCGATTATAGCTATAGTTTTACCGGCTTAATTCTGAATGATAGGGAGTAGAGTTTCAGGAACCACATCAGCTGGTACTTTCTCGTCCCTTTTTATTATCGTAAGCTTGGCATCAGATTCGAACACAATGGCTTCAACCTCAGATAAGCTATGAATACCTTCGCTGCGCATGGCACATTCAAGTTCCTGACGATTCAAACGTTCAGCTTGCATAGCTTCTGGTAAAAACTGCCCTTGATAAAAGACAATACGTGGCTCTGATAAAATAACACTACTAAACTGCGGCGAAATAGAGGCATATTTAGTCACTAAATACTGCAGTAGATAAAGGAGGACAATAGAGGAGGCGCCCTCAATTAGCGGTATGTCTTTGAGCAAAATAGTACTAGCGCCTAATGAGCCTATCATCACCGTGACTATCCAATCGAAGTTATTAAGCTGGGAAGTTGAGCGCTTTCCTGAGACTTTAGTAACTAAGACGATAAGCAGATAAATTATCACTGTGGTTAAAGCAATGCGACCAAGCTTCTCGATACTATCAAAAAATATCATATCCATAATGCTTACTCCTATAGGATGCTAGCTAACAAATGGCAATAAAGGCACTTTGTATTAAAAGTGATTGCCGATAAAATCTTATTATTTAAAACCGTTAGTCAGTTAAGGTAGCTATCTAACTAAAACACTTACTATTTAAAATAGCTTAACGGATTTTTCTATCAATAGTACAAAAGCTTTGTAGTTACTGTGAGTATGAGCTAACCATCCTGCTTTAGCCTACTGGTTATTTACGTCTAGGGTCGAGCAGGCGATTAAATACTCCTAAACTGAAACGGTTAATCAGCAAAGTAAATATAATCATCATCGCTAAGGCAAACAGTAATGGCAACGGCTGTTGTCTGGTCATCTCTATCATTACTGCCCGATTAGCAGTATCGAATAAAAATAACCATAACCCCAAAAAATACACCGCAGTCAACAGCCACAAGACAGCAGTACTGCCCATAGTTAATCGATTGGTTTCTTGTTTAGTAAGCGCTCGCTGCTGATGATTGATAAATTTATATACTGCAATATAAGCACCTACTACTATAGACAGTCCCGTCACTAGCTGCGCATTCAAGGCAAACTTGCTTTGTATCAGCATGAAGATAATGCTAGCTATGATGAACCCTAAGGTAAAAAAACCGATATATAAGGTCAACTTGGCGGTACTTTTAGTGGTAGTCAAGGTTGCTTGTTGATTAGCTTTGCTGCTGTTTGGGGTGATGCGCGCCATAAGTTTACCTGTATGTGGGTCTAGCTATAAGTAGAGTAATGGTCCGCCTATTGTCCCATGCTAAAGGATAACATAAGCGGTTATTAAAATAATAAAGTAGCTGAGGTCATCGCCAGCTTACTGCTGCGCGGTCCAATCAAGCATGGCATCTAGCACTGGTCTGGCGTTGTCAGCATTTATAGCTTGCTCAGTATTAATCAAGCCTACCACGGTATAATCCTGTCCAGACTGCCCTTTGACATAGCCCGCCATTGAGGTGACGTTATTTAGAGTGCCGGTTTTTATCCACGCGCGTCCAATAGCAGCCGAGTCCGGCAAGCGTTCGCTATGATGAGAAATAGTCCCACTAACGCCAGCAACGCCTAAAGAATCAACATAAGCATTGAAGCTTGGGTGGCTATAAGCATAGGTCAGCAGCTCGCTCAAATTAGCCGCTGTAACCGTACAATCGCGGCATAAGCCTGAGCCATTAGTCAGATAAGGGGGTGGCGTCTGTAAATGGCTTAGCCACCACTGATTGATGGTGGCTAATGCTTGTGGATAATCGCTAGTTTTAGGTTTATCGAACTGATACAAGCTAGTGCTACTATCCACGCCTTTATTAACGGTTGCTTGCTCAGATGTAGTGCTAGATACAGCGGCTTTAACCGTATTGACGCTCTGATCATAAGACCCTATAGATAATGCCACTTGTTCAGTCATCACGTTATTGGAGAAGTGATTAATATCGTAAATCTGCTGGGTTAGATTTAGCGAAGGATAGCTGACAATAGGTAATGGTGATAATGGCAACGAGGCATGCTGGCGATAGGGTTGCTTGTTATTAATGGCTAATGGGGGCTTAGAAGCGCTAGCAGTATTTATAGCGTTATAAGGTATTTCTTGGTTAAGGACTTTTCCGCTTAAAGTATTGCCCAGCGCTTGCCATTTGGCTGCAACCACCCGAGTAGCAAAGTCCTTAGCGTCTGGATAAGCCACATAAAATATATGCTCGCCGCAGCTCTCTGGTAATTGGGTATTAAAGGTGAGCTTATCACTATGCCACTGCGGCGCTAGGCTATAGTCAGCATTCGAGCAACGTGATGCTCGAGTGCTAATTAGGGGTGGCAGTTGATAGTTTGCTAGTTGTGGAACGTAAGTTAATTGAGCTTGGCCATTATTTGGCAAATGGCTATTGATACTTATACTATTAAAATTAACCAAAAAGCCATCGGGACTAGCGTTATAAGGTTGCAAGGGTGCGTTATCAAAAGCAGCAGGGTTTTTGCTGACCTTAGCAAAAATACTGCTATCGATAATGATATCGCCCTGAATATGATCAATACCTGATTTTTTTACTCGATACAGCAGTTGCTCTAAGCGTTCATGAGTCATCTTCGGATCGCCACTACCCTGAATGATTAAATCGCCATATAGGCGGTTACCGATGAGTATGCCGCTATGATAAACCCTAGTAAACCAAACAAAATCAGCACCCAAAGTATCTAAGGCAATAAAGGTAGGTATCAGTTTCATAGTGCTGGCAGGTGTGCGAGCGCTAGTAGGGTTATGGCTCAACAGCGGCGCTCTTACAGGATTGGCAGCAGTAGCTAGGTTAGAATAGTTACTAGTAGTTTTACTGGCGTCGCTGTTATTATTAATAGAGGGTTTAGAGGGGTTGATGCTGGGTAATGCAGGAGCCGTAGACTCTAAACTTTGATAAATATAAGGGTCATTAGTATAACTATTTAACGCCCGCTGTTGCTGTTCGATAGCTTGTTTATCTAGCGTAATCGAGGCTGGGGCTGACTTATCTTGGCTGCTATTTTTGGTGGCATTGCTTTTAGTACTGTTGCTAGGAGTGCTGCTATTAGAATGACTGGTTTTAACAGGGCTATCTACAGTGTTTAAGCGGCTTGAGCTGTTTGGATTATTAGTAGCAGTTAGCAATTGGCTATTAGCAACTTTATCAATACTGTCAATACCGTCAGCACTTTTTGCGTTATCAATCACTACTACTATTGGCGGTAGACGACTGGCATTTTTGTCCCCTACAGGGCTAATGATGATACTAATATTATTAGGCGCTAATGCCGCTTTATCCAGTGCTAGCTGTATAGATGCTGGTAGTGCCGCTTGCACACTCACACAGAGGCTCAGGGCGGCCGTTAAAATAACTAAGCGTCTACAGTAAACAGCAGAATCACTATAAAAGGTATGAATGGGAAGGGAAGTAGGAAAAATAGACATGATAATTCTGTGGTCGATTAACTAAAGCCAGCTATAGTAACATGAGTTGCAAACTAGGCGTAACTACAGCAGCATTGTCGAGACTATGTCAACGGCGTTATTGGCAAATTCAGCAATATTATAAAATTATTTAAATAGTATTAGGTGCTTTAATTAGCGATGAAGTTCAACGAAGGTGCATAAAAGCCATAGCTGTCATCACCGCATCATTATAAGCATCGTGATTGCCAAGCTGGGGAATATCATAATGTGCCAGTATTTTGGCTAATTGCTGTGACTGCTTGGGAATATTAGGGTTATGATCGCCCATTCGTTGACCATATAAGCGCCGCACATCGATCACTTTATTAGGTAAGTTAGTACCCATATAGTGCTTAACTAAGGGGTTTAAGAAGGCCATGTCTATTTGGGGACAGAAACCCACAATAGGTCGGTTGTTAATAAAAGGCAATAACAGCGCTAACATCTCCTCATAGCTCATGCCTTGCGCCACGTCGGCACTACGCAGACCGTGAATGACAATAGTATCGCGCTCAGGCATCACTGGTGGACTACAGACTAAGTGCAAGCCGTTACCAGTATCTATATGATTGCCATTAATATGAATAGCAGCTATCGACAATAGATGATGTTTTTTTGGATTAAGTCCGGTCATTTCACAGTCAAGCGCTACCCACTGCTGTGCTATGGGCGCCTCGAACATTGACAGCAACTCCGGGCGCTGAAGCTGCTTTTGCTGCCATGATAAAGATAATTGTTTAAACCAGCTCATAAGATTTCTTATCCCGTTTTTCGCTCTTTTAGCCATTAGTTGACTACGATTAGTTAACGGCTAATAGCTAGCCAAGACGGTAGCTAGCCAAGATCTAATTGATAGTGCTGGCGCAACTGGGTCTTGAAGCTTTTGACTACCGCAAGGCACTCTTTTAACACATCCCGTTCTAGAGCAGACAAAGTGGTTGGATCAATTTGGTGAGCATACTTGTCTTCATTCATGAGGGCTACTGACAAGCGTTGGGCCATAAAAAACTCTAGTGCTTCATTCAAGGTATCGGCACGTTCTTGGGTCAAAGTACGTGCATTCACTAATAGTTTGAGTCGGTTTTTAGTGCTAGGAACTTCTAAAATATCGTGCTCGAGTGCCAAAGCGCGAATGCCATGCACTAATGGAAAAATACCAGCTTTTTTTAGGTCGATATTATTAGCCTTTGGCTTACCTAATAGCGGAACAAACTTTTGCCACCACTGATTGACTTCACCAAACTGTAAGGCTGCACGCGCAAACTGACGAATAAGCATAGGGTCTGAGTGTTGATGAGCGAATTTTAGATGTTTGCGTATTTGGGTTAGCAGTGACTCGTCACCGCAGACATATTCGCCGTCAAGAATGGCAGACAGATAAATACTGTGTATAGGGTCAGTATTTTTAAACCATAAGCTAATCTGCGCTTTAAAAGGCTTGAGCTGTTGACGCCACATAGGGTTGGTCATCATGATGTTGCCATTACATAATGGGTAACCAAAATCAGCCAATTGATTATTAAAGGTTTCGGCAAACTCTGCTAGTCTTTCATGACTATAACCATCACGAATAATAAGGGCATTGTCCTGATCAGTACGCATGATTTGCTCACCGCGACCCTCCGAGCCCATCACTATCACACAACTATTCTTCATTACTTCTTCTAGCACGATAAGTTGCCACAGCTTAGTAAAAACTTGCGCATTTAAAGTCTGTACCATGCGACTAACAATACCAATCTTCACCCCATTTTGCTGTTGAGCACGAATATAGCGACCGATTAGCTCTACTGCTGTATCTAAGCTAGCTAAGTCTTTGGCTTGTTCGATCTGAATACTAATAAGTTGTGAGTGATGACCAATATGAGCCAACATGTCGCTTTGACCTAATACGCCAATGGCTTTGCCCTCGTCATCAATAACTGGCAGTCGATGGATACGATAGCGAGTCATAATCAGCAGCGCATCGCCAATCTCATGATCAGCGTCGATAGTGCGTAAATTAAAGCTAGCGTAGTGCTGGCAAGCAGTGTTGGCAGGATCACGCTGATCGCTGACCGCACGGCAAATATCAGTATCCGTTAAAATCCCTAAAGTACGGTCGGAGCGAGAGCCAAAAGTAGTAGAAGCGCTGACGTCAGAGGCATTAGTGGAGGCAGTAGTAGAGGAACTGATATTGGAATGAGCATCGAAACTAGCCGCCGTTTCCGAATCTTCAGTAGGGCGCACTAATACATGTTTAAGACCAGCCTTAGTCATAATCTGGGCCGCTTGGTATAAGCTCTGCTCAGCATCGATAATATGGATAGGTAGCAAGGTCACATCAGTCACCGGCTGCAACATGATTTGCTGCACTTCTTGCTGTGCTGTATAGCTAGTGGTTCCTAAACCTAGTGCTTGACCTTGGGCACTACGCCGCTGCTGCAAGGCTTTTAGGCGCTCTGGTAGTTTATCCGATAGCAATTGGCGTATTAGATGATTTTGGGCACTGATTCTATCGATAGCCGCACCGTCAACTTGTAGGAGCAAAGTATCTTCGCCAGCTCGGTATTGATAGTGTGGTGATGACTGAGAGTTATTAAAGTCATAATCTGCAGCAGGGTTGCTAGCTGATGTGATTGAAGGCGTATCTGTTAGCAGTGTCTCAGGGCGACGACGACTGTCAAACCAATCATTGCTTTGTATATGATCAGTATGATTACCACCTAAATAATTAGCCACAAACTCAGCATTGAGGGTTTGTTCGACTTGGCCTTTTATCACCACAAAAAAACAGTTTAAATCAGTAGTGGGTAGCATTTCATCAGCGGCTAAATAGCGTACTTGAGTATGCTTTTTTAGGCTTTGACGCTCAGCGAGGCTCAATACATCAAAGGGGGGTTGAGCAAAATCAAGATGGGGCATAGCATCATCCTTGACAGTATGATAAGTAAAGTTACTTTACTATAGCACCATCTACTAATTAATCCTTAATAACTTTGTGGTTATGCTTTATAATAGCTCAAAGTCGCAGTTTGCAGCGAGTATTTGTAGTACTGTTTGATCATAACAGCAACTAACCGCTGACCAGTTGCAGGGGCTAGTTATAGGTAAAGATTAGTTAAGTACTTTAGCAACTATAGCAGCAGTGGCTAGCTAAAAGCCCGCTGCTTAGTAGTAGAGGACTTAACAGCTAAGTAGCTTGCGAATACGACTGATAGCCTCACGACTCTCGGCAACACTAGCAACTAGCGCCATACGCACGTAACCTTTACCAGGATTATGACCATTAACTTCACGAGATAAGTAACTGCCAGCTAAGGCATAAATATTAACTTGTTCATATAAAGCTTTGACAAAAATCTCATCATCGCCATTGAAACGGTCAGGGACTTTTATCCAAAAATAAAACCCAGCATCCGGCATACGCAGCTCTAATAGCTCACCGAGTTCCGCCATCCATAAGGCGAATTTTTCTTTATATAATGCTCGGTTTTGCACTACATGCTTTTCATCTTGCCAAGCAAGGATAGAAGCCAGCTGATGGGGTATCGGCATAGAACAGCCTTGATAAGTGCGGTATTGCAAGTAGCTTTGCAAGATCTTAGCATCACCAGCGATAAACCCCGAACGTAGACCCGGTAGGTTTGAGCGCTTGGATAAAGAATGAAAGACTACGCAGTTTTTGAAGTCATTACGACCAAGAGTAGCGCAAGCTTGTAACAGACCAATAGGGGGCTCATCAAAATATAGCTCGCTATAACATTCGTCGCTGGCAAGGATGAAGTTATATTGATCTGATAGGCGAATCAGTAGCTCCCAATCCTCCATAGTCATGACAGTACCCGTTGGATTGTTCGGATTACACACAAACAATAACTGCGTTTGCTCCCAAACCTTTTTCGGCACAGCACGGTAGTTTTCTTTAAAGTTATTCTCTAAGGTGCAAGCAACAAAGTAAGGGGTTGCTTGGGCTAATATCGCAGCACCTTCATAAATTTGATAAAAAGGATTAGGCATAACTACTGTAGCATTACTGGGCGCTTGCTCACTACTATCCAAACCATCAGCACGGTCAATATTTTCAGCTAAACCACTGTCATCATGATTCACCACCGCTTGTACAAAGCTGAAGATAGCCTCACGCGTACCCATTACTGGTAGTACTTCAGTATTAGCATTGACATGATGCAGAAAAAACCGTCTCTCAAGCCAGTGAGCGATAGTCTGGCGTAGCTCAAACAGCCCATTAGTGGTCGGATAACGACATAGACTGTCCAAGTTTTCTCTTAGCTCGTCCAACACAAAAGCGGGTGGCGTGTGTTTTGGCTCACCGATACCAAGCTTAATCTCGTAGTAGGCGGGGTCTGGCGTGCTATTAGCCAGTAGATTAGTCATCTTGCTAAAAGGATAAGGATGCAGCTTTGCTAGATTGTGATTCATAAGTGGGCTGACTATAATAAGTAACGGTTAGTAAATATAAGAAGCTATCTGTAACTGTAATTGATAAACCTGAAAAATGGACAATAATGTCATTTTATTAATAGAGCTATACCGTCGCAGTGTAGCACTTCTTCTATTTATTGTCTTTTGGTAACGCTTATCTATAACTATAAAATAATAACCCTACAAGGGTTGCTACCCTAAGGATAGCTCATTGATATGCTGAATATTTCCAGTAGTAGTATGCAGGGCTCTAAAGTTTATGAGCAGTTAATACGCTGCGAACAGCAGTGGTGGAAAACGCGCCAGCGTCTAGTAATACTTAAGGAGCGCCAGCTGTTCTGGTATGGTGATAATAGCCTGCAAATGTGGCTGCTTTGGCAATTACTTAGTTATATAGTAATAGCCATTGTGCTTATGATGTTGAGTAAACTATTACAACTGCACTTGACCTTATGGCAAGGGGTTATAGTGTTTGGTTTACAAACGCTGTTTTTTTTAGTGATGTTGGTTTCTAAAACTAAGCTGTCTAAACACATGCAGCATAATATCGACCAACAAAGTTTAATACGTGAGCAAGCCCTCACTGAAATGAATATCTTAGCTAGTGATAGCATTTTGCCAGATATTCATGCCAATGCGCCAATCTCCCTACAACATATTTATGAACGCTATGACGCACAGCTACGTAGAGCCAGTTTACAGCGCTTATTACAAACAGAGGTCGAAGCGGGGCGGATGATGTTAGGGGCTCAGAATCTGCTAGTGGAGATTTTACCACCAGAGTTTGCTGACAATGAGTTAATACCTTATGCCCGCAAGATGGTCTATACAAGCACATTGTAAAATAGACTAAAGTAAGGTTAGCTAGCAGCAGTGGTTACTTGTGAATGTCCTAAAGCACCTAATAGACGGTTAGGGCGCCGATATAAAAACTTTAGTGTCTATATCGGTAGCCCTTAACTGCTTACTGTTTTTTACTATAGCGGCTATTTTTAACTATAGCTACTATCAGCCAATACCGCCAAACAGTCTATCAAAGCTTGCTTTAACGCCTCAAGCTTAGCCTGCGTTAAGCGCTCATCATTACGATCACTGATATAGAACATATCTTCTGCACGCTCACCTAGAGTAGTAATGCGAGCCGCATGTACTTCGATACTTTGTTGCAAAAACACTTGGCCTACGCGCGCAAGTAATCCTGGCTGATCTAAGGTTTGTAGGCTCATGATGTGTTGATCAGAAGCTTCGTTAAACTCAAAGTTAATCACCGTAGGCACATCAAAATGTCTGAGCTGGCGTGGTATGCGCTTATGAGTGAGCTTTGGTACTGTGGGGTTCTTAAAAGCATTGATGAGTTTTTGTTTAAGCTCATGCTGACTATCTTCATCAGCTAATAGCGTCCCACTGCGGTCTAGTAATACATAAGAGTCTAGGGCGAAGTCACGAGTAGCGGTGATGATACGCGCATCTAGAACGTCCAAGTTCATCTGATCAAACACCGCCATAGTTACGGCGAACAGATTGACCTGATCTTGAGTATAAATAAAGACTTGCACAGCATCCAAAGCCAGCTCTCGATGCTCACGCAATACCACTAGCGGTGTACTATCAGCATTTGAGGCACGACCTATAGGCGGGTGGTTTAAAATAGCCTCAGTATGCCATAAGATATCCTCGGCAATCTCGCGCAAAAAGTACTCATCGCCCAAGTCATCCCATAAGCTGAGCACCTCTTCACGATTCATACGCTGATTATCGACATTATCGAGCATAATGAGCGCCTGTTTTCGAGTGGCACTGATCATATCTTGACGATTAGTTGGGGCATCAATATCGGCGCGCAAAATACGCCGAGTTTGTGAATACAACTGTTTCATCAGCGTCGCCCGCCAGCTATTCCAAAGCTGAGGATTAGTAGCATTCATATCGGCGACTGTTAGGACATATAAGTGATTAAGATGAGTAACGTTACCGATGAGATCGGCAAACACCGTGACTACTTCTGGATCAGAGATATCTTTCTTCTGCGCAGTCATCGACATGAGCAAGTGATAACGAGTCAACCACCCTACTAAATTTGCATCCGCCATACTCATACCATGAGCCAAACAAAACTCAATGGACTCGCTTTCACCAAGTTGACTGTGATTACCACCGCGACCTTTGGCAATATCATGGAACATGGCAGCTAGCACTAAGATCTCTTTACGCTCGATACGCTGATACAAGGCGCTAACCAACGGGAATTCATCCTGAAATCGAGGATCAGTGAAACGATGTAAAATTCGAATCAAAAATAGCGTATGCGCATCGACGGTATAGCGGTGGAACAAGTCATATTGCATCAACCCAGTAACTTGAGCAAAAGCGGGAATATAATTACCCAAAACCCCATAGCGGTTCATGGCACGCAGACGATGAAACAGATAGTTTTGTTCTTTTAGATTTTCTAAAAATAGCGCTTGGTGCTCAGGGTTGTCGCGATAGTTCTGGTCGATACCACGCGCAGCGATTTTTAGCGCCCGCAAAGTATGCGTACGTACATTCTTGATGCCATACTGACCCATCAGTAAGAACATCTCTAAGATAGCCTCAGGGTGTTGGGCAAACACTCGGTGATGGGCTACTGCTATCTGATTGCCGATTTGATTAAAATGAGCATTTAGAGGATGTTTGTTAGGACGCTCATCATCTGGTAGATCGGGCTCTATAATAGTTTCGTAATAATGATTAGTCAGCATCTCCGACAAAGTCGATATCTGCATAGCACAGCGATAATAGTCACGCATAAAGCGCTCAACTGCTGCATTTGGCTCGTCATCTGGCTGAGTGTCATAACCCATAAGCTGGGCAATCTCACGCTGATAATCGAACAACAGCTTATTCTCATTACGACCAGTCATCTCATGCAAGTAATGACGTATTTGCCATAAATAAGCTTCTGCAAAACTGAGCTCATCGAATTCTTTTTCAGTCAAAAAGTCTTGCTGTACTAAGTCATAGAGTTTACTAACCCGAAAGTAGCGCTTAGTTACCCAGCCAATAATATGAATATCACGTAAACCGCCCGGCGCAGTCTTGATATTAGGCTCAAGGTTATATTCCGTAGCATTGTGCTGCAAATAACGCAGCTTTGCTTCGTGTATTTTTACCTCAAAGAACTCACGCTGCGACCATAGCTGATTGACAATGTCGCCGGGAGTATTATGCAAAGTCTCATTGCCAATCAGTAGCCGCGCCTCTAATAAAGTACTAGCAACCGTATGGTCTTTTGCCGCCTCCAAGCAGTCCTCAACAGTACGTACAGACAATGAAGGCTCAAGACCTACATCCCATAACAATGCTACTAAACTGTCAATCTTGGCGCTAGTTTGACTATTAATAGTAGTAGGAGCCAGCAACAAGATATCAATATCAGAATGTAGCGATAGCTCGCCACGTCCATAGCCACCAGTAGCAAACAGCGCTAAGTCAGTATCATCGAGCTGATACCAGTTAAATAAAGCGCTAAGCAAGCTATCGATCGCACAGGCACGTGCTGCTACTAGCTGCCGGATACTGACCCCACGCTCAAGCGCCCGACTAATATCATCCTTTATTTTTGCCAGCCACTCAGGGATACCCAGCAGTGGATTATTCGCCGGATTAGTCACCGTCAATGAAGGGGCAGCAGGTGCCATAGGCGATGGCGAAAAACGGGGCAATGGGGTGATATAAATAGAGGCGAGATCGCAAGTAAACATGAGTATTATCCGGTTAAGCTAAGTAGTTAAGTTTAGTGATTATTTAAAATCCAAATCTATCTTAAGTCGATAATAGTTATAGGGAGTGGCTATAAAGGTAGCCTTCTTAAACGGCCTATTAGCCTGTAATGAAAGCTTATCGCTATTGAATCATCATAAAACCAAATGATCACTCAACGCAAGGTGTTACTAAGCACTGCATAAAAAAAGCCCTAAAACTTGTCTAAAATCTCTAAAAATTCTGTAAAAAAAAGACCGCCTAAGCGATCTTTTTTATTATTACTGAGTCAAGAAGCTTAAATCTTCTTCAGGGCGAGCGGTAAATACCTCACAGCCATTATCAGTGACGACCATCGTATGCTCCCATTGTGCTGAGAGCTTACGGTCTTTGGTAATAGCGGTCCATTCATCCGGTAGGATTTTGGTCTGCCATTTACCTTCATTAATCATCGGCTCAATAGTAAAAGTCATACCAGTCTTAAGCTCAAAACCAGTGCCTTTTTTACCATAGTGCATCACTTGCGGCTCGTGATGGAACTCATTACTGATACCGTGACCACAGAACTCACGTACGATACTGAAACGCTCAGGCTCTACTACTTCTTGAATAGCCGCTCCTACATCGCCTAAACGTGCGCCATTTTTGACCACGCTCATGCCTGCATAAAGTGCCTCTTGAGCCACTCTACAAATGCGTTCAGCCATGATCGAGCCGTTGCCTACTATCCACATTTTAGAGGTGTCGCCATAGTAGCCATCTTTGATAACTGTCACATCAATATTAATGATATCGCCATCTTTGAGAATTTTATTCTCACTTGGAATACCGTGACAGACCACATGGTTGACTGAGGTACAGATTGATTTTGGAAAACCATTATAGTTCAGTGGGGCAGGGATAGCGTCTTGCACATTGACAATATAGTCATGAGCGATTTGATTCAACGCTTCAGTACTGATGCCTACTTTGACGTGCTGGTCTAACATAACCAGTAAATCGCTAGCAAGTTTACCGGCAACACGCATTTTTGCTATGGCTTCAGGGGATTGGATAAGGGATTTTTTAGTCATCATTATTGATCTTATAGTTGTAAAATTATAGTAGGCAAATTATATCATAAATGAGCCAGCAACAGTTTTGCTATCATTAATGACTGTGATAAGTGTTTATCAACATCAAAACTAATATTAAGATCATTATTATCAATGTCAGGATTAATATCAATGTCAGGATTAATACCAATAGCAACTATTAATATAAGCACTAAAACTAAAACCACTAATCAGGCTATTAATTAACTAGGCTTTATTGGCTTAACCTTAAGTCATTAAAAGTTAATCTATGACTAGTGGGTCATAGAAACGGTAGACTCAGCTGAAAAATAAGTTGAATGTTACCTTATAAAAAAGTAGTGTAAATTGGACCGCTAAAGGAGTTGGTAATTGTTTTATATACTTTTGGGTGGTTCGATATCGCCAAAAGTGGATAAAGCTGTTATCAAATCTTGTCTCTATACCTCAGGGCAACCATTAAGAGAACTCTTACAATGACAAGGATGTTGTTATGACCCTAAATATTCGCCTGCGCGCTGGCACAACCTCAAGCAAAATTTTACCAGCTTTTAGTGCTATCACAGCTGGTGTGCTGTTAATGACGCTACAGACTACGGCTGCCCAAGCTGCTGGACAGTATTATAACTGTGCCAATGCTAACGGCTGTCAGGTAGTAGAAAGTAGATATTTTACGACTAGTTATACCAATACTCAGTACCCTATAGTATTGGCCCATGGGGCGAATGGCTTTACCAAATTATTTGGAGCTGTAGACTACTTTTATGGTATCCCGCAAGATTTAATGAAAGGCGGTTCAACAGTATTTGCCACTAAAACTTCCGCTATTCATAATAGCGAGATTCGTGGAGAGCAGCTACTCCAACAAATCAAAACCATCCTTGCGGTGTCAGGTGATGCTAAAGTCAATTTATTCGGGCACAGTCAAGGGGGTATCGATATCCGCTATGTCGCTGGCGTTGCTCCGCAATATGTGGCATCAGTCACCGCAGTTGCTAGCCCAGAGCAAGGATCGAAAACAGCAGACAAAGTGCTGGAAGAGTTTTCGCAGGACAGCCTAATTACTAAAGCTACCTTGAGTTTGGCTGAGCTGATTGGGGGCTTTGCCGATGTAGGTTCTGGGATTCCTCTAGCACAAATACAACAGCAAGATGGCTGGAAAGCTCTGATAGCCTTGTCTACTGATGGAGCAGCTAAGTTCAATGCAAAATTCCCAGCAGCGCTGCCAAGCCGATACTGCGGTCAACCAGCTGATACGCAAGTCAATGGCATTAACTATTATTCATTCAGCGGTGTGGGTCAGATAACTAGCGTACTCGATCCTAGCGATTACTTACTAGCAGCGACTGGCATACCGTTTGCAGGCGAGCCGAGTGATGGCTTAGTCTCTGCTTGCTCAAGTCGTCTAGGCTATGTGATTCGTGACGATTATAGAATGAACCACTTAGACTCAGCGAACCAAGTTTTTGGCCTTACTTCTTGGGGAGAGTCTGAACCAAAAGCTATCTATCGTAGCCAAGTGAATCGATTAAAGAATGCCAATCTTTAAGCCGGCTGTTAAGCTAGTTACTAGGCTAGCTGCTAAATTAGTTACTAAGCTAGCTGCTAAATTAGTTACTAAGGTTAAAAATGACAGGGGTACTATCACACTGCGGCCTAAGGAGTAGCAGGTAATACTATAACTAGCAATAGACAGTAGCAAAACGCCTATACGAGAGAACAATGTTTGAGTGAAGTCTATACATAAGGAGGGATGACACTTATAAGCGCTGAGTCCATAATAGTGTCACTGTTTAATACAGTTATTAATAAAGTTGATTAATTAGCTGTGGCTGTTGATTAAAAATAAAAAGACTAACAAGCTTAAGTACAGTAGTAACATAGATACTGTATAGTGTGCCAAGTTCATTAATGTAGCAGTTTTTAGACAATTGCTAAACTTTATAAAAGCAAAATCTTTTAACACTATTATCAATTAAAACCTTTTTTGATACCTCTAGGAGTTCATATGAAAAATTTGACTAAAGTAATGATGGCAAGCGTATTGGCAGTAGGTACCCTTGCAGGTTGCCAAACCAGTCCAACCGCTACTGCACCAACAACTCAAGCTCTAAGTAACACTCAATTACAGTCTTATGACTGGCAGTTAGTTGATGCCAAGCTTACTAACGGCGTTAAGATTAAGCAGTTATTCGTTAACCCAGCTAAGCCATTAATTTTAAGCTTCAATAACTATAATGGCGAAAACCGCGTTAACTTTAAGAACACTTGTAACAATATGGGTGCTGAATACAGCGTAGTGAATAATAATGTACAGTTGAACAATGTACTGAGCACTATGATGGCCTGCCCTGAGCCACAAGCAAGCTTCGATACTGCTACTATGGCTACGGTTCAAGGTAGATATAGCTTGAGCAAAAGTGGTAACAATGCACCTACGTTGACTATCACTAACGCTAATCAAGTTGCACAATTCAAAGCCGTTGCTAAGTAATTATCTATAAGAACAGACTATAAAAACAGACTATAAAAACATAAGCGGTTAGCTTTAGAGCCAATAGCATTGATTTATAGCCAAAATGACAGTCGATTAATACTAGACTGTTATATAGAAGAGGCCTCACTATCTAGTGAGGCCTTTTTTTGTGTAAAACTCATCATGGTTTACGCTACACTAAGGTGTTTATTAAATATTCAAAGCTTAGCCAAGTGAAAATAAAACCGCATCATTGCTAGTTAGATTCAACCGGTAACGGCCATTGATATAAAATTTGCTACCCGGCATTTATCGGTCCTTGCCTAACAGCAACTGCAAAAAATACTATGGCAGCATGGCTATAGCAGTTTTAAAGCTTATGATCTTTACATTAGACAGCTTCTAAATTAGACAGCTTTTAAATTAGATGGTTTTTAAATGATCGACCGCTCAAAGTAAATAAATAAAAGCTATAAGCTTTTCCTTTTTCCCTAACGCTTGGCGAGATATTATTCTATGGTTAATCCTATTGGCTCTACGCATACTATCAGTAATGGTTATACGCTGAGGAACATAACTGCAGTGGTTAGTACCATAACTTTGTTTGCTTTGAGCGGTTGTCAGACGTTATCGACTTCTACTAGCTCTAACAAAAACACCTCTAGTAGTAATCCTCTCGCTGCACACATGCCAGCCATAGATCGACAAGGGCGTATTGCTTATGTAGAAGAGCAAGGCTTAGGTAGTGCCAAAATATCGTCTTTATATAGTATCCGCCCTGATGGTAGTGACAGACAGCTGCTCGATCAGCTTAACGGTTATATTTATGCCCCTGCTTGGTCTGCCGATGGTCAACTTTTAGCTTATAGCAAACAAGCAGCACGCCAACATCCATTTATTTATATCTATGATCAGCGCAAGCAAACTCGTAAGGTAGTGGTCGATGCTAGTGGTAGCAATCTATCGCCAGCGTTTTCACCAGATGGAAAAACCCTACTTTATAGCTCATCGGTTGCTGGCAATGCCGATATCTATCAGCTGTCCTTAACTGACGGGACTACTAAGCAGCTTACTACCTTGTCTAGTACTGAGGTACAGCCAACTTATGCTGCTGATGGACAGAGCTTCCTATATGTTAGTGATAAAGTTCGCGCTGGGCGGCCTAGTATTTATCGCTATAGCTTGGCTACGGGTAGTGCCACGCAGATATCTTCTGGTGGCTACGCTGCCAGTCCGCAGTTGAGCTTAGATGGCCAGCTTATGAGTTACCTCAATGGTCGCCAAGCTGCGGTGATGACTTTAGCCAACAAGCAAGTGCTTAACCTTGCAGAGACTGGCCTTGATGAGCCGGCCCGTCTTTCTCCAAGTGCTCAATATGTGGTTTATGCTATGCAAAACCGCACCATAAATGGTCAAGCCGGTAGCAGTCTAGTGATTCGCTCTTTAGCTGGCGGTAGTAGTTATACCATTAGCAGTAAGTCAGCGGGATTAATGCGTTCGCCAGTATGGAGTCGTTAACTAGCTGCTATTTTTATTATTATTTTTATAATGCTTATGATCCTTATTGCATCGACCTCAATCTATCAATCTATCAATCTATCAATCTATTAATAACGAATTAGATATATTGGCTAATTATTGATATATACTCAATAGCAAATAAAGAAACATAAGTTGATCTTATTGGATGCAGTTACTGTTAAGATTTTGAGGCCGCTATAAAAATATAAAAGTTGGCTGCTATTACTTAGTATTATTGTTTATACAGCCAAATACATAACTGGTGACCCTAGTGATTATTATATTAGGTAGTCAAAAGGAGCATGGGTACGATGCAAGAATCTTTTTTAATATTCATTACTAAAATTAGCTTATACCCTACAGTTATCTTTACTGGTCTAGTGATGTTTGTCACTTTATATTGGCTAGTTTCTTTGCTAGGCCTCACTGATATGGACAACGTAGAGATCGGGGACTCTGGTGCTGACTCTAACTTATCTGATCTAGCCTCCACAGGAGTTTTTACTGGGCTGGCGCTGAAGCTTGGTCTCTATGGCGTACCCTTAATAGTGATACTTAGCTTAGTGAGCTTGATTGGTTGGCTGCTTAGCTACTTATATAGCAGTTTGCTACACCAATGGTACGACTCAGGTCTACTCTATTATGTATTTGGCACAGGAGCACTAGTATTAGTGCTAATAGTGTCTATGTGGCTGACTGGCCTTATCATCGCTCCT
This sequence comes from Psychrobacter urativorans, assembly GCF_904846695.1. Lineage (GTDB taxonomy): Bacteria > Pseudomonadota > Gammaproteobacteria > Pseudomonadales > Moraxellaceae > Psychrobacter > Psychrobacter urativorans. Next base: position 520,654 of record NZ_CAJHBR010000001.1, read on the forward strand.
ATTCGTAACAAAGTCACCAATATCCCCAAACGTAATGCTTCTAGCAATTTGGGTAAGACGGCTATAGTGCGCACTCTTAGCGTTACTGATAAGCACGGTGAGGCTGAACTAAGCGATGGCGGGGCAGGATTGATCCTTAGAATTCGACCTGATATGGATAGTAAGGCTCTGCCGCTGAAACAAGGCGATAAAGTAGTATTAGTAGAATACTTACAAGAGACTAATGCTTATCGGGTGGCGGTAGTCAAAGATCCATAATGGCTTAGGTAATTTACTAAATCATTATTAATAACAAATTGAACTGATAAATTGAACTAATAAAGTGAACTAATAAATATTTGCTGACTACTTAGCTGTTGGTAAATGGCTAGCTAGCTACTTACAGACATAGCGTTGGTTATTCTAAATTTGGTTAAACGGTTTACATTAAAGGAGTGAATATGGACATACTCATTATCGTTGGCGTAGTAGTAGTGCTGGCGTTTATTTTTATTATGGCAATGCTTTTAATGCTGAAAGCCTTTTATTATAAGGTTGAGCAAGGCACAGCACTAATTATTAATGGCGTTAGTAAAATTGACGTACGTTTTGACGGCGGTATTATTTGGCCGATCATCAATAAAAAAGAATTGATGAGAATCTCACTAATTACCTTAGAAGTAGATAGACGAGGTAAAGAAGGGCTGATTTGTGCCGATAATATGCGTGCAGATATCACTGTAGCGTTTTATTTACGCGTCAATGAGACTGAAGAAGATGTCCTCAAAGTTGCTAAGTCTGTTGGGGTTGAACGTGCTTCGGACAAAGTCGCTGTTAATGAGCTGTTCAATGCTAAGTTCTCTGAAGCGCTAAAAACAGTCGGTAAACAGATTGATTTTGTCAAACTTTTTGAAAATCGTAGCGAGTTTCGTGACAGTATTGTCAAAGAGATCGGCAATGATTTAAATGGTTATGTTCTAGAAGACGTGGCGATTGATTACTTAGAACAAACGCCAAAATCATCGTTAGATTCAAGCAATATCTTGGATGCTGAGGGTATCAAAAAGATCACTCAGTTAACGGCTGCTCAAAACATTATTACTAATGAGCTTGAGCGTGATGAAGAGTTAGCGGTCAAGAAGAAAAACGTTGAAACCAGAGAAGCTATGCTGGAGTTAGAGCGTCAACAAGCCGATGCCGAAGCCAAACAACGTCGCGAAATAGCTTCTGTCATCGCTCGTGAGACCGCAGAAACTCGTAAGATCGAGGAAGAAGAACGCAAAAAGTCTGAAACTGCGGTCATTATGGTTGAGCAGGACTTAGCCATACAACGCGAGAATCAACAGCGTGAGATTGAAGTAGCTGGCCAAAATCGCTTGCGTGCGGTAGTTATTGAAGAAGAGAAAGTGACTCGTGCTCGCGACTTAGAAATTGTCTCCCGTGAGCGTGAAGTGGATCTACAGCGTATCGAAGCCGAAAGAGCCATTGAGCTTGAGAAAAAAGAGATCGCTAACGTTATTCGTGAGCGTATTGCGGTAGATAAAACCGTCGCCCAAGAAGAAGAGCGTATTAAAGAAGTTCGTGAAGTTAGTGAAGCAGAGCGTTCTAAGCAAACGCGCGTATTAGCCGCTGAAGCGGATGCCGAAGAAATCAAAGTACGTCAAGTCAAAAAAGCTGAAGCAGATGAGATGGCGGCTAAGCATAAAGCTGTTGAGATCACCACTTTAGCTACTGCTAATCTAGAGGCTTCCGCTAAAGAGTCGGAAGCTAAAGTTAGACTGGCCGAAGGTATCAAAGCTGAAGAGTCAGCCCATGGCTTTGCAGAAGCAGCTATCCAAGAAGCCAAAGCGTCATCTTTAGAAAAAGAAGGTCTAGCCAAAGCTAATATCGTTAGAGCTACCGGACAAGCGCAAGCGCAGGCCGACCGTGAAAAAGGCGTAGCAGATGCTGAAATTATTGCCGCTCGCGGTGAGTCTAATGCTAAATCAGAGCGTGACATCGGTTTAGTTAATGCTGAAGTTATTGCTGCTATTGGTCATTCTAATGCGCAAGCAGAACGCGAAGTCGGACTGGCTAAAGCAGAAGTGACTCGTGAACACTTTAAGGCTGAAGCGGATGGCTTGGTTGAAAAGTTCAATGCTATGGGTAGTATGAGCAAAGAGGCGCGAGAGCACGAAGAATTCCGTATGGGTCTTGAAACCGCCCTGCAAGAAGCGATGGCCTCTATCGAAGCGGGTAAAGAGATCGCTAAAGAAAATGCTGAAGTATTAGCAGTCGCCCTACAAAAAGCTAAAATCGATATTGTTGGTGGTGAAGCGCACTTCTTTGATAACTTTGCCAAGTCATTGTCTATCGGCAAAGCTATCGATGGTCTTGCTGGCAAGTCGGATACTTTGAGCGGTATTATCAATACTATGATGGCCAATCAAGCGATGTCTAGGGCCAACCAGCAGGAGCATGATAAGCCTGTTAACCATAATGATTAATCATGATGACTAGCTATAATAAGTCAGCTGTAGGGTTTCGATAGACAGATAGCGATTTGGGTAGCCAACTCCAGCTAAACGGCACGCATAAGCGCCAGACAGCGAGTTGGCTATTCTAAGAGAACCAATAGTGCGGTCACAGGTTTTTTTAGAATAGCTAAGGGCTTTTTAAAGTCGCTAAGGGCTTCTCAAAGTAGCTAAGGGCTTTTTAAAGTCGCTAAGGGCTTTTTCAACACAATCGATTATCTTATTATTCTTATTGCCTAAAAATAGAAGTGGACGAATAGCAATGGCAGATATGCAAAATCCGAAGGATCTCAGTAGCACCGGTAGAGTTGAACAGGCTGATCAAGCCGTTGCTGCAGGCAATGCCTATGAGCTGATCAAAAAGCGGTTAACTGAGCAAGGCAATCGATTAGAGCAGCAGACTGCCAAGCTAAATAATGCGCGTCTAGCAGAGTTTGGCAGTACCCAGATGCAAGTGATTGCCCGCACGCGTGTCCGTACTGAATACAACTGTGTGGCACAAGACATGGTACAAGTGGGTGACTATCTGCTGTTTGGCTATAATGTATTTATGGGTCTAAAGCGGGCAAGCAATATTAAGGATGTACTATCGCTGTATCGCCTTATAGAGCCTGCCGACGGTAGCAATAGTAACAGTAGCGATGATAGTAATAGCGATAGTAGTGATAGTAGTGATAGTAGCAATAGCAGCGATAAAGAGTATGCACTAGAAGAAGTCGATTTGACTGATACGTTTTTAGATCAAACTGCCTTTGTACAAGATTTTAATGAGCTGTACCGCTATTACAAGCAAACGCGCTTGATACAAATTACCGTCAAGGACAGCAAGCTGCTATTAGCGTTTCAGATCGGTGAGCGTATCACTGATATTCGAGTGTTTCGTTTTGCCTTAGATTTTAGCGAAAACATCCCAAAGGCGGCACAAGTAGCTTATGTAGACAATCGCGGTGAGCGTGATATTGAGTTGCCACCCGCCCATGATTTTGATTGGATCGTGACTACACGCGAGCAGATGGTCAATGGCAAACATCCGCATATGAATATCTTAGATACCATATTTGTGGAAACCGTCAATGGCGACTTGACCATCAAGATTGAGGATAATACTCACTCAGGGCTAGGGATCTATAGTGAGCCTGTCAATGACAGCACTCAATCTCTAACCGATGCTGAGATTGCTTATGCCAAAGTCGGTAGTCTAATACTGCTGAAGATTCTGCCTTATAGAGAAGATAGCTATCGTTATTTTTTCTATAACACCCTAACCGAGACGGTATTGCGTTTGGATGCTATCGGCCAGTCTTGTGTGCAGCTACCAGAAGATCACGGTATTATATTTCCTGGTGGTTATTACTTACAGACCGGAGAGCATAAGCTATTTGATAGCCAAAATAATAATGCTATGGATTTAAGGTTTAAGCGCAAAATCATATCGCCCAATGGTGAGGATGTGTTGTTCTTATTCTATGATATAGCCTTAGGAGTCACCGGATTATTCCCTTATAATTTGATTAAAAAAAGACTGGCAAATCCTATTTACTGTAACGGGATGGCGCTAGCAGAGAGCGGTCAGCTAGTACTATTTAGTGCCCAAAGTGAGCCGTCACGTATTCACCCTATGCAGATATGGCATACCCCCTATGCCTCGCAAGAGTATATTAGCGAGCTGCCTGAAAGCAGCAGTTTTTATGGCAAAATTGGTAATAAGGAATTGGTTCGAGGCATCTCAGACCTCTACAGTATTACTCGCCTAATAGACAATCAAACGGTGTCGCAAAAGCTCTACGAGGAGCTTGTCGGTAATACCAGCAGGCTGTTCGATAGCTATTATTGGTTGTCTGAGCCTGATCTTGCTGAAGTGGCAGATAGTATTCGTGAAGTCACAGCGACGGCTGAATTGGTCATCGATGAGTTCGCTAAAGTACAAAGCATTCAAAAGCAAACCCAAACAGCTTTGAGCGATGCCGAGGCTAAGCAAAACCAGATTGCTCAGCAGATAAAAACAACCACTTTTGATTCGGCGAGTGACTACGTGGCGCAATTGTCTGCAATCAGACAGCAAAAAGGCCAGTTAGTCAGTTTAGAGAATTTGCGTTATTTAGATGGCGATAAGCTACAAGCGTTACAGGCTCAATTAGAAACTATCGAAAGCGAGCTGGCTGAGCAGACGGTAGGCTATCTGAGCGCTGAGAAGGCGTTAGCAAGTTATGAAGACACTTTAGCGGAGGTCAGTGAACGCTTAGATTCGGCTGAAACTAATGCTGAATTAAAGCCAGTGTTAGACACTATCGATGCAACGGCACAAGGTCTAGATTTATTGACTGAGCTGTTAGGCACGCTAGATGTTGCTGATGCCACCGTGCGCACCCAAATCATTGATGATATCTCTGCTATTTACTCGCGTCTTAATCAGAGCAAGGCCAAGCTTAATCATAAACGCAAAAACTTAGGCTCTGCTGAGGCAGTAGCGCAGTTTGGTGCCCAGTTTAAGCTGTTTGGTCAGTCAATTGCCAATGCTCTATCCATCGCTAATACGCCTGAAAAGTCAGATGAGCAAATGGCTAAGTTGCTAGTGCAGTTAGAAGAGCTGGAGAGCCAGTTTTCTGATCCAGAAGCTAATATAGGTGATCAGTTTTTAGCAGACATTATTAGTAAACGTGAAGAGATTTACGAGGTTTTTGAAAACCATAAGCAGCAACTGCTCGATGCGCGTAACCGCAAGGCTCAGAACTTAGGCGATGGCGCGCTTAGGATGCTTGAGAGTATCAAGAAGCGTACCCAAAGTGCTAGCATTACTGGCTTTAAAGATGAAAGTGCTCTAAATACTTATTTTGCTGCGGATGGCTTAGTACAAAAGGTACGTAGCATTGCCAAGTCTCTGCAACAGCTAGGCTTTAGTGTCAAAGCAGATGATCTCAATGCTCGCCTTAAAGCCATTCAAATTGAGAGTTATAAGAGCCTAAAAGATAAGTCAGACTTATTTGAAGAGGGTGGTCAGATTATCAAGCTGGGCAAGCACCGCTTCTCGGTCAATACTCAGCCTTTAGATTTGACCCTTCTGAGTCGCCAGCAGGCTAATGGCCAACGGCTTCTCAACCTACATCTGACGGGCACCGACTACTATCAAGTATTAAATAATGATGAGCTTAATTCGCTACGCCCATATTGGGATATGAATATAGCTTCTGAATCAGACAAAGTGTATCGCGCTGAATACTTAGCCTATAGCATTATCGAAAGTGCCAAAGACAGCAAAGACGGTTTGAGCGAAACCCGACTTTATCAAGCTTATGATGAGACAGCTAGCACTATTGATAGCCATGGCAAGATAGCTGATGACAGTGCGCTAGCTAAGGTAGTCAGAGCTTATGCCACGCCTCGCTATCAGCTCGGCTACGAAAAAGGCATTCACGATCATGACGCCACCTTATTGTTGATGCAGATATTGCCAACCTTACGTGAGGCGGGCCTACTTATTTATACCCCGCAAATACGTGCTCTGGCACAACTGTTTTATTGGCAATTAAGCTTAGTACAAGCGTTAGGCTTAACCGCACTGACCCAATTTAGTTATGATAAATGGCTGGATGCACAAACGCTGACTAGCGTTAGCAATTGGACGGATCGAGCGCTCACCGCTGAGCAACTGCATCGTACTTTAGGTAGTGATAGCGCAAAAGCTTTGCTAGTCAATGATATAAAGGCGGTCATGAGCAACTTTGTAGCTGCCCATGATGGCAATGCTCAGACACAGGCTAGTAGTGCTAGTAGTATTGACAACGCTATTGATAACGGTGTTTATACCGATGCCAAGGCGGATAGCGATAACCATGCTAACCATAATAATAGCCCTGCTATTTTAAGCTCAGACAGCAGTATATTCTCCCAAAGTTATGTACAGCTTGCCTGCGAATATTTAGTCAATGTAATGGGGCAAGGCACTGAGCCTACTGTCAGCTTAGCGCAAGGGCTAGAATGGCAGACCAGTCAAAAAGCGCAGCAACTCTGTTATCAATTGACTCAAACGCTCAACAGTTCACCAGTTAGCAGCCAAAACAATACTCAGAACAGGGCTAGCTTTGAGCAACTACGAACCTCTGTCGCCAAGCTCTGCTTTCAGCCAAAAGCGGCTTATGAGCTACTAGCGACTTGGTTTAATGCTTTATTAGATAAGGCTTATGAGGATAAGCACCTTGCTAGTGCACAAGCCATCGATAGTAAAGTTGATGATCAGGGCAATCCGCTCAGTGCAGAACAGTTGGCTAAGAGTGAGGATGCAGCCGTACTAACTAAACAGCAGTTGCAGAGCGGACGTCATTTTGTACCAGAAGCGATTGCTGTGCTACTGACTCAATTAAATGATGCCCAACGAGAAGCTTTAGTACAACGCCTGATCAACTCTGGGATAGCGTTTGACAAGCAAGCTAGACTATCTCCGCCAACATCTACACTGGCAACATCACTATCAACATCAATATCAACCGCATCGAGTGCGCTGACGCCGGCACTAACGAGTCTTAATAATCCTCTTAATCAAGCGCAAAGCTTTGAGCGCAGTACTAGTAAAGTATCACTTGAGATACAAGTGGATAACTTATTAGGTGAGCATCAACGCATCCATCAGCAAACGCTAAGCTTCGCTGTCGATGATTTTATGAGGCGCTTGCATGATCATCATACGCAAGTGATACCCGCTTATAGGCGCTACCTCTCATTACGCTCAGAGCTGTTAAACCACTCAAAACAAGCGCTAAGACTAGATGAATTCCTGCCACGTCCGTTATCCTCGTTTGTGCGCAACCGTCTGATCAATGAGAGCTATCTGCCCTTGATTGGGGACAACCTCGCCAAGCAGATGGGTACTGTAGGCGATGACAAGCGTACCGACTTGATGGGTATCTTGATGATGATATCGCCACCAGGCTACGGCAAAACTACTTTGATGGAATACGTGGCCAACCGTTTGGGCCTAATCTTTATGAAGATTAACTGTCCCTCACTAGGCCATGATGTTATGTCTTTGGACCCAGCCAAAGCGCCCAATGCTACCGCGCGTGAAGAGCTAAATAAAATCAACTTAGCCTTCGAGATGGGCAATAACGTCATGCTCTATCTAGATGATATCCAGCACACTAACGCAGAGTTTTTGCAGAAGTTTATCTCCTTAGGGGATGGGACACGCCGTATCGATGGGGTTTGGCAAGGCCAGACTAAAACTTATGATATGCGTGGCAAGAAGTTTTGCATAGTCATGGCTGGTAACCCTTATACTGAGAGTGGCGAGGCCTTTAAAGTCCCTGATATGCTGGCTAACCGTGCTGATATCTATAATTTAGGCGATATCATGAGCGGTATGGAAGAAGTGTTCGCCCTTAGTTATATCGAGAACTCGTTAACCTCAAATACGGTATTGGCACCTTTAGCCAATCGTGATTTGGCTGACGTGCATCGACTTATAAAAATGGCTAAAGCCGTAGATGCTGGCAGTGCTAGCAGCGCCAACTTAATACAAGCGCAAAGTAGCGAGCTGATATATCCTTATAGCACCTCAGAGATTAACGAGATTATCGCAATTTTAAGGCACATGTTTACGGTACAAACAGTGATTCTTGAGGTCAACCAAGCTTATATTGCCTCAGCATCGCAAGATGATAAATATCGCCTTGAACCTATCTTTAAGCTGCAAGGCAGTTATCGCAATATGAATAAGATGACTGAGAAGTTATCAGCGGTCATGAATGATAATGAGCTGAACCAGCTGATAGATGACCACTACTTAGGCGAGTCGCAGCTGTTGACCTCAGGGGCAGAAAGCAATCTACTTAAGCTTGCCGAGATGCGTGGGATGTTAGATGCTGATGAGGCACAGCGCTGGCAGCAAATCAAAACTGACTTCTTGCGCAACAAAGCTATGGGCGGTGCGGATGGCGATACGGGTGCACGTATCGTTGCGCAATTAGTCGACGTCGCTGGTGGCTTTAAAGCCATCAACCAGCAGTTTGCCAGCTACTTAAACCAGCATGATCCTGAACAAGTAGCCCGCTTGCAAGAGGCGGGGCAGCAGATACAGCTAGCAGCGCAGTTAGAAGCGCAAAAGATACTCGCGGACAGCATGGCTGATAGTATGGCTAACAGTATGCTGAACAATGCCAATGTGGTGTGCAAAAGTATCGATAATGGCTTTGAGCAAAGCATGGATAAGCTGGTACAAATCTATCGGCACGATCATAAAGCCGATGGCGAGTATCAAAAGCTGAACCAAGATATACAAAAACAGTTGATGGTCAGTCTAATCAATGCTGTTGAGCAGCTGGCAGTGCATATGACAGGAGATATGGCAAAGAACATAGGCAACAGTCTATCGGAGAGTTTGCTGGCGAGTGGCGTTGGCGGTGCAGCTACGACTATTACTGATGTCACTGAGCAGACGACGCTGATGGCTACGGCGATAAAACAAGCGTTGCAACCTTTAGCTAGGCGTCTGGATGAAAAGCTTATCTTAGATTCCAGTACCGAGCAAACTGGCAAGTTGATTGTCGATTGCCTAAATCGACTTAATACTATCTTTGACAACTATAAATAATAGCGTTGAATAATCACTAGGGTATTTGAACAAAGTTATTAGTAGGAAACAAATGCTTGGCAGGTTAAAAAAGATATTTAGCTGATGGTTAGATATCTTTTTTTACGTTAGGGTGCTTTAGAGCTATATCCCGCTTTTCGCTCCTATCAGCGCCAAAGCGCATTGCAAGGCAACCATCGATTGGTTTTGCCATACAGGAAGTTTTAGAGTAGGTTGAGTACGGTTTACGGCCCAATGATTCCAAATTCATAAGTTTAAAGTAGTGTTAAAATTGTCGCAGTGTTGCAAAAAATGCAGGCAACAGCTAATCCAGCGCTGGATATAAAAATCATATATCTAGTGGGTTAGGCTTTACTAATTCATTCTACCAAGCAATATAAGGAAAAATAATGGCGCACAAAAAGAAGAATGTACGCAAAAAAGAATGTCCTGTCTGCGAGCGCGAATTCAGCTGGAGCAAGAAGTTGGATAAAAACTGGGAGAGTATGGTGTATTGCTCCGACCAATGCCGGCGTGTAAAGAAGTATGAGAATGTCGAGCATCAGAAGCAATAATTTAAGTCTAAATTAGTTGTAGGCTGGGTTTTTAACCCAGCATCTTATAATATCGTAGGGTGCGTTCCACGCACCAGTTTAGAAAGCTATCCTACTAATATAATATTAGCCTTCTAAATAACTATGAAAATAATAAAAGGCACGGCTATGGCACATAAAAAGGTCAATCTACCGCAAAAAATCTGCCCAGTTTGCCAGCGTCCTTTTATATGGCGTAAGAAGTGGGAGAAGGACTGGGAGCAAGTGGTTTATTGTTCTGAGCGCTGTCGGCGGGGGAAGGATAAGAGTGATAATTAAGACAATAGAAAACCGCCACGTTTTCTAACCCAATGTTACCAGAGGAGGAAGATAGAGGTGGCGGTGCTGTTAATCATAATTATAATAGTAGTATGGGTTACTTTCAAAACATTTGACAGCCTAAAAGTATCCAAAATCTAGAGAATAATAAGCAACCGATCCTGCTTTTCGCTCATATCTTGCCTACTCATTAGGGCGGTGGCTAAGACGAGAGGCGTTCCAACATTCGAGTGACCCTTCTAGCCAAGCCCCCGCAGCCCATTGAGCAGACAAGGATAACCCTACAATCAGGGCTAAACCGCACCTAAGGCAAAGTGCGCGGTTCTTAAAACGATTAATAGCAAGTTTATGTGGAGGTACTCGACCTAACGAGAAACAAATATGGATATTAAGAAAACTAGAATTTATTTTGCATCTAAACAAGGATTAGCTGTTCCGTGTATTATATACAGCGTATTTTCTTTAACTAAATTTAAATCTTCGACACTATTTATTGAAATAGGGGGAGGTAGTAATTTCTTAATAAAATAAGAATTTATCTGTGCTTTATGGTTATCAAAATCCAACTTATTATAAATAGATAGATGGTAAAAATAAATACCAGCTATTCTTTCAATAAAGTTAGTGGTAGGACGTATAGCTCTAAGAAATAACTGTTTTATAAAAAAAGCTAATAGCTCTATTCCAAATTTGAAGTCAGTTGTAAGACTAAAATGATTTAGTAGCTTGTTGACAGTCAAATTTAGATAGACATTATTTTTTAGCGCTGATTTAATGATGAAATCTATATCAAAATCCATACAATTTCTGTTATGCACGAATTGGAAGGTGTTAAACGCTTTTATTCTATTTATACCTATTTTTGGTTCTAAGAAAGAAAGATAATCATAGAAATTTATCGATTTAGCACTAGCCTGATGATTCAAGGCTCTTAATCTTGCATCTAGAGATAAAAGTGGCAACTGCATTTCTTGGCACAGCCTAATAACTGCTTTATCAGATTCGGGTAAAAACTCGTTAAGAGCCTCTATAATCTTCGAGTTTGAGTTGTCACCATATGCAGGAATGGTAGTAACAGAGCTTTCAATATAATCAATTAGGAACTCAAGATCATTAGAGCGTGCTTGAAGCAGATTAATATCCATTGATACTAAACTAACTTTATTATCAATAGAACATATAGTCATCGGTGCTTTATCATCATTATAGTTATAAAAATTTTTCTTGTGTAGTAGTTCAAGTTCACTTAATAGTGAAAGCGGAGCATATAAAGATATGTGGTCAGTTATTAAGTTTAGGCTGTCTGAACGTTTAAGTTCAATCAAAGTAAATAAATCAATAACAGCTTCAGGCTTTGATACTAGAAGATTCTTGACTTCTTCCATATCCATATCAATTGTATATTGGGTATCTATTGTTCTTAGAGGAAAACGAGAGTCTCTTGTCCAACCATATATTATTTCAGTGATATCTCTGCCTATAAATTTAGATAGGTTCTGCAACGTTACAGGGTTTGTTTGATATACGGTTAATTGCTTCTCAAACTGTTCATCTGAACCTGTAAACTGTTCTAAGTCTTTCAAAAATGCCTTCGTCCCTTCATGGCTTTCTATATCTACGGAAAAAGAAACCATGTTAAAAGGGCTATTGGCATCTGACGCTATCTCAGAGTTGCTTCTAAAGATTCCTAAAGGAGTCGATAATATTTCTTTAATCTCTACTTTACGCTTTATACCAAACTTGCCTGTAAGTTCAAAAGTTTCACCTACGACTTTATTTAAGAATTGTTTACCTAAATTTGTATCAGGTGAAGTAACCGTATTTGAGCTTTCAAAGTTCGCTTTGGAATCGATAAATATATATTCGGGATTACTTTCTTGAGCATATGAAATATAGCAACCATCAATCACTTTAGTAGGTGAGTTATCAAAAAAAATATTACCTTGAGTTTTAAAAGCTTTGGTATATCTAGAAGAAGTCATGAAGCTTTGAAGTAAATCTTGAATTGACGTAAGTATTGATAAATTAGCTGGATTTGACCGCCATAAATTGATTATTCTTTCAACGGCTTGCTTTTGTCTAGAGTGCTGTGTTTCATAAGACGCTATCCAACAGGTATTAACAGGGTCATCATCTAAATTTAAAGGAATTAAATTGATGTCTTTTTTGAGGCGCCCAATATTTTGAGTTCTTTCACTTAAGGAGAGTCTTAAATGCCAATACCAAGAGGTGTTTTTAAACCTAACAAGTTTTGGTAGTAACTCTTCGGAAGCACTAAAGTCTTTAGTTAAGTTATCTATTTGATTTACTAGGCTTGCAAAGCTATTGAGATATTTGTCAAAGTTATTCATGTGTTTATCTATGAAATGTTTAGCCTTCTGATACTGAAAGCTTTTCATTAAAGACTCAAGTTGAATAATTAATAGGTATTCTTCAGTGTTTTCATCGATAAGAGTTTCTAATATCTTGCTAGATTCTTTATATTGCTCTGTCTGAAAATAATAATCAGCTAGTAAAGCTTTTAGGTCGCTATCAGGTGTTGATATAGAAGAGATAATCTTATTTAACTCTTCAAATCTTGCATTTTTGGTTATATATAATTTTAAACCCAATAAGGCTAGGCCTCTAAGAGTATTGGTAGTGAATAAATCTTCTGCATCAATGAAGTTTGAAAAATCAATATCATTAAGTTGATTAACAGCGGTAAATGATTTTATCTCGTTTAATAAGGGTCTTTCAATCGCATCATTCAATTTAACGATACTATTTAGCTCTTCCATTTCACCGAAATGATATAAACCATCAATCAAATATTTTTTTATTTCTGAATTAGATTGATCTTTATAGACCTTTAGGAAAAACGCTTTATCTGAGTTTCTTTTAGTGAATGAAACGAGATTGATGACGGTCTCTGGAAGTATGCCACATTGGGTGGTTTTTGTTAGTTTGTAATAGTGCTTAACTGATTCTTCGTTATTTATGACGCAGTTGGAAGTGATAATACTATTTATTGCATATTTTTTTAATGAGGGTACGTCAATCTGATTTATATTCAAGTTTGATTCTAAAGAATTTAACTCAGCTTCAATACAATGATATTGACTCTTTGTTTCTGCATACCTTAGAAGAGAAGATTCAATAGATAAAATGATATATGTTGGTTTTAAGCGTTCTTTTTCGCTAATCAGTTTTTCTATGACATCATACTCATCGAATTGATAATGATTCGAGTAATATCTCATGTATCCACATTTGATAGAATAGGAATCTCTGACACCTTGAGGTAAGTTCCTGAAGTGTTTAATATTTCCTTGATTTAAGTTTAACAAGTATTTGAAAACTTGGTATTGAAAATTGTCAGGATCTTTATCAATATAAGTTTCGATAATCTTTAAAGTATTATCAGCATTACTATTTATAATGTTATCTATTATAGTTATCACGTTGTACTGTTCATCATACCATTCGAAAGACTGGAGCTTTAAAGCGAAGTCAATAAATTTATCGTTTTGCTCTATTAAGTAATAACAGTTTGCTAATATATAATAAGATTCATATTTTTCTATAGGATTCATTAAAATAAAGTCATCGGGTTTAAATGATTTTATGGAGTCTAAATAGCGCTCTTTATCAAAAAGTTCTTTGGCTAGAGTGATTTTTCCTGAGTAATTTAAATTTGAATAATATCTTTCACTTAAAATTTTTGTGTTTGATATAAGGTTCTCTATATCATTCCAGAACTGTATCTCAACCGGAAACATTCCCTTTTTAACACGCTCATCCGACATGGCGTTTACGGAGTCAGTTAGCTTTTGATCAGATGGTAACGAGGTAGCTATTATGAGTTGTGAAATTTTTTGTTGACCACTGTCAGCTTTTGCAATCTCTTTAACGATAGTTATCTTATTCTTCCCATCGAATGGCAGCTTTGCGACGTGCTTACACTGAATACCTATTCGATTACTTGATTTATTTAGATTATTTTTATAGACAAGTACATCCAAACCATATTGCTTTTGACCTCTGCGTCCATACATTGCAGGCGTATTACACTTATAAATTTCACCGTAAATGTGAGCACAAAGAGTCTCAAACTCTTGTTCAGTACTAGGTTTTAGGACTTGAGGTTTATAAGACATTGTAAAGCGTTCCTTAGCTTAGAGCTTTCGTTACTGTATATGTCAATATTCTTAACATAGTTTATACTAACTCTTATATGTCATTATCTGCTTTCAGAGGTATCCAGAGTTTATCTTCAATTTTAGGATTTCTATCAAGAGCAGGCATTGTTAAAGGGGTAGGTGTTAGATACGCTAATTTGGTTATAAAACAAGTTTGATTACGTTCGTCTTTAACTACTTTATAGTGTGGTGGGCATAAAACTGCATTTTCACCATCACGAAATATCACTTTTGCGTACAGATAGATGTCACCATTGAAGCTATTGACAGCAGACGCTAAATAAAATCTTCCTGTATCTTTCGATTGATTGTTAGGTGATTGCTTAGAGCTGTAAGCATCATCCCAGAAGGCTTTAATATTACTCTCTATCTCTATAAAGTCATCAGACGATACTTTATAAATATAAGTATTATCATCTTTTATACCAACGAATGTGGCAATTGGTGCTTCAATAGTTTTTATACTATATGCCATGATTGCGATGAACATAAGTAAAGCTATTAAAATATCTATAGCATAATTTACCTTTTTTTGCTCAACAATTCGCACTCCACTAACTATGCTGTAAACATACCATATAGCTATAACGACAACGACAGATAGGAAAGTTGGGTGATTGGTGTTATCGATAGCGAGAATAATATAATAGAATGGAAAAAAAGAAGTAAGCAGCAACGAAAAGAATAATAATAAAGAACTGAAAATTTTAATACTAACAAGACTAAATAGGCTTTTCCAGCAATACTCATATCTATTTTTAGTCGCAATAAATCTTCTTGTTAGATGAAGGTTAATCACTATTGCTGTAGTAATATATATTACAAATAAGGGTAGAAAAGATAAATAAGTATTCTGACTATAATGAAGTGTTAGCAAAAAAATTAAAGGTATAAAGAATAGCAGCAATATAATATAGACACGAATATGATTCAGGAAATTAGTATGAATGGGTTGTATTAAATTTAAATTTTTATTGTAAGTAAAGCGTAGATATACTGGTACAAAGCTAAAAGTAAACATCATTATTAAAAAAACCATAAAGATTGCGAGGGCTAATATATTTATGGTTTCATTGTTTATTAATGCATTGTACGTTAGCGTATCAAAGCCTATTGTTTTTACATAGGACTTGATAAACATACGAGAAATAACATAGGCAATCGCAGAACCACTTAGCAAGGTGGCTACTAATCCAATAAGTACATCTTTGTAAGTATTTTTTATCAATTCTAGGACGCTATTTTTTTCCGTTTGTTGATTGTTAGACATTCTATTATCTCCTCTTTTTAACTAATAGAACTAACATAGCAAACAAGTATTTTAGAAAGTAGTTTTTAGATAATATAGACGACATATAGTGTCGTGTATCCTGAATAGGATAACATTAGAAAGAAATTTGTTTAGAAGACTGACTATGCCTTGGGGAGCGGTTTAGCCCCGATTGTCGCGGATATCCTGACAGGCTAGGCGAGTTGCGGTGGGTCGTTTTGAGACGTTATCGAGGTAACAGGAACGGCTTAAAACTTAGCCACCGCCTCGCATAGACTGGCAGATAAAAGCAAAAAGCGGGATTGGCTACTTAAGCAACCAACCCCGCGTCAAATATTTCTCTAGCAAACCTTAATCAAAAATCCTACAAATTCGGACTCAACCACTTCTCAGCCGTCTTGATATCCCAGCCCTTACGCTCAGCATAGCTCTCTAGTTGGTCAGTACTTATTTTACCAACATTGAAGTACACGCTTTCAGGATGCGAATAATAGAATCCGCTAACCGAGGAGGCAGGCCACATCGCATAGCTTTCAGTCAAAGTTGTCCCGATAGCATCGACAGTACCTAGCCACTCAAACAGCTTGCCTTTTTCAGTGTGCTCAGGACAAGCAGGGTAGCCAGGCGCTGGGCGGATACCGACATATTTTTCTTTGATTAGCTCATCATTATCGAGCGCTTCATCAGGTAGATAACCCCAATACTCTTTACGGATGAGTTTATGCAGATGCTCAGCAAAGGCTTCTGCCAAGCGATCAGATAGTGCTTGTACCATGATAGCGTTATAGTCATCGCCATTGGTCTTGTATTGTTCAGCGATTGCTTCTGTACCTGCTATCGAAACCGTGAAGCCACCGAGATAATCAGTATAGGCGTCCGATGGTGAGATAAAGTCGGCCAAGCTATAGTTAGGCGTGCCGCTGGCTTTGTCGCTTTGCTGACGTAAATGTTCAAATTGATATTCTACGCTGCCACCCTCAGTCGGTGCTTTGTCATAAACGCTGACCGTATCTGCACCAGTACGGCGTGCTGGAGCGATTTTAAACACCCCTTTGGCAGTGATTAACTTCTCATCAATCAGTTTTCTAAGCATATCTTTAGCATTAGTGAATAAATCGCGCGCCGCTTCACCGACTACCTCGTCTTGTAAAATTTTAGGATACTTACCAGCCAGCCCCCAAGAGATAAAGAACGGTGTCCAGTCAATAAAAGGAATCAACTTATCAATAGGGTAGTCGTCAAATATGACTTGGCCTAACTGGTTAGGCGTAGGCGGCAAGTAGTTATCCCAGTCATACTGAAAGCCAATCTTAACTGATTCAGCATAGGATAGCTTGGCAGCTTTGGGTTGGCGTTTGGCCAGACGTTCACGTACCGTGACATATTCTGCACGTGTCTCATCGATTAGCTGCTGACAGTTCTCTTTTGATAGCAGCTTAGTGACCACACCGACTGCTCGCGAGGCATCAGAGACATAGATGACGCCATTGTTCTGATATTGTGGTTCAACCTTGACCGCCGTATGGGCTTTAGAGGTCGTAGCGCCACCGATCATTAGCGGCAAGGTCATACCACGCTCTTGCATTTGCTTGGCGACATAGACCATCTCATCTAAGCTTGGGGTAATCAAACCAGACAGCCCGATGATATCCACTTTCTCGCTAATAGCAGTATCGAGGATTTTTTCACAAGATACCATTACGCCTAGATCAACGATGTCATAACCGTTGCAGCCGAGGACCACGCCGACGATATTTTTACCAATATCGTGCACATCGCCTTTGACTGTCGCCATTAGGATTTTGCCTTTGGTTTCGCCTTCGACTTTTTCCGCTTCGATGTACGGGTTCAACCAAGCGACAGATTGCTTCATCACACGTGCCGACTTGACCACTTGCGGTAAGAACATTTTACCAGCACCGAATAAATCACCAACGATGTTCATACCATCCATTAATGGCCCTTCGATAACCTCCAATGGACGTGGGTATTTCTCCCAAGCCTCTTTAGTATCGGCTTCGATAAAGGTGGTAATCCCCTTCACTAGAGCATGAGCAATACGATCTTCAACCGTGCCTTCACGCCAAGTCATATCGACGGTGCTGTCTTTTTTCTTACCACCATCTTGATAGTTTTCAGCAGCGCTCATTAGTCGTTCAGTAGCGTCCTGTCCGCTCTCGCCTTGATTGCGGTTGAGCATGACATCCTCAATCGCATCACGAGCCTCTTTGGGGATGTCGTCATACAGCTCAAGCATCGCTGGGTTAACGATACCCATGGTTAGACCATTTTGTATGGCGTGATATAAGAATACTGAGTTGATGGCTTCACGAATAGGGTTACCACGGAAGCTGAACGAGACGTTGGACACGCCGCCTGATACCATAGCATTAGGTAAGTTTTCAGTGATCCACTTAGTGGCATTAATAAAGTCTGCGCCGTAATTATTATGCTCAGTAATACCAGTGGCGACCGCAAAAATATTAGGGTCAAAGATAATGTCTTCACTAGGGAAGCCGACTTCATTGACTAAGACGTCATAGCTGCGCTGACAGATTTGAGTTTTACGCTCGTAAGTATCAGCCTGTCCATCCTCATCAAAGGCCATAACAATAACAGCCGCACCATAGCGCATGCACAAACGTGCGCGCTCAACAAACTCATCATGACCTTCTTTTAAGGAGATAGAGTTGACGATGGACTTACCCTGAATGCGTTTGAGACCCTCTTCAATGATGTCCCACTTAGAGGAGTCAATCATTAAGGGCACTCGGCTGATATCAGGCTCGCCTGAGACTAAGTTAACAAAGTGAATCATCGCCTGTTTGGAGTCGAGCATGCCCTCGTCCATATTGATATCGACGATTTGTGCGCCCCCTTCAACTTGGTCACGTGCTACATCTAGTGCTTCGGTATAAGCTTCAGTTTTGATTAAGCGCAAGAATTTTTTGGAGCCAGTAACGTTAGTACGCTCGCCGACGTTGACGAATAAATTATCAGGAGTGATGTTAAACGGTTCAAGTCCGGACAAACGACAAGCCGGTGGGATTTCAGGAATTACCCGTGGTGGAAATTTTGCTACCATATTAGCGATTTGGCGAATATGTTCAGGGGTCGTACCACAGCAGCCACCGACGATATTCAAGATACCAGCTTTGGCGAAGCCCTCTAGCAGCGCTGTTGTCTGCTCAGCGGTTTCATCATACTCACCAAACTCATTAGGCAAACCTGCGTTTGGATGAGCAGAGACATACATATTAGCGATGTTTGATAGCGTTTGAATATGAGGTCTTAAGGCATCGGCCCCTAAAGCGCAGTTAAAGCCCACTGATAATGGTTTGGCATGGCGAACGGAGTTATAAAAGGCTTCAGCTGTCTGTCCTGACAAAGTACGACCTGAGGCATCAGTAATAGTGCCCGAGATCATAATCGGTAACTCAAAGCCGATATCTATAAATACTCCGGTCACCGCAAAGATGGCAGCTTTGGCATTCAAGGTATCAAAGATAGTTTCGATAAGGATGATATCGACCCCAGCTTCAATCAGCGCAAGCGTTGATTCTCGATAGTTAAGCACTAACTCATCAAAAGTAATATTACGAAAGGCCGGATCATTGACATCAGGAGATAACGAGCACGTTCTTGAGGTTGGTCCTAACACCCCAGCGACAAACCGTGGTTTCTCCGGAGTCTTAGCGGTGAATTCATCAGCAGCCTCACGTGCTAATCTAGCCGCCGCCTTATTTAGCTCTGGGACTAGATACTGCATATCGTAGTCGGCCATCGATAACCGTGTACCGTTAAAGCTATTAGTCTCGATAATATCTGCACCGGCTTCTAAATGGGCAAGATGAATCTCTTTAATCATCTGTGGTTGCGTAAGTACTAATAAATCATTATTGCCGCGCACATCTTGAGTAATATTGGCAAAGCGCTCACCACGATAGTCAGCCTCTTCAAGCTTATAGTTCTGAATATGGGTACCCATAGCCCCATCAAGCATCAAAATCCGTTTGGCCATCTGTGCCGTGATACGAGTGCGCGCGCTAAGCTGCTGCTCCTTATAAGGAAACACGGCAGGGGGGGTCAAGATGAAGTCATTGGGACGAGAGTTATCAGTCGCCGGCGCAACACTATCAGCCATTAGAGTAGGATTTTTGGTCATGGCAGTAGCGGCTAGAGAGTCGGTCATTGCAGAGGTCTTTTCAGTCATAGTAAAGGGCTTATATCGTCAAGATCATAAAAGGGAAGATAATTAAAAGGGAAGATAATTAATAGGGGCGATCATTCAGCTTAAAATATAAAAACATAGAGAATATTAACATGAAAATTATAATAGTCAGTGGTAACACAGCTTTGACTTTCGATTCTACAAAGTAGGAGCAAATACTATTAATATTTAACTCAATATTAGTGGTTCTTAGCATTAATAATCACTAGCATTGCGCATTATTTGCACTGTAAATAACGCAGTTAAGCAAAAAATACGCTTTAAAAACTGGCTTTATTAAAACAAAAAAACACAAGATTAACAGTGATTTATAAACAATAAGCTACTTTAAACCAATATGGCTTACGCTAGTGGCTACAAAGCAGACAAAGTTTACAAGCGTATTACAAAAAGTAGCGTAATCATAAGTTGATGTCGTAACTTTATATGTTAGTTTAAGTTCATAAGAATAGTTATCTAATAAGCCTTACTTATGAATCTAAGTATTACTTGTCAATGGTTCACTTTTTATGTGTGATCGATAATGGATACTTTTTGTTGTGAAAGCTCTTCTTCTTATTATAAGAAAAGCTTTTGGTAAAATAAACGTAGGATACACTCCATCATTAAGGATATGAAAATGAAATTTACAAAAATCGCAACAATTGGTGCTTTAGCGGTTTCAATAGCTGGCCTTGCTGCTTGTAATAATATGATGCCACAAAAAGACACTGCAATGAAAGCACCTATGCATAGTCAAAATATGGCAAAAATGAACGTAGTGCAACTGGCTCAAAGTAATGCAGAATTTTCAATATTAGTTGAAGCAGTACAAGCAGCAGGACTAGCTAATGCTTTATCCAATCCTGATGCCCATTATACTGTCTTTGCACCGACCAATGATGCGTTTATGCAGGCATTGACTGAGACTAAAATGACTAAGGCGCAACTGTTTGCTAATAAGCCTTTATTGACTAAAGTCTTAAGTTATCATGTCATTAATGGTGATATGGCCATGTATGCTAAAGACGTTAAGCCTGGCAATGTGATGGCACTTAGTGGTGATACTTTAATGATCACCCCACAGCTGAAGCTAGTAGACGAGAATGGTCGTGTCGCTACTCTGCTCAAAACTGATTTAGCCGCTACAAATGGTGTAGTCCATGTTATTGACAAGGTATTATTACCTAAATAAATACTAGTAATAAATCGGTATCATTTGCATACCTTAAACATTAGTATTTATGCTAAGCTGATTGATGGATTGCCAATAAAAGACATAGTCTCTGTTGGCAATTTTAAATTTCTCCCTACTGTTAATGCTTAGTAATGAGCGCATTACTAGCCGTTGTTTTGTTTGTCGATAGTTGCTTGTCTTTGATAATAATCTTATTACTTGAACTGTCATTAATTTAAAAATCGTTTGACCCATACTTAATCCCATAAGGAAATATCCATGTTAAAAAAGACTTTATTATCGTTAGCAATTGCTACTACTGTTCTATCACTAGCTGCTTGTAACAAAGCAGAAAAGGCAGCTGATCCTGTAGAGCCAGAAGTAACAACTGAAGAAGTGGTTGTTGCTCCTGCAGAAACAACTGATCCAGTAGTTGCTGCTGATCCAGCGGCAGAAACTATGGCTACGCAAAGCATCGCTGAAATAGCAGCTGGCAACGAAAATCTAACTATCTTAACCGCTGCCCTAAAAGCTGCTGGTCTTGATACTATGATGATGGATGCTGGTGAATATACTGTATTTGCACCAACTGATGATGCATTTGCTCCTGTATTGACTAAACTTGGTGTAACCAAAGAAGAACTATTGGCTAACACTGATTTATTGAAAAAAATCCTTCCATACCACGTTCTACCTATGATTGTTAAAGCAGCTGACATCCCTTTTGGTACTGATGTTGCAACTGTTAACGGTGCTACTATCAATATCAGCGATGCTAAGGTGATCACTGATGGTTCTGGCGGTACTGCTAATATCACTGGTACTGACATCATGGCAACGAATGGCGTAATTCATACTATCGATGCAGTATTAATGCCTGAGTAACAGGTAACTATTGTTTAAACAATATTTAGACAATTTGTAATAGTAATAAGAAGCTCAGCCATTAGCGCTGGGCTTTTTTGTGTCTAAGGCTTAAGCTAAGCTAAGCTTAGGCAGACGGATATTGGCTAGACAGAAGGGTTAATACGGTTATGGTCAAACCGGCTGTTAATAGCCTTCATTGATCCTAAGCACAACTAGGCTAGTAGTCTATTAGCCACTAATAAACGCGAAGCCATAAAAAAGCCTGAGACGATAGCCTCAGGCTCTTATTATTCAACTTATTAACTTAATGGTCGTTAGTAAAAAGCTTTGCTAGTAATACTTATACTTTAGGCTCTTTACGTAAAGCTTCTTGTCTAAGCAGCTCTTGCTCTCTTAGATGACGCTCTTCCCAATAAGGCGCATTCTTGATACCGAATTTTGCTGGATCAAAAGTATAGCGTTTCACCCCAGCTTTGAGCTGTTCTTCGTAATCCTTAAGCATAGTGAGCGTTGGACGAGCCACAAAGAAGATGATCAAGATACCAACGATATTGAGCCAAGCCATAAGACCAACACCGATATCACCTAATATCCAAACATAACCTGCAGAGTTAAGACCACCATAAGCAACCATAACCATAATCAAGATCTTAACTAAGAAAAGACCTGTTTTATGAGCGCCACGACCGATAAAGCGGGTCAAGTAAGTGACGTTCACTTCAGCGATATAGTAGTAAGCTAAGATAGTTGTAAAGGCGAAGAAGAAGACTGCGAGAGCGATAAAGGAGTTACCATAAACGCCATATACTGATTCCATAGCCATCTGCGTAAACGCAGGAGAGCTAATCTCTGTAGCTGTATCTACATTACTGACAATAAACTCTTTATCAGCTGCAGTTGTACATTTATTTGCTATTGTACATTGAATATTATACATACCAGTAGATAAGATCATAAAGGCAGTTGCAGAACAAACAAGCAATGTATCAACATAAACTGAGAACGCTTGTACTAAGCCTTGCTGTGATGGATGCTCAACTTCGGCAGCAGCAGCAGCATGAGGGCCTGTACCTTGTCCAGCTTCGTTAGAGTAAATACCACGTTTAACCCCTAAATAAATAGCAGCACCAAAGCCTGCTTGGGCAGTAAACGCATCACTAATAATCAAGCCAAATATTTCTGGAATCAAACTGAAATTGCTAAACATGATTATCAAGGCCAAAGCAATATAACCGATGGCCATAAAAGGAACAGCATATTCAGTAAAGGTTGCAATACGTTTGATACCACCGAAGATAATAATACCTAGCACTACTAGGATGATACCTAGGGCTAGTAGGCGCATAGAGCCCACTTCTAATGACCCGATGTTCATTACTGTGCCTTCGCCCATCAGCTGAGCAAACGCATTAACCACGCCATTAGCTTGCACACCTGGCAAAAAGATACCACAAGAAATGATAGCGGCAATTGCAAAAAGGATACCGTACCATTTTTGGCCAAGTGCACGCTCGAAGTAATACGCAGGACCACCACGGTATTCCCCAGTAATAGCATCTTTTTCTTTATAAATTTGCGCTAATGTCGATTCCACATAAGCGGTAGACGCGCCTAAGAAAGCAACGATCCACATCCAGAACACCGCACCAGGACCGCCAAAGCCGATAGCAGCGGCTACTCCTGCGATGTTACCTAATCCGACCCGACCAGCGAGCGATACTGCTAATGCCTGAAATGAGGAGATACCTTCAGCACTAGATTTACCAGTGAATAGTAATTTAATCATTTCGCCGAACAGACGCACTTGTACGAAGCGCGTCATGATGGAATAGAACAGACCAGCACCTAAGCATAAAACTACTAGAGGAGTACTCCAAATATAATTATTGATAACCCCAAAAATTTTTTCCATATCGTTATTCCTCAAACTTTCTCAAATTGGTGACCAGTAATAGAGAGGCTGCCTATTAACCAAACTAACGCTCTTTATTGGTGCCATCGAGTATGGATATCAGTTGTCTGTATTTGTCCGCAAAGCTTGCTGCTGTCTATACTATTAATAAAGCTTACTAGTTAAAGGTAAGTGTTACTCGTAACAATAGCAGGGGCAGTCAACAAGCTGCGGGGCAATTCCTTTTGCCGTACTGGTCATAATGACATTGTAATTTTAAAAATGTCATAATCCTTTAAAATATCATAGAATAATATTTTAAAAAATCATGCATTAATGATCACAAAACACTAGATTGAATTATCATGTTAAAGAGCTAATTATTAGACCTCTTGCAAAAGTAGCAGAGAATTTTATAATAACTCATACAATCACAATTGGTTAGGACCATGCCAAACATAGACAAGCTACTTAAACAAAGTGATGCTGGTTTTAAACGTTACACAGGCATT
>NZ_CAJHBR010000002.1 GCF_904846695.1 Psychrobacter urativorans
ATTAAATAGATATTGATGATAAATTCGTCTATGGGCATCTCACAACTCCATTGTATTCTTGGTCGAAAACAATAGATTAGTGAGGTGCTCTTCTTTTTTCAATCACTTTCGAAGTTGAGAGTGGGGTTTATTATTATTAATGGTCAACGCCGTATTCGGTGTGGCTATCGCTAATATGATGATTAAGACACCGTCAGCCGTATTGCCAGTGTGGGGCGCATTAGTCGTGGCCTTTATCATTGGTCAATGTATTTATCGCTATAACATGAATTTGGTGTGGGTCTCCATCATTGGGGTGATTGCCTTATATGGTCTGATCTATTTAGGGCCTATGTTCCCAGTCGTATTGCCAGAGACCATCATGGGACTACCTGATAACGCGGTTTGGATCATTATCTTGTTTGCTTATGCAGCAGTAGCTTCGCTATTACCTGTATGGATGCTCTTACAGCCACGCGATTATATTAATGGCTTACAGCTGTTCGTCGGTCTAATCTTACTATACGCCGCTATATTTATCTCAACTCCTGACATTGTTGCGCCAGCCATCAATACTAACTTACCGATGAGCGCACCTTCTATCGTGCCATTGTTGTTTGTTACTATTGCTTGTGGAGCTATTTCAGGCTTCCATGGCCTAGTAGCTACTGGGACTACTTCTAAGCAAATTGATAAAGAAGAAGATACCCGTTTTGTTGGCTATTTCGGAGCTTTAGGCGAGGGCATGTTAGCCCTTGGTGCTATTCTAGCGGCTACTGCTGGATTTGCCACCCTAGGGGATTGGCAAGCGGTTTATCAAAACTTCGGTGATGGCTCTATCGGTGCCTTTATCGACGGTGGTGCTACTATCTTGAGTAATGGTGTTGGTATCGACATGGTATTATCACAAACTATGCTTACCGTTATGGCGGCGTTGTTTGCTGGTACGACTATGGATACTGGCGTACGACTACAACGCTATATTTTCCAAGAGTTTGGCGAATTTTATAACTTGCCAATATTGAATAAAGGCTCAGTAGCGACTTTCTTAGCCGTAGGAACCTGTCTGCTATTAGCCTTCGGCGCTGGCGGTATTGATGGTGCTGGTGGCATGATTATCTGGCCATTGTTTGGAACGACTAACCAGTTGATGGCGGCCTTAACCTTAATGGTGGTTACGGTTATTCTATTACGCAAAGGTAAGCCGGTTTGGTACACCTTAGCACCACTATGCTTCTTATTAGTAATGACTTTACTTGCGTTATTGATTCAGCTGAAAACTTTCTATGATGAGGGTAACTGGCTATTGATTATTATGGATATAGTCATTCTTATTGCTTCAGTATTAGTTACTTTTGAGAGCTTTTCGGTACTGCGCCGTGAGTGGTCGACCTATAAGGGTAAGAAAACCAGTTAACCCTTAGCTAACTAAAGAGTTGTAACAGAAAAACGCTGGCAGTTGCTGGCGTTTTTTTATGCTCAATAAAAGCAGGTATGATACATAGATAAATTGATAGACAGGTAGATTGAGAGATTTAGAAACAGAATAAATAAGATACTAATCACTTAGCGACTGATAGCTATACGGATATAGAGCACAAAATGCTATATTAGCTAAAAACATCAATAATTAGGGTCAATTATGCATAATACAGATGGTGATAGTTTGATAGGTGGTGTCTTTGATACTTCAGAGGGTTTTGATCCTTTATCAGACCTACCAGCTGATAGCCCAGACGATATAGCCCCTATAACCACTAACAGCTCAACTTGGTGGCAGCGCTTTTCGGCAGGGCTTAATGAGTTCTATCATGCCCCTTATCGACAAACTATGGCGCGAGCAGCACGTGATGAAGAAGATTTCTTTATGCTGCTAATGTTTGCTGAGAGCTTAGGGATTGATAATCCAGCGAGCTTTTATACCTTAGAGTTGCAGCCGCTGTTCTTAGAGAACTTCCATGAATGGCATACGCGTATGGGTATGGATAGATGTCCGTTTGACCATGTTGGTTGCTGCTAGTGATGTTAGTGATATTAGCTACTATGCATAGCCCACAAGCAGAGTGAGTAAACCTTAGCTAGCAATAAGCGCCGCCGTAAAAGTTTAAGCTTAGCCTGATTGCTTAGCCTAACTATAAATATAATAAAGAGATTACCCTATGGCCCTACAGTCCTTAGACAACTTAGTTACCCAATTATCAGCACAGCCAATTATCTTCGTTGGTGGCAAAGGCGGGGTAGGAAAGACTACTACTGCAGCAGCACTCGCCAGCCAATTCGCCGCTAAACACAAAAGAACCCTTATTATCTCAACTGATCCTGCGCATAGCCTAGGCGATGTGCTAAATACTAAGCTCAACAATGAAAAAACAGCAATCAGCCCTTATCTCGATGCTATTGAACTCAATCCCGATATTATCGTTGACGCCCACTTTGCCCAAGTTGAACGTACTATCAGGGCTTATGCCAATCCCGACATGATGCCCAAAATACGTGAGCATCTACAGTTATCAAAGTCAGCGCCAGGAGCACAAGAAGCCGCGATGTTAGAGTCTATGTGCCAGCATTTAGTAGCTGCTGCTGACGCTGGTTATCAACACATAATATTCGATACTGCGCCAACAGGACATACCTTGCGGCTGTTAGTGTTGCCTGAGATGATGGGAGCATGGACAGATGGTTTATTAGCGCAGCAACGACGACAAGCCAAGTTACGCTCAGTGGCTACTCATTTAGATAGTCACTCTAATAATATAGCAGCTAGTAAAGCCAATAACCATAAAGACTTGGCCAATCCATTTCAGAAGCACAAACCCGATCGCTGGGAGCAAGCCGTAGCAGTATTAGAGAAGCGTAAACAGCTATTTCGTCAGGCAGGACAGCTATTACATGAGCGTACTCAGACGGCTATCTTATTAGTGATGACCGCCGATATTCTACCTTTAGCAGAAACTAGGCGAGCTATCGAGCAGTTGGAAGCGGCAAAACTCACGCCAGCGGCTATAGTGATCAACCAACTCATAGATCCTGTACAAACAGATAACTTTTGGCAGCAACGTGCCGATAGACAGCAGCAGATAGTGAAGGATATTGAGAATAGCTTTAAACGCTATCCCTTGTATTCGGTCTACTTACAGCAAACCGATATCCGTGGTACTAAAGCCTTGAGTGAATTACTAAAGTAGGCTGCTAAGCTATTAAGTTGCTAATTCATTAAGCCGTTAAGCTAGTCACCTGCCAGCTTGTGAGCTTCAAGTTTATTAGCTAGGGACCAAGTAGCATCCATTCGTAAGCTCTGCGCTAACTCTGACTTACCACTGCTCAACGATGACCATTGCGGCTTACCTCGGGCTTTTTTTAGCTCGCTAGGTAATTTATGGCTCGGCCATGGGGTGATTGAATGATTATCAGCGCTGTCATTTTTAGCATCATCGCTGCTGTGGGTAATAGCACTATCATCTTGATATAGCATTTGGGTAGCATCAGTCGCCGCATGACCACGATGGCGTAGAGCCGTCAGTAGATCCATCGCTCTGGTCGCTAATAAGGTCAAAGTAGCCGGATCAATATATAAGCGTTTCACCCCAGTGAGCTTGTCGGCGATACTACTAGTGTTAGACAACAACCCACCAGCAAGACCACCCAAAGCGGCTCCTAGTCCTAAGGTAGTCCCTAACGCTGCCGCATCTATCCCTAATCCTAATAGTGCGCCTGCTGCGGCACCTGAGGTAGTGCGAATACCGTAAGTTTTGAGTAATTCAGGATCGAATGGGTCTTGCTGGTAAGCTTTTAATTCAAGCGGCGTTGCTGCTACTGCATTGTCATAAAACTTGTAGGAGTTTAACAATTTATTTTGCATAGTCCTTTCGCTTTGACGAACGGCTTCTTGCATCTGCGTTAACACTGGCATCGGATCATCGTCTTCATTGATCTCTCGTACAAAGGCCGCCACGTTGAGCAGAAAGTCAGCAATAATAATATTAGCTTCATCATACAGACGCGCCCAATCAGCAGCTCGACTGTCCATCAGTTGCTCAAGCATCTCAGAGTGGGTAAGCATAGTGGCGAGATTCTGCCACAAGTGCATTTCATCCTTAAACTCGAAGGCTACTGAGTCAAAGCGAGTAGAAATATGCAAGTTACGTCGTGCCAGCATCGTCTGC
The DNA here is from genome assembly GCF_904846695.1 of Psychrobacter urativorans. Lineage (GTDB taxonomy): Bacteria > Pseudomonadota > Gammaproteobacteria > Pseudomonadales > Moraxellaceae > Psychrobacter > Psychrobacter urativorans. The sequence goes on from NZ_CAJHBR010000002.1 coordinate 4,143, forward strand.
CAATCATCAATATTGGCATCTTGACTATCAGTGAAGTTAAACACCGGCATGAACGGAATCGCCGCCCAAGATAAGATAGCCAATTCATCTTTATATTTACCTAATACTGGCTCCCGAGCATCGACAACATAGATGGCCATATCACTTGCCAGCACTTGGCGAATCACTTTAGCTTCTTGACTGTAGTCTTGATAAACAGAGCCGCCTATGCGCTCAGCGCCTTGCGCGATATCTGCGGCTAAGAACTGCTGCAAGCGCTCGATACCATCACGACGACTGGCAGTGTTGTCCTCTAGCCAATCCATCAGACCCGAAGCATCTTCTAACCCTGGGGTATCATACAAAGCCACTAGTACTTCACCCGTCTGGCTATCGGTTAACTGCGCCCGCTCAACATGTCGAGTAGTCGCTGCTTCATTTTTGACTTCACCAAAATACACATCTCTGAGTAAGGTGCGCAGTATTGAGGTTTTGCCAGTATTAGTATGACCAACAACGGCAAGCTTTAGCGCTTCGCCACTAGCAATGGTTTTTTTAGTCATCGGTGATTTTTCTGACCACTCAGCATTAGCATCAGTAGAAACTAATGCAGAGGACGATAGCGGTTCTGAGTAGTGAGCACTAACATCGGTATTACTATAGCTATTATCGGCAGCAGTAGGCTTTAATAAGCTGGTATTCTCTACAGCGACAGCATCACTTTTTAGGGCTTTATCGGCGAATAGCCCTTTTGATTTATCAGTCGACTGATTATTGTTATTCATAATAATTTCTTATAGTAAATGAGAGGTGTTATAGCAATTTTACCGTAAAGTCAGGCAAATATAACTATATATTAATAACGGCAATTGTTGGTTAAGCACAGAGAGTTAAGCCATTAATTAGTACTAATAAAAAAGGCTAAAAAAATAAAAGCCGCTGCTAAACCGCATCAGGCGGGCTAAATAATACTTTTACTTTATTCTTCAGCCCCTTAGCATGAAAGAATTGCTGCCACATGCGATAAAAGACTGCGAAAATTAGCTGAAAAATATTATCGTTACTGCGCTCGCCAACTGCCCCGTAACGCACCGGATTGTTAATAGCATCTTCTTCGACATAAGTTCCGAACCAGCGGTCAAACAGTATAATGACGCCACCATAGTTTTTGTCGATATACTCACCATTAGTACCATGATGAGCCCGATGGTTAGAAGGGGTATCAAAAATATATTCAACCCACTTGGGGAGTTTTCCTACCGTTTCAGTATGAATGAAGAATTGATAAATCAAATCAATAGCGTAGAAGAAAAACACCCAGACAGGATGCACACCAAGCAGCATTAATGGTACGAAGAATAACCACCAACCAGTGACTGAATACAGTAAGCTTTGACGCATCGCTGTCGATAAGTTCATCTGATCATCAGAGTGATGCACCACATGCGCTGACCAAAACCAGTTCACTCTATGTGAGCTGCGATGAAACCAATAGTAACTAAACTCCACTGCAATAAAAATAGGAATAGCGCTCAGCCAAGTAACTTCAATAGTAAATAGCCGATACTGGTATAGCCATAGACATATTGGCAGCACAATAAGCGCTTGCACAATCAACTCAAAGCCTAGATAAGAGCCACCTAGACTAAAATTGGTTGCGGCTCGACGCCAGTGAAAGGCGCTGCTATCACCGCGACGCGCTTGATAAAACCATTCTGCTAAGAATAATAAAAAAAACGGCCCACCCATCAAAGGTAACAGCCACTCTTGCCAATGGGCAGGCAAAATACTAGTCAATGACGACTGCCAAGCTTCAGGAGCAATAGATAAAATGCTTTGATTCAGTGTGTCTTTGACGCCATCTAAAGTCTGACTATACTGACCTAAGCTGATACCGTTATCTGTCTCTGCCATATCATTTCACCCCATTCTACCTAAGAGTACTAGCTAACCTAGCTGTTTTAATATGCAGCTTGAGACTCTAAAAGACCAGTATAAGTTATGGGCGCTTGGGTCATCTGCTAAGTCTATGGCAGCATCTTAGTTGCTAACAAGCTACTAGCCAGCTACTAAGCCAATTTTCCGTGCTGCAAGGGCGGTTTGCCATTGTTGATAACGCACATTGTTAAAGGTGGGGCTGCTCACATCGGCATTAGTTTCCAGCGTTTGATTATTCAACAGCTGCACTATAACCCCGTGTTGAGCATGCGCCGCAATTTGATCCAATTTTCGAAGTGTCCCTCGATCTGGTAGGGCCTTATCGTGGATACCTAACAGCACTTGAAGCGGCTGTTGATCTAGATAGGTCGTTAACCGTGCCAAGTCCTCACGATCATCAATAATACCGAAATCCTCGACAGCTCCAATAGCGCCATCATAGTGGTCAAGACCCGCTTGCCACCATAGAGGGTTATTAGTCGGATACTCAAGCAGAGCCACTAGCTTAGCGGCACTGCTGACTACGGCTTTGGGGGCTATAGGCGCAGCCACTGCCACAAAGTCATCAACATCTATCACTTGGCGCTGCCAAAAATTTATTATCTTTTGATAATAAGGCGTCTTGATATCTAAGCGCATCTTTTTGCTACGGAACATCAGCGCACAGAATGACCAGGCCAGCGCCCGTGGTACGATGCCATACATCAGCAGGCTACCAATCAATAGCCCTGCCCACTGCCGAGCAATAGCTAAGGGCAGGGCATCAGTGACTAGGCGGCTTTGGACGATTGCCGCATCATTAGGCACATCGAAGCCAACCATACTAGGCAGCCACCCTAGCACTCGAGTCAAAGTGATCAACGCTTGATCTGAGAGCAAGGTAGACTCCCAACTAAAACTATACTGACGAACAATTAATAAAAATATAATCGCTAGCAGCATACCAGTCAAAGTAGCCAGCCAGAGCTGATGGCTGAAACGACCTAGATACCAGCGCATACCGCTATGTTGCAACTGCTGCTCATACAAGCGCACGGCGGCTTGGGTAACATCGTCTTTACCACGGATTAAATAACTGGGACTCACAAAACTGGCAAACCAATTAGAGGAGTGCTTTGATTGATTGATTAAAGTCATTACTAGCCAGCCTACTAGCATAATAGTATGAAAACCTAGCAAACAAACGAGCACATAAAAGAAATTAACCACATTAGCTTGGAGTAAGGTAAACAAGCCAAAAAACCCAGACACGCACCAGATCACACTCATGATGACCATAATACCTTTGAGGCGTCCTTCTATCTTGCCTAAAACTCTTGCCAAAGCGCCATTGCTGTCTATGCGTGAAGCACGCCGATGTAACTTTTGTAGAACAGTACCGTCCTCTAGTTGCAGTTTTTCGGTTACTAGTAGCGGGTCAGTCGCAAAAACATGCTGCTCAGTCTCAAGGGCGCGCACCAGTTCAGTTAATTGGTCTTGGGGTGATAACATAGCGAAGGGATATCCATAGGGTAATGTTTGAGCAGATAGTAGATATTTGCTTGTTTCTCTATTGTAACTCATAGTGAATAGTTATAATCTAACTAAATAAATCACTCAAAATGGCAAAATATCTCAAAAAGTTGACCAAATGGTCAAAAAACTACTAGCGGTTATCAGAAATAAGCGTTATGCTAAAACTGAGCAACCGATCTAGCAAAACTAAAATGCACACAATAGACAAACATTCTGTTAGATTGCTACCTATTGTTGATAATAAAACATGTTTTTGCTTCACTTGCATCGACTATTCGTAAAGCCCTTTTTATCCTTCTGGAACAACGGACACGATAATCAGTTAAGTTATATACCTAAGTTAAACACCTAATGTAATTACCTAGTAAAATTATTCGAAAAATCATCTAAAGCTATTCTAATTGTAAATCCATACCAGCTATGTCCTGATTTAAAGGAGCTATTCCTCCTTTTTTATGTTGAGCGTGGCTGATAAGCAATTTTTAGAGTTTAGTAGTATGAAAAAATGTATAGTTCGATTCGATAGCAACACCCAATACTCATAGATACTTAATGGTTCTTGCTATAGCTCTGCTATAACAAGAGGACTCATAATTTATTTTTTCAACCTAATGCACTATGTGTCAGTTTACACATATTACAAGCATAACCTGCAGGGAGCACGCCTATTTATGGACATCAAATCTACCTCTCAATCAACGTTTGAACGCCCAGAAGATGAGAATCTAGGTCTTGTAGCCAATATTGCTTATGGCTTTCAACACGTACTAACTATGTATGGCGGAATCATTGCCGTACCTCTTATTGTCGGTCAAGCTGCAGGTTTAGGTCCAGCAGAGATCGGACTTCTTATCGCAGCTTCACTATTCATTGGTGGTTTAGCGACTTTATTACAAACCCTTGGCATTCCATTTTTTGGTTGTCAGCTCCCATTAGTACAGGGCGTGTCATTCGCTAGTGTGGCAACTATCGTTGCCATTGTGACTTCAGGAGGCGGACTTCCTTCAGTATTTGGTGCAGTAATAGCGGCCTCGGTACTTGGGCTTTTAATTACGCCAATCTTCTCCAAGATTATCAAGTTCTTTCCGCCATTGGTTACTGGTGCGGTTATTACCACTATTGGTCTAACTTTGATGCCCGTAGCGGCACGTTGGGCTATGGGTGGTAATAGCAAGGCCCCTGACTTCGGTAGTATGGCTAACATCGGCTTAGCAGCGTTTACCCTAGCTTTAGTATTACTATTGAGCAAATTGGGTAACGCAGCCATCAGTCGCTTATCGATATTGCTAGCGATGGTTATTGGTACTGTTGCCGCTTGGGCAGTAGGTATGGTTGATTTCTCTAATGTTATGACCGGCCCTATCTTTGCTTTCCCTACGCCATTCCATTTTGGTGCTCCTACCTTTGAGCTTGCTGCTATCATCTCTATGTTCATTGTAGTCCTAGTGATCTTAGTAGAAACTTCAGCAGATATCCTAGCGGTTGGTGACATCATTGACACTAAGATCGATTCAAAACGTCTAGGCGATGGCCTACGTGCTGATATGGTTTCAAGTATCGTTGCGCCAATGTTCGGCTCATTCACTCAAAGTGCTTTTGCACAAAACGTTGGCTTAGTTGCGGTTACTAACGTTAAGAGTCGTTTTGTAGTTGCTGCTGCTGGTGTTATCTTGGTAGTATTAGGCTTGATGCCGTTGATGGGACGTGTGATTGCTACTGTTCCTACTGCGGTACTAGGCGGCGCTGGTATCGTTCTATTCGGTACAGTAGCGGCTAGTGGTATCCGTACCCTAGCGCAAGTTAGCTATACTAATAACATGAACTTAATCATTGTTGCCACTTCCATCGGCTTTGGTATGTTGCCGATCGCGGCTCCTGCATTCTATGATCAATTCCCAGACTGGTTCGCTACTATTTTCCATTCAGGTATCAGCTCTACTGCGATCATGGCTATTGCTCTAAACTTATTGTTCAACCATCTTAAAATTGGTAATTCAGAGAATCAGTCGGTATTCGCCGCTGGTACAGAGCCGCGCTCAGTACGCCAAGATGTCATATTAGATTTGACAGAAGGTGATTACTTTAGCGAAGGTAAACTATTTGATGTGGATAATAATGAGGTGCCAATAGCGCCCAAAGAGTCCGCTCATTAATGGATTTAATGACCACATCTCTAGTATTTTAGATAAAGAGTCGCCTTTTAAGGCGGCTTTTTTATTGGCCGTAGCTTTAGTTATCAGCCTGCTATTCATCTATTTTGTATTAATAGTCTAAGTGAGCTACATAACCAACGGGCAAACAACATCAATATGTACAAGGGTTTGCTATGGTAATAGAAGCAAGCTCAGTTATAGGTTTTTTGCTATGCATCAGCAGCTAGCGCTGTTAGACCGCTTAAAGAATGATAAGCAATAACCTTATAATTACCACAACCCAGCAACTACTAACCTATCGTTAATAAGGAAATCATTATGATTAATACTAATAATAAAACCTATCTGATTATCGGTGGTACTGGTGGTATCGGTCGAGCTATGGTCGAGCAACTGATAGAAGCCACTGCTAATGAGCAAGGTGCTAGGGCTGGTATTCGAGTATTTGCCACTTACCATAATAGTGTGCCGGAGATCGAAGCGGATAATCTGCAATGGCTACCGATGGACGTGGGTAGCGAGGATAGCATCAAGCAGGCAATCGAGCAGATTAAGCAACACAGTGATCATCTTGATTGGGTAGTGAACTGTGTTGGACTATTGCATACTGAACAGGCGCAACCAGAAAAAGCTCTTAGACAAGTTGAGACCGATTTCTTTTTACAAAACATGCAGATCAATGCCTTAGCCGGACTGCTTATTGCTAAACATATCAAGCCGCTACTAGCCAAAGCTGCACGTAGCGATGAGCAGCCAGCTATTTTTGCCACTATATCGGCGCGAGTCGGTAGTATTAGCGACAATCAAGTGGGCGGCTGGTACAGCTATCGCATGAGTAAAGCGGCACTGAATATGGGTATGAAGAACTTAAGCATCGAATGGGGGCGCGCCTTAAAGCAGACTTGCGTAGTAGTGATGCAGCCGGGTACGGTCAATACTCAGCTGTCGGCACCGTTTCAAGCGAACGTAGCGGAAGGTCATCTTTTCTCGCCAGCCTACAGCGCTGATTGTTTGCTAGAGGTATTGTCGGGCATGAGCGCTGCTCAATCGGGAAGTTTTGTCGATTGGGCAGGGGAATCAATACCTTGGTAGGATAGTTATTGGCTATGTTTAATGTGTAATGTTTAATCTATAAAGGGTCTGCTTTTAATAAAGCACACCCTTTTTATTTTATTATCAACTTTTTATTAGCCTTAAATCTCTATAGATGTTGAATAAATTAGCGCTTGGCTATATCTGATTTAAAACCAACTAGTTGATCACAAACTTGTCCATAAACTCATTTACTGGGGTTTGCTCTAAAGCAACTTGATCGTCGCATAAAGCGATGATCTCCTGACAACGCCCTTCAACGAATCGAGTAGCTAAACTGGACTGGAACTTGGCCTGCAAAACTGGAATACCTTCACTGCGCCGGCGTTTATGACCGATTGGGTACTCAATAGCTACTTTGTCGGTGCTGCTGCCATCGGTAAAGAATACTTGGATAGCATTAGCAATCGAGCGCTTATTAGGATCATGATAGTCTTTAGAGTAGTCCTCATCTTCGATAACCTGCATTTTGCGGCGCAGCGCATCTATTAATAAGTGATGCTGAGCATGGTAGTCATCTTCGTAATTCTCCGCCATCAGATCACCGGTTAACAGGGCTACGGCTACCATATACTGCAAACAGTGGTCACGATCTGCTGGGTTATTTAAAGTCCCTTTTTTAGAAATAATACGAATCGCTGACTCATGAGTTGTCAATACTATCTTGTCGATCTCATCGATTCTATCTTCTACTTGCGGATAGAGGATCACCGCCGCCTCACAAGCGGTTTGTGCATGAAACTCCGCAGGGAAGCTTAATTTAAAGAGAATGTTTTCCATCACATAACTGCCGAACTCGCGCTGAAAACTAAAGCGCCGCTCCGCTTCAGGCTTAGTCGCTAAGTCTTTATTGGTATGGCTAAATAGCACATCATAAAACCCCCACTGCGGCGCAGATAACGCACCTGGGATACCCATCTCACCTCGACTAGTGATATCTACTAAGCGCACCGCTCGACTAGTGGCATCGCCTGCGGCCCAAGACTTACGGCTGCCAGCATTAGGAGCATGACGGTAAGTACGTAACGCTTGACCATCGACTAGTGCTTGCGAGATAGCGGCCATGATACGCTCCGGTGGTAAGTTATAGAGTTTGGCAACGACAGCAGTCGAGGCCAGCTTGACTAAGAACACGTGATCGAGACCTACTCGATTAAAGGAGTTCTCTAGCGCAATCACCCCTTGGATCTCATGCGCCATAATCATAGCCTCTAATACATCACGCATTTTAAGCGGGCTGTGGCCTTTGCTGATATTTTGCTGACTGATAAAGTCGGCTACGGCTAAGATACCACCTAGATTGTCTGAAGGATGACCCCATTCGGCCGCTAGCCAAGTATCGTTATAGTCTAGCCAGCGCACGATACAGCCAATATCAAAAGCCGCTTTTACTGGATCTAGTCGATAAGAGGTGCCCGGGACGCGCGAGCCATTAGGAGTAATCTGATCGGCACAATTTGGCCCCAAGTGCTTAGTACATTCAGGAAAACGCAGCGCTAGCAGACCACAGCCGATAGTATCCATTAGACAATAGCGCGCCGTTTGCCAAGCATCAGCGCTATTGGGTGAGTCGTTATCTATAGAGTAATTGATGACATAATCAGCGATTTTTTGAATCTCTAAATCATATTCCGGACGCACATTACTCTCAACAGTAGCGCTTGATATAGTTGACATAGTCATCTCCTCATCCATGAGTGGTGATAACCGCTATGACGGCCATCTTTAACCGTTATTTAAAAGCATATAGTCGATTCAATTTAAAACAATAAAATACGGCAGAAAAAACGATTCTATTTATTTTGAAAGGGCTATAGCTTAATTAAAAATAGCATACTCAACATCGAGCGACAGTGACGTAGTGTAAAAGACTAGGCTATAAGGGGCTGGGCTGTGAGAGACCAAACCGTAAGATAATGAGCATAAACCATACTCAGAGTGGAAGAGACTTAAGGCCACTAAAGCAGCCTTTGCCGTTAAAGTGCCGCTAGAACCATGTTGACGTGCTCGATACTATCATTGCTATAGACATCGCCTATACAGACAAACCCTAATGTTTGATAAAATTCAATCAAATAAGTTTGTGCTGAGATATGAATAGGCTGGTTACAGAACTGATTATGACAGTAATCGATAGCTTTTAGCATCAATTGACGTGCCAGCCCATGACCGCGATAGTCCGCTAAAACTAATACCCGTCCAATATGGGGAAAGCCGTCAGCAGTAACGGTTGGCGGAATTATGCGACAATAAGCCAGTAGCTGTAATTCAAGGTTTGTGTTACTACTTGAGCTATTGGCAGCCTGCTGTTGATAAGCGCACAAATGCAGTGCTGCAAAGTCAACACCATCGGCATCAACATAGGAGCAGTTTTGATCTTTTACAAAGACTTGTTCACGGGCTTGGATAATATGGTAAACCTGATAGCCCGTTAACTCAGCAAATGCAGATAATTGCCATAATACTGTTGGCATAGTTAAAGAGGGGAAAGGCTTTTGCTGCTCACTGCTAGTAGTTGCCATAGCTTTGGGTTCTCATTGTTAATAAAGTATACGTTCAATAAACACGCTATATAAAATAGTAAAACTGGCGGCTCAGCTCATCAAACTAAACCTGCACACTAAATCATCAAATATATAAGCCCTGCGATGAATGACACGCTTAATATCAGCAGCAGAATTCCTAATATTGTGGAGGCCTTAGAGGTATCGGAACCTTGTTTCTTTACTTTGGTTTTTTTAGTGATGTTTAATACCATCTTGACGTGTTCAATGCCATCTTCTAGATAATACGCACCTTCAGGAACGAAGCCTAACGACTGATAAAAATCAATCAAATAAGTCTGCGCTGAGATAATAATGGGCTTTTTACCGTATTTTTTGCGGCAGTACTTAATAGCCTCAGTCATTATTTGCCGAGCCAAGCCCTGACTACGATACTGCGCTAACACTAGCACTCGACCAATCGCTGGCATAGACGCCGCTGCCCTTGGATTATTATCCACCGACAAGTTAGACTTCATTCTATTGAACTCAGGCGGAATAATTCGGCAATAGCCCACTAAGGCTTCGTTGTTATGGGCGATCAAATGCAGACAATCAAAATCAAGCTCGTCCATATCCTGATAAGGGCAGTTTTGTTCCACTACGAACACTTGCGAACGTGCTTTTAGGATGTGATAGATATCAACTGAAGTCAGCTCATCAAAGGTTTTTAGAGAAAATTCACAAGTCATAATTAGCGGGCTTTTAGCAATGGAAAGATAGGGTGTAGGGCTACTAAAAAATTTTGATCTGTTAAACGCTACGGCTATAAGGTAAACAACCGTAAACAACAATAAAAGGCTCTAAAATCTGTCGATAACTATTATAGCGCCATAAACGATAGGGTACATATGCTTATGCTTATGCTTATGTTTATGTTTATGCCTTAAGCATAGATTAACTATTTAAGGTTTGGCTGATTTTATCTAAGTTTAGGCTATCAGACATAGCGCTAAAGATTTCATAGTACTTACCACGCTTGCTGTATAGCTCTTCATGAGTACCTGTCTCGACCACTCGGCCATCTTCGATCACTACTAAGTCATCAGCATCGATAATCTGAGCGATATTATGCGAGACCATAATTACCGTCCGATCCTTTTTGATCAAATCTAAGCTTTTTTTGACTTGCTGACTAGCGATAGCATCTAGACTAGCAGTAGGCTCATCAAGAAACACGATCGGGGGATCTTTTAAAAACATTCGAGCCAAGGCGATACGCTGCTGTTGCCCACCCGATAGTGACTTTGCGGTACTCATATAACCGTTAGGTAATTGCATGATTTGGTCATGAATAGAGGCTTTTTTGGCAGCGATAATAATATCATCATCGCTCGCATCAATATCACCATAGCGGATATTTTCGCTGATAGTGCCTGAAAAAATATGATTGCTTTGTAGCACTAAGCCAATACGTTGGCGCAATTCATGAGTATCACAATCTGCTAGATCATGACCATCTAAGCAGATAGTACCAGAATCCGGTTGATAGAACTTAACCAGCAAGCTGATAATGGTACTCTTGCCAGCGCCACTTAAGCCTACCAAGGCGGTAATACGATTAGGTTTGATAGTAAAGCTGACATCTTTTAGCGCTTGAGTGCCATTAGGATAAGTAAAATTAACATGTTTTAGCTCGATATGGCCTTTAAGACCCTTACCACTCATGCCCTCTATAGTTTCGACTTGCTCATCATCTTCTAATATCTCAAAGAACCCTTCAGCATAAGTTAAGGCGTTATTGATTTGGTCATAGATACGATGTAATTGACGAATAGGGGCGGCGACGTTTTGAAAGAGCAGTACATGAAATAAAATCATGCCGATAGTCATCTCACCCTTTAATACAAAGTAGGCGGTCAGTAGGATGATAACGACTACCCCGATCTGCTCAATAAAGGTTTTAATGGCATCATAAATAAAGCCAATGCTGCGGATTCTAAGCTGATTATCCGTCATCTCTTTTTGAATTTTTAGATGCTTATCGGCTTCAATTGACTCACGAACGAAAGATTTGACTACGCTTATTGAATTAATTAAAGAAATGACTAAACCGCTTTTAGCTTCTCGAAAGCCACGCATTTCTCGGCGAAAGCCTTGTAGACGCTGCGCTTGTTTTTGACTAATGAAAAAATAGATTGGAATAATAATAAGACCGACCAAGCCTACCCAAATGTTGGTTAAAAACATGATAACAAGCGAGACGATAGCGCTAGCAAATAGGGGGAGCATATCGATAAAGAAGTTTTGCACAAGACTGGTTAGGCTACTAACCCCCATATCAATACGAGTCTGCAATTTACCACTGTCATTTTCACTACTAGTATAAAACGCCATCCGATAGGTAAGAATGCGCTCGATTATCTTTTGAGATAAGTCGCGTGATAGGTTAATCCGAATCTTTTCACCGAAATAGCGCTGACCAAAGGACACAAATATTGCTAGCACCTCCTTAGTCAATAGCACCACGCTGATGATACCCAGCATACGCACGCCAGCTTGCCAAGGATCGGCAAGAGTAGAAATCTCAGTCAAGGTATCGACGGTATAGCGCAATACAAAAGCGTTGACCTGCGCTGTAAAAGAGCCAAGCACTGTTAGTACTAAAGTCAGAATAATTAAGGTTTTATACGGAGCGGCAAATACTGCCAGCTTTTTGAGGATATCCAATAATAAAGCCCTACGCTCAGTCTTTTTGACTGGCGGCTTTTTATCGAATGGTGATTTGCTAAGTTCAGGGGTTGTTGGCATAGCGTTGGGTGTACAAATCTCAGTATTTAAATAGGGGCTAGCGCTGATGGGGCATAGTGCTAGTAAATAACTAGCGAGCTAAAACCCGAAAATGGTCAATAACCAGCTTGATGGTCAATAGTATTATCCTATAATTTTTTCCGAAAATATAGCCATAAGGCTAGTAGGTAACATGAGCTACTCAATATAGCCCCTATAATGAGCAAGTAATAGCGGCTCTTAAACAATAATTTTAAGCTAAAAAACGGTCTAGGACTAATAAGCTATAAAGGGACCGCTTATTGGCAATCCCTTTATGGTAGTAGCTATTAGATTAATCAAGCGGATTTAAAATGTTACCCATAGCTATGCATAGTTAGGTCCAGTTATGTACAGCTAAAAGCAAAAGCTAAAAAGCATCCGCTGCGACAAAGACTTCACCGACCATAATACGTCGTGCCGAGCGGCTCATCGATACTTTTTTGGCTTGCCAGCGTCCATCGACTTGCTCAGTCTTACCACCAACTAGTAGCGTACCTGAGGGATGACCAAAACGCACTTCGTTAAGCTCGCCAGCGCCCGCTGCTTGGTTAACTAGCGTGCCTTGCGTAGTAGCGGCGGCGGCGATGGCTACTGCTGCGGTGCCCATCATAGCATGATGCAATTGACCCATACTCATCGCCCGTACTACTAGATTAATATCGTTGGCAGAAACGTTGCTACCACTAGATGCCGTATAGCTGGCAGCAGGTGCCACCCAAGCAATTTTGGGGATATGCTGACTGCTTTGCGCCTCAGTGACGTCTTTAAACAATCCCATAGCGACACCGCCTAGCGCACGAATGGTCTCAAGCTTAGCTAGTAGCTGGCTGTCACTATTAACCTCACTTTGCAGCTCAGTACCGGTTAATCCTAAGTCTTCAGCCTTAAGAAAAATGGTCGGGATACCCGCGCTAATAAAAGTCGCTTTGACACTATCGGCACTTAAACCACAGCCAGAGACATCAAAGTCATCTACTAGATTGTTTGTTGGGAACATAGCGCTTGATGAGTCTACCGGATCAATAAATTCGATCTTCACTTCAGCCGCTGGGAAAGTCACCCCATCTAATTCGAAATCACCCGTCTCTTGCACTTGCACATTACCTTGCTCATCTAGATAGACAGGCACATGAGCGATAATGGTCTTACCGATGTTCTGCTGCCAAATCCGCACTTCACAGATACCGCTAGTGGCACTGTCAGCGATTTTTTGCGCAGCGACTAAACCCATATTAATAGCACAAGCACCAACCGCCGCCGTCAAATTACCGCAGTTGCCTGCCCAATCTATCATTGGCTTGGCGATATTGACTTGGCCAAACAGGTAATTGACATCGTGATCATTGTTTTCTGACTTGGACAAGATCACCGTCTTAGAAGTACTTGAGCTACCATTACCCAAGCCATCGATTTGCTTACCGTAAGGGTCAGGGCTACCGATAACCCGTAGCAAAAACTTATCACGAGCCTCGCCAGCCACTTGGCAACGCTCAGGTAAGTCAGATAGTTTAAAAAACGTGCCTTTTGAGGTGCCACCCCGCATATAAGTAGCAGGGACAGAGATTTGCGGGGCGAATTTTGGTTGGGTCATTATAATTAGTCCTTTATATAATATTGAATCTTCAAGGTTTACTGACAAATTTATTGGTAGTATGGAATGACATTCATTAGCTAAAAATAGATATGATTATGACAAAAGATATAAAGCTAAATAAAAATTCGGCTAAAACTCAACAAATCATGCAAGACAATCCTGATTTATTCTATGAGTTTGTTAGACAACTATTAATTGCACAAGCACAAGTTGCTGCTGGTAGGATTGAACCTTATAAGTTTGGATAAAGTGAGAATTACTTTTTCTTACTGTCATTCCTAATGAAAAATCTAATAATGATAACGACAAGAAATAATAGTCAAGTGATTCTCATCAACGGCGTATACCAAGCGATTGGCATCATCAATACGTCGCGACCAAAACCTTGACAAATTTTCTTTTAAAGCTTCAGGCTTACCAATGCCTGCAAAAGGACTTCGTTTACATTCTATAATTAACTTGTTAATACGTTTGAGTGTTTTTTTGTCTTGCGTCTGCCAGTATAAATAGTCTTTGCAAGCAGCATCCGTCCACGCTAATTGTTCGCTCATAACCCTGCCTTGTAATATTAAACGTCTTCAGTATCGGTTTCAGTACTTATATCAGTATCAGCAACTAATTCACGTACTACCGTTTTGCCCGCTTGATATTGAGCAATAGACTCTGCTAAGTGAGTAGCGTTAGCAGGGGACCTCAATAAATAGACGGTTTCCATCAAGCTATTATAATAATCAAGTGACATCACGACGGCATCATCGGCATCACGACGAGTCACGATAGTGGCATTGGCATCGTCATTGACAGCATCTAAAACCGACTTCAAATGCTTTCTAGCTTCTGAAAAACTAACAACTCTCATAATAATCTCTAGCAATTGTACAATAAACAGTACATGTTACGCTATATATAAAAGTATATCAATAAATGTAAAAAAACCGATGCTATATAAACTACACAACATCGGCTCTTTTCTTACTCAGAACTTATGATGATTACGCAATATCTAACGTACCATCGATAAACTCTTTAGCAAAGCGCTGCAGCATACCGCCAGCGTTATACATCTTCACTTCATCAGCAGTATCTAAACGGCAGATGATAGGCACTTCCGTTTTGCTGCCGTCAGTACGGTTAATCACTAGCGTCATCATACCGCCAGCAGATACTTCACCGGTCACATCAAATACTTCGGTACCGTCGATATTAAGCGTATTGCGCGTAACGCCTTTTTCGAACTGTAATGGTAGAGCACCCATACCGACTAAGTTTTGACGGTGAATGCGCTCAAAGTCCTCAGCGACCACTACTTCCACCCCGGCTAAACGCACGCCTTTAGCAGCCCAGTCACGGCTTGAGCCTTGACCATAGCCATCACCTGCGATAATGATAAGCGGCTGATTACGGTTCATATAGGTTTCAATGGCTTCCCACATACGCATAACTTGACCTTCGGGCTCAACGCGAGCTAGCGAGCCTTGAATAACATCACCGCTCTTATTATCACTGCCATCACGTACCATTTCATTAAGCAGTTTTGGATTGGCAAAAGTAGCACGTTGAGCCGTTAAGTGATCACCGCGATGGGTGGCATAAGAGTTATAGTCCTCAGACGGTAGACCCATAGTGTCAAGATACTCGCCAGCCGCTGAATCCCCTAAGATAGCATTCGACGGTGACAAATGGTCGGTGGTGATGTTATCACCAAGCACCGCTAATGGACGCATGCCTTTTAGCTTATTCATCGCTGCCATTTTGCCTTCCCAATACGGCGGACGACGGATATAAGTGGTTTGCTCACGCCAGTTGTATAGTGGGCTTAAAGCTTTGCCTGTATCTTTTTTGGCTTCATCGAACATCGGTATATACACCGCATTGAACTGTTCGGGTTTCACGGCTGCGGCAACGATAGCATCAACTTCATCATCATCGAACCAGATGTCTTTTAGATAAACATCATTACCGTTTTGGTCTTGGCCTAATGAGTCTTTTTCGATATCGAAGCGAATATTACCAGCGATAGCATAAGCAATAACCAAGGGCGGTGATGCTAAGAACGCTTGCTTAGCATAAGGATGGATACGACCATCGAAGTTACGGTTACCCGATAATACCGCAGTAGTAAACAAGTCATTATCGATAATTTCTTTTTCGATATCCGGGTCGAGGGCGCCACTCATACCATTACACGTCGTACAAGCAAAGCCGACTACATCAAAGCCAATCTGTTGCAGCTCAGACATCAGACCAGCTTCTTCTAGATACATTTTTACGGTCTTAGAACCAGGGGCTAAAGAGGACTTCACCCAAGGCTTACGCAATAGACCTTTTTCATTAGCATTACGAGCCACTAGTCCAGCAGCTACCATATTGCGTGGGTTGGAGGTGTTAGTACAGCTAGTGATAGCGGCAATAATAACCGCGCCGTCGGGCATCATACCGTCTTTTGGCTCTGGTAGTTTTTCATCAGCGCCGTGGGCGATACCTTTGGCGACTAAGTCGGTCGTCGATACGCGAGCATGTGGACGCGAGGGACCGGCCATATTCCGTACTACTGCTGACAAATCAAACTCAAGCACACGGGCGTATTCGGCTTTTTCCATACCATCAGCCCATAGGCCAGTTTGCTTAGCATACTGCTCGACTAGTTTGATTTGTGCTTCGCTACGACCAGTCAAGCGTAAATAATCGATGGTTTGCTCATCGATATAGAACATCGCTGCGGTCGCGCCATATTCAGGGGTCATGTTGGAGATAGAAGCACGATCACCAACGCTGAGCTGGCGGGCACCTTCACCGAAGAATTCGATATAAGTCGAAACCACTCCAGCATCACGTAAGAATTCGGTCATCGCGAGTACTAAATCGGTACCCGTTATGCCTTTTTGCAATTTACCGGTGAGTTTCACACCAACATAATCCGGTAGTCGCATATATGACGGATTACCAAGCATCACGCTTTCAGCTTCTAAGCCCCCAACACCGATAGAGATCACCCCTAAGGCATCGACCATAGGCGTATGACTATCAGTACCGACTAGGGTATCAGCGAAGGCAACCTGTTGACCGGCTTTGTTCTGTACCACTTGCACTACTGGCGACATTTTCTCTAAGTTGATTTGATGCATAATGCCATTACCGGGTGGCACGACGTTGACGTTATCAAAGGCATACTGGCACCAGTTGATAAAGTGAAAGCGGTCATCGTTACGACGCTCTTCGATAGCTCGGTTTTTTTCAAAAGCATCTTCTTCAAAGCCCGCATGTTCAACAGCTAAGGAGTGGTCAACGATCAATTGCGTTGGTACGATAGGATTGACTTTTGATGGATCGCCCCCTTGCTCAGCGATAGCATCCCGTAGGCCCGCTAAATCAACAAAGGCTGTTTGACCTAAGATATCATGACAAACGACACGAGCAGGATACCAAGGAAAATCAAGGTCTTGCTTACCTTCGATATGTTGTTTTAGCGCAGCGGTTAGATCCTCTGGTGGGCAACGACGCACTAAGTTTTCGCACAATACCTTTGAGCAAAACGGGAGCTTGTCATACGCGCCAGCCTGAATATTTTCAACGGCTTCGCGAGTATCAAAATAATGCAGCTCGGTATCAGGTAAAGGCTTTTTGAAGTGATCGTTCATCGGTTGTACTAGAGCGTTGTCCATAAGTCACCTTTGGCTATTGGCTGGTTGAAATGGGTATAAAATAAAGAGTTATATTTATTGTTTATAACTTCCTGAAATACTGTCACATAGAATAGATTTTTCTTTATAATTAAAAGATGCACCAACGACTGCATCCCCATACCATTCATCATCGTTGTATTCTATATGCTTAAATTGCGGCTCTAATCCTCGAAAAGAACTTTTAAAAAAGACCTCATCATAAAAGTGATCAGAGTTTGGAACTAGATATATGTTTAGGTGAGATAAAGGAATTTTGCGATAGCTAGCTTCTTTAAATTTAACTGTGTAGGTAACGCTGTTCTTATTATCTTTGTCGCCTTTTTTAATGGTGACTGAGTCAATTGCTTTTTGATATTCACTAGGAATAATATAATTTTTTCTTAAAAAGAATCGAGTACCTTCATATTCACCTTTGGTATATGATTCATTATGACCAATAAAACTGTTTTTAAAATTGTTATATCGATCAGCCGATAACTCTGATTTTTCTCCTATTGAATCACCACAAGCTTCTTCGTATACTTGAAATAAGCTCGTCAAATCAGTAGTAGCGTTAGCAGGTATTAAGGTAAAAACACTTAAACTTATAACTCCTAACATTATTGATGTCTTTACAAACTCTATCATCATTATCCACTTTAGAAAAAACATTAAGTTTAGATCTCTCTTATCAAAATGATAAAGATAAGAAAGACCTAAGCTTTTTAGATGTATCTTAACGCGCACTGATATCAGGCACAGAACGTAATTCTTCACCGATATACTCGGCACTTGGGCGAATGATACGGTTATTAGCCCGCTGTTCAAACACATGCGAGGCCCAACCTGTTAGGCGCGAGCAGACAAAGATTGGCGTGAACAACTTAGTTGGAATACCCATGAAGTGATAGGCTGACGCGTGGAAGAAATCTGCGTTACAGAACAGTTTTTTCTCACGCCACATGACTTCTTCACAGCGTACCGATACAGGGTAGAGCACCTCATCACCAACGTCTGCTGCTAGTTTCTCAGCCCAGCCCTTGATGACCACGTTACGTGGATCTGATTCGCTATAAATCGCATGACCAAAACCCATAATCTTATCTTTACGCGCCAGCATAGCCATCATTTCTGTTTCTGCTTCATCTGCTGAGTTAAAGCCAGCAATCATATCCATTGCTGCCTCATTAGCACCGCCATGCAAGTGACCTCGTAGCGAACCAATGGCACCAGTGATACAAGAATGAATGTCAGATAAAGTAGAAGCACAGACACGAGCAGTAAAGGTTGAAGCATTGAACTCATGCTCAGCATAAAGAATCAAAGAGACGTTCATAACCTTTTCGTGCAGCTCGTTTGGCTTTTCACCTTTGAGCAGATGTAGGAAATGACCACCGATAGTGTCATCATCAGTCTCAGTTTCGATACGCTCATTGTCATGAGTGAAGCGATACCAGTAGTTAATAATAGAAGGGAAAACCGCTAGCATACGATCAGCTTGATCGTTCTCTTCGGCAAAATCCATTTCAGTCTCAAGGTTACCTAGCATAGAGCAACCAGTACGCAATACATCCATCGGATGCGCATCAGCAGGGATACGCTCAAGCACGTCTTTTAACGGCTGTGGTAGGCCACGTAGCTTTTTAAGCTTAGTTTGATAAGCATCAAGCTCGCTTTGAGTCGGTAGATTGCCGTATAGCAATAGATAAGCGACTTCTTCAAAGATGCACTTGTCTGCCAGCTCTGAGACATCGTAACCACGATAAGTCAGACCAGAGCCTGATTTTCCGACTGTAGATAATGCTGTTTTGCCTGCGACTTGACCACGAAGACCTGCGCCTGACAATACTTTTGCTGATTGGTTTTGTGCTGCCATAGTAAATTCCTTTTGTTGGTAGCTTAGGGTAAGTAAAAACGGTTACTTGCTGTTAGATCAAGCGCTGAGTACGGTCGTCTATGATTAAATCAGCGCTTGAATAGTACGGTTTACTGCTACTAGTAGACTGCTGCTAGTAAAATGAGTCGTTTATTTATTATCGGCAAATAGTTTGTCTAAAGTTTGCTCGAACTCATGATAGTTTAAGAAATCATAAAGCTCCATACGGGTTTGCATAGTATCGACGACTTTGTCTTGTGTGCCATCAGAGAGAATATGCTGATAGACGTTCAAGGCGGCTTTGTTCATCGCTCGAAAGGCTGACAATGGATATAACACCATATCAACACCAACGCCTTGTAGCTGCTCAGTAGTATAAAGATCCGTCTGACCAAATTCCGTCATGTTAGCTAGTACTGGAATATCTAACACATCAGTGAACTTGCGATACATCTCGATATCAGTCAAAGCTTCAGCAAAGATCATATCCGCGCCCGCTTCTTGAAAGGCCAGTGCACGTTCAACCGCAGCATCTAACCCTTCAACCGATAAAGCGTCAGTACGGGCCATAACTACAAAATTCTCGTCAGTTTTGGCATCCATAGCTGCTTTTAGGCGATCGACCATCTCAGCGATACTAACGATTTCTTTATTAGGGCGATGACCACAGCGCTTCTGAGCTACTTGGTCTTCGATATGCACGGCTGCAACCCCAGCTTTTTCCATTTTGCGAATGGTTTGAGCGATATTAAACGCACCACCAAAGCCAGTATCGATATCTACTAGTAAAGGTGTGTCGACCGCGTCAGTAATACGACGAGCATCCTCTAATACATTATCTAGGCTAGTCATCCCTAAGTCTGGTAGACCAAATGAAGCATTGGCTACGCCAGCACCAGAAAGATATATAGCTTTATGACCAGCTTGAGTGGCCATCATAGCCGTATAAGCATTGATAGTACCGACTATTTGTAATGGTTGGTTGTTAGTGTTTTGCTGTTGCATGGCATTACGAAAGCGCGCGCCTGCTGAAATTGAAGTCATTTTATAATCCTTAGCTGGTTTTAATATAAATTTTTTTAATACGGTATGTTTTTAATACAACGATAAAGTAGGCTCGGCGTAGGGTATTTGTACAATGCCTGAATACCTTTAGACTATAGATAATCCAAGCACTTTTAAAGAGCTATTAAAGGGCTATTGTTTAGTTAATAAATATTAGCTATTTAAAAAAATTTAATCTATCCGTTTTATGAATAATTATATCTATAAAACAGTTGTTTAATGTCTGCGTTATTCATAACGACCAAAATGCAGGGAATAATAGTTAGATAATATTTACATCTGGTTACAATTAACCCTCGTGTATCTATAGAGGCTTAGAGGGGCTGTCTACTAATATTAATATTACTAATGCCAAGACCATTAATCAGTAATTGGTAATTAGGTAAATAAAAAAGCCCCTATAGCTAAGGTATAAGGGCTTTGATTAATACTATGTTATTACTTTTAATATTGCTAAATGAGGTCTGAAACAGATAATGTTAACCGAATAGCCCAGCAAGATTGGCTAAGAACAATAGTGCAAAACCGCCTAAGAATATCAAGCCAGCAATCGATAGAGCATTCATACCGGGTGATAGTTTTTGATGGCTCTTAACCAATGAATAGTTAAGCCAACCAAAAATAGGTGCCGACACAAAGGCAGATATCATAGCGAATTTCAGCATAGTCCCTAACTGTCCTGCGAAGAAACTAATGATAACCAAGCCGCCACCGACAGCGTAAGTGGTCCAAAAGGCGACTTGTTTTTTATTAATCTCACTTTCACCTTTTAGCAAGCGCCAGCACTCGGCATTGGCACGTCCATAACCATCTGCACAAGTAATCGTAGTACCGAACATGCACATAAAGGCCACGAAGGCGACTAATAGGCGGGACCATTCACCGATAGTATTCGTATACATGCTAATAAGCTGGTCGATATAAGCGCCACCAGCAATCTGAATCTCTTGACCCGAGCCGTACTGTACAAATACCCCCAATGCTAAAAAGAACAACGCCAAAATAGCAGAGATCGCATAGCCAACGTTGAAATCAAGCAGCCCTTGACGCTTAGTTGTATTATCAGCTTTTCTCTTAGCTGAAGTCCACATAGAGGTAATTGCCGCGAACTCAAGTGGCGCTGGCATCCAGCCCATTAGCGCTACAATGAAACCCAAGGTCGCTAAGTTCCAAGGAGAAGCAGCAACAAAATCTGGAGTCACTACTGTTGGCTTGCCAGCAGCAATAATTACCGCTGCTAAGGTTGCCGCCGTCAAGGCAAGCATAATCCATTTGGTCAGCCCATCAAGCAGCTTATAGTGACCCGCTATCAAAAACACCCAGCATACCGCAGTTACTATCAGTGCCAAAGCAATCGTTGATAAGCCAATAGAGGCAGGTAGCATAAAGCCTAAGATCACCGCAGCAATTAAGGATACGGCGCCCGTACTAATCACCGCCGACAGAATCGAGAGAATAAAGTAAATCCAAAGATAGGCTTTTGAGCGTTTGGCATAGCCAGCAATTAGGCTCTCGCCGGTATCATAGACATAGTCAGTACCGAAACGAAAGAATGGATATTTAAAAACGTTGGCTAAAATAATCATGATAGCCAACTGCCAACCATAAATAGCACCGGCTTGCGTGGACGAAATGAGATGTGAGCCTCCAACAGCTGCCGTCGCCATTAAAATTCCAGGCCCAAATATACGCCAGCTAAAGCCTTCTTGTGCAGCACTAGCTGTTGCATCTGAATTGTTGATTCGTTGTGTGGTCATGAGTACCCCAAATATAAAATATGGCAAGCTAGCACTGACCTGTGAGAGCTTGCTACAAATTTTGCCGATTAAAGTTTATCAATAAAGAGAAATAGTGGTAACTTTAGCATAGCGTACTTAATTAAGGATAATAATTATTTTCGTGGCTTAAACCAACTATCCGTTTTGAGTGCTTAGCTTTTACATAAACTGCTGCCGCCGATAAGTAATACCACGCTTTTCATAAACTTCATAAATCGCATTTAGTAAGTTGAGAACCTTAGGATGGCTAAAGTCTTTTAGGGTATGTAAATAAATAGGGGAAGTAACATTTTCGTGAATCAGACGCTGATAGCTAATCTGATCAGTACGCATGTTTTGCAAGCTGGCAGGCACTAAAGTAATGCCTTCACCAGCAGCAACTAGCCCCAGCGCCACTTGTAAATCACTCACCTTAGTGGTGGTAAATGGGGTAATACCATATTGAGCAAACAGGTTTAGCAAAGGTTCAGTCACACTATGAGCTGCTGTAGTCTTAGCGCGGTTGGCGTTGGGCACGGTTGGCTGGTTATCGTGAGTGGCTGTTGTACTAACGGTAAAAGCGCCAGCACTTATGTTGGTTATGTCAGTTATCTGCGCTGGCAAGTGCGTTTGATGATATAAAATCAAGCGGTTATTGACCAAATCAATCAAACGCTGGTCTTTAGTGTGAGCGAGAGGATGCGCTTTTGGCAGAGCGACTACATAACGCTCATGGCGTAACAAAATCTGCTGAATCCATGGATCCTGATGAGGAAAGCGGCTAAAACCCACGTCGATCTCACCCGATTTTAGCGCCTCAACTTGTTGGTAGGAGCTGATATCCTTAAGGTTGACTTCGATATCAGTAGGGTAGTCGGTACTGGCAAGTTTCGAGGGTTTACCGTCTTTATTGCAACTATTGATATTACTATTGCTATTGTTGTTACTGCGACTAGTGCTATGTTGCTTTAGGGTGGCGATAACTTCTGGCAGCAGACCGTAGAGTACTGAGGGCACAAAGCCAATATTGAGCGTTGCGTTAGGTGCTGCCAGCCGCTGAGTCATATTAGTAATAGTCGACAGCTCGGTCAGTACAGCGCTTACTTTGTCATAAAAAAATAGTCCCGCTTCTGTCATCTGTAGTGGTCGGTGATAACGATTAATCAGCTCGACACCAATATCAGCTTCCAGCTGTTTTAACAGCCGACTGAGACTTGGCTGTGATAGCTCTGTGGACTTAGCAGCCGCACTAAAACTCTGTAATTCAGCGATTGCAACAAAAGCCTTAATCTGTTTTAGATCCATAATTAGGGTATACCTTTGTTGTATTTTCTATAGCCAATAAAAAAGCGGCATTTGGTGGTATTTTATCTGCCTTTAACATAAGTAGTGCTGGTTTATAAATTTATCTACAATGCCAGCTTAGCAATACCCTAAGAGTATATAATAAGCTTATATAAGGCGGTAGCTCAGCAACAATATGACTCGCAGTCATGCAACATTTTATTTAATAGTATTTTGAACTTTCCAATCGTATCTAGAAAGCAGATTAATCTATATAGGGAACATAGTTATCGAACTCCCAATTTAAACGTATTCTCATATATAAAGTACTAAGGTTCCTTTTTAGGAAAATCTCGTAGTTTATCTATATAGTCAGCCCAATCTTGCATCATTCGTACTCGAGTATCAATTTCATCTAATCGGTTGTAAGCACCACCATGTGTGTCCTTTATCCTATGGCCCAGCTGTAACTCTGTTACGATATCCGAATAGCGTAACTCAGGTTGTTCCATAAGCAAGGTTTTAGCTGATGCCCGAAAGCCATGAGCACATTGAACCTCTTTATAGCCAAGTCTATGAAATACTTGCACTAGCGCCGCTTTACTAATATAAGGATTGTTTGAGGCGCGCATTGAGGCAAACACATATTCATTATGACCTGTATCCGATTGAATGCTGCGTAAACGTTGCATCACCTGAGTGGCTAATGGTACGACCAATTGCGATACCATATCCTCACGACCTTCGCCTTTAGTAGGGGAGAACTCCCATAGCTTATTATCCCAATCTATATCCTGCCAGCGCATAGACCGCAAATCGATACTACGCACAAACACGTAGGGTAGTAAATTCATTGCCTCCAAAGTGATTTTATTTGCCCCTTTAAAAGTGCACATATCATTTAGGAGAGTGGCAAACTGATCAGGTTTGGTAATAGCTGGTAAGTGGTTGCCTGAGCTGGCAGGTGCTAGCTCGCCACGTGTATCAATAGCCACATTCTTATCGCATAATCCTCTTGCGACAGCGAATGAAAATACTTTTTCCGTATAAAGACGAGTGCTAGCACCCACGAAGGTTGCCTGATTTTGATTGTTTTGAATAGCCTCACACACCGTTAATATCATCTCGCTGGTGATATCGTTCATTCTTAAGTCGCCAATCTCGCGACACATATATCCTAGACATAAATCCCAATATTCCAGTGTCGACTCACTAAATGAGAGTTTGTTAGATTTACCTTTATGACCACTTGATGTCTTGTGGTCTCGCCAAGCTTGGGCAACCTCAGAAAACGTGGCGTTTTTTAGATGGGCATATTTATTCACTTGTTGTTGCTGTACAGCCTTAGGGTCAACACCCTTGGCAACCATGTTGAGTATGGACTCGGCTTTATACTTAACCTCATACAAACTAATATCATTGATCTTGCCAAGCATCATTCTAGGTCGCTTACCATCGATACGTGGATGGGTATAACGAAGGTAGTATTCTTTTTTGCCGTTTGGGTAGATGCGCACACTTAAACCTGCAACACCTGAAATACTTACTGAATAATCGTTATCCCGGCATTCAAGTTTATTAATATCATTTAAGTTGTCGACAGCCATGATGTATATCCGTAAGCTTTATAAGCAAGGTGAGTGTTAGTCTGTTATCCGTATGCTGATATTTAGAATAATCTTTGCGCCCATTTTAGAAATCTTGAAAAGTGCCTTTTGGCAAGCATAAATAGCTACTGGACACTAATATGGACACTGTTATTCATTAGTTAAATTAGCGATCCTTTTAAATATAATGATCCAAGGCACAATCATTCCCAAGGTTCACTTGGGGATGATTATAGTGTAGTGCAGAAAGAAGCAGTAAGCTATTTTTTTGTTGATATATATGGCGTTTGAAGGAATAAACTTCACATAGATTAAAAGTAAGAGTGCTGTTTGCTATTGGCAATAGAGGCCTTCGGCATATTTACACCAAAAACCATGCTCCTGTACTCGCACAGAATACCTTAATCAGGGTGATAGTGCTGTTCTGTGCAAATTTGCAGTACATTATTTTGAGGATGATTGTTAATACTGCTGCGTAGAATGACTAAAAGTAAAGAGATGGAGAAACACTATCTCAACAATAAAGGAATAGTCTATCGCAGAGTATTTATGTCATCTTGCGCTGATTTCAGTATTTTGATATTTACAATCAATTGTTTACAATAAGATTATTCAATGGCACTACTAAACCACAGGATAAAGGAGATATTGTGCAAGAAGCACGTAAGTTAAAAGATTCTATGACAAAGAGACCCAAGCCAAAGGGTATAGACGTTCTTTGTGGTTTGAAGCATTTCGCTATCATAACCTATGCCGTACCAGAGAGTAGATTCAAAGGAATGTTTCCTGATCGATTTCAACTAGACGTGGTGGAAATAAATGGCAAAAATATGGGGCTAGTATCAGTAGTACCCTTTATCGATGTTGATTTTACTTCAGCTGTTTTTCCTTTTCCAAAATTTACCATGGGGCAAACCAACTATCGTATTTATATTATCGATACTGAAACTAGTGAGCGTTGTGTATGGTTTCTTGGGACAACGCTTGATTCTTGGACTTTAATGATTCCTAGATACTTATGGAATTTACCGTGGCATGATGGAAGCGTACACTTCGATTGCTCCTTAAACGAATCAACCGGACTGTATGAAAAGTACCACATGGAAACCTCATCCAGTTGGGCTGAAGCTTCCGTTGACCTAGTACAATCAGAATTCGATGAGATAGCATTTTCGGGTTTTCCTGATGCTGAATCAGCATTAGTTTATCTTACGCATCCTCTGTGTGGCTTCTATTATCGAAGGGACAACAAAGTAGGCACCTATCGAGTATGGCATAAAGAACTCAAAGTCAAACCGGCAAAGCTAAAGTCAGCTAATTTCAAGCTTTTATCTGATCTAGGTATAGTCGATGAAACAGAGCAAAAGACTCCTTATAGCGTGTTAATAGAGCCGATAAATGAATTTACCATATACTTACCACCTACCGTTGTAGAATAATTTTTTAACAAGCAAAAAAAAGCAGACATCATAATTGATATCTGCTTTTTTATTTCAAAGTCATTGTTTAAGTAACTGCCTTTAACCAATCATTAGCCCTGAGGCGTGATTAAGTACTTCTCGCCAGTGGCTTGTTTATCATAAGCTTTGATCGACTGTAAATGTAACGCTTGTTGCAGCGTAACCTCATGCGTATAGCTGCTGGCAAAGGTAGTGGTGATTTCTTCTGCTACACGCTTGCGCATAGACTTGACCGTTTCAGCGCCCAGTTTACCCAGTGCATTGAACAATAAGAATCCGTTTACACCCCAAGCAAAACCGAAGTTGCGGTTCAATGTGATAGGGCCACGGTCTAATGCCCCATAAATATATGCTTGTTTAAAAGTAGTGGAACCATAAACGCTGTATTCTTCTGCATCAGCAGTGATAGCCGCTTCCATACAGTTTAGGATATCGCTGGATAACTGACCGCCGCCAATAGGGTCGAATGAAATTGTGGCGCCTGTTTTGGTAATCGCTGCCGTTAAATCGGCAATGAATGTATCGCTGCTTGAGTTAACTACATATTTTGCGCCCATATCACGCAATAGTTGTTCTTGCTCATCCTTACGCACGATATTGATCAAATCAATACCATCAGCCATACAGATACGGTTAAGCATCTGGCCAAGGCTAGACGCTGCTGCCGCGTGAATGATGGCCTTGTGACCCTCAGCACGCATAGTTTCAACCATTGCCAATGCAGTAAGTGGATTCACAAAAGAAGAAGCACCTTGTTTAGCCGTTGTGCCTTCTTTTAATGCTAAGCAACTTTTTACATTAACGCAGTGATACTGACGATAAGTGCCGCCACCAATCACCGCAACCATTTTGCCCATTAGCGCTTGGGCGGCTGGCGATGAGCCTGCTGCGACAACCGTACCTGCACCTTCATTACCCACAGGTGTGTCTTTATTCACCCGTGTTTTGAGGGCTGGCATGAACTTGGTAGGAACATCAGCGGTCACGATAGGGTTTTGCTCAGTGCCTGTCTGTACAGCGGTTGACATGTCAGCCATGCTGAACATAACCCCAAAGTCAGACGGGTTCAATGGTGCGGCTTCAAGGCGAACGACAACTTCATCAGCGCTAGGCTGTGGCATATCGATGTCTTGTAAGGTAAGCGTTAATTTATGGTCATCACTAATGGTTGAAACCAGTTGGATATTTTTATCAGTCATAATTTTTACTCCTGCAAATGATGGATGGCATCACTGCTTTTATTGATATAGGTTGTATTTTATTGTTATCGGCATTACCCAGATTGGGTAGCTTGTATCTGAGCTTTTACACGCTGCATAAATTCGGGCATATTTGACTATATTGTAGTAATTGCTGGCGGCAAAGCCGTGCAAAGTAATCATAAATTATTCTTCCGTCATTAACGTGAAGCTTGTTTTTAGTAGTCATGCTTAATCTGAACCTATTATTACCGTTTTTAATATGATGATATATAGCATAAATGATGAATCACTATTGCTTTTAAGACAACAATAAAGGCAGAATACTTAACGATTAGTAGTTAATCGTTAAGTATTGCCAGGTTAGTAAATGACTATTTTTGACTGGAGATAGAGTTTGGATCAGCTGCGGGCCATAAGATATTTTAGTAAAGTCGTCGAAACAGGTAGCTTCACTAAAGCGGCGAAGGTGTTCGATGTACCGGTATCCTCATTATCAAGGCGGGTGTCTGATTTGGAAAAGAGCTTGGGCGCGACATTACTCAAGCGTTCGACTCGACTCGTTAAGCTGACGGAAGTAGGGCGGGTCTACTATAACGATATGCAGCAGGTATTAAATCAACTAGAGCAAAGTAGGGAGACGGTTCGTAGCTATCAGACAACGCCAATGGGGCGCTTACGGATTAGCTCGATGGTGGGCTTTGGTGAGAAGATATTGCTGCCTTTATTGGATGAGTTTAGTGCGTTATATCCGCAAATTGTGCTTGATGTCAGCTTAAGTGATGAATTATCTACACTTGGACGCGATGATGTTGATATTGCTATTCGCGGTGGTTACGCACCAAATGAGCGAGTAATTGCAAAACGCATTATGGACAACAGTTTTATCCCTGTCGCATCACCTAGCTATTTGGAAAAAAATGGCGTGCCGAATCATGTATTAGAATTAAAACAACATAAGGGCCTTTATTTTAAGACGCCATTAGGGATGACCCCGTGGTTATGTATTATTGATGACCAGTGGCATGATGTCTCAGGCCCAGCGATAGCGATTTCGAATAATGGGCCATGGCTGGCAAAAAAAGCCAGCGCTGGTGACGGTGTGCTAATGTCTACTCGGTGGGCATTGTCATCATATCTTGAGTCAGGGGCATTACAACAGCTGAAGTTCGAGCATCAACTAACCGTGACGCAGAACTCTGAGATGGCTGTTTATTTGTTATACCAAAAACAGCGTTACTCAGTGCCTAAAGTAAAAGTAGCAGTGGACTTTTTGTTAGGGAGAATAAAAGCCACCAATGATTGCTAAAGCATGACATCATCATCACTAATATCGTTAGGGACTGTCTATTTAACATAATATACATTATGCGAAAACAAACCAACGGTTTTTATAAGTTTCCTAATAGCTATTCTATAAGGCTTTTTACTACTTATATGACACTTACTTATAATTAACGGCTGTATTACTTCTTAGCTAATATGCTTTGCTGATTATCTAAATGATAGCAAAATACTTTATAGCCGAATATCCAAGCCGCGTCTTAGTTTTAGGCTGATCATTTATTATTTAGCTAATCCGATCTTTACTGACAACTGTTTAGCAAATGCGATTTTAGAGAAATATTCTTCGTTAAAACCACATCAGCTATTTGGCAAACATCATCATCGCAGGATAATTCATAATAAATAGTGCTGCCTTGCGCTAAGCTCACTTTAACTAGACCTTGCTCAGTCACAGCGAACTGTTTGTTTTGTGAATAATCAGGATCTTGAGAATCCCATAGCACATCATAATCGATACCACAGTTCAGCTGTTCTCTATCGAAATAATCGTCTGCAAGCTGAAATGCAGCTTTTAGCTCTGGATCGCTATACTGCCGCAAAACCATAGGATCATTCATACCTTCAGTACTGACATCTTGCTGATACATCTTTTCGACAGCAGCTACTTTCATCGCCATAAGTCTCTGTTGCAGCTCGACATCATTGGCTATGGCACTAACAGCTATTCCAGTGCCAATGATTGCTACTAACACATACACTATGTATTTTTGCATAATGTTATCCACCCACCATGATTCATAACTTCATATGCTCTATTTACATTATAGCTACTTCCTTAATCCGCTGCATAATGGTATTAGTAAGGTTTAGTGCGCTCCATTGCTTTTGAGGACATCGTTATGAAAACATCACCTTGTTATAAACTAGCCACTAGTAGCTGTATAGCGTTGTCAATACTGGCTACTGGCTGTCAATCAGTACCTGCTACTGATACCAGTATAAGCGATCAAAGCGCGTCCACTCCGTCCCAACCTCCAGCTGTTACTAGCCAGCAAACTCTTACTGAGCAAGCACTACATATCCAGCGTGCGCTTGCCAGCCACAATTATGCTGCCATCATCGATGATATTCACCCGACTCGTGGTGTGCGCTTGTCGATGTATGCTTATGTACGTCTAGATTCTGACAAAGTTTTTAGTCGTGCCCAATTCGCCCAGTACTTGCAGCAGTCCAAAATCCGCTTTACTTGGGGTGATCTGGACGGTGCTGGTGAGCTATTCATTGTGCCATTACCAACGTATTTAGACACTTGGGTCGATGGCAGCAAGTTCAATGATGCCCGTATAACCGTTAATAAGTTTGAGTCTAGAGGCAATATGATCAACAATATCAACGACACCTACCCAGACTTAGATGTGGTTGATTTCTATCGTAAAGGTAGCGAAAAATCTAACGGTATGGACTGGCGTGGCATGCGCTTAGTATTTGATGACTATCAAGGTAAGCGTTATTTAGTAGCTATCGTTAATGATCAGTGGACGGTTTAAGGCTTCACTTAGGCAAATAATTAGGCAAATAATATGGTCGCTTTGTACAAAGCTATGGTTCATGCTGTAGAGGATAAGGCCTTTCACTATCAGCCTACCCTTCAGAACCTCTATATAGGGCGGTTATAAAAACAAAAAATTGAGCATTAGGATAAATATTCGATAAGAAAATACAAGTGGTTTAACTCTTCACGATATATTTGTATTTTATCGTATCTGTGGCAACCTTAAACCATCAAACGCTTGTTGTGTAATGCCCTATAGACGTTGTATAGTCAATATAGGACACGGACGTTGTCGCCGCTATTAAGCATAAAATAGCGGTAACCTCATCTACTATAACAATGTATAACTTTGCCAAGGATGTGTGAGGTATTTATGAATAAAAAATCAACTCAGAGTCAATCCCAAAGCCAGTCTGCAACAGACAGCACCAATAACAGCGCTGCTGAAAAAAACAATCAACAGCAGAGCCAAGCCACTGTAACTACTACTAAAACAAACGCTACTAACGATTCTGCGCAACACCCTAGCAAAAAGCTTGAGAGTTTTGATGAATTAAAAATAGCCGATGGCCAATACCGTCCGGTAGCCAAGGCAGTAGGTGATTGGCTAGATAATATCAATATTGACGCCCTTAATCACTTAAATGAACAAGCCGAAAACATCTTTTATCGCAAAGGCGTTACCTTTACGGTATATAGCGATGCCAAAAATATCGAGCGTATGATTCCGTTTGATATCATTCCTCGTATTATCGCCGCTAGCGAGTGGCAGCTGATAGAAAAAGGCTGTAAACAACGTATCACTGCGCTCAACGCATTTTTGCACGATATTTATCATGAGCAAGCTATTATGAAGGCTGGTGTTGTGCCTGCCAGCTATGTCTATGCTAGCGGCTGCTATGAGCCTTGGATGATGGGCATCGAACTTGATAAGCCTATTTACTCCCATATCAGTGGTATCGACTTGATTCGAGATGAAACAGGTACCTTTTGCGTATTAGAGGATAACTTACGTACGCCCTCTGGTGTCTCTTATATGCTCGAGAGTCGTAATATCTCAGAAACCCTATTATCGGATATGTTTGCGCAGACCCCTATTCTAGGCATTAGCGACTATCCAAACCGATTAAAAAAATGTCTTGCCAGCTCAACCAGCAAGTATGATCCCCAGATTGTCATCTTAACGCCAGGGCGCTTTAATAGTGCCTATTATGAGCATGCCTTTTTGGCGCATGAGATGAATGTGCCACTAGTCCATGGCTATGACTTAGTAGTGGAAGACAGCAAAGTTTATATGCAAGGTATTCGCGGCAAAGTACAAGTTGATGTGATTTATCGCCGCATTGATGATCCTTATATCGATCCTTTAGCCTTCCAGTCCAACTCTATATTAGGGGTATCGGGACTGATGAGTGCCTATCGAGCTGGTAATGTCGTTATCGTCAATGCTCCTGGTACTGGTGTGGCTGATGATAAGAGCTTGTATCCGTTCGTTCCCGATATGATTAAGTTCTATTTAGGTGAAGAAGCTATCTTACCGAATATTGAAACTTATCAATGTCGTAAGCCTGATGAGCTCAAATATGTGCTCGATAATTTAGACAAGCTAGTGGTAAAAGAGACTCAAGGATCAGGGGGCTACGGTATGCTCATTGGCCCAACTTCTACTAAAGAAGAAATTGAAGACTATCGTTTACGCTTGCTTGAAAATCCAAGCGGCTTTATTGCTCAGCCGACCATTTCGCTATCGACTAACCCTACTGCCGTCAGCGATGGTATTGCCCCACGTCATATTGACTTACGCCCCTTTATTTTGAGTCATGGTGATGGCTCAGTAGATATAGTGCCCGGCGGCTTGACTCGGGTAGCTATGGTTGAGGGCTCACTAGTAGTCAACTCCTCTCAAGGTGGTGGTATCAAAGACACTTGGGTTATTGATGATACAGATTTAAACCAAAATAACGTAGACGCTAGCCCCGCAAGTAATAGGCAAGCTGGCAACACTGATAAGCTGTTAGAGAAAAATACTACTAGCCACCCTGAATACTATGATCGCTTACAGCCAATAGAGGCAGGCTATGATTATCTAATTGATGCGCCGATGATACTACTGTTGTCTACCGCTAGTCATCTGATATGGCTAGGCAGATACGGCGAGCGTCTTTACTATTACGACAGCATCATGAAGCAGCTGATTAAAGGCAATCTTGAAAAATCACAAGTACAGCATTTGGTTAGTTGTCTGGGCTTTAATGCCGATGTAGAGGCATCGCTCGAAACTATGAAAGCACAAATAATGGCCAATCTTGAGCAAGATATAATTCCTAATGTCGTGCAGTCGATTGAGGCCAATGTGCAAGAGGCCAAAGGGGTTATTGGCAAAGATACTGCCGAGCTCTATAACCTGATCAAGCGACTTAGCAGTGCGGGTACTTATCGGGCGGCAACCTTGCAGCTATATGCTTGTAATGCAGCTATGAAACAAGAGCATTCTACAGTAACTTGTTTTTGGCAATTAGGACGCCACTTTGAGCAACTTGAACGAGCAGTGTTATTAGATGAAAACTCTCTAGAAGTCAGCCTTCAGTTTAAGCACTGGATTAATGAGCTACCAGAAAATACGCGCTGGCGTGAGCTAATACGTCTGACCAATCAGATGATTAAATCTAAACGATTTAGCGATTTCAACCTTATTAGCAAAGAGTTCAATCTTATTCTACGCCAAGGGGTCTAGTGCTGTTATTAATGCTAAATAACCCTAAATATTGAGCCACTATTTAACGACTGGGTAATTTGGATACGTGATCAACTTAAGCCTATTATAAAAATAAGGATGTTATTATGAAATTACAAATCAGTCATCAGACTAACTATTACTATGAAGAATTGGCGCAGCGCAGCGTACAGTATATACGCATGACGCCTATGCAACTGCCCCATCAAATTATTCATAAATGGGATGTTATGCTGCCTAAAGTGGCGAACAAGCAAAAAGACGGCTTTGGTAACGATTGGTTGACCCTAAGTCGTAATGAAGCGCACAATAACTTGCAAATGCAAGCCTCCGGTATCGTTGAGATCAATACCGAAACGGAGTACTTAGAGGATATGGATAATGTGCCCTACTTGCTATTTACTGTGCAGACGCCATTAACTAAATGCTCGCAGGAGATGCGAGATTTTGCAGCGCCTCATCTAAAAACGGTCACTCATGATAGTCTAAAAAAACTGGCCAATGAGCTGATAATGAGAATGCCTTTTGTCAAAGATGTGACTCATGTAGGCACTACTGCTGCTGAGTCTTTTGCCACTAGTGCTGGTGTATGCCAAGATCATACTCATGTGTTTGTAGGATGCTTACGAGATCAACAAATTCCAGCGCGCTATGTGTCAGGCTACTTATATGATGATACCGAAAACCATATGGCAAGCCACGCTTGGGCAGAGGTTTGGCTAGATGGCTATTGGTATACTTTTGACATCTCAAATCAGTTATTCCGGCCCAGCTCACATGTGTATGTCGCTATTGGGCGCGACTACTTAGATACTGCGCCAGTACGCGGTGTACGGATGGGTGGCGGCTATGAGAATCTTTATAGTCAAGTGCTAGTGACCAGATTATCTTAAGCTATATTATTTTTTAACTACAACTTTACTAGGTGTTTATATGACTTATTGTGCGGCTATTCGCTTAAAAGACGGCATGGTTTTCGCAAGTGATACTCGTACCAATGCTGGTGTTGATCATATATCAACCTTTAAAAAGATCTATCAATATGGTATCGAAGGTGAGCGCTTTATAGTACTACAGACCGCTGGCAGTCTCGCCACCTCGCAAGCCGTCTTTACTAAATTACAAAATGATATCGATCAGCGTGCTGAGCCTAATATCAATACAGTGATTACCTTGTTTGACGCTGCGCAAATGGTCGGTGAATGTATGCGCTCTATTATGAATCATGCAAAATCAGTAGCTAACGCAGGCACTGATGGCGCATTCACTAGCTCCTTCATGCTAGGGGGACAAATTAAAGGGCAGTCTCCTGAGTTGTATAGAATTTATCCTGAAGGCAACTGTATTCGAGCTACTGAGGATACACCGTTCTTTCAATTGGGAGAGAGTAAATATGGTAAGCCTATCCTTGATAGGTCGGTAAGCTATGATACGGATCCTAGACATGCAGCCCGAGCTTTGATGCTGTCCTTCGACTCCACTATTCACTCAAACCTATCAGTAGGTATGCCCATAGATTTTTTATTGTACGAAAATGACAGTCTAAAATTACCTAAAGGTCGCCGTATCGATGACAACGATGAGTATTTTAATACTATTCGCAGTCAGTGGTCAGAGGCGTTACGCCGTACTCTAGTTGAACTACCCAAGGCGCCCGATGGTTATTGGGTCTAGTTCTAGTTAAAGGAGACTTATGCTAAATTTAAAAGCCTACTTGCTGTTATTGGTACTCGCTCCTATAAGCGTCTATGCGACTTTTGGCCCTGAGGACAGCGGTGATTATTTATCCAATACTACGGTAACTCCTAGCCAGCAGCGAGTAATGCAGGATGCGATTTATATCAAGCAAGCGCTTGCTTATAAAAACTATCAGGCTATTGCACCGCTAATTCATCCAACTCGTGGCGTGCGCTTTTCAATGTATGCTTATGTCGACCCCAAGAGTGATAAGGTTTTTAGCCGTGCTCAATTCACTCAGTATCTTAAAGCCTCTAAAATTAAGTTTACTTGGGGACAGCAAGACGGTACTGGCGATCTCTATATAACCCCGCTACCAGCTTATCTGACTGCTTGGGTTGATGCTAGTAAGTACCAAGCAACCTCGCCTACAATTAACCAGTTTCAAGGCTTTGGCAACAGCTTAAATAATCTAACTAATATTTACAAAAACCATGATTTTGTTGAGTTTTATTATCCTGGTAGCGACAAGTATTCTGGAATGGATTGGCAAGCCATGCGCTTAGTCTTTGCTGACTATAAAGGTAAGCCTTATCTAGTGGCTATTGTTAACGATAAGTGGACTATATAAGTAGTTATACTGAGTACTTATGAGCAGCACTTAAGACTTGAACCTATTCGATAGTATTGCCTATTACTTGTATTACTCTAGCCTTGATAAGACTGGTGCTTAGCGGTCCTGATGACTCAACTGTTAAATCAGCGCTAAACTAAATATAAAAAAGCCTACAAAATTGTAGGCTTTTTTTATAATAGAACTTTGAGGCTTTTAGTTTAGAAAACTCTTATTCAACTCTATAGGTTAACCTTAGTAGTAAGATCACTATACTCTAGTATTAAGAGTCAAGTAGTACATTACCATACTCTCTACGCAAGTCGTTTTTTACCATCTTGCCAGCACCATTCAATACGATGTTATCGACAAATATGACTTTATCCGGTATTTGCCAACTCGCAACGCGGCCATTATAAAACTCTAGAATTTGTGCTTCCTCAACACTAGAGCCCTGCTCTTTTACTACAATCAATACTGGACGCTCACCCCATCGGGCATGTTTGGCAGCAATAGCGGCAGCCATCTTAACTTGTGGATGTTCTACAGCGATATTTTCCAGCTCTACAGAGGATATCCACTCACCGCCCGACTTGATTAAGTCCTTAGCTCGGTCACGGATATTCATATAACCATCAGCATCAATAGTAGCAATATCACCAGTATCGAACCAGCCATCTTCGGTAACAGCCTCTGGATTTTCAGTGAAGTAATCACTAATTACCCAATGTCCACGAGCTTGCAAGTTACCTTGAGAATGCCCATCCTCAGCGACTACTTGCTCTGGATTCTCAGTGTCCATCAAGCGTATTTGTATTCCATAGGGAGGACGCCCTTGCGATTCGCGCACCCTATTCACCTCACTATCACTAAGGGATTTATGCTTAGCCTTTATCTGGTTCATAGTGCCAAGAGGGCTAGTTTCGGTCATGCCCCAACCGTGAATAGCGTCACAATTGAAATCCTCTCGGAAAGTCTTAATCACTGATGGTGGGCAAGCTGCGCCGCCGACAATAGTTCGAGTCATACTATCGAGTTTGCTACCCCTATTCTTGGCAGCTGCCAGTAAGCTTTGCCAGATCGTTGGTACTCCTAGAGCCACTGTCACTTTATAATCATCAATCAAAGACACTAAACTGTCGCCATCTAGATTAGGCCCAGGCAGTATTAAAGAGCAGCCGGTGAGCGCTGCAGCATAGGGAGTTCCCCAAGCATTAACATGGAACATGGGCACAACTGGTAGCAATACATCTTGAGCAGATAGTGCTGAGACATCAGGCATACACAAAGCTATAGCGTGCAATACTGAGGAGCGATGGGTGTATAAGATGCCTTTAGGATTACCAGTAGTCCCTGAGGTATAGCATAGCGAGCTTGCCGTAGTTTCATCGAATTGTGGCCAATCAAACTCAGCGGCACTCTGCTCTAATAGCTCATCAAAAAATAAGGTCTCAGGCAATTGTGCTACCACTTTATCATCGCGAGCCCCTAAACATATAAAATACTTAATGCCTTTGAGACTGTCTTTAATAGCCATAATCAGCGGCAAAAATGTAATATCAAAGAGGAGAGCTTGGTCATCGGCGTCATTGACAATGTAGCTGAGCTGCTCGGGGAACAAGCGTGGATTGATAGTATGACAGATCATGCCACTACCAGAGATAGCATACCAAGCCTCTAAATGGCGGCGGTTATTCCAAGCCAAAGTAGCTATTCGATCTGCCGGTTTTAGGCCTAATGCCGCCAAGCCATTTGCCATCCGCTTTGCGTTGTTAGAAACCGTGAGCCAATCACTATGAGTTACCGTGCCATCGACCTCTTTGGATAATACAGCGGTATCACCATGATACTGAGCCGCATGCTCAATCAAACCACTAAGCAGCAACGGCTGATACATCATCTTTCCTAACATATACCTATCCTTATATTGATTTTATAACGCTCATCCATGGGCATCCTTAGGTGGATTAACTCATACCTAAGATAATCAGTATACGGCATCAGCTTAGCTAACTGTAGCGATAACGTCTGAGTTTATGTTGCTATTTTTAGGCACTTATTGTGTTGATAAGTTTTGATATCGCTGACGATATTGTCTAGGTGACATATCATAAGCCCGTTTAAAGGCTTGACTAAAAGTTGAGTTTGAAGAGTAGCCGACTAGGGTGCCGATTTGGCCAATATTATAGTAAGGTAAGCGTAGATGGTGGGCGGCAATACGTAGTCGATATTGAATCAAATAAGTCAATGGTGGTACACCAACCTTATCTTTAAAGCGCTGAGTAAAGCTTGAACGCGACATCCCAACTGCTTTGGCAAGCTCGCAAGTAGTCCAGCTATAATTCGGTTTACCATGCATCATAGCTAGGGCTTTGGCTAAGTAAGGATGTCTGATGGCGGCCAACCAGCTATCTGTAGTCTCTGATAAGGTTTCAATATAAGTACGCAGACACTCAACCATAACCATGCTCGCCCAAAGGTTGACCATCGCTAACTGACCTAAACGCTCAGGTTCGGACTCTAGTGTTAATAATATAAATGCTTGATCAAGTGCTCTAAATTGGATCTTGGAGATAGTACCTTGTTCAGGCAAAATAGCTGGCAATACTGCTAATAGCGGTTGAATAGTCTGTTGATCGTACTGGCATTCCACTAATAAAAAACGTGCCTTTTCAGTACTGTTTTTAGCACTATCTTTAGTACTATCAATAACGCCTTTATCATAATCAGATAGAAATTCATCCAGCACTTTAGTAGTGTTAGTCTGATGACCTAGTGTATGACAAACATGACCCTTAGCATGCGGAAGCATGACAATATCACCGGCATATACTTGACGTGAGCTATCTGCTGTATTAATAAAAAAGCTACCAGACTCAACTAAGTATAGACACAGCGTTTGTTCATTAATTATTGAATACCCCCAATCACCCGCAATGTGCAAATGATAATATTTAGTTTGGCTTAAGTGTTGAGCTTGCTGTAGCAACGTACTAAGCGCATCCATTCTAACCATCCTATAATTACTGACCAATTAGCTAATGATAAATAAACTACTAAAAAATAAGCTGTCACTCGCTTGTAAGTATTCAAATACGACTACTTACTACGGTTTCTCCCAACAATAGTATTTATATTTTTATGTATTTCCTATATTTTATTAGTCATAGTCCAATATTTTATATTTGTATTGCTCCATATTATTAATATCGCTATATTATATTGAGTTGTTTGTTTATGATACTCTTAACTATCAATTAAATATTATTAATCATTAAGACTAACATTAATAGGTTGAAGCTTTTATTGAAACATAAAGTAAAACTTATCTGGAGTTTTTATGTTAAAGGGTGAACTGACTGGAAGTCTTCTAACTCGTACTCTATTAGAAAAAAGTGATACACCAGTATGGTGTGCTGTGGCTGATAGTAGCGATGAAGAGGCTATGCAAGATTTGACCGATAATGATTTTACCGCTCTTATTAGCTCATGCGATGAATATAGTTTCTTTAGTACTAGTGGTATACAGTGGTTGTGTGCGGTGCCAATTAAAATAGTGATGATTACAGAAACTTGAGTCGGTTTACTTCTCAAGCTGTGATGACTAAGTATTAGGCCGAAAAACTCGGTTGAAAACTAAGTAAAAACTGAGTAAAAAACTAATTGCTTAGTTAAAAATGATGGGGTTAAGAACAAGACGACAGAGATAGTCGCAAGTAATATTCTAAACCATAAGACTTAGCCGTTGCATTGATAACAAGCATTGGTTTTATGGTTTAGGTTATCTTAAAAGGTGCGACTATCAACTATCAACTATCAACTATCAACTATCGATTTTAAGCCCCTGCCCATTTCACTGTATTCTAAAATGAGCTAGTAGCAATATACCGATAACTTAAGTCACCACTAGACGCATTAACTGAGTACTGATATAACCACCAAAAGTACCCATAGCATAACCAAGAATACCTAAAAATACTCCGACAGGTGCCAATGACGGATGAAAGGCAGTAGCCACAATTGGCGCTGACGAGGCGCCACCAGTATTAGCATTGGAACCAACAGCTAAAAAGAAAAACGGCGCACGGATAATTCTAGCAACAATAAAAATAATAATCACATGGATAGTCATCCATACTAAGCCGATCAGTAGTAATCTCCATTGCGAGACTATGCCCGCCAAATTAATCTGCATACCAATAGCAGCAATTAACACAAATATGAACACTGTGCCTATTTTAGAGGCGCCCACGTGGTCGAGCCTACGAATCTTAGTAAAAGAGAATATAACGCCTATTATAGTAATGATCACTACCATCCAAAAGAACGAGCTGGCAAAGCTGTATTGTACCGCCCAACTATAAGGCGCGAAAAACTCAGCAATCTGCCCACCGATGAAATGCGCAACCCCTACCATTGCAAAACATAAGCCAAACAGCACCATCAAGTCATTCAAGGTTGCCGGTCGCTCATTATCGCGCTCATAGCTTTCGACCGCCTGAATGACTCTTTCAATGCTGCTAGTATCCGCCTTCAACAGTCGATCTATTTTATCGCTATGCTTTGCGAGCACTAAGATAATCAATAACCACAGTGAAGCGTTGGTAGTATCTACCAAAATCATCATGCCAAACAGATCGTCGCTGACCCCGAACAGCTCTTTCATCGCGGCTTGATTAGCAGCACCCCCTATCCAACTGCCCGCTACGGCTGAAAAGCCACGCCATAGCGTATCGTCGGTAAACATCTCAGGCGACACCCACTTAGCCAAACCCAAGCTTATAGGTCCACTAATAATGATAGCGACTGTTGCCGCCATAAACATAGCAATAGCTTTCCAACCAAGACCCAATATCTTTGGTACATCCATGGATAGGGTCATCAGTAGTAAACTAGCGGGCAGTAAATAAGTCGCCGTAAAACCATAAATCTGTGAGCCTATGCCGTCAGCAAAAACCCCCAGACTATTCAACGTTGCCGGTATGAAGCAGCACAGAACAATACCTGGCAACAGCGCATAAAAACGTCGCCAAAACTTACCAGGTAATCCTTGGGTATAAAACACTAAGCCAATAATGGCCATGATAATGCCAAAGGCAACCGGCAAGCTGTCTATCTGTAAAGCAGTAAATGATGATGACGAAATCATGAACATCTTGGCATTCCATATGCAAGCTAAATAAAAGGGACAAAGGCTAATAAAGGCTAATAAAGGCTAATAAAGGCTGGCAGTATAATCAAGGTTAAACTTAGGTGCAAGGAGCTACTACTAGTCGATAAAGTATTTTTTAACTATAGCTGTTTATTACAAAACAGCGCAAAACGACTTCTAGTCACTGAAATTTAAAACCAAAAAAAGCCAGATAATAATTATCTGGCTTTTTTGACTCACTTTAAAGATTATTTAACAGCTGAAATATTATCAGTTGCTAAACAGCCGTTAATTAAGAGTTTTTGTTACGGTTGCTGCCTGCAGGACGACCTTGGCCGGCGCTACCTGCACCTGAACGGCTAGCTGGACGACCTTGGCTACCGCTTGGACGACCACGACCAGTTGCAGCGCGTTCGCCACGTGGGGCGCTAGTGCCGTCAGTACGTTTGCCTTGATAAGGTTTGCCGCCAAAGCGATCATTAGGCTTACCTGATGCATCACGTGGCTTACCTTGATAACCGCTGTCATTGCTGGCACGTTGACCAGTAGCGCTGCTGCTATCGCTTGAACGACCACGGCCTTGAGGACTGCTGCCACTAGGCTTACCTGCATAACCACCGCCAGCTGGACGACCACGGCCTTGACCATTACCGCCGCCTGCTGAACGACCACGACCACGGCCACGACCATTACCTTTATTTTCGGTTGGTACATAAGTCTTTTTAGGCTCTAAGCCTTCAATGACTGATGCTTCCATTTTGCGGTTAAGATAGCGATTGATAGCATTTAATTGTGGACGATCATCCATGCTACATAAGCTGATAGCTACACCACTACGGCCAGCACGACCACAACGACCGATACGATGGACGTAATCTTCAGTTTGGCGTGGTAAGTCATAGTTAATAACGTGTGATAGTGCTGGAACGTCAAGACCACGAGCAGCGACATCAGTTGCTACTAAGATTTTGCATTTGCCGTTACGTAAGTCTTGCACGATACGGTTACGCTTGCTTTGTGGCAAATCACCATGTAAGAAGCTAGCTTTGTGACCATCTTCTTGTAGCTGTTTGGCTAGCTTTTCAGTGCTACGTTTAGTAGCTGCGAAGATGATTACTTGATCAACGTCTTGCTGACAAACGATTTTGTCTAAGATTTTGTTTTTATGATTAAAGTCATCACAGTAATACACTGTCTCATCGATGTGAGCAGATTCAACTTTGATAGCAACGCGTTCAGGGTTAGTAGTAAAGGTAGCGGCGATTTTGCCAACAGGACCATCCCAAGTTGCAGAACACATAATAGTCTGACGATTAGTAGGAGCTGCGCGTAAGATGTCACTGATATCATCAGCAAAACCCATATCAAGCATACGATCCGCTTCGTCAAGTACTAGTACTTCAAGGTTTGACAAGTCAACGCGACCAGCATTGATATGGTCAAGTAGACGACCAGGAGTCGCAACGATAACTTGTACACCCTTTTTTAGAGCAGTAATCTGACCGTTATAAGGAGCGCCACCAACTAAAGGTACACAAAATAGACCACGCATATCTTTAGAATAAGTACGTACGCTATCATGTACTTGCTGAGCAAGCTCACGTGTTGGCGTTAGGATAAGAGCTTTAGTAAGTTTGTCAAAGCTAGTAGCACGGCTCAAGCGATCAAGTACTGGGATCACGAATGCAGCTGTTTTACCACTACCTGTTTGCGCAGATAATAGTAAGTCACGACCTTCTAGAGCAAAAGGAATAGCTTGTGCTTGAATAGGAGTTGGGTTGGTGTAACCACTACGCTCAAGTGCCGCAAGAATTGGCTTGGCAATGTTAAGGTCAGCAAAAGTGGTTTGGTTTTCTTCAGAATTGGCTTCAGAGGCAGCTTCAGAAGTGCTAGCATCAGTAGCTTGTGCAGTAGTATCTGTAGTTGCCGTATCTTGGGCAGTAGTGTCTTCGATAATACCGTTTTGTGCAGCGATTGTAGATAAGATGTCAGTCATGAGAATCCTTGGTAGAGTAAGCCGCTGCAAATTCAGCGAACTTGATGCATACCACTGATAACCGTTCATCATATAGAGTGTTTATTGAAAATAATCAATAAAGGCTCTATATGGCGTCTGACGTATTTTGGTGGTAGTGCCGAGTGTCTTATCCTTGCTTGTCACAGTCAAACTACAGTAGCTTTATCCAAAGCAAGTAGTAGCAAATAACAATCAATTTAATCCATCACATAGGATTAGTAGATAAGATATGAGTCAGAAATAACCCTAGTACTAAAGCAGTATTAAAGCGTTATTTAAGTACACAAAATCA
This sequence comes from Psychrobacter urativorans, assembly GCF_904846695.1. Taxonomy (GTDB): domain Bacteria; phylum Pseudomonadota; class Gammaproteobacteria; order Pseudomonadales; family Moraxellaceae; genus Psychrobacter; species Psychrobacter urativorans. The sequence continues at coordinate 46,963 of NZ_CAJHBR010000002.1, forward strand.
TCGGCAACAATTACTCTTGGTCATCCCAGACCCAAAATCGTAGGCGATGTTATCAATCTCATAATTCACGTCAACCTAAGCTAACGTGGCGACGTAGTATAGCATAATAAATACATTATGCTTATATATTTTAACTTTTTAGTTAAAGGTAGTGGTTAAACCGTAAAGCTTAGCTCAATAATAGTGTTTTAACTTCTAGTGTTTTTTAGCAACTATCTTGCAAAGTGCGTCAGCAAAGTACTGCTTTGCCCCTCTGCCATACCAGATTGATTGCCCGTAGCGAGGACAGAAAACCTTTTAACGTTTCACTTGCGATACTAAAGTGGGTAGCCACCAAGCACCACCCTCAGCTATCAAACGACAAAGACCCGTAGTACCTTCCTTACTTTTAGCAAAGCCTTTCCCAGTCCATACCCATTCAGTAATAGCCAAACAGTCTCCGATACCACGCCCCTTTTGTACTGAACTGATAATACCTTTTTCATCGTAAGCAGTAGCAGAGGTAGTGACTAGTTTTGGATTGTAAGGTTGGCGATCATTCATGACCCACATGCCATCCCCAGTGTTGTAAGCGCCTGACCAGCAGTTATGTTGCGCTAATAATTGAGTGCTGTTTAGACGTTTAACCTTCCATGGGTTCTTGTTATATAGCCTTGGGCAGTCATTGCTTAGATCTTTGATCGTGCCTTTCATGATATCACTCAATTGCGAGGACTTAAGGCTAAAGCTTTTATTACTATTGGCATCGGCAACTGCATTAGGAAGCACTAAGTTTAGCTGCGGGGCATCTACAGCTGCTAACACATTACTGTTGGGCTTATTAGGTTTTGGATTAAGCAAGGCGCTGGGTGTGCCGACTCGCCCTTGTGCTTCATCAGCTTTTAGCATGATGGCTGTAGCCCCATGATCTGATACTTGCCAGCGTGAGTTACGCACTACTAGCTCAATCTTGCTAGATTTAGTAAGGGAGTCTAATAAGGTTTTGACTTGACTACTAGAAAGAGCTGCATAGCCAGCTCCTAATGATGAAGACGTGGTCTCCCCTAAGTCTTTGCCATCAATAAATAGTGACACCCGATGACGATTACCTAATTCTAACAGCGCTTTATTAGAGCCGTTTTTGTCACCACCGAGCTTAATATCGCCCGTTATTTCAGCTCTATTACCCGCTTGACGAGTCAATAATATAGACGCTGGAAAGTCACTAGTGAAATCAGTTTGATAGCCCGCCATACGACAAGTGCGAGTATTATCACAAACCAGTTGCCAATCTTGGTTAATTAACTCTACAGGGGTGGCAGCTATGCTACTTAGGGGACTAATCATGATAGTGCCGATGGCAGCTAGTAACTTCAGACTAAGGTTACGCCATCTAGTGTTAGACTGCTGAATAATAGGGTCGATAGTTAGCATCACTGGCCTCGCAATTAGACTAAATAGGGTCAGCTTGTTATAACTACTGACTTTCTCATAAGGTTAGGTACTCATCTTAACTTATCTATGTTTCTATCTGTTATATCTATGTTTCATCATGTAATTATTGAAGCATTTAGGCAAATTTACTTAGGATAATCAATATTACGCCGCTCTTAGAACTAGTGGTTACTCTAACAAACGAATAAAGGCCAATAGAACGGTATATTGTCTATTGGCCTCGAGATAATTACTGGTTGGTAATTGGTTCTAGTGGTTAGTTTATGGCTCAATAACCATTAAACATAACTAGTTATTTGCTAGCTATTTGCTAGTTATAGTTCATTGATAGCCTTAGTTTATCAGCCACTAGAGTTTAAAGATAAACCTTTGCCTTAACTAATAGGCTGTAGCTCTAAGTCCACTGCGCGTTTGACCGCAGGACGATCCGCTATGGTTTGCGCCCATCGCTGTAGGTTTTTGTAGTCAGCTACTTGTAGGAATTCAGCGGCATCATAGAGCTTGCCGAGCGCTAACTGACCATACCAAGCCCAAATGATAATATCTGCAATATTATAATCTGACTCATCATCGCCACACATATAAGTGCTAGTTGCTAAATGTTGGTCTAGAACATCTAGCTGACGCTTAGTTTCCATAGTGAAACGGTTAATAGGATATTCCATTGGCTCTGGCGCATAAGCATAAAAATGTCCAAAACCGCCTCCTAAGTAGGGACCACTACCCATCTGCCACATTAGCCAAGACAAACACTTAGCTCGTGCTGCAGCCTGCTGCTTATCACTTTGTAGCGGTACAAACCTCTCAAACTTCTCCGCTAAGTACAATAGGATAGAGCCTGATTCAAATAGAGCTATAGGCTGACCTTGCTCATCAGTTACAGAGTGATCGACTAAGGCTGGAATCTTAGAGTTAGGGTTTATGGCGACAAAATCAGAGCCAAACTGATCGCCTGCAGAGATGTCTATTTTATAAGCATCATAGGCCGCTTGTTTTATACCCAACTCGCTAAGCTCTTCTAACAGAATATTTACTTTAACTCCATTAGGGGTGTTCAATGAGTACAATTGCAACGGCGCGTCGCCTACTGGTAGCTTTTGCTGATGACGTGATCCGGCCGTCGGACTATTAGTGCTAGCGAACTTGCCACCATTTTCTTTATCATTAGTCCAGATTTTAGCGGGCATATAAGCGGCCTCTTGAGTAGTACTAGTTTGCTGGTTATCGTTACTCATAAAAAATCCTATTATTTGTATCGTTATATTATATATATCGTTGTTAACGGCTGGGGTTTATTAAGCCGGTTTATTACAGTTAGCTGTTGGGCTGAGATTGTATTTATAATGAAAGCTTAAGAGAACATGTATACCGTAAAAGCTAGCTATCGGCAAAAATCTAAATAATCAATGCCCTACTATAGCGAGTGCTGGTCTCAGCAATAAAGTGCGCTGATGTAAGTAGTGTAGGTGTTTCTAAACGATAGCCCAGTGGCGCTTTACTAAACTGTGATTTGACAGTGGTATTTAGCACGACAGCAAACAGTTACTTTGCTCATCTTTAATTACTGCAGAGTTGTTCTTATACTACAGAATATTTTATAAATCTCTTCTAAATAGACTGCGCGAAAGCTTGTATGCTGCCGCTGCGGTGGTGATATTAATATGGTGACGCTAAGCGCAACACAAAGTAAATATCTGCCCTATGTGTTAGCGGTGGCATTATTTATGCAGATTTTGGATGCAACTATCCTAAATACCGCCTTGCCACAAATGGCACAAGCACTGGGCGAGTCACCGTTGAAGATGCAATGGGCAGTCATCAGCTATGCTTTAACTTTGGCGATATTTATTCCTATTAGTGGCTTTTTAGCGGACAAATATGGCACTCGACGAGTATTCTTATCGGCTATTATCGTATTCTGTATTGGCTCTATACTCTGTGCTACTGCCCCTAATTTAGATTTTTTGATTGGCGCACGTATCGTACAAGCTATTGGTGGAGCGATGATGACGCCAGTTGCACGCTTAATCCTAGTCAAGTCCTACCCTCGTAATAAACTACTAACTGTTATGAACTTTGCGGTTATTCCCGCTTTAATCGCTCCATTGGTCGGTCCCTTGCTTGGCGGTTATATAGTGCAATACGCCAGCTGGCATTGGATATTTTTGATCAATGTGCCGATGGGTGTGGTTGGTTTTATTTTAGGCAAAAACTTGGTGCCAGCGCTATTTGAGGAAACTGAGGGTTTAGACTGGCGAGGCTTTGTGCTATTTGCTTTAGCTGCTTGTGGTCTGACCTTGGCAGTAGAGCTTGGTTCACAAGCTGGGCGTGGGTTTTATGGGTTGCTATTAGTACTTGGTGCAGGCTTATTCCTAACGGGCTATATATGGCATGCCAAGCGCTATCAGCAGCCATTATTTCCTTTAAGTTTATTCAGTATTCGTACCTTTCGGATTGGCATCGTCGGCAACTTATTTACTCGCTTTGGTATTAGTGCGGTACCGTTTTTATTACCCTTATTATTACAAGTAGTATTTAAGTATTCACCTTCGCAGGCAGGATGGCTATTAGCGCCTATTGCTGTTGGTGCTATCGGGGTTAAGCCCTTTGTCAGTAAGATTATCCAACGTTATAGCTATCGCAAAGTATTAGTCTACAATACCTCGCTATTAGGCCTACTAATTATTGTTTTGGCACAGTTTGGAGACGCTTCACAATGGCCTTGGTTCATTCCGGTACTGACAGTGATGGGTGCTTGCAACTCTATGCAATTTAGTGCGATGAATACTATCACTATCGGCGATTTACAAGGTCAGCAAATCAGTAGCGGTAATAGTCTTATGGCGGTCAATCAGCAGTTGGCAATCAGTTTCGGTATTGCCAGCGGTGCAGCGCTACTGAACTTGCTACGTGAGCGTTTACAACTCGATATTTTGACGGCGTTTCAGATCACTTATTGGATACTAGGTATCGTGACCATAGTCTCAGGGCTACATTTTTTACGTCTGAAACCTGAAGATGGTCGCGGGCTCTATTAAAGGTTAAAGGTTATAAAAAAAAGCCAGTATCAGAGCTGAGGCTGATACTGGCTTTTTTGACTGGATAAGCATATAGATATGAGCAATTAACTCTAGCTAGAGCCGCCCTTGCAGACGCTAGAGTCTATATAGCGCCTTTTATCTATGGCGTATCATCATCGATTTGTGACTGAATATAGTTCTGTATGCCGATACTAGTAATCAGATCTTTTTGAGTATCTAACCAGTCATCATATTCTTCGTTACCATCTTTGAGCTTGACTAGTAGCTGGCGAGAAACATAATCTTTATGCTCTTCACATAGGCTGACCGCCTCAGTGATGATATCGAACTTTTGCTGCTCTAGACGCAAGTTACAGTCAATCATCTCAGCCACATCTTCAGCGATAAACATCTTACCTAAATCTTGTAGATTAGGCAGACCACCTAATAATAATATACGACTAATCAGCTCGTCAGACCACTTCATCTCAGCGATAGACTGCTTATAAAAATTGTCATTTAGGGATTCAAGTCCCCAGTGCCGAGCGATACGAGCATGCAAAAAGTATTGATTGATAGCAATCAATGACTGCCCTAATACTTTATTCATTGCACGAATAACTTCTTTATCGCCTCTCATTCTGTCTCTCCTTACTAATTATCAGCCAATTACTAGCTATCTTGGTATCTACTAGGACCGTTATCTATCAAACCTCAACTAAACTAGATTTGGTGGTACTTCAGCCATTTGGCTCTGTAGATAATTAGGCAGGCCAATCATATCGATAAGACGCAATTGCTGCTCAAGCCAATGAGCATGGTCTTCTTCAGTATCTTTTAGCTGCTCAACTAACATATCACGGGTCACATAGTCGCGCTCTTGTTCACAGATAGCGATACCTTCTTTGAGATGTTGTTGTACTTGATACTCAAGGTTAAGATCAAGTTGTAGCATTTCAGGAACAGTTTTGCCAATATGAATAGCGTTGACACTCATATTCGGTGTGCCGCTAAGCATTAGAATACGGCGAATGATAGCTTGGGCGTGCAGGGTCTCATCTGCCATCTCGTGATGAATACGATCATATAATTTACCATAGTGCCATTCAGCATACATCTCAGAATGGATAAAGTATTGGTCACGAGCCGCTAACTCTCCCCCAATTAAAAAGTTTAAATAATCAATAACTTTTTGGCTGCCTATCATAACGTTGCTCCCCTGTCATATTATATATCTTAGCTCAATATAGTAACACATAGACGCTGTCAGAGGCGTAGCGCTAGCGAACTAAGAATAAGATGTCAGTTGGCAATGATAACTAATTCTATATTCCATACTATAGACTGTATATTCTATACATAGTACTGCATTTATAATGTTTATGAAGTATGCTTTTAGCCATAAAATAACCGCCCAACTCAGGATGAGTAAAAGGCGGCATAGGCAATACTATTTTTGGGGCTAATATCTAATACAGTTATTTACAGATCGGGTTAGCTATAATCAAACCGCGTAGGCTAAAACATCCAGCTTAGAGTGGTGCGCTTCTAAATAATCATTAACCATAGGCTCGCAGCATCCACAACAAGTAGCTACATCTAGCGCGTCTTTTAGACCATCAAGGGTATTAATACCAGAGGCAATGGCCACTTGGACTTGTTTTTCTTTTACGCTATTACAGATACATACGTACATGGATTTTCCCCTACATTATCCTGACTTATTGTTTATTGATATCCCAATAAGTTTATAATAACGATAACTATTACTATTTACAATAGCTTTTAGCTAATTGAATCAGCACGGTGTTTATGATTGATTATTTAAATGAAATCAACTATCGCCCTCTACAATCAATACTAACTCTAAATCGTTGCCACCATTCGCTACCTATTATTAAGATGATGTGTTACTAATATTCTTTTATGTGAGAATAGAAGGTTTTTAGTCGATGAAAGGTAACAATAATATGATGAATGGTAATAAATTTGCTAAAATTGCGAAACTTAATAATAATTGGCTGCAGAATTTGCTATATTAGGTGGCCTATTAACCGTTGCAACTGCTTACACTGCCCATTGATGCTCTTTTGAGCTCAAAAGTAGTCAATATATCGTTTATTACCATGACGATTGATGCCCCTATTTACTAGATATATAGTTGCTAATCCCTCAATGACTTGCCAGTTCAATTATCGATTGTCGGGTTGATTTGTAATGGTTATGGCAACTAAAATGAAACGCATATGCAGGTTGAAAAATACATTTGGAGATACTCTATGTCTGACAATAACTTTACGGTACAACCTACTGAGTTGACCATACAACCTATTGAGTTGTTTAAAGTACTGTCTGATCCTACTCGCTTGAAACTATTCCAAATCTTGTTCCAAAAACAGGCTCGTTGTGTTGGTGAATTAGTCGAGATGCTTGAGCAGCCACAGCCAACGATATCAAGACACTTAAACCATCTCAAAAAACTGGGTATCTTAAATGCCGTTCGAGAAGGTACTTGGATGTGGTATGAGATGTCTGATGACTTGCCTGATTGGTGTCAAAATATATTACAGACCACTTATCAAGCGTTATCAGAACAACAAGATATCATGAGTGACCAATAGCTATCTATTTGTTGTGATGGCAGCTAACAAAAAAGACCTAATAGATTAGGTCTTTTTTGTTAGGAATCAGGTTGTGCTCGATAGTTTTTATTAACAGTTTCTATTAAAGACTACCGTTAAACATAGTTTAAATTATACTATGTCTAGGAAGTCGCTGACAAAGGCGTTAGTAGGGTTATGAATCAGCTCTTCTGAGGTGCCTACTTGCTCAACACGGCCATGATTCATAACTACAATTTCATCGGACACCGCACGGGCCTCTTCTTGATCATGAGTAACCATAATGCTAGTAATTCCTAGCTCGTGATGAATATTCTTCAGCCAACTACGCAGCTCTTTACGCACTTTGGCATCGAGCGCGCCAAACGGCTCATCCAATAGCAACAACTTAGGTTTTACAGCTAAGGCACGTGCTAGAGCAATACGTTGACGTTGACCGCCAGACAATTGATGTGGATAGGCATTGGCCACTTGCGGCAGTTGTACTAACTCCAACAGCTCCGCTACTCGCTTGTTAATATCTGCCTTATTAGGTCGCTCAGCTTTTGGCAGTAGTGTCAGCCCAAAGGCGACGTTATCAGCGATATTTTTATGACGAAATAATGCATAATGCTGAAACATAAAGCCGATATTACGCTTTTGTACTGGGGTATTAGTCACCTCAAGCTCATCGAATAATATCTGTCCAGAGTCGGCGTATTCAAGTCCAGCAATAATACGTAGCAAAGTCGTTTTACCACAGCCTGAAGGACCTAATAGCGTGGTTAGCTTGCCCGTAGGCACAGTGATATTAATGTCGTTTAGCGCATTGAAGTCACCAAAGCTTTTATTCACATTTCTAATTTCAATACTCATGTTTCAATACTCATATCGGTTGCTATTCTTAGGTTTGTTAAGTCATAGTCTTTAGTCATGCCTGCCACTCATTTATACGGGTAGCTCACTAGGCCGTTAACTACTGCTGGGAGTCAGTAGGACTCTTTAAATCAATGGTCGCATTGGCGCTTACTGGTAGCTCAGGCGCACTAACTAAACGCTCAGATTTAGCAAATTTACGATCTTGCAGGTTGGTCATGACTTGCTGAACTAATAGCGTCACTAAGGCTAAGGCTGCCAATATGCTGGACAAAGCAAAAGCGGCAGTAAAGTTATAATCATTATAAGCAATCTCTACCAACAGCGGCATAGTGTTAGTCTCACCGCGGATGTGACCAGATACTACACTCACCGCACCAAACTCACCCATAGCTCGCGCATTAGTCAAAATCAACCCATATAACAAGGCCCACTTAATATTAGGTAAGGTAATATGCCAGAATGTCTGCCAACCGCTAGCGCCTAGTGTCAAAGCGGCTTGTTCCTCAGAATCACCTTGAGATTGCATCAAAGGTATCAGCTCACGTGCTACAAAGGGAAAAGTGACGAATAAAGTGGCTAAAATAATCCCAGGCACCGCAAAAATAACTTGGAACCCCATGCCTTCGAGCCAGCCGCCGATAGGAGAGTTAAGACCGAATAGCAAGATAAACATTAGCCCTGCAACTACTGGTGACACTGAAAAGGGTAAATCAAGTAAAGTGGTGACTAGCTGCTTACCTTTAAATTGGTAACGAGTGACTAACCAAGCAATTGCCACCCCCATCACCATATTAATCGGTACTACAATAGCCGCAGTAATTAAGGTCAGCTTAATAGCTTGTAAGGCTTCAGGCTCTACAAGAGAAGCAATATACAATGCCCAACCATTTTTAAGGGCTTCGTAGAACACCGCAAGTAGCGGAAAAACCAACATGATAATCATAAATAAGACAGCAATAGTAATAAATAGACGTCTAATCCATGGCGTATCTTTGGTCGCAGGATTGCTTTGATAATCGTAGCTATTGGCTATTTGCATCTTAGCGAGCTCCTACGCGGCGTGACAGTTTCCACTGCACTATATTGATCGTTAATAAGATAACAAAGGAGATGAGCAGCATAAATAACGCTACTGCCGATGCACCTTGAATATCAAATTGCTCAAGCTTACTGATGATAATAATAGGTAAAATCTCAGATTCCATCGGTATATTACCGGCAATAAAAATAACAGAACCGTACTCACCAGTAGCCCGGGCAAACATCATACCTGCACCCATTAATAATGCTGGCAACAGCTCCGGTAATATTACTTTTTGAAAAGTTTCAAAGCGGTTGGCACCTAGTACCGCAGCAGCCTCTTCAAACTCAACTGACAACTCTGCTAGTACCGGCTGTACAGCGCGGACAATGAATGGAAAGCTCACCACAACTAGCGCTAGCCATATCCCTATCGGCGTGAATGCCACTTGAATACCAACTTTATCGAACCATTGACCAATAAGACCATTTGGTGCATAAAGCGTAGCAAGGGAGATACCGGTAACGGCAGTCGGGAGCGCAAAGGGTAGATCCACTAAAGCGTTGATTAAAGATTTGCCCCAGAACTCATAACGTACTAATACCCACGCCACTAAAGTACCGAATACCATATTGGTTAACATGGCTAAAAACGACATCCATAAACTTAGCTTAATAGCGGCGGCGACTTGCGGCTGACTAATAGTTGACCAAAAACCCGTCCAACCCATCTGAGTGGTGGTATAAGCCATCATCGCAAAGGGTAATACCACCAATAACGATAGGCTAAACACTGTGATGCCCATGCTCAGCCCAAAACCTGGCAGCACATTGCGTTGGCGCAGACGTGTCAGCCAGCCCCTTTTGTGACTAGGTTTGTTGGCCGAAGATCTAGTTGCACTCATAGTAATGTCCTGTTGCCTATCTGATGGTACTTATTGTCAACACCATGTATATCAAGTTTATTATTAGTATGCTTACGGTATAAAGGACATAGCGCGAGTGGCCATGTCCTTTAGGGGGTTTATTCTATTTTTGCAGCAATGCTGTTTTTAGAATAAGACTATTGACCGGCTGTTTAAAATCTACTGCGGGGCGTTCACCGCTAACTTATCAAACACACCGCCGTCACTAAAGAAAGTACCCATAATCTCATCCCATGAGCCAAAGGTATCATTTGGACGGAAAGTTTCGATTGCTGGCAATTTATCACCGTTTTTATCTAGCACGCTTTTAACACTTGGACGTAAGTAAAGATCGGCAGCTAATTGCTGAGCCGGCTCGCTCCATAAATAGTCAAGATAAGCTTTTGCGGCAGCAGTAGTGCCTTTTTTATCAGTCACACTGTTAACGATAGCAACGGGGCTTTCTGACTTGATAGAGTATTTAGGATAAATGATGTCTACTTTGCCTACGCCAAATTGAGTAGCGGCAAGGTTGGCTTCATTCTCAAAAGTGACTAATACATCACCAATACCACGTTGAACAAAGGTAGTAGTAGCCGCACGACCCCCACTTTCATAAACTTTTACGTTTTTGAGCATGTCTTTAACGTAGCTCTTAGTTTTGGCTTCATCCTTATTAAAAGCATGCAGACCATAACCATAAGCGCCTAAGAAAGCATAGCGACCATTACCAGTGACTTTTGGATTGGCCATTACAATTTCGACACCCGGTTTAGTCAAATCTTCCCAATCCTTGATGTTTTTTGGATTGTCTTTACGCACTAAGAAGACGATAGTACTAGTAAAAGGAACGGCATTATCAGGAAACTGCCCTTCCCAATCACTAGCTACTAAGCCTTTTTGCTCAAGTAACTCAATATCTGAACCTTGATTCATAGTAGCGACATCTGCTTGTAGTCCATTAGCAACTGACAAGGCTTGCTTGCTTGAACCCCCATGAGACTGGTTGACAGTGATATTTACATCTGGGTTTTCAGCTTTATAGTGTTCGATAAACAAAGGGTTATAGTCTTTATAAAAGTCACGTGCTACATCATAAGAGACGTTTAACAGCTCAATATTTTGAGTCGCAGTTGACGCGCCATCAGTCTTGGCAGCCGTATCGACTTTATCATTATTGCTACAGCCAGCAAGTCCGAGGCTAAGCGCTACACCTGCAATACTTAAGGTGCTCAGGGTCTTTTTTTTGTGCTGATAGCTTGCTGTATTAGATGTCATAACGGCCTCAAAGATGTTTGTTAAGTAATGCAGGTATGCTACCAGCGTCAGCTTATTATCTTTAATGATGAATATGCGTATGTTTCTGCCAAAATGGAATATCAAAGTGTCTTTATGCGCTCCTGAGTGCATAGAGGGACTCAGGTCGTCATTACACTTATCTATTCCATCGGTAGTACTGTAGCTGTTTGACTAGAGATCAATTGAGACTAATCGTTATTTTTTTGGTTGCACGGCTAGCTTATCAAACAGCGCACCATCTACAAAAAACTTATCCATGATGCTATCCCATTCACCAAAAACTTCAACGGGCTCAAAGGTTTGAATGTTTTGTAAGGTACCTGCATGAGCAGCTAAAATCTTTTTATCGCTAGGTCGCAAATACATCTTAGCCATTAATTCTTGAGCAGGTTTATCCCAAAGCGCTTTCAGATAAGTGGTTGCTGCTTTAGTGGAACCCTTTTTGTCAGTCACAGCACTGACCACAGCAACAGGATTATGGATAGTAATTGAGTAGCTAGGATAAATAACCTCAACTTGACCTTTGGCATGCTGCGTTGCTACCAAATGCGCCTCATTTTCAGTAGTGATTAGCACATCACCGAGACCACGCTGAGTAAAGCTAGTAGTTGCTGCGCGCGCGCCATTGTCATAAGTAACCACATTTCCCAACACTTTTTTCATAAAGTCGTCGGTCTTTTGCGGTTGATTGACTGGCTCCTTAAATTGATGCAATGCGGCGCCATAAGCCCCTAAAAAGGCATATCTAGCGGTGCCACTAGTCTTAGGGTTGGGCATAACAACTTCGACATCAGATCTTGCTAAATCCTGCCAGTCTTTGATCTGCTTTGGATTGCCTTTACGAACCAGCAGTATCATAGTAGTCGTATAAGGGACCGCATTATCAGGGAAAGCTTGGCGCCAATCGGCCTTAACTAAGCCTTTCTCAACCAGCATATTCATATCACTCTCTTGATTCAAGGTCACTACATCAGCCTGCAAACCATTGGCAACCGATAGTGCCTGCTTACTAGCGCCACCATGCGATTGCTTGATATCAACAGTACTATCTGGGAACTGAGCCTTATAAGCACTAGTAAATAGAGGGTTATATTCCTTATAAAAGTCGCGTGATACATCGTAAGAGACGTTGAGTAAGCTGATATCTTGGTTTTTATCTGCCGTAGCATTAGTCTCACTTGCCGCCTTATCGTCTTTGGCACCTTGAGTCTGGTTACAGCCGGTAACGAGCACTGCCATTGTCAGTGCTCCACTTGCCATCAGTATGCGCGGTAAAATACTGCTCTGATTAGATTTTAAAGATTTATTAGCATGGCTTAATACGTTAAGCGCTTTAATGGCAGATTGCATGGTCATTCTCTATAAGTTAGATTTATGTTGTAAATTCATTGAACTGTTTTTATTAAAATTATTACTAGAGGATAAATTAAAAGATACACATACAGGACAAGGCGTAATGACGCTATGAGCCATAGAAGCTATGCTAGCAGCTTGTCTGCATTACTCTTAGTGACAAAAATGCGTATCAATTTATTAACTTGGCATAAGGATACTGTTAGATATCCTTCATTATTCTAGTTTGTATAGTCGTTATTCAATAAGCTGATAAACTAGCTCTCAGATAGCTTATAATGAAGGCTATGGCTTGATAATTGTCTTGAATAAGCTTGATTAATAGCAAAGTTTAACCAGCGCTTGTTAACGACTGTATTTAATGAAGGGGTTATAACTATTCATCTTTAATCAATCAGCATCACAACTAAGTTTTATAGCTACCTTCCACCACTTACAGACGAGCTATTCTTACGTTTAGCAGGGCATTTATATGATCAAAACTCTATCGTTAGCTTCATCATTATCTTCATCAGTCATTGGGCTTATTTTGGCTGCTACTGCTCTCACTGCATTAAGCGCTTGTAATAATGTCTCTGCCACTCTGCAAAGTACCGCAACCTCTACTACCGTCAAGCCAGCTATGCAGTCTGCTGCGCAAGCCCAAACCACCCTGTCTCCAGCGGTGCAAGTGGCACTAGGTGATTATGTTTCTGCAGGCTATGCCCAACGAGCCCAAGGGTACGACTGGGTTGCGGTGATGATAAGCGCCAATGGTAGCGAAGCAATCAATATAAAGGTACGTGCCCGTACCGATATTAAGCAGGCGAGCTGTAGCTATGAAGGCCAAGCTACTTTGATGGGTCAGGACAATGCTCATGGCATTATTTTCCAGACTATAGCTAATGACAGCCTGGTTTTTTTGCAGTTTAAAGACGGGCAGCTTACTATTGATAGTGAGGATAAACGGGCACTCAATTACTTCTGCTCAGGGGGCGCTACTTTAGCCGGTGATTATCAAAAGCTTACTGGGAGTTTGGCCGTTAGCTAACTTATAGCTAGGCAAATCTATAACCAAAAAAAGGTGTCAAACGTTAAGTCTGACACCTTTTTTATGCTTTAGGCTGTAATAAGTTTCGTTAAATTATAACGCAGAAGCCCCTACTAGCTTAACTTCAGTACGTTCCTCACGGGCAATACTGGCATAGTAGCTACGTAAAATATCCAACACTTCAGGGCGGCTGAAGTTATCAGGTACTTCTTCATCTTCTGATAACGCTTTACGCAGTTTGGTCCCTGATACTTTGACATGTTGGCTTGCATCATGCGGACAAGTTTTACTTGAGGCCATCGCCCCACAAGCGTTACACCAAAACGTCCAATCAATCTTTAATGGCTGGGTTAATAAGTCGTCTTTTTCTAACTTCTCAAAGATGGTTTGCGCATCAAAAGCCCCGTAATAATCGCCAACACCAGCATGGTCACGACCAACGATTAGATGACTACAGCCATAGTTTTGGCGAAAGAGCGCATGTAATAAAGCTTCACGTGGCCCAGCATAGCGCATATCTAGTGGATAGCCGGCCTGGATAACGGTATCCGCTTTAAAATAGTTGTCAATCAAAGCCTTGATCGCCTCTTGACGTACTTCAGCTGGAATATCACCGGGCTTAAGCGCTCCTAACAGCGAATGCACTAATACCCCATCACAAATCTCAATGGCAATCTTAGCTAAATACTCATGCGAGCGATGCATAGGGTTACGAGTTTGGAAGGCTGCAACCGTTTTCCAGCCTTTATCGGTAAGGAGTTGGCGGGTTTGCTCAGGGGTTTTATAGGTTTCAGGATATAGCGTTGGAAACTCACCTTCACTCAACACCTCAACTTGACCGGCGATATTAACTTCATCTTGGCTAAGCACTTGCTGTACACCCGGATGCTCACTATCAGTAGTCGTAAAGACTTGCTGGCACTCATGCAGCTTATCAATAGTATAAGTTTCTTCTACTGTTAACAGGCCCATAATCTCGCCATCCTCCGCCACTAGCGCCACTTTATCGCCGTTGTTCAGAGTATCAGCGATTGTTTTTGGCGCAGACAAGGTAATAGGAATAGGCCAAAACAGGCCAGCATTAGCTCCTGTTTGCAAGCGCATATTATCGACTACACCTTGCCAATCGGCTTGATTCATAAAGCCATCAAGGGGAGTAAAACCGCCAATACCTAGCATGATCAAGTCACCACGCTCACGTGAGCTGAGGGTTATCTGTGGCAAAGTGCTGGCCAGTTGTAGCGCTTGAGTGCGAGCATCACCAGTTAATAATAAAGGCTTTAACTCGCTACTGCCATGCGGGGGTACTAGATTGGGATGCTGCACTGCGGTTGCTGTTTGCGAATTTTGAGCGGCTGTAGGCTGTGTCATAGTAGTCTTTAGAACCTTAAATTGGATGGCAATTATAATAATAGTAGGGATAGCACTGAAGATAAAACTAACCACAGCATCTCAAACAGCGCTATTGGGCGACTATAAAAGCTGGCTAGTGATCAATAATTGCTCAGATGATGCTATTGGCTATAGAAGATGTACATAGGCTACCTAATTTTCGTTATGAAAATTTATGCTGTGTTTTACTATGGATATGACTTAAAGGAATTTATAATTTGAGTCGTAAGCTTATATGATGTGAAGCTAAGTTAATTTGACACCCTATTGAAGACGCACTTATCTAGTTTTTGCTGATGCTGTTTTTTTGGATTAGCTACTTTTTAATTCAGCTACTTTGGATTAGCTACTTTTGAAGTAGCTATTTAGCAAATTTTATACCCTTATAAAGCCATTACTGCTAAAGCCTGCATTCATAAACTTATTGTCTGTAAAGCTTGTATCGATTGCACACTGCCTTTTATTCTAAAATTCGAAATTGAGAGTACGTCATGTATCAATATAATTATGCTGATCAAGCTTTGGTTGAGGAACGGGTTGCCCAATTTCGCGACCAGACTCAACGCTTCTTAAAAGGTGAGCTGCCAGAAGAGCAGTTTTTGCCACTGCGTTTGCAGAATGGCCTCTATATTCAGCGCTATGCACCTATGCTGCGTATCGCCATTCCTTATGGTCTGCTTGCAAGCTATCAATTGCGCAAATTGGCAGAAATCACTCGTAAATATGACAAAGGCTATGGCCACTTCACCACTCGTACTAATATCCAGCTTAACTGGCCAAAACTAGAAGATGTACCCGATATTTTAGCTGAGCTTGCGACCGTACAGATGCACGCCATTCAGACTTCTGGCAACTGTATTCGCAATACCACTACGGACCCTTACGCTGGTATTCATCAAGCAGAAATTGCTGATCCGCGTCCCTATTGCGAAATTATCCGTCAGTGGTCGACCTTTCATCCTGAATTTGCTTTCTTACCCCGCAAGTTTAAGATTGCGGTTATCGGTACTGAGAATGACCGTGCTGCTACCCAAGTTCATGATGTTGGCTTACATGTGAAAACCAATGACGCCGGCGAGATTGGCTTTGAAGTGATAGTTGGCGGTGGTTTGGGTCGTACGCCAGTGATTGGTAAAGTGATCAATGAGTTCTTACCACGTGAGCATCTACTGAGCTATCTAGACGCTATTTTGCGGGTCTATAACTTGCACGGTCGCCGTGATAATAAATATAAAGCTCGTATCAAGATATTAGTAGAGAGCATGGGTGGCCGAGAGTTTGCTAAGTTGGTCGATGCTGAATGGCAAGCCCATACTAAAGACGGTGCTTTAACATTGACAGCAGACAACTTCGCCACGGCTAGCAGCTTCTTTAGTGCGCCTGATTACGTAGCAATTGATGCGCTACAAGTACAGTCTGAGCTGCAAAAGCTACTGAGTGAAAATAAAGATTTTAGTAATTGGTACACCCAAAATACAGTCGCTCATAAAATAGGCGGCTATCGTGCGGTAGTGATCTCTCTAAAAGCCGGCTTAGTCGACGGTCGCTATGTGCCCTCCGGCGATGTCAGTGATACGCAGATGGATACCTTAGCTGACTTGTCTGACCAATATAGCTTTGGTGAGCTACGTGGCACGTATCAGCAAAATCTGGTATTCGCTGACGTACAAGTTAGTCACTTATATGAGTTATGGCAGCAGTTAGATAAGCTGCATTTAGCCCGTGCTAATATCAATACTTTAACCGATATGATTGTCTGCCCTGGCTGGGATTATTGCTCACTTGCCAATGCTACCACTCACAATATCGCTGAACAAATTGAAAAACAATTCAATGATCTTGACTACTTATATGACTTAGGTGATATACGTCTCAATATGTCGGGCTGTATGAACGCTTGTGCCCATCACCATGTTGGCGATATCGGTATCTTAGGGGTCGATAAAAAAGGCGAGCACTGGTATCAAATCAGCTTGGGCGGTAATTCTAGCGATGATGCCAAATTAGGTAAAATACTAGGTAAAGCGGTTCCAGCCTCTGACGTCGCTAGCACTCTACAGACTATTTTAGACGTTTATCTTGAGATACGTGCTAATAGTGACAACGAGGTTGAGGGCTTTGGCGAAGTGATTAATCGCGTAGGCATTGCCCCATTCAAGGAGAAGGTCTATGGGTAATCATCACATCTTCAACAACACTGGGGTCGATATTAGCGGCCAAGATCGCTGGCAAGCGCTAACTACCGCTGATCTGCCTGACGGTATTGCCTTGGCTCACGTGACTTTATTTGAGCTGCTGCACAAACAAGAAAAAATCGACGTATTAGTGCCACTGACTGACTTATTAGATAGCAAAGGTGCGCTGGCAGGTGGTCTACTGCATGAAGTTTATGAGTTGCTAGCGGATCATAGCAGTCGCCTAGGCATTTGGTTGACCTCCAATACGGATGCTGATGCATTAGCTGGATTGAGCGAGTTTTTATTGCAACAAGCCTTGATTGTCATTCATGTACCGCTGTTTGCTGATGGCCGTGATTTTAGTTTTGTACAAACTTTACGCCAACTAGGCTATCAAGGTGAGATTCGCATCGCTGGTGCCTTTGGCCGTGATCAAATTGCTTATCTATTACGAGTCGGCGTTGACAGCTTTGTATTAAGCGCGCATAACTTGAAATCAGATATAAGCCAAGCCTTTACTGCGCTGGCTAGTAGCTATGATGGTCAAAATGCAGCTGCCTTGCCTATGTTCGCTAATGGCTAGATTATTTAGAAACCCTATTTTTATATTTTTATGACTAACTTTGCTATCAACGATCTACTAATTTTAATAGCACAAATTATTTATAGTAATAACCATTAATTTTAATTTACCCTAAATCAAGGATCATATAATGAGTCAGCTACACCCTAGTCTAGATATCGATCAAGCCAATCAACAGCTACAAGGTAAGTCACCTGAGCAAATCGTCGAATGGGCGCTAAGCCAAGCCAAAAACCCAATTATCACTACCAACTTCCGCCCTTATGAGTCAGCGATTTTGCACTTAGTGGCCAAACAGCGCCCAGACATCACTGTACTATGGGTAGATTCAGGCTATAACACTGACGCGACTTATAAATTTGCTAATAAAGTTATCAGTGACTTAAACCTTAACGTCATCACTTATATTCCTAAGCAAACTTCTGCCCATCGTGACGTCACTATGCAAGGTATTCCTGGGATTGATAATCCACTCCATGACGAGTTCACTGATCAAGTGAAGCTTGAGCCATTTCGCCGTGCGCTTAATGAGCTAAAGCCTGACGTTTGGTTTAACGCTATCCGTAAAGATCAAACCGAATTCCGTCAAGGGCTTGATGTGCTTAGTTTGTCTAAAGATGGGGTGTTAAAAGTTGCACCGCTGTTTGAAAAAACCGACGCCGATCTAGATGTTTACCTTCAAGAAAATGATTTGCCAAACGAGTTTGACTACTTTGATCCTACTAAAGTAGAAGAGCATCGCGAATGTGGTTTGCATACTCAGCTGTAAGTTTTCCCTATTACTAAACGCTAAAAGCCTTTTCATGACGAAAAGGCTTTTTTTATTTAAAATTTATTACTTTAATCGTTTTCCTGCTCTATCGATGTAGAACCACTCCCCATCTTTTTGCACATGAGCCGTGCCGTCAGCAAAGGGATAGGCAAAAGGAATATCATCATATATTAGAGGGATTTTAATCTCTCCCTTTATATCAATAAATCCATGTTTGCCTTGGTTATCTTTACCATTATTATAAACAAGCGCTAATCCATTAACAAAAGGGAAAACCACGCTATGATTCAACTCTTTGACTACCCTATTTGATCTATCAATGATCATAAACTTATTATCATGGTTAACGACTGCTAAAGCACCTGAAAACCAAGTTACGCTATCATACTCGATAGGTATAACGATATTATTTGAGCTATCAATAAATCCAAACTTCTCATTTTTCTCAACTGCCGCTAATCCCTCTTTAAAAGAAATAGTAGAATCATAGTCATAAGGGATAATCAGTTTATTATTAATGTCAATGTAGCCATCCTTTCCCTTTATCTCTACGGCAGACAATCCTTCAGAAAAACCAATTAAATCATCGTATATTATTGGAATAATCACTTGTCCCTGTTTATCAATAACTCCTCTTTTGCTATCGATCTCAACCACAGCTAAGCCCTCTTCAAACGGGTAAGTGCTATCGTAGATAAAAGGTATTATTACTTCACCTTTTGTGTCTATATAACCTGATTTTTCGTGGTTATGTATACTGGCTAAACCTTCGACAAAAGCTCCTAATAAATCGTATTCCGGTTTAATTTTTATTATGCCTTTTCGGTCAACGAAGCCATATTTGCTATTTTTTACAATACGAGCTAGGCCTTCACTAAAGGAGCAATATTCGTCAAATTCAACACCTTGCGGCATCTTATACCCTGCGTCTAGTTCACATTCCGCCAGCGCTTGCGTACTGATCAGCAAGCCAAATATCAGCCCAAAAATAGTGCCTGACTTTTTTAAAACCATCAAAACATTGCTAAAGTTCATAGTCACTGCCTTTAATACTTTAATACTTTAATACTTTAATACTTTAATACTTTAATACTTTAATACTTTAATACTTTAATACTAAGATTATGGGCTGTTTTAACTCCGCTTACCTCAGTTAATTGATGAAAACTTATAACTATTTTCATAAGAACACATCAGTCCGCACTAATAACCACATTAGCCATAGTTTAATGGCACAATAAGTTGAAATAATAAGCTAAAACAATAGCCAGCTATTACTACTAACCGCAGCATTAAAAAAGGATTCCTTTATGGCTAGCCAAAACCGCAGTAGTATCTCTAAAATAATGAATAATGACACCTTGCAACATGCCCGCTATTTAGCCGTTGCTAAGACGAGAGCTAAAGTATTAAAAGCGTTTTCAATGGTCATACCTATGCCCCGACCGCTACTATTCGTCGGTGATAAGTCTTGTCATGAGCTGTGCGACATGATTATCAATGAAGGTGGCACTAAGGTATTTATCGTTACTGATGCGGTGCTTAATAAGCTTGGCGTACCAGCAAAAGTTACCGACTATCTGCAAGCTAATAATATTGAGTATGTTATTTATGATGGCATCACCCCTGATCCTACTTTTAAAGTAGTTGAAGACGGTTTACGCCAGTCTAAAAATGCCAATTGCGACGCTGTGCTAGCTATCGGTGGCGGTTCAGTCATTGATGCTGCAAAAATGATTGCTATGAGTCAAGGTAATAACTGTCAGCCAAAACAGCTGATTGGATTATTCAAAGCCCGTAAGCCTTGCATGCCATTATATTGCATCCCTACCACAGCGGGCACTGGCTCAGAGGCAACTATCGGTGCCGTAGTATCCGATGATAAGACTCATCAAAAAGCCATTTCTATCGATCCAAAAATGGTGCCGTTGGCCGCCGCTATCGATCCAGCTATTATGCAAGGTATGCCACCCCATATCACTGCTGACACTGGTATCGATGTGCTCACTCATGCGTTAGAGGCATGGATGAGTGTTAATGCTGGCGCTGAAACGGACTACTATGCGGCGTCTGCAACTAAAGGGGTGATGGAGTATCTACCTATAGCTTATAAGGATGGCACCAATATAAAAGCTCGTGAAGAGATGGGTATTGCCGCACATTACGGTGGCATTGCTTTTAACAAAGCTGGTTTAGGTTACGTTCATGCTATCGCTCACCAATTAGGCGCACATTACGGTATTCCTCATGGTCGTGCCAATGCTATTGTCTTGCCCTACGTATTAGATCTAAACCGTAAAGCTAGTGAAAAACGCTTGGCAATTTTAGCGAAAAAAATCGGTATCGTTGAGAGTGGCAAGGTAGGTAGTAGTGACGGTGACATAGCGGATAACCTAATCGCTAAGGTTAGAGAGTTACTAGCGACTGTGAACATCGATCCGACAGTCAAAGGCATGCAAACTAGCGATTTCGATAGCATGGCTAAAGCGGCAGCTAAAGAAGTTAGCGATACTTACGCCGTGCCAACTTATATGCCAGCATCGGGTATCAAACAGATTTTGACTAGAATTAAGCAAGCTAGTGATAAAAAAGAGGCTGAACAAGCTACAGCTTAAATATATTTAAGCTAATTTTGCTTAACCGTTGTGCTTAATCATTGTGCTGAACCAGCAGGGCATATTACTAGTAGCGTAATATGCCCTTATTTATGTCGATTAGGGCTGAAAATACATAGTTCTATACAGTGCTCACCCCTTATCTGCGCTGGTTCTTTGTAGCTTAGCTATTCCCTTTGTCATCAAAAATCGATTTTAATATCCCAATAACGACTATGCTAATGCCAATTCACTAGATGAGCCTATGCCAGCTATGCTCCATAATAGCGATATAAATTAAATCCTATTAAAATGTGAATTTTAAATACTATGAATACCTTTCCGCTGTTTTTTAAATTAGCAGGTCGCAAAGTGCTTATCGTCGGCGGCGGCGATGTGGCACTACGTAAGGCAGATTTGCTCAGCCGTGCAGGTGCTGCTATCACTATCCTTGCGCCTAGCATTTGCCCTGAGTTACAAGCATTACTGAGCAATAATAAAAGGCCGGCAACAGAAAGCCAGCACCAGTTAATATTTGAAAACTATCACAAATCTTATATGGCTGGCGCGCGTGTCATCATTGCTGGAACCGATGACGAAGCCCTCAATCATCAAATTCATGCTGATGCCACTGAGCTTAATATTCCGGTCAACGTCGTTGATACCCCGCATTTATGTGATTTTATTTTCCCGGCTATCGTCGATCGCAATCCGATTGTGATTGGTATCTCATCCAACGGCAAAGCGCCGGTATTAGCGCGTTTATTACGTGCCAGACTTGAGACTCTAATTCCGCAAGGCTATGGCAAACTGGCTAAGCTGGCTGGAGACTTTCGCGCAGAAGTTAAGACCAAAATTCCAACTTTGACAGGCCGTCGACAGTTTTGGGAGCGCGCCTTTGAAGGACAAGTTAGTGAGTTGATGTTCGCTGGTAATGAAATCCAAGCCGCAGCGCAACTGCAAGCTGACTTAGACCGTACGGCAGCACAGATTGTTAAAGACAGTTTGCTTAGTAGCAAGGCTATTGATAATAATGATCCTCAACAGTCTGACCAACACTTTGATTCGTCAGCCGAAACAACCCGCTCAAGTAGCGTCCCTTCACGGTTAGAAGATAATGGCGTTCATCACAGTGACGGTGACAGTCATAGCCATCCAGCCACTAAAGCTGTGCAGCCAGTAGGTGAAGTCTATATCGTGGGTGCCGGCCCTGGTGATCCAGAGTTATTAACCTTTAAAGCCTTACGTTTAATGCAACAAGCCGACATCGTCTTTTATGATGCTCTAGTGTCTCCGCAAGTGTTAGACCTTTGCCGCCGTGATGCTGATAAAGTATTCGTTGGTAAAAAACGTAGCAATCATGCGGTAGCACAGCTTGGTATTAATGAATTGTTAGTCAATGAGGCTAAAAAAGGTCGGCGGGTAGTACGGCTAAAAGGGGGTGATCCCTTTATTTTCGGACGTGGTGGTGAAGAGATTGAGAGCTTACGGGCGCACAATATCCCTTATCAAGTAGTGCCCGGTATCACCGCCGCTAATGCCGCTGCTAGCTATGCTGGCATTCCACTGACTCATCGTGATCATTCGCAGTCAGTACGTTTTGTCACTGGCTTCTTAAAAGCGGGCGCGCCTAATAATAACTTTGAAAGCTTTCTTAACACTGATGAGACCGTCGTGTTCTATATGGGCCTGCATTCGCTGGCACGGTTGACTGAAGGCTTAATTGAAGCAGGTCGCAGTAGCGATACCCCTATTGCTATCGTCTCTAATGCCAGTATGGCCAATCAGCAAGTGCTAACGGGAACGCTGGCG
This sequence comes from Psychrobacter urativorans, assembly GCF_904846695.1. Lineage (GTDB taxonomy): Bacteria > Pseudomonadota > Gammaproteobacteria > Pseudomonadales > Moraxellaceae > Psychrobacter > Psychrobacter urativorans. The sequence continues at coordinate 69,833 of NZ_CAJHBR010000002.1, forward strand.
ACAATCAACGAGCTACAAGAGAAAAACCAACTGCCAACCCCAGCATTATTGATCATGGGTGATGTCGTGGCGCTACACCATGACTTAGCTTGGTACAAGCTAAATGAACAGCCGCACAACTCTAGTGATACTGCTGATAATTGGCTACGTGAAGGCACGGCTGCTACTCCAAAGGATGAATTGCTAGCTAACCACCCTGCACGCCAGCAAGCCCATGCCCTCTCAATGGTGGCTAATCTTGCTGATCAAAAACAGGCTGATAGTTTAGAGCAGTTAATTATTAGTTAGCTTACTCATGAAACCCGGTTATAAAAAACCACATCCGTCGTTAAGCGGATGTGGTTTTTTATTATCTTGCTAATTGTCTTACTAAATATAAGCTCAGTCATATTATGATTCTTACTATAGCCTAGCAAGCCCAGCAAATCCTGCTAATTCTTGCTAGAATAAAGCCTTTATATTAACTTTAATAATAGCCCTCTTATGCCCTCACTTGCCACTGCCATCTCGTCATCTTCAACTACTGACTGCAAACCCTTAACCGTGCTGCACACCTCGGACTGGCATTTGGGGCGTAGATTGTATGGGCGTATGCGTTATGAAGAATTTGAAGCCTTTTTAACTTGGCTGCAACAGACTATCAGTGCGCAGCAAGTAGACGTCTTGATCGTTGCTGGTGACATTTTTGACACTATGACGCCTAGTAACAAAGCGCAAGCGCTGTACTATGAGTTTTTAGGTAAAGTGTCAACCTTATGCTGCCAGCATATCGTTATAGTTGCTGGCAATCATGATTCGCCGACTTTTTTAGATGCGCCAAGCAAGGTATTGAAGTTTTTAAACGTCCATGTCATCGGCACCGCTTGTGAGGACTTGCATCAAGAAGTGCTGCTGCTAGAAGACCATCATGGCGACCCACTTTGCGTCATCGCTGCTGTGCCCTATCTGCGCGACCGCGATGTGCGTGGCAGCAAGGCTGGTGAGTCGGCTGACAGCAAAGACGCTAATGTCATCGCCGGTATTCGTGCCCATTACGATGAAGTGGCTAGTATCGCTAAAGCTCGTCAACAGCAGCTAATTGACACTTATAAGCGCCACATTCCTATTATTGCCACAGGACATCTATTTGCCGCTGGCAGTAAGACTACCGAAGATGATGGCGTGCGTGACCTTTATGTGGGTAATCTAGGTAAGATCTCTGCTGAGATGTTCGATGATTGCTTTGATTATGTTGCCCTTGGTCATCTCCATGTGCCGCAACGAGTCGGCGGTTGCGAGCATATTCGCTATTCAGGCTCACCCATTGCGATGGGTTTTGGCGAAGCTCGCCAGCAAAAACAAGTTTTATTAGTACAGTTTGGTGATGTGACAGACCTTGTTACTAATGAAGATTTAGTTGCAAAAGCAGGTCATAACGTGGTTAAAAACACTATTAAACTTACGGAAAAAAAGATCAAAAAAGTCATCAATAACTCTACGGCTCTGATGGACGATTTATTTGACTTTGAAGAAACAGAGGATGTTAACAGTAGTGATAGCATAGCTAAAGAGCTACATAGTCATCAAGCAGAAGAAAATTCTGTTTCGCTTACTAACCCTGCTAATAGTAAAACTCTGCATTTTGACGATGGTAATAAGATGCAAATTATTACGCTACCTATTCCCTGCTTTCAAAAGTTAGCGCAAGTTTCAGGTGACCTGCAAACTATTGCCACAACTATTAAAGCTATGACTCAGTTACAACCGATTTGGCTAGAGATTATTTATACTGGCGATGAGATCGTCAGCGAGCTGCGTGAAGAAATACAAGCGATGGTAGAGGGCTTAGCGTTCGAGGTGTTAAAAATCAAGAACACTCGTACTTATAATAAAGTGCTTAACCAAGAGCAAACCTCAGAGGCCTTGCAAGATCTTAATGAGCTTGAAGTGTTTGAGCGTTGTCTAACCACTCATGAGGTGGCTGAAAATCAGAAAGACTCATTACGGGATGCTTATCAGCAAATACTGCATAATATTTATCATGCTGACAGTCGGGCGCAATAATCAGCCATAAAGCCTTTGATACTTTGATACTTTGATACTTTTAATATAACTCTAAAACCATAAGACCCCACCATGCGCCTAATCGAACTGCGACTAAAAAACCTAAACTCCCTTAAGGGCGAATGGTATATCGACTTTGCCGATCCTGCTTTTATTAACGAAGGTATTTTTGCTATTACTGGGCAGACTGGCGCTGGCAAGACGACTATTCTAGACGCTATTTGTTTAGCCTTATATGGGGAAACGCCAAGGATTAATAGTATTAGTAAAAGCAGCAATGAGGTAATGACTCGGCAGACTGCAGACTGTTTCGCTGAAGTGGTTATCGCTCTCAATGGCAGTCAGTATCGCTGCCGTTGGGGTCAGCGCCGAGCTTATGGTAAGTCAGATGGTAACTTACAAGACGCTACTCATGAGATTGCTAAGCTAAACCTTGAGGAGCCAGCCAAAGATGATGAGATTTTAGAGACCAAGCTATCACGTACTAAAGAGAAAATCATTGAGCTAACACGCATGGATTTTCAACAATTCACGCGCTCCATTCTATTGGCGCAAGGTAGCTTTTCAGCATTTTTGAAGGCTAAAGCTGATGAGCGAGCTGATATTTTAGAGAAGATAACCGGGACTGACATCTACGCTACTATCTCCGAGCACGTCCATGAAAAAAAACGCGCTGAAGAAGATATTCTAAGCAAGCTGCAAATCGGTCTTGAGGGCTTGAGCCTATTAGATAGCGCTCAAGAGGCTGAGCTTAAGCACGCCTTAACTACCCATCAGACCACTCTGACAGCGCAGCAACACACCTTTAAGCAGTTAAATGAGCAGCTTAATTGGCTGGATGCTGTGCATGAGTTGCAGCAAAAGCAACTGAATTTTAGCACTGAGCTTGAGCAAGCTAAGCAAGCCCAGCAAGCTTTTATCCCTGATGCTACTCGTCTAGCAGCCGCTAATAAAGCGCTAGAAATTGATAGTCAATACAGTCAGTTAGTTAACAGTCGTGATAATATAAGGCATTTAACTGCTCAACAGCAGCAGATTACCAGCCAGCTTGCTGGGCAACAAGTTAGCTTACAACAAGCGGCTAATCGTCTCACTACTGTGCACCATCTACAAGCTCAAGCTGATAACGAACTACACGCGACTTTGCCTATTATCATAAAAGTACGTGCCTTAGATGCGGATATAAGACAGCAAGCACATAGCTTGAGTGATTATAACCAACGTCAAGATACGCTATCTACTAACCTGCAATGCCAAGCGGCAGAGCTTGTTAATCACCAACAGCAGCAAGTCGCTAATCAGGCGCAGCTGGCGAGTACTGATAAGTATCTTGAGGACAATAGTCAACTTAGTGACCTTGATACGGATACCGCTATTTTTGATAGTAATTGCAGCCGTTTAAAAGCTTTACTACAAGATAACATCAGCCAAGCACAAGCTAAAAAGGCTGTTGACGCTCAAGCCAAACACTATCAGCAGCAACTTGCTAAATTAGCTGAGCAGCAAGCGGTAGAGCAATTGGCAATAGCTACAGCTCGCCAGCAGCTTAGCGAATTACAGCAGCAACAAGCTGCCTTGCTAGCTAATAAATCACTAGCTGATAGACGGATTGAGCAAGAGCAAATTGAGCATAGCAGTAGTCAAGTTGAGCAAATAAAAGCTAAGATCCAACAGTTAACGCAGCTATCCGAACAAATCAATGCTATAAACTCAGCGCTACCCATAATTAATGATCAACTGCTAATTATCGAGCAACTAATCAGCAAAGACGAGTCGGCCATTACTGAGACTAAGCTCAAACGCCAAGATAAACAGCAGCACTTAGACTTGCTACAAAGAGTCGCTAAGCTCGAAGATTATATTGTCGAGTTAGAAGAGCATAGCCCATGCCCACTTTGTGGTGCTACTGAGCACCCGTACGCTAAGCATCATCCCTTTTTAGAAACCGGCAAAGACAGTGACAACAGCAATCAGCTGTCGCCAACTATGCAGACTAAGCATCAGCTGAATGAATTAGATAAGCTTCTCGATAGCTTACAGCATACCTTATCAGCGCATCGTATCGACTATGCCACTAAGCAAACTAGCATTGTGCAACAGCAGCAGCAATTAACCCCTTTATATAATCAAGTCAAGGCTTTAACTGGTGACATTGAAAAGATAATAGCCACTCAAACCCCTGTATTAGTCTCATTACCACCTTCAGTATCAACTATCATTGCGCCATTAACCACCATAGCTGCCGATATGGCGGCCCTACGCCAACAGCTAGAGGGCAAAGTAGCAACTGCCATCATCACTGATCATGCTACCTCGTTAGCGTTAATAAATACCATGCAGCAACAGCTCGCTGAGCAACGCAATGCTATTAGAGCTGTGCTAGCTCAATATGAAAACCTCACCAGCTCCCTGACACAGAGTAGTAAAGTTATCGAAACCAAGGAGCAGCAGTACTATAAGCTGACAGCGGATATCAGTGCGATTGAAAGCGATCTAAAACTTAGTCTGCAAAAAACCGCAACTATAGATAGCACTATAGAAAATAACTTCTATGAGCTGGCAACAGTCAGTAGCACCGTTCAATCTTTAGTCGCTAAGTATCCCCTAAGCAGCTATGTTGCAGAGCTAACAAGCGATTCTTTTGCAGTGGATACTGTTTGTAATACTTTGCCAACAGTTTTACCGTTACTAAGCACTAGTATTGATCAACAAACGCTTGTCGATGCGGCAGAGGCTAACGATTATATAGAGCAGTTGCGCCAATACCGTAGCGGCTTAGTACAGTTAAAAAAGCTATTCAATAGCAAAAAACAGTCCCAGCAAACGCTGTTTACTAACCTTAGTAGCCTAAATACTCAGATAAAAACCCAACAGATGCAGCTTGATAAGGATACGGCGGAGCTTGATAAGCTCAGCGAGACTATCAAACAGCAGACTGAATTATTGAACCAATTAAGGCAGGACAGAAAGCAGCAGTTTGACCATAAACACCCTGATGAAGAGGAAAGTCGGTTACGCTCTTTAGTTGCACAGGCCACTAACGAGCAAATAGCGGCGCAAAGACTGCATGACAATACGGCACAAGCATTAGCACAATTAGAAGAAAAGCAGCAGCAGCTGATCGCACAGCTACAGACAGCTACTCAGACTATGCAAGCTCAACAACAGGCTTTTACAACTGTATTAGCAGCATCGCAGTTCACGGATGAAGCGGCTTTTGTGGCGGCGCGCCTACCTTTAGAGCAGCGCAGACAGCTTACTCATCGCCAGCAAAGTATCGATAACCAGCTGCAGCAAGTACAGTCATTACTGACTCAAACCTCCCAAGCGCTCAAGCATAAGCTGGACACCCCACTGACTGTGGCTGACCGAGCCACACTTGCCGCCGAACAACAGCAAATGCAGGACAGCAATACTCGATTGAGTGAAATGATTGGGGCGATAAGTGGGCAGCTCAAAGACAATAATGACAAAAAAAGCGCTCAACAACACAAACGTCAGGCTATTGATGAACAAAAACAAAAGCTACAAGTATGGCAGCAGCTACATAAGCTAATTGGTTCGGCCGATGGTAAAAAATACCGTACCTTTGCTCAAGGGCTAACCTTTGATATTATGGTTCGCCATGCTAATACTCAGCTGCATAAGATGAGCGACCGCTATCTGCTGATTCGTGACGATAATAATGCGCTAGAGCTCAATGTCATCGACAACTATCAAGGTGGCGAAGTGCGCAGCACCAAGAACCTCTCCGGCGGCGAAGGCTTTATTATCAGCCTTGCCCTAGCGCTTGGATTGTCGCAAATGGCCAGTCATAACATTCGTGTCGATTCGCTCTTCTTGGATGAAGGCTTTGGTACATTGGATGACGAATCACTCGATATCGCCCTCGATACTTTGACTAGCTTGCAGCAAGAAGGTAAATTAATCGGGGTCATCTCTCACGTTCAAGCCTTGAAAGAGCGTATATTGACCCAAATTCAGGTCAAAAAACTCTCTGGTGGCTTTAGTGAAATCAGTGGTCAGGGCTGTCATAAGATTATCAGTTGATGAAGTAACAAGTTTAAGAATCTAGCTACAAAGGCTTTGATATGGATATGCTTATAAAGAAACTCATCGATAGCTTCTACGCTAATGTCCTACCTATTAGTGTGTTTTGCTTAACGGTGGTGGCCTCTGTTTTAATTACTACCTCTGCTCAAGCGACCATCAACTGTGCTGGTTATTTGCCCAATAGCTATTTTGAGCGTATTGATGACGATAGCAAGTTCGCTGGCAAGTTGATTGAATCGGCAGATAGCAGCCAACAGCTAGAAGACTTAAACGGCAAAGTCTTATTAGATAACTTGACCGATGCTTATATATTGATGAATAAGTACCTACTCGCCAGCAAAGATACGGTAAGTGGGAAGAAATACGGAGTCGTTACCGCAACAGGCGAAGTTATCGTACCTTTTGCTTACGATGATATTGTGACTGAGCCTGACATTTATACTAGCTTTATTGTCAGTATTGATATGCCAAACGGACTAATCAAACAAGGCATTGTTGATCGTGAGGGTTATTGGATATACCCTGCGGTCAACAATGCACCACAACAACGTAGAATCGACAACGGCTACGGCAATTATCGTTATGCGCAACCAACCCAGCGACTCATCGAAGCAGTCGATGTACCACTCAATCTTACAGCCGCCGCTATCAGTCACGCACATTATGATAGCGACAATGATCGGGATTATTTTTTAATCAAATCTTTAGTAGGCGCTGGCAAGTCAGCTCAGGTTGGCTTGCTTAATGATCAAAGCAACTGGGTAATTGCGCAGCAATACGATGAGTTGCAACCACTAAACGCTTGTAACGGTCAGCCTTTGTATTTACAGGCTATATCTACAAAAGCATTTACTTCAAAAATGCAACGGCAAACGGCTCTCCTCGATCAAAATGCCAGTGTTATTATCCCTTTTGCAGCCAATCAGAATATTGAGGTTTTTAATAGCAGGGATAGCTCGACACTATTTTTACGTAGTGATTTAATCGAAGGTAGTACAGCTACTGGGATGACTGAAGACATCAAGAATGACATCGTTAGTGCCCAAATTATTGACGCTAAAGGTAAAGTAATATTGTTATCAGAGTCAGCTATCGTAAAACTGCTATACCATCAGCTTTATGCTTACAAGCAAGATGGCAAGTTTGGCCTTATCGATGACCGAGCCAATATGGTATTAGCGCCACAGTTTGATAGTTACCGTGATGAAGGCAATAAAGTATGGGTAGAAAAGCAAGGTAAGATGTTTGATTTAGCTACGTTGATTGAGTTGGATTAATTATTTTGTGCTTCAATTATTAAACAATAAAAAACCACCCTTATCATAAGAGTGGTTTTTTTAGATCTATTAATCACTAAACTCGCTAAGTAATCCTTACTTAGTAACTATTCCGCTCAGCTCACTCATCAATACTGACAGTGCTGATAAGCTAATAGCTTGCTCATCATTACCATCTAATTTTTGCATCTCGATAGTAACTGACTCTAGCTGCGCTTGATGACGAGACTTCCAGTCACTAAAGGCTTGCTTAGCATCAGGCTGAGATAACAGTGCATCCATAAGCATACGTAAGCTACGTGATAGCTCATTCACTAGCGCATGACGAGCACGGCGATCCCAATAGTCTTGCTGTGGTAGAGTAGCAATATTATCCATCATCCAATCAAGTTGTAACACCCGATAGGCTTCAAAGTATAGCGAGGCAATCTCATCGACAGGGCGTTCATACTGCTCAGCGAGTAAAGCTGCATCCAGAGCATCAACATGATATGCAAGCATAGCAAACAGCGCCGCATCCTTATCAGATAGGCCATCTTTAGTTAAGCTGGCAGTATCTTCTTGCAAGTATTGAGCGTACTGCTGCTCAATAAAGCCGCCTATTTTAGTCAGTTTATTGACACTACCGACGAAGCGATCAATCATATCCGTCACTTGTAACTCTTGACCAAAGGCATTGATGAACCACACTACCCCACGCTCAAGCGCATCACGCAGGCGTAGCTCGAGATTAAGTAGCAGCTTAGCATCGACTTTATTATCCAAGGCTTCTAGCATTTTCCATGCGGTGGATACTTCAAACACATCACGAGTAATGGCATAAGCACGAATAATAGTATCTATGGTTTGTCCGGTTTCCTCATAAAGACGGAATAGCGCTTCAATACCTAGACGGTTGACCACACTGTTAGTCAAATAAGTACTGATAATCTCACGATGTAGGCGATGTTCTGTCATCTCACCAAAGAAGCGGCCAACTAGCTCATCAGGGAAGTACTTGCGTAGTTCATTGACGAAGTACGGGTCGTCAGGCAAATCAGACAATAACAAACTATCGTAAATCCACATCTTGCCATAAGCCATAACTACGGCTAGTTCTGGGTTAGTCAAACCAGTTCCTGCTTTTTGACGTCGAGCAATCTCTTCATCTGCTGGCAAGTATTCAATCGCTCGGTCTAAGCGTTGCTCAGATTCTAACAGCTGAATAAAGCGCTGATGATCGCTCAAGTTAGCCGCTGCTCGCAGATGGCTTAGCTCGATAGCTTGTGGTTGTAGATAGTTTTGACGCAGTACTAACTGTGCGACTGTATCCGTCATACTCTCTAGTAGCTCATTACGCTGCTTAAGGGTCATATCACCTTGCTCGACAACTTTACCGAGTAAAATTTTGATATTGACCTCATGATCTGAGCAGTTAACGCCACCTGAGTTATCGATAGCGTCAGTATAGATGCGCCCGCCAGTTTGCGCATACTCGATACGACCTTGTTGAGTGAAACCTAAGTTACCACCCTCACCGACGACGGCAGTGCGTAGCTCGCCACCATCGACACGTAGCGCATCGTTAGCTCGGTCACCAACATCAGCATGGCTCTCGTTAGCACTTTTGACATAAGTACCAATACCGCCATTCCAAATCAAATCAACGGGAGCACGAAGTAATGCGCTGATAAAGTCGTTCGGCGCTAAACTATCAGCGCTAATATCGAACAGCTGTTTCATCTCGGCACTAATAGCGATAGTTTTATCGTTACGTGAGAACACCCCGCCACCTTGGCTAATTAGTGACTTCTCATAGTCATCCCAAGTAGAGCGCGGCGTATTGAATAAGCGCTCACGCTCAGCATAAGAGTCTTCAGTATTAGGATTAGGATCTATAAAGATATGCAGGTGGTTAAAGGCGGCAACCAGCTTAGTATGAGTCGATTGCAGCATACCGTTACCGAATACATCGCCGCTCATATCACCGATGCCGACGACGGTGAAGTCATCACGGTTTTGAATATCCATACCGCGCATACGGAAGTGACGTTTCACTGACTCCCAACCACCACGTGCAGTGATACCCATAGCTTTATGGTCATAACCGACTGAGCCACCAGAAGCAAAGGCATCATCGAGCCAAAAGTTATATTCAGTAGATATAGCGTTGGCAATATCAGAGAAACTAGCGGTCCCTTTGTCAGCCGCGACTACTAAGTAGGGATCGTCTTCATCATGACGCACGGTGTTAGCTGGCGGGACGATATTACCGTCAATAATATTATCGGTGACATCGAGCATCCCACGTAAGAACGTCTGATAGCAAGCAATACCTTCTGCTTGGAAGGCTTCACGACCATCAGCAATAGTCTTAGTTTTGACAATGAAGCCACCCTTAGAACCAACTGGTACGATTACCGCATTTTTGACCATTTGTGCTTTTACTAGGCCCAATACTTCCGTACGGAAATCCTCCATTCGATCCGACCAACGCAGGCCACCACGTGCCGCTTTGCCGCCACGCATATGTACAGCTTCAACACGCGGTGAATAGACAAATATCTCGAACATCAGCTTAGGTTTAGGTAGATTCGGAATATCCGCCGCTAAGAACTTAAAGGACAATCTATCTTTGCGCTGACCATCGCTGTCAGTCTGATAAAAGTTAGTGCGTATCATAGCGTTGATTAGATCTAGGTACCAACGCAAAATGCGATCTTCATCTAAGCTATCAACTTCGACTAGCGCTGCTGTTAGCTGTTGCTGAATTTCTGTCACTTTCTCAGTGCGTATACTACTATCATGCTCATCATACTTAGGGTTCATACGAGCATCGAACAGACTGACTAATGCCACACTAATAGCGCTATATTTGACCAAAGTTTGCTGCACATAAGCGCTAGAAAACGGTGCTCTAGCTTGGCGCATATAACTCGATAAAGCGCGCAATATAACCACTTCATAAGTATCAAGTTTAGTAGTTAGTATTAGCTCATTAAAGCTATCGCTTTCGACACGTCCTGCCCATATCTCTTTTAGACTGTCCTCAAACTGAGCACGCACAACACGCATATCGATAGTATCAACATGCTCTAAGTTTAGCTCGTATTCTTGCATCCAGATTGACTGCTCTGGTAGATCAAACTCATAAGTTTGCGCTGAGATGACTGATACCCCAAAGTTCTCTAATACTGGTAACACTTTCGACAAGATTACTGGTTGTTGACGGCCATATAGTTTTAGATGCAGCTGATTACTAGCGTCGCCCGTTGACTTATACAAATGCCATAGCATTGGGGATTCATCATTTAAGCCCGCTAAGCGCTTAGTATCTTCGACTGCTGTTCTAGCATCAAAACGTTCTTGGTAAGCCGCAGGAATATAGTTTAAAAAACGGCGCTGTAACGCATTAGCCTGCTGTTCACCGACATTATCGAGCATCACTTGCTGATAATTATCTTGCCATGACTCCATCAATGCTGATAGCTCAACCTCTAGGTCACTATTGTCAACAGTATTAACTTCCCCTGGCACTGTGCGTACATGCACATGAACACGGGCGTGCTCAGACTCATTAAACTCAGTAGTGAAGCCTGATGAAGTGCCACCATAAGCCGCTTCTAATACTTTTTGAACTTTTATTCGTAACTCAGTATTGAATTTATCACGTGGTATATATACCAAACAGGAAACAAAACGTTGGTAATGATCTACTCGGCTAAATAGGCGTAGACTTTTGCTATCCTGCAATTGGCTAATACCATAAACAATAGGATATAGCTCTTCAACGCTGGCTTGGAATAAGTCATCACGTGGCAAAGTATTGATCACATGCATCATTTTATGATGAGCATGTCCATTACGTGGTAGATCTGACATCGCCATGATCTTGTTAGCTTTTTCACGCAATAGTGGGATTTGTTTTACCGTAAGCTGATAGGCCTGTGAGGTCAAAAGCCCTATAAAGCGATATTCACCAATTAACTTACCTTGGTCATCAAACTTATGGATACCCAAAAAGTCCATATATACCGAACGATGAATCGGTGATACACGGCTTGATTTAGAGAGCATCAATACTCGTGGCTCAGTTAGCAGCTGTTTTAAATTAGCAGGTAATTGATGAAAGCTATCAGAGATCTTATCTTCATCAGCGCCACGTAATAATCCCAAGCCACTATTGCCAATAGCAAACAGCTCTAGGTCAGCGCCTTGTTCATTATCTTGCCCTTCTAGACGATACTCTCTAAATCCTAAGAATATAAAGTGATCATCAGATATCCAGTCTAGAAATGCTTGGATTTCTTGCTTAGAATAGAACAACTCTGGTAAAGCTTGCTTAGTCAACTCGGCTTTGATAGTGGCTAACTGCGACTGCATTTGCTCCCAATCACCGACTACGACATCTAAAGTGTCTACTTTTTCTAATAATAATTTATGTAGTATCACTAATTCATCGTCATCCTGATAAGCAATCTCAAAATGGATCAACGACATATGCGAAGTACCACTCTCAGGCGCGCTATCAATTTGAGTGATATGCCCTTCTTCATCACGTTTCACACTGACAATAGTGTTGTATATACGATGCACGTCGATACCTTGATCCTCAAGGCTCATCAGTAAACTATCTACCAAAAACGGTCGATCATAAGCTACTATTTGCACTACAGTATGCGAACTATGAAAATGCTGTTCCTCAGCAATAGGATTTAAAATAGCCAATTGCGGCTTGCTGCCGTCATAAGCTTTGAGTAAAGTAAAATGGTGTAGACCCATCCCTGCTAAATCTACATCACTAATATCATCCGCAATCTCGTTATGTAATGGTCGATAGTAGCTCTGCAAAAAATAATCAACTAGCAATTTATCTTTTTGTACGTAGCTGGTAGCAATAGTACTTATTTGACTAATACGTTCCGCTGAGATATTAAGTGAGTTGGGCATAACAATTGTCCTTGTTATAATTTATTAATTTATTTTTGGGTTAATATGAATAATGCTGTCCATGCTCATAATTCATAGCTTTGTTTTACTCAAGCCTAATTATTGCTCAAGAATATTGTTAGTTATTCTTAGACAATTGTTTAGAATCAAGCCTCATTTTCTCTATCTTTCTACTAACTATCGTTACCTTGTTGCTGCTCGAACTTTTATCTGGTTATTATTGAGTAGAGATTATTATGATGCTGCCTCTAAAGTGTAACCCAGCTATTGCCATAGCTGACGCTTACAACATCATTTCATGAATAAGCTTTACTCTCATAACCTTTATTAATGAGACTGCTCTTAAAGAGAATTTTGCTAAAAAAATAAGGGGTATTTGCTAATATTGTCGTTTATAACGCAATGCAAAAACCCACTTAGATAAAGCCTAACCTATATCACCGTTTTATGCTACGCCTAGTCATTTATTAATAACAAAGTAGTCGCATTATCTGTTTTTCACGCGTTTCAACATCATACAATGTAGATATTATGCTTAATGCCTTAAACTTATTGCTATTACACGCTTGCCTACGAATACACATAGTAATTGAGATCAGTTTTTTGCTAGAATACGCCAAGCTGATTAGCGGCAACTCTCTATGGTAACCTGAGAAGCCATCGATTTTGGCATAATGACATAATTATAAGAAAGCTCGACATTTTAATACGTAATATCTTAATAGTTTAGAATTTTAGAACTCAGCATTTAAACACTTAAATACCCAGTAGTTAAACTCTCAGCATTAAGGGCAAAACGCATGATGAATATTTTGATAATTGGCGCAGGTGGACGTGAACACGCTTTAGCATGGCAATGTGCCAAAGATGACAAGGTACAACGAGTTTATGTGACCCCAGGTAATGCAGGTACTGCCCTTGAGCCAAAATGTGAGAATGTCATTTTAGAAACTGCCGCTAGTGACTCAATTGCTGGCGAGCACAGTGCTGTTATTGAGTTTTGTCAAAATAATGCTATTGATATGGTTATTGTCGGCCCAGAAGCTCCGCTAGTTACAGGTGTAGTAGACGCTTGCCGTGCTGCCGGAATCAAGGCTTGGGGGCCAAGTGCTTATTGTGCGCAATTAGAAGGCTCTAAAACTTTTGCTAAAGAGTTTATGGAACAGAACAATATTCCCACTGCGGCTTATCAAGGTTTTACTGATCCCGTAGCGGCCAAAGCTTACGTCGATCAGCAAGGTGCTCCTATTGTGATAAAGGCCGATGGACTCGCAGCTGGCAAGGGCGTCATTGTTGCTGAGACCGTCGAGCAGGCACATCAAGCTATCGATGACATGCTAGCTGACAATAAGTTTGGTGATGCTGGCAGCTGTGTGGTGATTGAGCAGTTCTTAATTGGCGAAGAGGCCAGTTTTATTTGTATGATTGATGGCAATAACATTCTGCCAATGGCTACTAGCCAAGATCATAAACGAGCCTTTGAGGGTGATACTGGACCAAATACTGGCGGCATGGGTGCTTACTCTCCAGCGCCAGTAGTTACTGACGAAGTGCATGATAAAGTCATGGCGCAAGTTATTCAGCCAGTGGTCGATGCTATGAATGCTGCCGGTCATCCTTATACTGGGTTTTTGTATGCCGGTCTGATGATTGATGACGCTGGTGACCCATCGATTATTGAGTTTAACTGTCGATTAGGCGATCCTGAAACTCAACCTATCTTGATGCGTTTACAGTCATCGATGGTTGACTTAGTGACTCAAGGGCTGGCAGGTGAATTACCTAGTCAAGCAAAATGGGACCCGCGCCCCGCTCTAGGTATTGTGGTTGCTTCCAAAGGTTATCCTGAAAGCGCTTCTAAAGGTGATGTGATATCAGGATTACCCAAGCTTGTGGATGCCGATATTCCAGCAGTAAAAGTTTTTCATGCAGGCACGACTTTTTCTGACAATAGCCAAACCATAAATAATGATGATGTTAATAGCAAAGAGATAACGACTAATGGCGGGCGTGTATTATGCGTCACTGCACTTGCGGATAGTATCTCAGAGGCTCAGCAAGCAGCCTTAATGGTCACTGGAGCGATTAGTTTTGACGGTGCGCACTATCGTCGCGATATTGGTCATCATGCTATTGCCCGTGAGCTTGTGTAGTTCACTAGCAAAACAATACTGCTGCTTTAGTGAAGTAAGTGGCGAATCAAAGCGTCTTTTATGGCCAAGAGGTATTGAAATTAAATAAGTAGACACCGCTAGATTATCAGTGCTTAACAGTATTATTTTAAAGCCTGTTGAGCACTTGTTACCTTCGGTCAATCTATGGCATTTAGTGTGATACAATTTTGTATATTGGCGTCATCGCTCCCTTGTATTGTGAGTCTCTGACCCACAAATCATTCTTACTCTGACAAATACCTTATACTTATGGCAAATGATACGTCTAAACCTACTGATAATAAGCAGTCCATCGATAGCCTGAAAACTTCAGGGTTTGAACGTCGCATGTCGATTGCTAAAACCTCCTTAAACATCGGGCGACGCTGGGCAGGTAACAGCGTTTCGGGAATGTTTTTGGATAAAAAAGCCCGTTCAGCACGTAACCAAGTGTTTATGGAAGCGCAGGCAAATTATGTGGCTCAAGAGCTAGGTAAATTAAAAGGCTCAGTAGTCAAGATAGGTCAAATGCTAGCTATGTATGGCGAGCATGTGCTGCCCCCTGAAATCACTCGTGCTCTGCAAACTCTCAATGATGATACTGCTATTTTGGCATGGCCAAAAATTGAGCAAACGTTACGTCGTACTCTGGGGAGTAAACTCGATGAGCTTGAAGTTAACCACACGCCTATCGGTACTGCTTCTCTTGCTCAAGTACATCGTGCAACCGTCATTGCAACAGGTGAAGATGTTGTTTTAAAGATTCAATATCCAGGTGTTGCCGATGCTATTGATTCTGACTTAGCGCTGTTTAGGCGTCTATTAAAAGTCAGTAATGCTGTGCCACAGACCCGAGCGCTGGATACTTGGTTTGAAGAGATTCGCGACTTACTACATGTGGAAGTTGATTATACGATTGAAGCTGCTACTACAGAACGTTTTTATCAACGTTTAGCAAATGATCCGCGATACTCAGTACCAAAAATTAATCGGGATTATTCTAGTAAGTATCTTTTGTGTATGAGCTATGAGGCTGGCGTATCAGTAGCTTCAGAAACTCTGAAACTTCTGCCTAATGAGCGTCGCAGTGCTATTGGTCAAGCGGCGATAGAAATCATGATGCAAGAAATTTTTGTCTGGGGTGAGATGCAAACGGATCCAAATTTTGGTAATTATTTAGTGCGTATTGCTGATGAGAATGACCCTCAAGCGCAAGATAAGCTAGTATTATTAGACTTTGGGGCGATACGTCAGTTCGACACTCAACTTCTGACTATTGCACATGGCCTACTACGTGCCGGCTACCATCATGATCATCAAGCTATGAGAACGGCGATGACTGGTTATGACTTCTTCGACAGTATGAGTGACAAAGTAAGCTCTGATATTGCCACGTTATTTTTACTAGCGACTGAGCCGTTTAGTAATCCTGACACTAACCCTGATATTCCCTCTAACTGTTTAGACCATAGTAAACGTTATATTTGGGCTAATAGTAAGTTACATTCTCGAATTTCAGCAAGAGCTCAACGTGCTATGCAATCATTTGAGTTTAATCTACCACCAAAAGAGTTTATGTTTATTAGTCGAAAGTTCATCGGTGCTTATACTTTTCTAACGGTACTTGATGCACACACTGATTCAAACAAGTTAGTTAAACCTTTTTTATAGTTAAATACCATATTGTTCACTGAATTTCGCCGTTCCTCCTTTTGGAACGGTTTTTTTTGAGGTTATTTTATTTACTTAGGCTATTTTTTATAGCAATTATCTTAATATCTTTACATTGTTGGGATTATAAAATCATCTTACGTTTTAGAAAAGTCACCTTATTTTAAGTGCGTTTATTCTACTTAGGCTATTTTTGGTCGAACTTCCTTGCAATTCATTCATCGAATAGCTTGCAATACTATATTTTATAATTAATGCTTAGAGCTAAAGCTTAGCTACTATCGCTAACTGCACTATAAAATTAGTTTGGTTAATCAGGCTATATTTGTCTTTTGATAAGCGCGTGCTATTATAACTGCTGTTATTATCTGATGACACTTTCTATCTTAACTATGAGGATATTCTCAGCTATATGACCACCACACCTGAAATTTTGCCTAAAACTTATCCTTGTCCGCGCTGCGGTACTAAAACGGCATGGCAAGGCAACACTTCAAAGCCGTTTTGTAGTGAGCGTTGTAAGCTTATTGATCTAGGGGCTTGGGCCAGTGAAGAATATACCCTACCTGCAGAAGCTACCCCGTTTTCTGATGAGCTTTAACTCGCTTGCTGTAAATAGAGTAATGCCCTACCGTTCATAACTGTGCTTATATTAGCAGCTATTTTATCCCTCTAATAATCTAATGTTTTTCATCACAAGGATGTTTGTATGTCAGCGACTTACCTGATGCCCACTTATAATCGTCAGCCAATCAGCTTTACTCGTGGTGCGGGCAGCTGGCTCTACACTCAGAACGATACTCCCTATCTAGATGCGCTGACTGGTATCGCGGTATGTGGCTTAGGCCATTGTCATCCGCAAGTGACAGAGGCCATTCAGCAGCAAGCGGCAACCCTTATTCATACTAGCAACTTATTCGGCATTGACTGGCAAGAGCGCGCTGGTGAATCCTTATGTGTTGCCGCGCAAATGGACAGCGTGTTCTTCGCTAATAGCGGCGCAGAAGCTAATGAAGCTGCACTCAAAATGGCGCGACTTTATGCTTATAACAAAGGTTTTAAGCAGTCTAAAGTAATCGTTATGGAGCAGTCATTCCATGGCCGTACTTTGCTATCACTGTCAGCAACTGCCAACCCTAAAGCGCGCGAAGGTTTTTTTACTTTAGATGATGACTTTATTCGTATACCTTTTGGTGATATAGCAGCTGTCGAGCAAGCCGCTATTGACCACGATGATATCTGTGCCATATTTGTTGAGCCTATCCAAGGTGAAGGCGGACTCAATACTGCTGCTAATGGCTTTAAGTATTTAGAACAACTGCAAGCAGCTTGTGATAATCATGACTGGCTATTTATGATCGATGAAGTACAGACTGGTAATGGCCGTACTGGTAAATACTTTGCTTACCAGCATAGTAACGCTCGTCCTGATGTGTTGACTACTGCCAAAGGTTTAGGTAACGGTTTCCCAGTAGGTGCTTGTATGGTTCGTGGGCGCGCAAACGGATTATTTGGTGCTGGTAGTCACGGCTCTACTTATGGCGGTACACCACTAGCTAGTCGCGTTGTGCATAGCGTATATGAAGTATTACACACTACTGACATCATGCAAAACTCAGTAACTGAAGGTCAGTTTATCCGCGATAATATCACCACTGAGTTAAAACAGTATGGGGTTAGTAGTCGCGGTACTGGTACTATGATAGGCATCGTGCTGCCCGAAACTATGGATTGCAGTCAGCTTGTTGACTTGGCTCGTGATGAGCAGCAGCTAATTATCAATGTCACTGGCGGCCATGTTATACGTCTGCTACCGACTCTGAATATTCGTCGTGACGAGAGCGAGCAAGTGGTTGAGCGTTTGCTTAGTTTATTAAAGCCACTCCTATAAATAAAGCGTTTACAGCCGACAATGCTAAGCTTACTTATTATCAAACTCAGCTAGTAGCTAAAGCTTACTATCAAACATCTGTAGTCAATCGTCATAGTAAAACTGGTTAACAAACATCAGTAACCGTGTCAGTATCAATATTAGAACCCATTACAAAAAGTCAGTATAAAAAAAGCCTATAGATAATTACTATCTACAGGCTTTTTTGCTAAGTAAACTATTGAACCTGCGTCACTTAACTAGCATGAAAATACTTTTTTAATACTTCTAAACAGCGAGTGATTTTGGCAGGTTGCTGATCACGATTGAGAGTAACCGCATAAAGCACAAAACTAGGTAACTGATAGCCAGTTAATACTTCAACTAACTCACCACTTTCTAATTCTTTTTTGATATCCATTTCCATCATTCTCACTAAACCATGACCCTCTCTAGCCAAAGTAGTCGCCATAAACACATTATTAGTATGGATACGTGACGTCATCTTAATACGAGTCTTTTTACCAGTTTCAGTCTGCGCCATATCAACTTGGTTAGTATCTTTCATAATATCGATACAGATAAGCTGATGGTCGTTTAAATCTTTTGGCGTCTCTATCTTATTATGATTACGCAAATATTGCGGTGAGGCAACTAGTAGCTGGCGTACATCAGTTAAAGGATGACTGCTTAACGTTGAATCATTGATACTAGGGCTCATACGAATAGCAATATCAATGCGTTCATCAATCATATCTATGTAGCGATTATCTGCTAGATAGGTAATGCTTAAATCATCATGCGCCGCCATCCAAGTCGATAACGCTGGCAAAATATGATTAACCCCTAACTCAGGAGTAGTCGAAATGCGTAAACTGCCAGCCAACTCATCACGCAACTGATTGACTTTGATACGCCCTTGTTCTGCGGCGCTGACCACATCCTTTGCCGCCTCATAAAAGCTCTCACCCGCTTCTGTTAAGCTGAGTTTACGAGTTGAGCGATGCAATAGCACTACGCCCAGATCATTCTCTAACGAGCGAATCTGCTGACTAACGGCACTAGTAGTAATGCCAAGTTCACGAGCTGAGCCACTAAAAGAGCCGTGTCCGACTACACTGGCGAACACGGCCATACCACGTAAATTATCTAACATAATGTCACCTGAGCTATTTTTTAGTATTTAATATAACTTAACCATTATAGCCGAATTTTATTCTGCACACCTATTTTAAATATATCTAGGAAGTACAATAAATAATTTTGCAATGATAAAAATACATATTAATCAACAAGATAGCTTAAGAATAAAATATTATGATATCTAGTACTGAAATATTAGCGATATAAATACTATATAACAACACTTCCAATAACATCAGTGACTATTTAAGTTAACTTAACCTTACCCATTTTTGCTTGTTGACGCTCTAATAAATGCTGCATAACTGGTGATTGTAATAATAGCTCTTGGGCCGCTAGAGAAGCTTGCTCTAATCTTAGCTGCTGACGACTCTCTGGGGTTTTATCTTTTACTTCGTTAAGGCTATTATCTATTCGCAGACTAATATCGGCTTGAGAAAACTGTTGTCGCAATTTGGTAGCCAATTGCTCAAAGGTCGCTTGTAAATGCTTACTGTCTACCGTAGTAATAAAAGTGGACTTACCATTGCACAGACCAGTCATCATTCCTTGGCGAGCAAGAGCACGCTCATCTTCGGCCAAACTGTTCTGTTCACGAGCGCTTTGTAACCAGTAATCCCACTTTTCAGCGTTCCATTCTCCTGTTAGCGACTGCGGGGCACAGCGTAAAAGAGTACGAGGGTCATTTATAGAAACCGCACCATGAGACTCCTGCGGGCTAAGCTCAACCCTAGTATTCGTAAGCTGACTATCTCCTTCAGCATTAGCCCCTAGCTCGGGGTTATTAACTGCTTCAGTGTTGATAAACGACTTATTTTCGACCACTGCTTCAGTGGCAGCTGCTAACCCAGAAGTAGTAGATGCTAGCACAGGCTTAGCCACTGGTATTGACTCAGTAACTAAGTCAAGTTCAGTAACTAACTCAGGTTTAGTAACCGCGCTAGTCTCAATGATCGGCTCAGACTGAACAGCTGGCTCGAGTGCCAAGCTATTACTAGCGCCTGAATCCATATCGTGCATCGAGTGATTTAGCTCAGCAGTAGAGGGCCTATTATTAATAGCAGTATTAGCAAAAGTATCAACAGCTGCTTCATTAACATTAGCTGTACTTTGCTGAAGAGACTCAGCAGCATTCTCGGCTAAGAAATAGCTGCCTTCATCAGCGTAGCTATCCTTTAAAACATTAGCCTCTTCTAAAGGCAAACTCGTTAAGTTATTGGCATTATCAGCTGCTAGCGCCTCATTTATCGAGCTATGCTGATAGTCATCTACTACTGAGTAGTCAGAAACTATGTTATCTACAACAGAGGCATCTACAATTGAGGTATCAGGGTTTTGATAATCGATGTTTTGATAATCAGGGTTTTGATAGTCGATGGTTTGATGGTCAATATCATAAACTTGTAACTCAGAAATTGAGTTAACTTGTTCACTAGTGCTAATAGTAGCGTTATTAGTAACCATAGCATTGTTAGCATCGCCATTGACCACATTATTATTAATAGCACGGCTGTCTTGATTAGCTTGATAGGCTACTATCTCATCAACAGGCAAAGGTCGAAAGGCCAACAAACGTAGAATACACATTTCTAGCGCTTGCATTGGGGTACTAGCCAGCTTAATACCCTCACGTGCTTGCACCACAATCTCATAATACAGCTGCAACACATCAGGACTAATGTGCTGCGCTAGAGTATTGATAGTCTCAGCTTGCGCCTCATTTACATTTAAGGCGACTTCAGGTAATAGCTGGGTCAATGCCAATTGATGCAACAGTTCAGCGAGCCCATCAAACATACTCGAGGCATCAACCATCTGCGCCCGCATTTGCTCGATATGAGCTGCTACTGCCGACTTATCATGGTTATAGATATCAGTAATCAAACGTACTAAATCTGCCGCGTCAATCAAACCGAGCATCTCATTCACAGTCACATCATCGAGCGCCCCTTTACCAAAGGCAATCGCCTGATCGGTCAAAGATAACGCATCACGTACTGAGCCTTTGGCAGCACTAGCCAATTGCCAAAGGGCTGGTTGAGTATAGTCAACATGCTCTAAAGTTAACAGGTTAGCCAAGTGCTCACTAAGCAAAGTCTGTGGCAATGGGCGCAATACAAACTGTAGGCAGCGCGAAATAATAGTAATAGGCAGCTTTTGCGGATCAGTAGTCGCCAATAGAAACTTTACGTGCTCAGGAGGTTCTTCAAGCGTTTTGAGCAGTGCATTAAAGCTGTGCGTCGATAGCATGTGCACTTCATCAATGAGGTAGACCTTATAGCGACCTTGGCTCGGCGCATACGGCACGTTATCTAACAGCTCACGAGTATCCTCAACTTTAGTGCGAGACGCCGCATCGATCTCAATTAAGTCGATAAAACGACCTTGGTCAATTGCTACGCAGTTATCGCAGACGCCGCAAGGGGTACTAGTCACGCCCGTATCGCAGTTGAGACACTTAGATAGAATACGGGCGATAGTAGTCTTACCCACCCCGCGCGTACCAGTAAATAGATAAGCATGATGCAAACGATTATAGTCAATAGCGTTAATCAACGCTTGCGACACATGAGTTTGCCCAATCAATTCATGAAAGTTTTTGGGTCGATATTTACGGGCTAAAACTTGATATTGCTGGGTCATATCTGTCCATTTTACCAATTGGCGATAATTAAATTAGGCTACTGGAGTACTATTTTTGAGTGCTCATTATAGCAAAAAGCCAGCACTTTCGTCTGACTTGTTGCGGTTACCGCTTTCGAGTGTTTTAAGCTTATTGCTAATTATTAGTCAGCTTTGCGACGCATATGGGGGAACAAAATCACATCACGAATACTAGCCGAATCAGTAAATAGCATTACTAAGCGATCAATACCTATACCCTCACCTGCCGTTGGTGCTAAACCATAAGATAAGGCTTCGATATAGTCAGCGTCAAAATGCATAGCTTCATCATCACCAGCATCTTTTTCAGCAACTTGACCACGGAAACGCTCAGCCTGATCAGCAGGATCATTAAGCTCACTAAAGCCATTGGCCAACTCACGGCCACCAATGAACAGCTCAAAGCGATCGGTAATCTCAGGATTATCATCACTACGGCGCGCTAATGGCGAAGTTTCAGCTGGATACTCAGTAATAAAAGTCGGCTGACGCAGTTGATGCTCAGCGGTTTCTTCAAAGACGATAGTCTTCAGTTTACCTACGCCAAACACCTCTTTCACTGGCTGTCTCAGCGTATTGGCTACATAGTCTGCCAAGTAATCACGATTATCGATCTGAGCAATGTCAAAGCCTTCAGCATATTGGGCAATAGCCTCAGACATTGTTACTCGCGCAAAGGGTGCTTGTAAACTGATGGTTTCTTCTTGATAAGTGATTTCAGTGCTACCTAAGATATTGGTGGCTAACTCACTAAACAGACGCTCAGTCAAATCCATTAAGTCATGATAGTCAGCGTAAGCCTGATAAAACTCAATCATAGTAAATTCAGGATTGTGACGAGTAGAGATGCCTTCGTTACGGAAGCTGCGGTTGATTTCGAATACTTTTTCAAAACCACCAATCACTAAGCGTTTTAGATACAATTCAGGAGCGATACGCAAATATAATGGCATATCAAGGGCGTTGTGGTGAGTTTCGAACGGGCGTGCTACAGCACCACCTGGGATAGGATGCATCATTGGCGTTTCAACTTCCATAAAACGCTCATTAAGCATAAATTGACGAATACCACTGATCACTTGACTACGAATCATAAAAGTATCGCGGGTAGTCTCATTAGTCATCAAGTCAAGATGGCGATTACGATAGCGAGCCTCAACATCCGCTAGGCCATGAAACTTATTTGGCATGGGGCGTAATGATTTGGTTAGCAGATTAAACTCTTCGATATGCACATATAAATCGCCTTTACCTGAGCGACCGATATAGCCTGAGATACCCACGATATCGCCTAGATCTAGCGACTTTATACTAGCTAGGGTCTCCGGATCTAACTCCTTGCGAGCTACATATAACTGAATACGGCCACTCATATCTTGAATGACGATAAACGAGCCACGGTTGAGCATCACTCGACCAGCCACATTCACCTGAGTCTTTTCGCCATTAGCTGCTTTTTCTTCGATTTCTTGCTTAGAGATACCCTCAAAGGCTGCTTGCAAGTCTTGCGCATAATCAGTACGTTTAAACTGATTAGGATAAGGCTGTTTGCCTGAGGCCGTTATGTCATCTAGTTTAGCTTGTAGTTGAGCGATAAGCTCATTGGCTTCTTCTAGGGTTGGCGCTTGCTCATCGGAGGCTTGATTGTTCTGATTGCTGTTCTTTGACATAAAATTCTCAAAATTTGACAAGTTAAGTTTTAGTTTTGGAAAACTATATTATTAATCTATACACAAAGTCCCTTTGGTAATGCCACCTTCAATAAGTTGACGACAACCGAAAGGACTATCATTAGCCGCACAGGTTCCAACTTGATTGGGTTTGCCCGGCTCACTATCTAACTTTGAACTTAAGCAACTTCCTTGACAGTCAGAACTGTCACTACAGGACTTGCCTTCATCTGAAAACTGCATGACACACCTGTGCATCTGTAGTCTGCCTTGCTTTAGGTACTCACCGCCTTTAGCGAGACATTCTTTTACAAGATTCTCAGAAGAAGAGGTAGAGTCATTCTGATGATCGATCACAGGCGAGGTTTGGCATGCAGATATAAATAGTAAAGAGCATAAACCAATAATAAATAAAACCAGACGATTCTTCATTATATTTCTCACCTAAAAAATACGGATGGGTTTAGAAGCCAGTTTACTATAACAACACTTATATCTTTAACGCTAATTACCCTCAAAACGTTATTGCTCACCACCGATACTGGCCATAAGATCTGCTTGGTGCTCACGTAATAGCGCATCAAGCAACTCATCCATATCACCTTCTAAAATGGCATCAAGCTTATATAGCGTCAAGTTAATACGATGATCAGTCATACGTCCTTGCGGGAAGTTGTAAGTACGAATACGTTCACTGCGATCCCCACTACCGACCAAATCTCGACGAATAGTATCGGCAGCATCTACTTGCGCTTGTACTTTAACTTGCTGAATTTTTGAAATCAGCATCTTCATAGCTTGCGCACGGTTTTTGTGCTGGCTACGTTCTTGCTGACACTCTACCACAGTACCCGTCGGAATATGGGTTAAGCGTACTGCTGAATCGGTGGTGTTAACGTGCTGACCACCTGCGCCACTTGAGCGAAAGGTATCAAAGCGAATATCAGCAGGATTTAGATCAACGGTATCATCAATCTCAACTTCCGGCATTACGGCAACTGTACAAGCTGAGGTATGCACGCGGCCTTGGCTTTCAGTTTCAGGTACTCGTTGTACCCGATGTACGCCAGATTCAAACTTTAAGCGTCCATAAACGCTGTTGCCAGAGACGCGAGTGATGATTTCTTTATAACCACCATGCTCACCTTCGTTGGCTGATAATACCTCAACCGTCCAGCCTTGCGTTTGGGCGTACTTTTGGTACATACGGAACAAGTCACCAGAGAAGATCGCCGCTTCATCACCACCAGTACCAGCACGAATCTCTAGAAACGCTGGCACTTTATCATTAGGGTCTTTAGGCAGCATCATCACGTTGAGCGCTTCTTCCATCTCAACGATAGTGTCGCGAGCGCTATCAATCTCATCCTGCATCATCTCTTTCATATCAGGATCAGAGGCCTCAGCTAACATCATTTCAGCATCCGCTTGGTCTTTTTCCGCGCGCCCGTAGTTGAGCCATAGTGTAGTGATATCCATCAAGTCACTATGTTCCACTGATAGCTCACGGAATTTATTATTATCACTAATAATTCCAGGGTCAGATAATAAAGCGGTAACCTCTTCATAACGGTCTACCATTTGGTCTAAACGCAGGCGCAGGGATTCTTTCATAACAGATCTTTTAATTAGATAAGGGAAATAAGGAGGCAATTATAGCAAATTTTTGCTGCTAAATTAAAATCACTACGTAAACTTGCTGTTTATATCGTGCAACACCTCTAAATATTGGCTGCGCAGAAAAAACTAAAGCAAAAAAAATAGCCAAGAATGCTCTCAGCTATTTTATATTCGGCATAAATCAATAGCAAAAAGGGCTATTTAAACCTTTTTAACTAATACTGAACCAATTGAGTAGCCAGCGCCAAATGAGCAAATAACGCCCAAATCGCCTGATTGTAAGGCATCTTTATAACGATGGAACACCACCATAGGGCTAGACGAGCTAGTATTGGCAAATTCAGCAATGACACTTGGCACAATAGACTTATCGGCTTCTTTGCCCATAACAGTACGTAATATCAAATCGAGCATACTGGCATTAGCTTGATGTAGCCACATCATTTTTATATCGCTAGCTGGTATGTCGTTGTCCTGTAAATGCTCAAGAATTATTTGTGACACTTTTGGACAGACTTCACGAAATACTTTACGACCATTTTGCAAAAACAGCTTATCAGTGACCGGCTCTTTTAAATCAGGATACATTTGGGTTTCAGCTGCCAAAAATTCTGAGCGATCCATAAAGCCATATTCGTTTTTGATGTTAGTTGAGAACTCAGTAAACAGCTTAGCGTTCAGTATCTCATAACCTTTTGGCGTATCTAGATCTTCTACGATACAGGCAGTAGCAACATCACCAAAGATAAAGTGGCTATCACGGTTGCGCCAGTTAAGATGCGCTGAGGTGATCTCAACGTTGACCACGGCAATGCGCTTAGCCAAACCTGATACGATAGAGCCGTGCGCTTGCGACAGACCAAAAGTGGCGGCACTACAAGCGACGTTCATATCATAAGCAAAGCCCCCAATCATGCCGATCTCATTCTGAATTTCGATGGCAATAGCAGGATAAGTACGCTGAAAGTTTGAGCAAGCCAAGATAATACCATCTAGATCGTTAGCTTCTAAACCAGCGTCTTTTAGCGCATCTCTAAGGGCTGCTGCCCCCATTTCAGCCATTACTGATAGCTCTTCACCCAAATTACGATAGGCAATAACAGGAGCCATAATTTCAGGGTTTAAAATACCCTCTTTTTCCATGACATAACGTGATTTGATACCTGATACTTTTTCTATAAATTCAGCAGAAGAATGCTGCAAAGCTGATACAGTCTCATTAGCTATCTCGTCTGCATGTTGCTCATTATAATTATCGACATACTGATTAAAGGAGGTAACCAATTCTTCGTTACTGATGCTATAAGGGGGAATGTACAGGCCAGTGCCAGTTATACAAGTCGTCATAATAAAGCTTCCTTGTCTACTACAAATAATGCTCAGAAATAAGCGCAAAAAGGGAGAAAATAGCACAAGTCTACTTTCGGTTAATAACAATGGGTGAATAACTGTAAGCTTAAATTTAATGTCTTTATTATGCCTGAATAATACTATTTATCTAATAGTTTGTTACAAATAATCAGATTGGCGTTAATAATTAGCAAAGCATAGCCTACTTCTACAGCAGTTAAGCTATACTTAAATCTCTTAAAGCTGGGTAAATAATAAAAATTAGGAAAAATAATGTTAGAACTTTTAAACTGGCTCTTTGGTCAGTATGCGGACTATCCTGTACTGTTTATTGGATTAGAGATAGTAGCGGTAATATTCGGTGTCGCTAGTGTATTACTCGCCAGCAGACTAAATGTGCTGGTCTTCCCTATTGGCATCATCAGCACCGCCATTTTTGTATACTTACTTTGGCAATGGCAATTGTTTGGCGATATGTTTATCAACGCTTACTATACGGCTATGGGTATATACGGCTGGTTTAATTGGTCAAAGAATAAAACTGACGGTGAGCAAAGCGCTATTACTATCGAGCGTATTCAAGCCAGAGATTTGCCTATCCTGACCTTATTAGCCAGTGTGACCGTTGCTTTTGTAGCATTGGTTTATTATTTTCGTCCAGTTATCAATAATAACTTCAGTTTTGACGGCGCCGTACTCGGTATGCACTTATTTACTTGGGTAGATTATACCGATATGCTCACCACAGCGCTGTTCTTGATGGCAATGTGGCTGATGGCTAAACGCAAAATTGAGCATTGGCTGATATGGATAGTGGCTGATACTATTTCAGTACCGCTATACTTTTATAAAGGTCTTACTTTTACCGCGCTACAGTATGTAGTGTTCACTCTCATTGCAGTTTGGGCTTACTATGAATGGCAACGACGTTACTCTGTACAATTTGGAACAGCATACGCTTAAGTCAGTAATTAAAGTCGCAATCTTAGGCGCAGAAAGTACTGGAAAAACTACTTTATGTCGTGACTTAGCGGCGCATTTTTCTAGTCCTTGGGTGCCTGAATATATGCGTACTTACTTGCAAGAAAAGTGGAATAATGAGCAGCAGACTTGTACTTGGGAGGACTTATTACCTATCGCCCAAGGCCAAATCGATATAGAAAATCAGCTGGCACTCGAAGCTATACAAGGCACACAAGCTAATCAAAACCAGCAAGATGAGCTAGCAGCGCCAGCTATAGATAAAAACGCAGAACAGCAGTGCTATCTGTTTTGTGATACTAGTTTATTTGAGCTCATGATTTATGCCAACTGGTATTATGGTGACTGTCCAAAGGCTCTTAGCCAAGCCGCACTAGCCCATCGTTATGATTTAATTTTACTGACTGAGGTGGACATCCCATGGGTTGCCGATGATCTACGTGACAGTCCTTATGATCGCCAAGCAATAACGACACGCTTTGAAAATGAGCTTAACTATTATAATAAAGACTTTCGACGCATTGGCGGTGATCGACAACAACGAGTCCAGCAAGTGGCGCGGTGGCTAAGAGAATTGAATTAGCTGTCAAGGTGAAAATTGAAATAGCAAATTGATTTATAGATGCAAAATTGAATTTAATAGAAATATCTACTTAGGCTATTTTAGTATTAATTAAAGCTGCTAGTCTCTGCTATCCAATAACGCGCCATCACCCTAGTCAATGCTATAACCTTTATTATTTTCGCTACTACTACCAATGAATAGGTTCGGGCAAAGCAGTGCTTTGCTACATCCACACTCATATTCATGAAAATCACCGATTTAGTCTTGAGACTTGGCATTAGCCTGTGTTTGTCCCAGTGGTAGAATATGGTGCTATTGATATTCTGCTCAAAGTAATCAAGCGTAAACAGCATCTTTTTATACAGAGCACCGATGACGTTGGTACGTTTTTTTGCTTGCCAGTTAGGCTATAGATGCAAGGCTTACTAACTGGTGAATAACCATGAGAGCGAATGGTCTCGGCCTCAAAGCCACTCTCGTCCATGTATACACTCGCATACTCTTAAACGATATATTCATTAAGTTTGCTTAGGTAGTTAACTTTTTTTAATGGGCAAGCTTTTGTATGCGCTAAGCTCTTTTTTTGACGATTTTCATCACTTGTGCTCAAAAATCTGCTGAATAGGTCTTGTGTTCTACTACCATTTCACTTGTTTTAAAACAATTGTATCTTGTTTACAACACCCTAACTATAAGTGAAATCACCCTAAGTCATTTCCATAAACTATTCATCTTTTTTGCATCGTTTTTCTTTATAGCTCCTCTAAAATTATAGTCAAATCAATCGACTGTATTGACCCTTGCTAGCAGCAAAAGGTCAAGCTGAGGAACTGCTATGCAAAAAACACTTACTATAAAACTGTGTATTATCGCAGGCTTATGCATTATTTTTGCCATTGGTCTTACTATGTTCAGCTCTGTTATCTACGAGCGCCAAAGCTATGCCGACTCAGTTATTGCAGAGATTGCTGAGCAGCACGTTTATCCACAACAAGTCATCACCCCCTTCATTGCTATTCCTACTACTATCACTCCAGAATGTTTGCTAGATGCTGAAACCCAGTCCGTTAAATGTGCAGCACCTTACACTAAGATTGACGCTATCTTTGCCGCGCAAACTCAAGCCAGCCAAAATCTTATGGTGGATACCGACACTTATAAACGCAGTATTTATCATGCGACTAGCTATAACAGTGAGCTACAATTTAAGCAACGTTACTCATTGCCCGAATCCTCTTCAAACCTTTCAGATTCTTCAAACCTTTCGGATTTATCAGAATTATCGAAACAAGATCAGCAGGGCATCACTACAGTAGCAGTGACAGCTGATAAAAATGCCTTACGCTCATCCCAAGCCGTTAGCCATTGGGAGCAGGCGAAATTGATTATTCCAGTATCAGACTTACGTGGTGTAGCGACGTTGCCGACAGTGGTGATCAATAAGCAGACGATCAAAGCCACTTATCCACAAAACTCTATGCTTAAAGGCTTGTCTTATGTTGAAGTGGCACTCCCTGATACTGTGTTAACTCAATTAGCTACGCAAAATCTTGCCAACTCACCGACCCAAACAGCTGCATCAAATAGCAGTAAAACCTCTACTGTTGAAAACAAAAACCAGCCGATCGACATGCTGATTGATTTACCATTAGCAGGTATAAGCAGTTTAAATACTGTACCGACTGGGCAGAACTTTGAGCTGACTATGCTTAGCAACTGGGACACGCCTAATTTTATTGGCAAGGCCTTACCTAATACTAAGAGCTTTAGCGCCGATGGTTTTAAGGCTAATTGGCAGAATCAATATCTCACTGTTGCTAATAATCAGTACCTATCACAATGCTTAAGTACCGCTAATAACCAGTGTCAGGTGATAAGTACTGCACCTTTTGCAGCAGGCAGCTCCTATGATGAAGCCACTATTGCTGTAGAAGCAGCAGCTGGCTCAGTCGATAGCATCAATGGTAGCCTAAATAGCTTTGGAGTGAGTTTTGCTGAACCCAACGACGTCTATCTACAAACTGAACGGACTATGAAATACGCCTTATTGCTAATACTAGTCTCATTCGGCACTTTCTTTTTGTTTGAAATAATCAAGTCGAGCCGTATTCACCCTATCCAGTACTTGCTGGTGGGCTGCGCGCTATTAGTGTTTTACGTTTTATTACTACCACTCGCCGAGCAAATTGCTTTTTGGCAAGCTTATGCTATCGCTGCTAGTGCTTGTGTTGGTCTCATCGGCTGGTACAGCTATTATGTGCTCGATAGCCTCAAACGCGCCGTTATTTTTACCGCTATATTGGCCGGACTGTATGCAGCGTTTTATGGCATCTTAACCACAGAGGATTTGAATCTATTACTAGGTGCCGTATTCTGCTTTGTGCTGCTAGCCTGCGTGATGATAATGACTCGTAAGATTGATTGGTATAAAGCCGCCTAATCTCGGAAAAACCATGACTAGTTGGGCGCTTTATTGTCGCTAAAATCTGCCTGATTATCATAAACCCTGTTGAGTAATGGCTTATTATTGCTAAGATAGTCGCCCCTACTAACAAGCAGTTATAAGCCGTGTTGAACTCTATGACGGTAAGGATTATTTTTGAAAGCCACGCTATACACGATTATCGCCTTGATTGCTTTTGCTGCCAACTCACTCTTTTGTAGAATGGCCTTGGCAGAAGGATATATTGATGCTTGGAGCTTTACCATTATTCGTCTGCTAGGGGGTGCGGTCTGCCTTATGCTCATCATGACCGTACACGCACGCCGCCTAACTCGCCAAAGTATGGTGAATAAAAATCTTGATAACCGCGCTATTTTAAAAGATAAAGGTAGCTGGCTTAGTAGCATCAGTTTGGTGATCTATGCGCTTTGCTTTTCACTAGCTTACGTAGAGCTAGATACAGGCACTGGCGCCCTGATCTTGTTCGCAGCCGTGCAATTAACAATGATTGGCTGGGGTATTTTTAAAAAAGAGCAGTTGAGCGCCTTTCAGTGGGCAGCTTTTGTGGTGGCAGTAGTAGGCTTTATTTATCTGATGCTACCCTCAGCTGCTGTACCATCGTTATCTGGCGCAGCAATTATGGCTATCAGCGGCGTTGCTTGGGGTGTATATAGTATCCGTGGTCAAGCTTGTATATCACCACTACGCGCTACAGGCTTTAACTTTATTCGCAGCCTAGTGGCTGTTCCTATATTATTCTTAGTGGCGATAAGCTATCTAGAGAACATAAGCTCAGAGGGCATACTTTTAGCAGCGGTATCCGGTGCGATTACGTCGGGTATTGGTTATAGTATCTGGTACATGGCAATGCCGTTATTAAAAAGTACTCAAGCAGCTGTAGTGCAGTTTTGTGTGCCGGTAATGGCCGCTATTGCTGGGGTTTTATTTTTATCTGAGCAATTAACGCTGCGCTTTGTCATAGCTAGTGCTATTATTTTAGGGGCAGTGTTAGTGTTTATTTTGAATAAGAGTCACCCTAAACCTAACAGTCAGCATTAGTACAGTTAGCGAGTAATTTGTGAGATACTTTAATACTGTACAACTATTAAACCTCGTCACTTACCTACTGTAGAACAGGAACCCTTATGCTCAAAATAATCCCCATTATTGCTTGTGCTCTAGCTCTATCCTCTTGTGCCAGCTTGCAACAAAGCTTATCGAAGCTTGATAGTCAGGCTGCAGTTAAAAACAGTGCTAGCTCTATAGCTACTGATAATGGCTTAGTGAGCTTACAGAGTAACCATTCGGTTAAACAAACCGCAGATCGCTTTGAGTCTATGGCTAAGAGCCAAGGCTTGACCTTGTTTAGTAGAATCGACCATCAGAAAAATGCGCTGGGAGCCGGCTTAACTTTAAGACCTACTGAAGTTATTATTTTTGGCAATCCTAAAGCAGGCACACCGCTAATGAATTGTGCTCAAAGTGTGGCTATCGATTTACCACAAAAAGTGCTTGTTAGCGAAGATGTTGCGGGTAAGGTTCATCTGACTTATAACCAGCCTGAGTATTTAAAAACTCGTCATAACATCGTTGGCTGTGATAAAGTCATCAACAATATATCTATGCTATTAAGTGGCTTAGCCACTGCAGCAACAGCTAAGTAGTATTAACTATAAGTGCTTAGCTGTTACTTATGATTAGACGTATAAAAAATTAATTTTATCGAAAAAGGCTAAGTTATAGAGGATATCGATAGGCTCTATAACTTAGCCTTTTTGTCTTAAGGCTCGTCTTAAGCATTGTCTTAAGCATTGTCTTAAGCATTGTCCTAAGATTGCTTTAAGGCTCATGCTAAGGTATTAATCCAGCTAGCGCTTATAAGCAATAAACTGTACCACGGCACTGACACCTTGATGACGATTACCTTCTGAAATCATACGTTGCCTTTCAACCCCGACTAGCTGCTCAAGCTCTGCCAGCTCATACTGCAAAGTGGCAAGCGATCCAAAACGATCTTTTTCGCTAGCTGATGGCCCGCCGACCGCCTCCATCATAAGCTGTTGTTCAGTGTAAGCTTCAACGATAAATACTCCACCCGGCTTTAATGCTGATGCAATGTGGCTATGTACACGCTGGCGAACCGTAGTCGGCATATGCGCCCAAATAGAAACAATGCCATCCCACTGTTGTGCTCCAAAATCATAATCATTAAGGTCGGCAACTTGGGTAATTAAAGTTACTCCTTTATCTTTAGCCAATTGCTGTGCTTTATTTAAGCCTACTATCGATAAATCAATACCGGTAACTTGATAGCCATTTTGGGCTAAAAACACTGCGTTCCTACCCTCTCCTTCAGCCAAGCATAGTACCCTTCCACCTGCTTTTATTTGATGAAATGACTGCTTTAAAAAATCATTAGGTTCTGTACCAAAGATATATTGAGACTCGCTATAACGCTCATTCCACATACTATGCCCCTCCATTAAGTTCACCCAGTTATAAACCTGCCGACCTTATTATATTCTAGGCTGGTAATTAAGCTCGATACAGCCAACTGCATAAGCTAAGCGATATATATATATTACTAGCATGGTTACAAGTGCTCAAAGCTGTTAGTAATAAAGCGCTTACTAGGCGTAGTGATCTTTTGCCCCTAAGCACTGCTACTAGCTAATTATGCCACTATAATCAAAGCGCTGTTCTAGACAAAATGTAAATTAAAAATGATGCAGACTGCTTTTATCAATAGGCATAAAAAAACCAGCCAAGACTCGCTCAGCTGGTTTTGGTTCATTACTATTACTTAAAGACAATGAATTAAAGACTATCACTTAAAGACAATGACTTAAACACAGTAACTTAAAGTAGTAGCTACTAATTAACTAACAGCTATAGTACAAGTCAAACTCTACTGGGTGCACAGTAACGTTGACACGCTGCACTTCTTCTTCTTTTAGAGCGATAAAGGCTTCTAGCATGTCTTTAGTGAATACATCACCTTTTAATAAGAATTCATTATCATCTCTTAAAGCTTGCAGAGCGACTTCTAAGCTTTCAGCAACTGTTGGAATTTGGGCTTCTTCCTCTGGTGGCAAGTCATACAAATTCTTATCTGCCGCTTCGCCTGGATGTATTTTATTCTGAATACCATCAAGACCTGCCATTAGCAATGCTGCAAAGGTCAAATACGGGTTCGCTGCAGGATCAGGGAAACGAGCTTCGACACGAACTGCTTTTGGGCTGCTAACGTGTGGAATACGAATAGATGCTGAACGGTTAGACGCTGAATAAGCCAATTTAATAGGCGCTTCATAATGTGGCACTAGGCGCTTATAGCTGTTAGTCGATGGGTTGGTAATAGCGTTCAATGCGCGAGCATGCTTGATGATACCACCGATGAAGTATAACGCTGACTCTGATAAACCGGCATATTCATCACCTGCAAAAGTGTTTACCCCATCTTTTGAGATAGAAATATGCACATGCATGCCTGAACCATTATCACCAACAACAGGTTTTGGCATAAAGGTAGCGGTTTTACCGAACTGATGCGCTACGTTATGTACAACGTACTTTAGCTGTTGTACTTCATCTGCTTTTTTGACCAAAGTATTAAAGGCTACGCCAATCTCTGCCTGACAAGGAGCAACTTCATGATGATGGACTTCAACGCTACCCTCACCAATGATCTCTTCAATACGCTCACACATAACTGCGCGCATATCATGTGAGCTATCAATTGGTGGTACTGGTACATAACCGCCTTTGACGCGCGGACGATGGCCCATGTTGCCCCACTCATAATCTTTATTAGTTGACCATGCCGCTTCTTCAGCGATAATTTCATGGCTAACCCCAGACATCTCAATCGACCACTTTACTTCATCAAAGATAAAGAATTCAGGCTCAGGACCGAAATAAGCAGTGTCACCAATGCCAGTCGACTTTAAATACTCTTCAGCACGGCGGGCGATAGAGCGTGGATCACGATCATAGCCTTGTAGCGTTGACGGCTCGATAATATCGCAAGTGACGACCACCGTAACCGCATCGAAGAACGGGTCAAGGAATGCGGTCTCTGGATCAGGACGCAAGATCATATCAGAGGCTTCAATACCCTTCCAGCCAGCAATGGACGAACCATCAAACATCTTGCCATCTTCCATGACCTCTTCATCAACACTATGAGCAGGAAAGCTCATGTGATGCTCTTTACCCCGAGTATCGGTAAAGCGAAAATCAACCCATTTAGCATTAGAGGACTTGATAAGATCTAGTAATTTATTCGACATGAATAATCTCCATAGTAGTGGTTATAATGTTACTTGCGGTCTTGCTATTTTAAAAATCTGACATTATTTTAGCAATATCTGAGCGATAATGTTGAATTGTTATCGACTCAGTAATAATTGGCTAGCCTATTTTTACTGGCAGACGAAGCCATGATTGGCCTTTAGTAGTAAAAATCTTGATAGTAACTAGTGATAAGTCGCTGTTACTGACTGTCTTCGATATAGCGGTCTTCTATATATAGTTAACTATCAAATATAATAAAGCAAACATCGTGCCAATCCATAACAAAAATAGATAAAAGCCCTCTATTTACCCCTTTTTATTAATAATACGCTCACCACACCCACTATTACGCTGCAAAATACAATCATCGCCTGCTCTATAAAGATACAGTTCGCTACCAAGGCTTTGAGTAAATGCACAAAAATGATAGAAATTTTTAAATATTATGCACTAAATTGGTGCAATTTCTATGACGATTACTCATTATTGGCCTAATAGTTAAGTGCATTACTTCAGCAATATTACTCCAACAGCTTTGTTTTGCTATAGTTATTTTATGATTATTCTAGGGTTGTTTTTACCCTCTGGATAACTAGAGACTTTATGATACAGGTAGACTAACAATCAGTTAAACAAAATAAGTACTTTCATTAGCCCTACATTTGCTAGGCTACAAAATAATGGTAAGATACTTGTGAGCATTTAATAAGTGACAAATTCACAAACCTATAGCTTCACCACTTTAGTGTCCTATTATAAAATCCAATAAAAGTTGAAAACCTGATGATTTTGATGATCGATAATTACGACAGCTTTACATACAATATTGTACAGTACTTTGGTGAATTGCAGCAGGACATCACTGTTTGGCGTAATGATCAGGTCACTATCGAACAAATCCAAACGCTAGCTCCTGATATTATCGTCATCGGCCCTGGTCCTTGCGACCCCGATCGCGCTGGTATTTCATTAGAAATCATTGATACCTTTAAAGGCGTCATTCCTATTTTAGGGATTTGTCTAGGTCATCAAGCTATCGGCCAATTATTCGGTGGTCAAGTCGGTAAGGCGGGCGCAGTAATGCACGGGCGCTTATCATCGGTCTATCATAATGGTCAAGGGGTATTCGCTGACCTCCCTAACCCTGCAGAATTCACACGCTATCATTCCTTAGTTGTTAATAAAGATAGTTTGCCGGACTGTTTAGAGATGACCGCATGGACCAAAAACACTGATGGTAGTATTGAAGAGATAATGGGCGTTCGTCATAAAACTTACCCTATTGAAGGGGTACAGTTTCACCCTGAATCTATCTTAAGTGAAGCTGGCTATCAGCTGCTCAATAATTTTTTGCAAATACATAATTTAGCAGTACTAGACACTGACCAATTACCGCAAGTGGGTTAATTATTCTACATTGTGCAACTATTGAGCTACTGAACTTTCAATAAAAATTTAATGCTTTTAATAAAAATAATAAGTGAGACTTTATGAGCCCTACTAATACTTCAACCACTACTAGTAATCAATACCAAGCCACAGCAGAAGATATCGCTCAACTCTCCGATGAGCAGATTCATAAGTTACTATCGACGGCCTTAGATCGGATATTACAGCGTATTGATTTGACCTTTGATGAGATGCATCAAGTAATGTTAGTGATCATGCAAGGCAAATGTAGTAACGCTATGATGGGTGCTATCTTGACGGGACTACGCATGAAGGGTGAATCAATTGATG
This sequence comes from Psychrobacter urativorans, assembly GCF_904846695.1. Lineage (GTDB taxonomy): Bacteria > Pseudomonadota > Gammaproteobacteria > Pseudomonadales > Moraxellaceae > Psychrobacter > Psychrobacter urativorans. The sequence goes on from NZ_CAJHBR010000002.1 coordinate 106,301, forward strand.
AGATCACTGCAGCGGCTAGTGCTATGCGAGCTTTGGCTACTAATATTAGCCCTAGTGCTTGTGATCACTTGGTAGATATTGTCGGTACTGGCGGTGATGGAGCTAACTTATTTAATGTCTCTACGGCTTCAGCCTTAGTCGCTGCTGCTGCTGGTGCGCAAGTCGCCAAACACGGTAATCGCGGGGTCTCAACTAAGTCTGGTAGCTCAGACTTATTGGAGCAAGCGGGTATTAGTCTTGCTTTAACGCCTTTACAAGCGCTGGATTGTATTGAGAACCAAGGTATTGGCTTCTTATTTGCCCCTAATCATCACAGTGCCATGCGCTATGCCAATCCCGTACGCCGCGAGCTTAGAGCACGGACTATTTTTAATATTTTGGGGCCTTTGACTAATCCTGCTGGCGCACCTAACTTAGTGATTGGAGTGTTCACCGCTCAATTGTGTGAACCGATAGCAAAAGTGATGAGAAACTTAGGGGCACGCCACGTAATGGTGGTTGGCGCCAAAGACGGCTTAGATGAAATCAGTCTAGCCACTTCAACGACCGTTGCTGAATTAAAAGATGGCGAAATATCAGTTTATGATTTGATGCCAGAAGATGCCGGTATCGAATCACAAACGTTGATTGGACTGGACGTTGACTCCCCACAGCAGAGTCTGGAGTTGATTCGTGCCGCTTTATCAGGTACTGACACTCATGAGCGCGCGGTACTTAAAGCCCGTGATATGATTGCCCTCAATGCAGGAGCAGCAATCTATACAGCAGGTCTAGCCAGCAACTATGCCAATGGAGTTAGTCAAGCACAAAGCGTAATTCAAAACGGTAGCGCCTTGCTCAAGCTTGAATCGTTAGCGGCTTATACTCAACAGTTAGCCGCTCAATCTTAGCTGTTCCGATAATAGGCTGTTGACTACTTAGTGCTTACTAAGCGGTTAAAACTTAGCTAATGCAGACTTAAAGCATACACTGCAAGCTAAGCGCTAGTAGTAAACCTATCTGCTCTAGCTATTTATATAATAATTAATCAATATTTGGATATTACTATGATCGACAGCTCAACGACCAACGCTGCTATCCCCTCAGTATTACAACGTATTGTAGCCACTAAAGTCGAGGAAGTTGCTGCTGCCAGCAGTGAGCTATCGCTAGCAGACTTAAAAGCACAAGTTGCTGCTGACAAGCGTCCACGCCGTGGTTTCGCTGAGGCTTTACGCACAGCGAACATAGGAATCATCGCTGAAATAAAAAAAGCTTCGCCTTCTAAAGGGATTATTAATCATAATTTTGCCCCAGCCGATTTTGCTCAGCAGTACGAACAAGCTGGGGCTAGCTGCTTATCAGTATTGACCGATCGTGACTATTTTCAAGGCGATGATAGTTATTTGGTCCAAGCACGTGCCGCTTGCAACCTCCCAGTACTACGTAAAGACTTTATGGTTGATGAGTATCAGATTTATCAATCGTACTTGCTTGGCGCTGACTGTATCTTATTGATTATGGCCTGCCTCGATGATACACAAGCCCTTGAGCTACAAACTTTGAGTATTAAGCTGGGTATGGATGTATTAATTGAAGTGCATACAGCTAATGAGCTGGAACGCGCATTACAGTTACCACGATCGTCACACAATATCTACGGTATTAATAATCGTGATTTGAATACCTTTTCGGTAGACTTACAAAATACGGTTAAGCTAAAAAACACTTTGTTGCAGACCTTAAAGGCTGAAGATACTAATCAACAAGCGGTAATCGTTACCGAAAGTGGTATTCATGGTGCTGACGATATGCGCTTAATGTTCAAGCACGGTATCCAACACTTTTTGATCGGTGAGCAGTTTATGAAAACTGACCACCCTGGTAATGCTTTACAATCCTTACTTGCGAGCGTTGCCACACAAGCGTAAAGTATGGCTTATTAGGTCAATAGCATAGCGTTGATCAACTATCAGTAGTTATAATACTCGCTATATCATTGAGCGCTTAATTACTTATAAAACTAGCAGTTTATAGCCTAAAATATTTATAAATCAGCTTATTTATAAACCAAAACTTTCACTAATCAAATAGAACCCTGAATCATTATGTCAAATTCTCTATTTTCAAAAGAAATGCAAGATCAGCTTAAAGAGCTAAAAGGACAGCTAAGTAAAGGTCGTGATACCTCAGCTGCTGACGGCGACAATCAAAAGCCTACAGAACCGGTATCACTATTGACCCAAAAGCAAGTCAAAAGAACCGTTAAGCAGCTAGATAGTGAGCATGTCGACGACGACAAAGTACTGTTTATGCAAGCTATGCATGGCGTTAATCAACTAGAAGATAAGAATGTACGCTCGGTTACTGGAGCTACCAAAACTAGTAAGCTGGATGCAGCTACTCTCTCAAAACGTGCTGCTGCGCAAGGTAGTGAAGCCGCTGAATTAGGAGCCGCTTTATCGGATATGCAAGCTCTACTCAACCCGGTTGCCGCTGAGTCAATCTTATCTTATAAGCAGCCCTCTTTGCAGAACAAAGTATTTACTCAATTAAAGCAGGGCAAACTACGCTGGTATGATGCCGTAGACATTCATGGCTGTACTATTGAAGAAGCTCGTGCAGCTATGACCCAACTGCTCAGCCAAGCTAAGCAAAATAACGAAACATCAGTAAAAATCGTTCATGGCAAAGGCAGCGAAGCTATTCTAAAAACTTGTGTCAACGGTTGGTTACGTCAGTTGCCAGAAGTGCTAGCTTTTTGTTCAGCGCCACCAAAAGATGGTGGAAATGGTGCGGTATTGGTACTGCTAAAGAAGTCTAAGACCGAAGGTGAATAACTGTCTATTTGACTATTTAAAAAGGACTGCTATAAGCAGTCCTTTTTTTAGCTTTAAAAGCTGTGAATAATGATGAAGTTATAGCAGCCATTATTGGCATTGGTCGCCACAGTCAAAACCCTTAGAACCCTTAGAACCTTTAGCCCTTATAAGTATCCTCATCAACAGTGCCAGTGTGAATATCAGCGCCAAGTCTGGTTCCACATCGACAGGCTGTTTCTTTTGGCACGGTGTTTATGAGTAAGTTTAAGCTTCTTAAATTTACGTTTTGCCAATATAAGACTATTGATTTTCTTCGACTTATCTATAACACTATTGTTTTTTTCTGGCTTATGCGTCTGCTTATCAGGACTTTTGCTTACACTACTTTTAGTGCTATCAGCATCTTTATTAGCATCTGTAGTATCAGCCTGTTGCTTATCATCCATATCAGCATCTTCAGTTAATAAATGCTCCACGGAATCAGTGCGGTCATTGTTACTATTACTAGAGTCTTTGAGGTTATTTTGGTCAATAACTAGTTGCTGGGTGGGTAGCGCATGTTCGACATTATATTTTTTGACTTGGCTTAACACATCAACTAATAATATATCTTGTTTTCCGTAAAACTCGATCACATCAGCTGAGTTGACATAAGCGCGTAACTGGATAACGTAACAGTCTTGACGCAGCTCTAAAATATGGGCCTGATTCCACTCTTCATTGGTCAGTTCATGCTCACCTAGTAGCTTATGCAAATCATTGACCATCTCGAACACTACATCGATGTCAGCATTGCGCTTAATATATAAGTTATGCAAAAAATGGAACATATCCCGCGAGTTAAAGTTCTCAATCTGCATCGATGAAAAGTCACCATTAGGCACAGTCACTACGGTACGGTTTAGCGTGCGCACTCGCGAAGAGCGAATACCGATATCAATAACCGTACCTTCATAAGTACCGAACTTACAATAATCGCCTATACGTACTGGCGAATCAGCGACTACCACTACACTACCGACTAGATTCTCGATAGTCTTTTGCGCACCCAAAGCTAAGGCTAAACCCCCTACCCCTAAAGCTGCAATACCAGTGGTTAGATCAAAACCTAAGTTGCCAAATATCACAATAACCGCAAAGATTAATAATAACGCTTTGACCACTTTACGCAGCAGACCTAATATCGACACTCGCTCGATATAGTTTTTTCTATAACTTAGATTGACAGCGCGGCTGAAAATAACGTCAACCATGCGTAATAGCAACCAAGTTATTGCCAGCCACGATGCTATTTCAGTAAAACGATTGATAGGCTCACGTAGGGTCACCGATATGCCAGCATAAACCATTATCTCTGACAGAATTAGCGCCATAATCACTACTGACAGTGGTAGGATTATCTTGTCAGGTAAGGGTAACGGGTCACTACGTATATAAGGATAAACAATTCTTAAAACGTGATACCACAACCACACCATGATGTAAGTCAGTAAGAAACTGCCTAGTGTCAGTACTAATGCGGCAACCAAATCAGTAAGCTGATAGCCAAATAGCTTTTGGCCATCAATTGAATCAAACGTATACTGCGATACTAATGTTGGCTCAGTATTTTCTAGTACCTCAGGTATTGAAGTTAACGTTTCGGCAGAAAACTGCCAGTATTGCTCACCTTTTTTGGAGACCACACGTTCCAATAAGATAGGAACGCTTTTATCATTGATATCGATACTACCTACTTTTTCTTGATTAGGTAGCAGCTGATCACTTAAATACCCTTCAACGGAATTACTTAGCTGTAAATCTGGTAAAAAACGTCCCCCAGCATCGAGCGCTTGTTTTAGTTGGCGCACTACAGTCGTTGGATTGTCAGATTTGGTTAGATTAAGATAATTGCTGGCAAGTAAATAGTCGTTTTCACCCAGCGCACTAATAAACCCTTGTACCGTATGTCTTGGAGTATCTCGTCCAAAGGAGTCTGGTATCGGTGTACGTTCGCTTTCCTCTGTAGTCCCACCACCTACTCCTAAAAGACTAGCCTCAGCAGCAAAGGTACTAATCGGTAACAGACTGAACAATAGAGTTAGTAGCAGTAAGCCTAGCAACACAGGCTTTTTTATTAATAAAGTGGCTGTAGTTACTGTACTAGCAGTTACTGTACTAGCAGTTACTGTGCTAGAAGTTACTATGCTAGGTTTTAAGTGACGCTGAATAGACAAAACAAACCTCTTAAGTTAATAAACTAATACGATTAAATGATTATAAGTCTCATAGCTATGATAGCAATTATTTTTGCCATAGTAGTTATGATTGTGATGTTTTATATGTGACGTTTTATAGTGGCTAGCCGCGTTTGCAGTATCAACAAGCTATTAAATCTTCCTATCAACACTATGAATACCATTCAAACTGTACAATCATCATTATTAGTAGCGCACTTACCCAGTTGTTTACCCTAATTTAATGAATTTCTCTCATCTTATAGTGAATAAAAATTAGCTTAAAGTAGTTTATAACTCAGCACTTTTTATGGATAATGAACCCAGTTTTGCTTTACTACTACTTTTTGTAAATTTTAGCCTTAAGTTTGTTACTTTTTGGCTTATTTCTTACTTTTATTGCTCTGGAAATTCCTATGGTTTTATCACGTTCTTCTTCAACTACTTATCTTCGATTGTGTATTTTAAGCGCACTTGGCGTATTTGCCATGAGTGCTACTGCAGCGACTACTGAGTTAGATAGCGTTAGCGATAACGATCTACCACAAGTCGAGCTGGATGAAATCATAGTAACGGCTACTCGCACCCCGACTAAAACTAGCAATGTTATTGCGCAAACTCGGGTAGTTAATAAAGAAGAGCTGCGACGTTTCCAAGGTCAGACGGTGATGGAAGTTTTGCGACGTCAGCCTGGGTTTAGCATTAAACAAGATGGCGGTATGGGCACTAACAGTAACTTCTATCTTCGTGGTTATGATAGTAAGCGTGTATTAGTATTCATAGATGGCATCCGTTATGGCTCAATGTCATCTGGCCAACCCGCTTTAGGCCTGCTTCCTGCTGACCAAATTGATCGCATCGAAATATTGTATGGTGCTTCAGGATCTAGTATTTACGGTTCTGACGCTATGGGTGGCGTTATACAAATATTCACTAAAGGTAGCGATGTTGAGCAAACCAACTTTTCAGTTACTGCTGGTGTTGGCTCACATGACCACTATGTGTATGGCGCAGCCGCGCAGTTTGCCAATACTCAAGGTGCAAAACTTAGTCTTTCTGCCAGCCGCAACCAAACCAAAGGTATCAGCGCTCTTGAAAACCGACCAGGTAATGATGCCGATGATGATGGCTTTAAAAGCAATAATTTTGCTCTAAATGCTAGCATACCTTTAACTAAAAATATCAGTGTAGGCGCAACTGGGCTTTTTGCTAAGTCAACTACTGAGTTTGATAACTTTAGTTTTGGACCAGGGCCCAACGCAGAAACTGATCAAGAAAACGGTTTAGTGTCAGCATTTTCACAATATGAAAATGATAAGCTAACCGTGCGTTTGTCAGCAGGTCAGAGCTTAGATAAACTAGATAATAAAGTTGGTGATGCCTTTGAAACCAAGCAAAAACAAGTGAACTTGATAAGCAGCTATAAATTACCTGTAGGAAATTTTCAAGCGGGTGCCGAATGGTTACAGCAGGAAGTAGAGCTCACAGACAATACTCCTAGTAGTAACGGTAAAGATCAGTATAAAGTTAATGACCGTGATATTAAGAGTGGCTTTGCTGGTTATCAAGTCAATGAAGATGCTTTCGATTTTCAAGCTAATGTTCGCTTTGATGATAATTCGCAGTTCGGTAATGAAACCACTTTTGGTCTTGGTTATGCGGTAAAACTAGCTCCTAGTCTCCGTCTTGGTACTAGCTTTGCTACCGGTTATAGAGCGCCTACTCTAAATGATTTATATATTGAAAGTGAGTATTACGTTCCAAATGAAGACTTAAAAGTTGAGAAGAGCAAAAACATAGAAGTCTTTATTGAGTCTAATACCGCTATACAGAATACCCGTCTGACTGCCTTTAATAGCGATGTCGATAATCTTATTGATAACAGATATATTGATACTATTAAGAAGTATCAAGCACTTAATATTGATCAAGCAAAATTATCAGGATATAGCTTTACCTCAGACTGGCAGCTAAGTAATATCTTGTTAGGTGGTCAATATACTCGCACTGAAGCAGAAGAGCGTTCAGGAATTAATAAAGGTAAGCAATTAGTATACCGTCCTGAAAATACTGGCTTGATATATATAGGCTACCGAGCCGCAGACTTTGATATTCGTACTGAAGCGGAATATGTTGGTAAAACTTATAATGTCGCAGACAATAGTACTTTTATTGATGACTATACGCTGTTTAATATTAGCGGTAATTATTATCTTAGCCCAAACCTTACTTGGACCAGCCGTATTAATAATTTAACCAACGTTGACTATTCAACTAACGAAAGTTTCGGTGAATACGCTTCGCGTTATAACCAAGATGGTACTAACTTCTTTACCTCATTAACTTATAACTGGTTCTAAAGTTAACTGGTTCTAAAGTTATTTATTATCCATACTAATATCAACTTATATTACTAACTATTAAGGCCATCAATCGATGGCCTTTTTTTATGGCTATTGCTTGATATGAATAACGATCGACACGATGCATCAACATAATCACTAACTATTTATACTAGCCAATAGGTGACAAACGGTCTGTCATACTTTACAATAACGACCTCCGAGAGGTGTTGCACCATAAAGAATAATTAAGGCATTTAAACCCTAAAATTATGCTGATTGTTCGTTATGTTAGGCTCGGTACTGTTTAATAAATGGTTATTAGACAGCGCAAATAACGGCACCTGCGTTTTATTCTTTTTATCATTCATTTATTACTGATAGGAGCATATGATGGACGCAGTGTCTAATATACCATCTGTCCACACGCTAGACCCCACTTTCACAGACTACAAAGTTGCTGACATTAGCTTAGCAGAATATGGTCGCCGTGAAATCACTTTAGCCGAAGCCGAAATGCCTGCCCTTATGGGTTTGCGTCGTCGCTATGAAGCTGATCAGCCACTACAAGGCGCTAAAATCGTCGGCTGTATCCACATGACCATCCAAACCGCTGTACTTATCGAGACCTTAATTGCTCTGGGTGCTGAAGTGCGTTGGACTTCATGTAATATCTTCTCAACCCAAGATCACGCTGCTGCTGCTGTTGCTGCTGCTGGTACGCCAGTATTTGCTTGGAAGGGCGAAACTGATGCAGAGTATGAGTGGTGCTTACGTCAACAGCTATATGTCGGCGGCGAAGAAGCAGGTCAACTTTGGGATGCTAACTTAATTTTGGATGATGGTGGTGATTTGACCGCTCTGATCCATAATGAGTATCCACAATTGCTGGATAACATCCACGGTATCTCTGAAGAGACGACTACTGGTGTACATCGCCTGCTTGAGATGCTTAATAAAGGCACGCTAAAAGTACCTGCTATCAACGTCAATGATGCTGTTACTAAGTCTAAAAACGACAACAAATACGGTTGTCGTCATAGCTTAAACGATGCCATCAAACGTGGTACCGATATGTTCCTAGCTGGTCGTCGCGCTTTAGTTATCGGCTATGGCGATGTTGGTAAAGGTTCTGCGCAAAGCTTGCGTCAAGAAGGCATGATCGTACGGGTATCAGAAGTTGATCCTATCTGTGCTATGCAAGCTTGTATGGATGGCTACGAAGTCTTATCGCCTTATATTAATGGTGACAACACTGGCGGCGCAGAAAACATCAATACCCGTCTACTAGAAGATACCGACATGATTGTTACTACTACTGGTAACTATCACGTCTGTGACAAACACATGCTAGCGGCGTTAAAGCCCGGGGCTGTAGTTTGTAATATTGGTCACTTCGATACCGAAATCGATACTCAGTTTATGCGTGATAACTGGCGCTGGGCTGAAGTTAAGCCACAAGTTCACCAAATCTTCCGTTCAGACGATGTCAATGATTATTTGATTCTGTTAGCTGAAGGTCGTTTGGTCAACCTAGGTAACGCTACTGGTCACCCATCACGAGTGATGGACGGATCATTTGCTAACCAAGTATTAGCGCAAATGTACCTATTTGAAGAAAAGTTCGCTGACCTACCTGTCGATGAGCGCTCTGACAATCTATACGTCAGAGTACTACCGAAGAAGCTTGACGAAGAAGTGGCTGCGGCAATGGTTGCCGGCTTTAATGGTACGCTAACTAAGTTGACCAGCAAGCAAGCTGAATACTTAGGGGTACCTATCGAAGGGCCTTTCAAGCCTGAAACCTATAAATACTAAGGAGCACGACTGTGAGTAAGCCTGCCGTCTCTTTTGAGTTTTTCCCTGCTAAGTCTGCACAAGGGCATGAGAAACTGCTGAGTACTTTTGATGAGCTCAACCAGCTTGCCCCAAAGTATTTTTCAGTTACTTATGGTGCGGGTGGCTCAACTCGTAGTCGTACTTTAGAGATAGTAAAAGATTTATGTGTGCGCAGCGAAACGCCAGTTGCCCCGCATATCTCTTGCATCGGTGATGATAAAAGCGAGATTGCTGAGCTGTTAGATCTATATAGAAGCTTAGGTATCAATCGTTTGGTGGCTTTACGTGGCGACTTACCTTCAGGCCAAGTTGGCATGGGAGAGCTGCCGTTTGCGGTGGACTTAGTTAAGTTCATTCGGGAACATTCAGGCGACTATTTCCATATAGAAGTGGCAGCGTACCCTGAGATGCATCCGCAAGCACGTAGCTTTTTATTAGATATTGATAACTTAGTCAATAAGTACCAAGCAGGTGCTAATGCGGCTATTACTCAGTTCTTCTACAACGCTGATAGCTATCTTTATTTGCGTGATGCCGTAGAGCAACGTGGTATCGACACCGCAGTTCAGCCACTAGTCGCTGGTATCATGCCTATTACTAACTCTAGCAATTTAATACGTTTTGCTGATAGTTGTGGTGCTGATATTCCACGCTATGTGCGCAAGCAGTTGGCTGATTTTGGTGACGATAGTAAAGCTATTCGTGAGTTCGGCTTCGAAGTGGTTTATCGCCTTTGTGAGCGTTTAATTAGCGAGGGTGTGCCAGCAATGCACTTTTATAGTATGAACAAAGTTGAGCCTAACAAGCGCTTAGTGGAAGCTTTAGGTCTTGCTCCTACAGTGGCGCTTTAAAGTTGCGGTTATGAATAGGCTATAATAGGTGTTTAAATCAACTGGTACTCTTAGGAGCGCCAGTTTTTTTATGAGCGGTTATCAATCAGTCTAGCAAAAACACCATAACTGTTAGTATCAATACTTAATACCTTTTTGCCCTAGCTACTGACAATTTGTTATTCGATTAGCAGTGAGGTATGGTATACAGAATATTAAGACCCTTTTTATATTAATAATAGGAATAAGATAAAGTGCGACGTTTTTTTTATGCAGCCAACCTAGATGATGGTAATAATAAGTCTGAGGATAACAACAATAATCAGCCTCATTATCCCAAACTAAACACCCTAGCAATCGGCGACAGTCTTATTTTGACTGAGACTATCACTCATCATTGGTGCCGTGTCTTGCGTGCTAACAGTGGTGAGCAAGGCATTTTATTTGACGGTTTTGGTGGCGAGTACCTAGTAGAGCTGGCGACTATAAGTAAAAAACAAGCCACTGCTATTTTACTCACTCACAACACTGATGACCGTACTGCGCCGTTTATAAGTAAGATTGGCTTAGTGATTAGTCGCGGTGAGCGTATGGATTATGCGATCCAAAAGTCAACTGAGCTTGGGGTAACCGCTATTCAACTGTTGAGTAGTCATCATGGGGAGGTCCATCTAAAACCCTTGCAAGTAGATAAAAAGGTGGCGCACTGGCAGCAAGTCGCTATTGCCGCTTGTGAGCAGTGCGGGTTAAATAGGCCGCCCCTTATTATCGCACCAGTGCCCATCACTACTTGGTTGCAAACGCAAGCCAAGCCAAGTAGTGATAATACTACAAGTGCTGGCCCTGATGATCGTCTTAGCAAAGTCATAGATAGTCAGATAGCGGTAGGCTCTGCAATGACAACGCTCAGTCAAGATCCTTACTACCAGCAATTACAGCAGCAGGCAGACTTATCCTTAATGCTCAGTGTGCCTGCCGCAGCCCAACCCTTGATGCCAACTACTTTACTTAAAGTCTTAGCGCAGCCATTACCTTATATCAACTTACTGGTTGGGCCTGAAGGGGGTCTCAGTACTGATGAGTGTGAGCAAGCACAGCAGGTTGGTTTTGCCGCTTGGCAAATTGGTCGGCGTGTATTACGGACTGAAACGGCCCCAGTTGTAGCACTAGCGACCTTGCACGCTCTTAGTGACCTATAACAGCCTATAACAACTGTTTCGCCCTGCTTATGGCCTGTCAGGTTTTTGTATCTATGTATTGAACTTTTGTCTATATTTACTATACTACAAGTATATTTTCAATAACTATATTTAGAATAACTCTGTCATTTCATGAGCAAAGATTATGAGTACACCATCCCCTATCACCGATTCAATCAAGCAGCAGTTACTAGCTCAATTTTGCGAAGAACACGATAATGCTATCTCTATATTAGACGCCAACCTTCATTATTTATCAGTCAATCGTGCGTTTGAGGTGATGATTGGCTATAACTCAGAGTTTTTGTTAAATCGACCGCTTGGGGTTTACGCTACTGAATTTTTATCGCCAAAAGATAGCACTACCTTAAACGACATGATTGATCAGTTACGCAGTACTGGCGTTTATTCAAATAATGTTTCAATAGCCAGTCGTTATGGTCAGACACTCGATTGCTCTGTTACTTATCGTCAAATGACTATTGATGATCAAGTGTATTTTATAGGGATGTTTCGTGACATCTCAGCGATAGTTAAAGACAAAGAAAAACTCACTCATTTACTAAACTTCGATCCACTGACAGTGTTACCTAAGCGCGAAGTATTTCTGAGTCAAGCCAATCATCTATTGTTAGACAACAGTGGTGAGGTATTTATTGTGCGCTTCAATATCAATCGTTATCGCACCCTTGCTGCCAGTATAGGACTAACTCAGGGCAATAATTTAATAATAGAATTTGTCCAGCGAGTTAATGACCTAAAACTAAAACATCTAAAATGTTTTGCCCATTTTGGTTCTGATGATTTTGCCTTATTATTTGACAGCTGTCACAAGAGCCAAGTAAGTCATCAACTGGGTAGATTAATGCAAGTTGGACAACAACCCTTCATAATAGACTGTTGTTCAAAAGATCAGCTGATAAATGCCTATCCTAGAGATGAGATAGTAGACTTTAACGGCTTAGTAGATAGTAGCTCCTTTAAAAAAATCAATATTTATTTACAGCTGTCCATAGGTATTAGTCATTATCCTAAGAATGACAATCACCTGATAGGGCTACTGACTAAAGCTGAAACAGCGCTACAGTATGTCAGGGAAAGTAAAGCTGACGATATCTGCTGGTATCACACCGATTTGGATAGGTTTAGCTCTGATAGCTTACAGCTCGAAGCAGAGCTGCGCATGGCTATAGAGAAGTGTCAGTTTGTACCTTTTTACCAGCCTAAAGTGAATTTAAGTACTGGTGAAATTATCGGCTTTGAGGCCTTAGTGCGCTGGCAACATCCTACTCGTGGACTACTAAAACCCTCTCACTTTATTGATGCTATTATCAAGTACAAACTCTCATTTGAGCTGTTCTGTCAAATGGCTCTACAAATTACTAAGCATTTGCAAGCTTGGAAAGATTTAGGTTTTAACCAAAATATCTGCATTAATGCTAATGCCACGGAGTTTAGTCATACCGATTTTTATGGCTTTCTTAGGGATTTGTTTAGTAAAAAATTAATTAATCCTACCCAACTGCATATTGAGATTACAGAGTCTTCATTAATGCTGCGTCATGCTAATGTCAAAAAGCAGCTTGAGCAACTTAAAAGTCTGGGGGTGGGTCTAGCACTTGATGATTTTGGCACAGGTTATTCTTCTTTGAGCTACCTACAAGAGTATCCTTTTGATATTATAAAAATAGACAAAAGCTTTATTATAAAAATGGTTAATAGCAAGACTCAGCAAGCTATTATTAAAGCCATTTTAGACTTAGCCCTAGCACTAGATATGGTAGTTATTGCAGAAGGTATAGAAACTGAGGAACAGCGGGATTTACTATTAACCATGGGCTGCCTCTATGGCCAAGGGTATTGGTTTAGTCGTCCCATACCTTACTCATCCGCTACTAGAATGTTAACCGAGCAGATTAATTTTCGTTAATATTGAATACCTATAAGATCAATACCCTCGTTACTTTCGGCCATATTAGTAGATATATGCTCACTTTTTGCTGTGATCTGACTTACTAACAGCGATACTCAATTTTTATCATATCAATCGTCTTTTATTCACCTTTAAGGTTTCATCAAACTTGCAAAATAGGATGCAAGTTGGGTTGATGACTTATCAGTTTTACCTACCAACTTGTATAATTCTCTGCGAACGCCTATCTTTTGTAATGAATTCATTATCATCTATTGCCATAAGTTAATGAACAGACTGAATTTTAATAGATCAAAGCCATAGGCCTGAGTTATCACTCCCAATCGTTATCTTTATTCATTTTACTAGTCTTATTAGCGCTGATTAATTTTTATAATTATTGCTACGATCGTTTTTGACTACTGATAACCCTTAGCCTTAGAGTTATTACTTTTTATTAATAATCTCTTGAATAGCAGTTACAACCCTCGAATTATAAGCAGACAAATCCCTAATAAAGGACAGGAAATTATGCAATATAAAGCTCCCCTACGCGACATGAAATTTGTCATGCATGAACTTCTAAATACTACTGCTCACTATCAATCAATCGCCGCCTTTTCTCATATTGAAGCCGACATTGTAGACAGCTACCTCGAAACGGCCGCCAGCTTTGCTGAGAATGAGCTGTCACCGTTGAATCAAAGTGGTGATGCTGAGGGCTGTCATTTTAATAATGGTGAAGTTACTACTCCTAAAGGCTTTAAAGAAGCTTATAAGCAGTATTGTGATTTGGGATTCACCTCTTTAACCGCTGAAGAAGAGTTCGGTGGTCAAGCCATGCCAGCCTCTCTTAACTCAGCTATCTCCGAATTCGTTGGTACTGCCAACTGGTCGTTCGGCATGTATCCTGGCTTATCAGAGGGTTGTGTTTCTACTCTTGAGCATCATGGTACAGATGAACAAAAACAAAAATACTTACCTAAATTAGTGGCCGGTGAATGGACAGGTGTCATGTGTCTGACCGAGCCACAATGTGGTTCTGATCTGAATTTAGTGCGCAGTAAAGCTGAGCCTAATGATGATGGTAGCTACAATATTACTGGCGGTAAGATTTGGATTTCTGCAGGCGAGCATGATATGTCTGAGAATATTATTCATATCGTTTTGGCGCGTCTACCAGGTGCACCAGCAGGTACTAAAGGGTTATCATTATTTGTGGTACCGAAGTTCATGGTCAATGATGATGGCAGCTTAGGTGAGCGTAACGCAGTCTCTTGTGGCTCAATTGAGCACAAAATGGGTATCAAAGCATCAGCCACTTGTGTCATCAACTATGACAGTGCCAAGGGTTATCTAATTGGTGAAGAAAACCGTGGTCTAAACTGCATGTTTACCTTTATGAATGTGGCTCGGATTGGCACGGCTATTCAAGGGGTCACTGCCTCTCAATATGCTTTCCAAGGTGCTTTATCTTTTGCCAAAGAGCGTCTGGCCTTTCGTTCTTTAGACGGCGCTAAATTCCCTGCAAAACCTGCCGATCCTATTATTGTCCATCCTGCCGTTCGTGACATGCTATTGACGACTAAAGCTTTTGCAGAAGGCGGTCGCGCTTTGATCTGCTATATGTCTCAGTTTGCAGACACTGTAGCTAAAGGCGAAGGCGAAGCTCTTGAATATGCCAATCAGATGCTGTCATTACTCACCCCTATCGGTAAGGCTTTCTTGACTGAAACTGGTCTTGAGTCTGCTCACCACGGCGTGCAAGCCTTAGGTGGTAGTGGCTTCTGTGTAGAATATGGTCTTGAGCAAAACGTTCGTGATACTACTATTGCTTGCATCTACGAGGGTACCACCCAGATTCAATCACTCGATTTGATCGGTCGTAAAGTACTAGGATCACAAGGCAAGCTATTGGCTAACTTTACTAAAGTTATTCAGCAGTTCTGTGATGACAATGAGAACAACGGCGCTATGAATCAGTTTACTGCACCGCTTATCAAACATATTAAGCAATGGGGCGAATTGACCACGGATATTGCTAAGCAAGCTGAAGAGAACCCTGAGGCGGTAGGTGGCGCTGCTGTCGACTATATGTATTTTAGTGGCTACGTGACTTTAGCCTACTTGTGGGCGCGAATGGCATTGGTTGCTCAGACTCAAATTGCTAATGGCAACAGTGAGCATGCCTTTTATGATGCCAAGATGAAGACTGCACAGTTCTACTTCGCTAAACTGTTACCACGTACCACTACTTATGCTGAGCGTATCGCTACTGGCGTTGCACCCTACATGAGCATGGATGTTGAACAATTTAGTTTTTAATTGATCATGCAAGCTACTAATAGCTTTTAGCTTAATAAAAGCTATTAAATACTTGCTTACTGTCAATACAGCCATCAGCAATGCAGTCATTGGCAATACAGTCATCGGCAATATACTTAGGTATGTTGCCGATTTTTTTAGCCAGTGCTACCCGTTGTATTAGCTGCTACTAACCTTATCAACCTTGGCCTAGAATTAAAGACTCTTTATTAGCAGTACAGGGTCTTAAGCTATTTTTAGTTAATACAAGGTCAATCGGTAACTTTTAGTACACTCGTAATTCACGAAGAGATACACACGTTTATACGCTAATTTGCTAAACTTTATTTATAGTTTGCGCTCTGTGTTGATACTCAGTTAATGACGGTTCATTGCTTTTATAAAGCCCTATTATCTAAGCATTGACCGTAAGCGCCCTCATTTTATTTATAGTAAACAAAAGGATTTTTTATGTCTGTTTATAATGCACCCCTTAATGACATGCGTTTTATTTTAACGGACGTTTTCAAAGCCCATGAACTTTGGCAAAATAACGATAAACTTTCTCATGTCGACATGGAAACCGTCGATATGATTTTGGAAGAAATGGCCAAACTATCTAAGAATGTTTTACTGCCTATCAATCGTAGCGGTGACGAAGAAGGCGCAACTTTTCAAGGTGATGGCGTAGTCACTACTCCTCAAGGCTTTAAAGAAGCGTATAAGCAATATGCTGAGTCTGGTTGGGTAGGCTTAGGAGGCAACCCTGAATACGGTGGTCAAGGTTTCCCAAAAATGGTTACTATGCTGACTGAAGAGATGATGTTTACTAGTAACCAATCCTTTGCGCTTTACCCTAACCTGACCGTTGGCGCAACTATGTGTATGAATGCTGCCGCCTCAGATGAGATCAAGAAAATCTATTTAGAGAAAATGTACGCTGGTGAATGGTCAGGGACTATGTGCTTAACTGAGCCCCATGCTGGTACTGACTTAGGCATTATCAAAACCAAGGCCGAGCCTAATGACGATGGCAGCTTTAACATCTCTGGTACTAAGATATTTATCACAGGTGGTGAACATGATCTTACCGATAATATCATTCATCTAGTATTGGCCAAGACCCCTAATGCGCCCGCTGGCTCAAAAGGTATTTCGCTATTTGTAGTGCCTAAATTCTTAGTTAACGAAGATGGTAGCTTAGGCGCACGCAACACCCTAGCGGTAGGTTCTATCGAACACAAGATGGGCATCAAGGCTTCTGCCACTTGTGTAATGAACTTTGATGGCGCTAAGGGTTGGATGATCGGCGCTGAGAATACCGGCTTATCTTCTATGTTCATTATGATGAACTATGAGCGCGTTACTATGGGTCTGCAAGGACTAGGCGGTACTGAGCTTGCCTATCAAAATGCGGCATTGTATGCGCTTGATCGTGCTCAAGGTCGTAGCGATACGCAATTACAAAGCCCTGAAAAGCCTGCTGATGCCATCATTCACCATGCCGATGTTCGCCGTATGCTATTGAATGCTAAAGCCAATTCGGAAGCTTCACGTTGCTTTGCTATGTACGTGGCTCAACAGCTTGATATCGAAAAGTTCAGTAGCGATCCAGAAGTCGCTAAAACTGCAGCGGCTCGGGTGGCTTTATTGACTCCTATTGCTAAAGCATTCTTAACTGATAAGGCGTTAGAGGCGACTGTTGACTGCCAGCAAGTGTTTGGTGGCCATGGTTATGTACGCGAATGGGGTATGGAGCAAATCGTCCGTGATACTCGTATTGCTCAAATCTATGAGGGCGCTAATGGTATTCAGGCACTGGATCTATTAGGTCGTAAAGTGGCTCGCAATGAGGGCAAATATATTGCCAATTTCTTAGCTGAGATTCGCGATTATGTGGCAGCAATGATCGCAGATCATGGTATCAAACAAGCGACTTTAGCGGCAGCAGACACTGTTGAAGAACTTACTAGCACCGTGCTCACTAATATTGGCACTCGCAAAAATGAAATCAATGGCTGTGCTGTTGACTACATGCATGCGGTTGGCTACTTATGCTACTCGTATATGTTTGCGATGATGGTAGAAGCTGCTGATGGCAAACAAGGTAAGTTCTATAGCGATAAAGCCAAGCTGGCCGATTACTTCGTTGGTCGTATCTTACCGCGCATTGATGCCCATGCACAGATGGTCAAAGCTGGTAGTGATCCGATGATGAATTTTGATCTTGAATACTTCAATGTGGCTGCTAGTTAATCGAGGCTTAGCCGTTTAGCATAGTAGGTATTTTATAAGTACATGACGATGAGGACAGTATAATTACTGTCCTTTTTTTGCCGCTAAAACTACGGTTTATAGAATAAAGCGTACTAAAACAACTACTAACAAAATAATTAACTATCACTGTGATATTCAGATTAGAATGAAGCCGATAGTCGTACTGAATAACATCCCTAAAAAGCCATATACCTACCGTAAGGTAACTACAATAAAGGGTCTAATGTGTCAGAGTTAAAACGCATTTTACAGCAGATTACTGCTTTGAGCGAAGTACCCGATGCGGCCATTCTTAAACGCTTAATTGATCACCTAAGAGCAGGAGACAAAGAGCCTGATTTGGCCAATGAAAAGCTACAGGCGCTTATTGATATTTTACATAAACATCCTGAATATGGTAATGGTATTGCCAGCTTTGTATTGAAGCTAATTATCCAATACCGCCAAATCGCTCTTTATACTGATACCGGTATTATGTCGGATCAGGGGTTTTTTAGTAGTCTACGCCGCCTGATTGGTCATCGATTTTTGCCGTTATTACCACAAGATGATTCTGTGGTAGAACTGGTCGGCTATCTGTTTGATAAGCCTCAAGATGAACGCTGGCTGGCAAACGTCGAAAAACAAAAATGGGACGAGTTAGTCAGTTTATTAAAAATACAAGACGATCAACTCAACTTAGTCGCTTCTGTTAAAAACAGTATTCTTAACGCTATAGTTATTTTATCCTATCGAATTAGTGGTATTGGTCTCCACCCTGATTTGATGGAAGCTTATCCTGAAATACTGAACTATTCAGCCGCTTTTGTCGCCCAAAATCAAGAAGCCGTCTTGTTCGTTAATCAATATCGAGAAGCGCATGAGCTGGACACTTTAACGGATATTACTCCTGAACAAGCGGTTAGCCCAGCTCCTTTATTAGTGATGTTGGAGCAGTGTGAAGATATCGTCTCTACCATACGCAAACGTATCTATAAGACCGGTATCTCTATCCATTTGACTAATATGATGTTGCGCTTGGATCAAAGTCTACAGCGCGTACGCATCCTAACCGAGCTGGTTGCTGATCACTCTCAAAAGCGTGATCACGCTATTATTGAGATGATTCAGACCCTAATTGAAACGGCTAATCGTCGCTATAGTATAGGCTATCTGATTGATAACAGTACTAAGCTGCTCTCGCGTAAAGTGACGGAAAATGCTAGTCGCGTTGGGGCGAACTATATTAGTACCGATAAAGCTGGCTATCGAAAAATGTTTCAAAAGGCATCTATCGGTGGCCTTATTATCGCTTTTATGGCGACCCTAAAGATACTGGCTTATCATCTGGCTCTTGCCCCTATAGGACGAGCCTTTATTAATAGTATGATTTATGGCTTAGGCTTTGTCTTTATTTATGTGGTTCATGGCACAGTGGCTACTAAGCAGCCGGCGATGACGGCGGCAGCTATTGCTTCTACCATCTCAGACAGCTCTGGCAAAAAATCACATCAGTTGACTAAATTGTCAGAGTTAGTAGTGGATATCCTACGTACTCAGTTTATCGCCATTATGGGTAACGTCATGCTAGCGGTTCCGGTAGCATTAATAATATCCTATGCCTGGTTGCAATATACTGGTGCGCCAATGATTAATACTAACAAGGCGGCACACTTACTGCATGACCTCGACCCTTTTCATTCGCTTGCCCTACCGCATGCGGCCATCGCTGGGGTCTATTTATTCTTATCGGGACTTATTGCTGGATACTACGATAACCTAGCTGTTTATAATCAAATTGGCCCACGTATTCGTCGTCACTGGTTACTAAGGTATCTGTTACCGCGGTCTTGGCTAGAGCGCTTGAGTGGTTTTGTGGAGGCCAACCTAGGCGCTATCATGGGTAACTTTATCTTTGGGGTGTTCTTAGGAAGTACAGCTACTGTTGGCTATATCCTCGGCTTACCGATTGATATACGCCATATTGCCTTTGCTTCAGCGAATTTGGCCCATGGACTATTCAATATCTCATCGTCTCAAATGAGCTGGCCATTGATTTTAATGTCTATTTTAGGAGTAGCTTTGATTGGCATGGTTAACTTGATGGTTAGCTTTTCGCTGGCACTGTTCGTGGCTCTAAGATCTAAAGAAGTGCGTTTCTTTGAATGGGGACGCTTGACCCAACTGGTCGTCAGTCATATCTTTAGCCATCCTTCAGACTTTTTTTGGCCGCGTGATAAGCCTATGAAGTATGCTCAGATTGACAGTCAAGGTCGTATGATCTTTGAAGATAGCTCTGCACAGCAAGGTAACAAACCTATTCCTAATAACTATGTGGTTAGACGCCTATCTGACGTAAAGATATCGCCAGATATTGTCAAAGTAGTGGCTCAAGGAATACAATCTAACACTAACATTAATTATGACCAGCAGCCAAGCGATAGCACGCAGACTATAAAAGCTATGGCATCCCCTAAGAAGATTATAGATTTGGACGATGGTCTAATAGATGAGGAACTAAATAGCGTTCCTTATATTGATGACATACAGTACGATCAGATCACTAAAACCTTGGGGGCGAATGCCGATACTGGACAGCCAGTAGCTGCTGATCATAAAGCTAGCGGTGATGCAAAAACCCCTTTACCTAAACCGAGTAAGCCCCCTAAACTACCTGATTGATTGGCTTAAATACTATAACCATTGACTACTAAGCGCTTAAGGCTTCGGACAGTGAGCGCTTGAGGTAATTACTTTGCCATCACCTAGGCGATAGGCTAATAAGTAATTACCCCAAACACAACCACCATCTAGTGCTCGTGCATGAGGTAAATCAATAGTGCCTTTAAGGGCGGCCCAATGGCCAAAAAGTATTTTGCGCTCACGTGGGACTTGCCAGTCAAACCAAGGTAAATAACCTGTTGGAATAACCTCATCAAGACCGGAGGTAAAAGTAAACTCCAATCCCCCATCCTGCTGACACAAACGCATACGTGTTAGGTAATTAGCGATAGCACGCATCTTAGTAAAACCATTTATTCCAGCATGCCACTCATCCGCACTCTTACTATATAGATGCGGTAAAAGCCGCCCAAGCTGCTTGAGGCTGCCTTGCAACTGTCCCTCTAGCTGCCGGGCATAGTCTGCTGCTTGCCCAATAGTCCAATGCGGTGGAATACCAGCATGTACTAATACCGTGTGGCCATCTGGATAAGCCAACAGCGGCTGATGGCGCAACCAATTTAGCAATTCATTTTTATCATCTGCAGCAAAGATAGGCGCTGTCTTATCCTTTTTTTTCATCTTAGTAGCGCCTAGCCATACTGCTAACAGATTAAGGTCATGATTACCTAGTACCGTAGCCGCTGCACCAGTTTCGCACAATGCTTTTACATCACGTAGAGTTGCGAGTGAATCCTCACCGCGCGCTACTAAGTCACCGGTAAACCATAATTTGTCTTGCTTGGGATCGAAATCTAAAACGCTAAGTAGCTGTTGATAGGCGCCATAACAACCTTGTAGGTCGCCGATGACATATTGGTGGCGAAAACTCATAGTGCCTCAAAATCTGAAAGTGAATAAATAATGATTATAAAATTAAATCTAAATTAGAGTAATGCAGTCAACCAACTTACTCTTATAAGCAACTGACCTTTGCCAGAGCTTCAATCTTAGTCTTCAGTCAGCGGTGACTGTAGCTCCACTTGCTTCGCTTGATTGGTCAAGGCCACAAAGTCTCTGACACTAAGTGTCTCTGGACGAGCTTGGGGATCAATACTACAAGCAGCGAAGTCTTGCTCGCTAAGGGTTGGTAATAGTGTTGATTTTTTGAAGATAGCCCGTAGCGTTTTGCGACGATGGTTAAAGGTCTCACGCACTACTATGGCAAAATAATCTTCATCAGCAGCTACTATCGGCTTATCGACGTGTGGGGTCAGGCGAAAAACAGCACTAGTGACTTTAGGCGGTGGATTAAAAGCCCCACGCGGAACGGTTAACAGATAATCAGTATCACAATAATACTGCATAATCACGGACAAGCGTCCATAAGTCTTACTACCGACGTCAGCAGTGATACGCTCAACGACTTCTTTTTGAAGCATAAAATGCATATCTTCAATAACATCAGCATAGCTAAGTAAATGGAACAGTATGGGCGTAGAGATATTATAAGGTAAGTTTCCTACTACTCTTAGCTTGCCACGCTCACTGCTATATAACTCACGATAATCTACATGCATAGCATTAGCTTTGATGATCTCAAAGTTAGGGTGGCTATTGGCACCAATACGTATGCGCAAGCTATCGGCTAAATCACGATCCAGCTCAACTACAGTCATCGCATCGACTTCAGCTAATAAGGGCTCAGTCAACGCTCCCATACCGGGACCGATTTCGATTAAATTATCATCACGCTCAAGACGTATGCTATCGACGATTTGACGAATAACACTAGCATCATGCAAGAAATTCTGCCCAAAGCGCTTGCGAGGTTGGTGTTTAGCAGCACGTAGACTATTGGCAAGGGTTTTGGCATCAAACGAAGGTTTAGACATAAAGGTTTCTTACTTAATATAATAAAATGGTTTTTGCACTAACTTGCCTTCAAAAGCTTAGCAGTTATCGGTGTCAAATTATAACACAGCTCGAAAGCTGCATGCATTGTAGCGAAACTATTGATTTATATATATCAAAAAATAACTATTAATGCAGCGCTAAGGCTTTGTTTGCCATCTCATCAGCCATCACCAGCGCTTGATAAAGACTAGTAGAACTAGCACCGACACCACCAGCCAAATCAAGCGCAGTACCATGATCGACCGAAGTACGAATATAAGGCAGACCTAAAGTCAAATTGACGGTATCACCAAAGCCGTGCGACTTAAGTACAGGCAGTCCCTGATCATGGAACATGGCAATAACAGCATCACACTCAGCTAGATGTCTAGGCGTAAATAAAGTATCTGCCGGCATCGCCTGTGAGATATTAACCCCAGCAGCTATAAACTCTTGCAATACCGGATTGATAATTTCAATCTCTTCCATACCCAGATGCCCACCCTCGCCAGCATGCGGATTAAGGCCACAGACTAAAATACGTGGCGCTGCCAAACCAAATTTTGTGCGCATATCATCGAGGACGATTTGTACGGTTTGCCTGACATTTTGACTAGTAATAGCAGCCGGTACATCTTTGAGCGCTAAATGGGTAGTCACTAAAGCGACTTTCATCGATTGATTGGCTAGCATCATAACGACTTTATCACAGCCACTTTGCTGCATAAAAAACTCAGTGTGACCGCTAAACATCGTACCGTCTAATAGCTTGATACCAGCATCGATCAAGGCTGATTTTTGCAACGGCCCTGTAACGATAGCCGCTACCGTATTGTTGATAGCCAGCTGATGCGCTATCTCTAACTGCCGTGCGACCATAATCGCATTATTAATATCAATTTGACCCGCAACAACTGGGGCACCGCAAGCGATGTCGAGTAAGATGAATGCCTTATCAGTAGTCGGCTGCTGCGCTATCTGCGCTATCAGTTCCTGAGTATCTAATTTAGTGTTACCTTCTGCCGCTACTGTCTGCCAAGACGGACAACGGCTTAGTACCCCAGCAGCTAGCAACTTGTCAGCACGGGCTTGCATAGCTTCCGCTTCGGCTGTTACCCAAATAGGTCGATCAAAATCTTGCAGCTTACCCTCTTCTGCTAATAACAGTACTACATCCATACCAATACCGGCAGGCTCGCCAGTGGTAATCAGTAACGGCAATTTTCTCATAAAAATAATCCTTATTTTTGCTATGTATAGTATTTTTTTAACTGGTTTTTATTCTTCTATATCATGATAGGCTTTAGAGTTTTGCCTTGAATAGCGAATCGCTGACCTATATAAACTTACTAACAGCAGGCTTTAAAATGGCATAATGTGTTAAGCTTTCGCTTTTGATTGTATCATCTATTAACAGCATACTAAGCGCTGTTTTGGTACAGCTATTATTGGTTTTTTAGAGTGACGTACTGCTTATTCTCTATAGTTCTAGCCGTACTTCAGCGCTAATAATGTTGCGAACGACTCTAAAAACCAACTATAAAAACTGAATTTAAAAACCGAGTCTAAAACTGACTCTAACAACTGGGCACTCATGGCAGACACTGATAAAACCGACGACTTACTCAATCAACAACCGCCACACAATATTGATATCGAAAAGGCGTTGTTAGCCTCACTGATGAGCATTGAAGAGGCTTATGACAAGATTGCAGATATCGTCACCAAAGACGACTTCTATGCTGGCCGCCATCAGCATATTTTTGCGGCAATTGCTCACTTAGCCGCGGTAAACGAGCCTTATGACACAGTGATGGTGCATGACTGGTTAGAAGCTCAAAAGCTACTCAAAAGTGCCGGTGGCGATAGCTATTTGGCCGATATATTGAGTCAAAGCCCAGCGACCCTATTTAACTTGACCGCCTATGCCCAGCGAGTTCGTGAGCTGTCCACTTTGCGCCAGCTGATAACCACTGGTAACGAGATGCTTAGCCTAGCGTACAATCCAAAAGATCAATCGGTTAGTGATATCTTAGATAGCGTTGAAGCCACTATCTTTAGTATTAACGAGCAACATAATAAACGCGCAGAACAGCGCGGACCAGTCGGTATAACCGCCGTATTGACCAACGTTATTGACAAGATTCAAGAGCTTAAGTCCAATCCTGATGGCATGATTGGCTTACAGACTCCTTTTACTGAGCTTAATAATAAGACTCAAGGCTTGCAGGCTGGTGACTTAGTGATTGTTGCCGCCCGCCCATCTATGGGTAAGACTACTTTTGCAATGAACTTAGCCGAAGGGGTGTTATTTAACGAGAATCTACCCGTAGTAGTGTTCTCGATGGAGATGCCTGCCGAGTCTATCGTCATGCGTTTACTGTCCTCGTGGGGTGCGATCAATCAGACTCATTTGCGCTCAGGACAGATGAACGAGGACGAATGGGCAAAGATGATGAACGCTATTCAACATCTACAATCCAAACACTTATACATCGATGACAGTACAGCGCTCCCTCCTTCGGAACTACGCTCACGCTGTCGCCGTATCGCCAAAAACCATGATGGCAAGTTAGGCGCCATCATTGTCGATTATTTACAATTAATGAAAGTCCCTAATCTAGACGGTAACCGTGTAGGAGAAATCTCGGAAATCTCACGGAGTCTTAAAGCCTTAGCACGTGAGCTTGAATGTCCGGTTATTGCCTTATCGCAGCTCAACCGTAGCCTCGAAAACCGTCCAAACAAACGCCCAATCATGTCAGATTTGCGTGAGTCTGGTGCTATTGAGCAGGATGCCGATTTGATTATGTTTATTTATCGCGATGAAGTCTATAACGAAAATACAGATCATAAAGGTGTCGCTGAAGTCATTATCGGTAAACAACGTAATGGTCCTATCGGTACTCTACGCTTGGCCTTTGAAGGTCAATACACACGCTTTACCAACCTTACTCCCGAGTACTATCAAGGGGTTACTTTTGACGATGAATAATCATTAAAAGAAATAGTTTTGATCATAATTTATGGTCAAAACAAACAGCCATGATGATAGAGTTAGCTTTAGCGACACTCCATTTATAAACTCCATCTACCACCAGCAGTTGCTATCGAAAGTAAATCGCTGTCAACGAGAACAGCTTTGACTACCCGCTAGGTTAAAATACTGCAATACAAGAAGTCTACTATGCGTACTGCTACCGTAACGATCAAGCCTGATGCCCTAACCCACAACCTAAGGCAAGTGAGGAAACTAGCGCCAAAATCTAAAGTGTTAGCGATGGTAAAAGCTAATGCTTATGGTCATGGTATTGCGGTGGCACTGCCTGCATTACAGCAGGCAGACGGTATCGGCGTTGCTAGCTTTACTGAAGCATTAGAGGCTAGAGAGTTAGGGTGGCAAAAGACTATAGGCTTAATCGAAGGAGTGTTTAGCGCTGATGAATGGCAGCAGGCTATTGATAATGACTTTAGTTGCGTGATACATCATTTGCCTCAGCTTCAATGGGCACTAGAGAATGTGCCTGATGCCGATAGTCCTACGCGCACAGTATGGTTGAAATACAATACTGGGATGAACCGTTTAGGCTTCGCTGACGATACAATCGTTGAGATCGCAAAACAGTTGCACAGTGCAGGTTACCAGCTCATTTTGACTACTCACTTCGCCAATGCTGACAACAACGAGCATCCATTAAATGCTAAGCAAATACAGTGTTTTTCAGCAGTATTAGCAGGGTTAAAGCAGACCGTAAGCGCTGATATCAAAGCCTCATTATGTAACTCAGCTGGGATAATAAACTTCCCTGAGTATCACTATGATTGGGTACGCCCGGGCATCATGTTATATGGTAGCTCACCTGTAATTGATAAATGCGCTGATGAGCTTAGCTTGCAACCAGCTATGGATTTTAGCGCAAGAATTATGGCGATGCAAATTGTCAAAGCTGGCACCGCTATTGGCTATGGTAGCCACTGGCTCGCCGAGCAGGATACTAAGACGGCGCTAGTCAGCATTGGCTATGGCGACGGCTATCCGCGCGTAGTGGCTGACTGTGCTGAGGTCTGCGTAATAGATGCCAGCAGCGGCAAAAGCTATCGCTGTGCTATACGAGGGCGAGTAGCTATGGATATGATCACTATCGATATCAGTGCTCTTCCTGAAAACATCGCTTTGGACAGTCGAGTGGTACTTTGGGGTGACGCTCCCCACGTCGATGAAGTAGCAGCATACGCTGGCACGATTGGCTACGAGCTACTATGTAGGCTTAGTTTACGTCCGGAACGACAAGTCTGTTCAAGCTTATAAATTGGATGTAAATTGGGCGTTTACATTAAAAGTAATTCCGCTATACTAAAAGTTTGTTATCGTTATAGTCCGGCTATATATTCTATGGCCACTTACCTGCAAAATGCTTAGGTTACAGGCTGACAGCTGCCGTAATTATTGACTACTGATAACCTTTTATTTCACTGACCGTGTTCGACTGCTAGGATTGCTATGAGCTTGCGCCATTTTTTGACCTTATCTGATTTGAGTAAACAAGAACTAGAAAATCTAATCATACGTGCCAGCGAACTGCGAAAAATGCAGCATGCTGGTGAGATTTATCAACCTTTCGTTGGTCGTACTCTAGGGATGATCTTTGAGAAATCCTCTACTCGTACTCGTATCTCATTTGAGACTGGTATGGGTCAATTCGGCGGTAGTGCGATATTTTTATCACCCAATGATACTCAGTTGGGCCGTGGTGAGCCGCTTGAGGACTCAGCTCGAGTCATCTCTAGTATGGTCGATATTATTATGATTCGTACCTTTGGCCATCAAAAAGTTGAAACCTTTGCTAAATACTCAAGTGTGCCCATTATCAATGCTTTGACCGATGAGTTTCATCCTTGCCAGTTGCTGGCTGACATGCAGACTTATTATGAGCATCGCGGTAGTATTGAGAACAAAATCGTCACTTGGGTTGGTGATGGCAATAATATGTGCGCCTCATTTATGCAAGCTGCCAATCAATTCGGTTTTGAGCTAAGAATAGCAGCGCCTTATGGTTTTGAACCTGATGCTGTGCTTATGAAACGCTTTTCACATTGCGTCAGCTTAGTCGAGAACGTACAAGATGCGGCAAAAGATTCCAATTTAATTGTGACGGATGTCTGGGCTAGTATGGGTCAAGAGTCAGAACAGAATACTCGCGCCCGTAGATTTGCCCCTTACCAAGTTACCCCGTCATTATTAGACAAAGCCGATCCTGAGGTGTTGTTTATGCATTGCTTGCCAGCCCATCGTGGCGAAGAGATTTCTCATGATATGCTCGATGACCCACGCTCAGTAGTTTGGGATGAGGCTGAAAACCGTCTACACGCCCAAAAAGCTTTGATGGAATTTTTATTAAAAGATAAGATTAAGTTGTCGGTATAAAGTGACCGACTAATACTGACAGCCTATAGATTAGTATTGGCACCCTATAAAAGTCCCAAGACAATATTTCAAGATAATGTTTCAAGACAATAATCTAGTCCAAAAATCCAGTACCATAAATAAAAAGGCAGACTATTGCTATAGTCTGCCTTTTTATGGTTTGAAAATCTTATATAAGACGTTTATTTTTATAAAATACTTAATGCCTTGTAGCCATAAAATACACAGCTTTAACGCGTTAAGACTTGTACCCCATTGCTACTGGCTTTTAATAAAACATCGGCTTGATTGGCCGCAAAGATACCGTTGCAGACTACTCCCACGATATTGTTTAGTTGCTGTTCAAGTGCGCTTGGATCACTGACATCTAAGTCATAAGTATCCAATATCACATTGCCATAATCGGTAACAAAGTCTTCACGATATACCGGTTCTGCACCCATCTGCACTAACTGCCTAGCGACATAAGAGCGTGCTTGTGGCAGTACTTCGATAGGGACTGGGAACTGGCGCCCTAGTATCTCAACGCTCTTACTGTCATCAACCATACAGATGAATTTTTTTGAGGCGGCGGCGACTATTTTTTCACGAGTCAATGCGCCACCTCCACCTTTAATCAATTGCAAATTGGCATTAACTTCATCGGCACCATCGATATAGACATCTAAAGTACCGGCAAAGTTTAAGTCAATAATATCAATACCAAGCGCACGCAGCTTGTCTTCGGTCACTTGCGAGCTGGCAACCGCACCGGCCAGCCTGATTGTAGGTAATAATTCAATCAGACAATTGACCGTACTACCTGTCCCTACACCCAATATCATATCTTCTTCGATGTATTGTAGTGCGGCTTTGGCAGCGGCTTGCTTTTGTGCGTGCTGATCACTCATGATAAGTCCTTGGCGGAATAGAAGGGGGATGAATGCTGTTGGCGAATTCTTGGCTATTATAACTGATAGCGGTAAACGATGGCTACGCTTGATGTCAGCTCAATCTTCTAACGAACCCGCTATGATAAATAATTTTGTGCGCAAACCTTGCAACATGATAGGAATCAGCATAATCTAATCTATTTATTTTTTATACTAACTTATCGCCTGTTAATTCATCACTGAGATTAGGAACCACTATGCTGTCACATTGGGTACGAGCTATTTTACAAGCCACTGTTTATGATGTTGCCATCCAAACCCCACTTGAGGCTGCACCTAAGCTGACCCAGCGCTATAACAATGACATTCGCCTAAAGCGTGAAGACTTGCAGCCGGTTTTTTCCTTCAAATTACGGGGTGCTTATAACCGTATCAGTCAGTTGAGTGAACAACAAAAAGCGCGCGGCGTTATTTGTGCTTCAGCCGGCAACCATGCTCAAGGCGTCGCCTACTCTGCTCGCAAGCTTAATTTAAAAAATATTATTGTAATGCCAACCACTACTCCCGATATCAAAGTCGATGCCGTTAGAGCACTTGGCGGTAATGTCGACTTATATGGTGACAGCTTTGATGAAGCTAATCGCTATGCCATTGACCGTGCTGAGAGAGAGGGACTGACCTTTGTACCACCATACGATGACGAGCTAGTGATCGCTGGACAAGGTACTATTGGCCTTGAGCTGACTCAACAATGGCGTAATATGGATTATGTCTTCGTAGCAGTAGGTGGTGGTGGTCTTATCTCAGGTATTGCCGCCTTTTTGGGCGAAGTAGCGCCACATGTCAAGGTTATTGCTGTAGAAGCTGAGCAATCCGCTTGTCTAAAAGCTGCTTTGGAAGCTGGTAGCCGAGTAAAACTCGAACAAGTCGGCTTATTCGTCGATGGAGTAGCAGTCGCTCAAATCGGTGAACTGCCTTTTGATGTTGTGCGTATGCAAAAGAGCGATAACTCAGGGCCAGTAGTAGAGCCTGAAGTGATTACTTGTACTAATGATGAAGTCTGCGCGGCTATCAAAGATGTATTTGAAGAAAACCGCAGTATCGTCGAGCCAGCTGGTGCATTATCTGTTGCTGGCATGAAGAAATATATCAAAGCTCATGACCTACAACATAAAAACTGCGTAGGCATTATCTGCGGCGCTAATATGAATTTCGATCGCTTGCGCTATATCGCTGAGCGTACTGAAATCGGTGAGAAAAAAGAAGCTATCTTTGCGGTCACTATTCCCGAAAAAACAGGGGCATTTTTAGATTTCTGCCGTAGCCTACATGGTCGTAACATCACTGAATTCAATTACCGTGCTGATAATAGACAGTCACCAGACTCAATGGACCCTGCAGCAATCTTCGTCGGCATCGCTTTAAAAGAAGGCGAAAAAGAGCAGCAAATTATCAGAGCGCAATTTTTGGAAGATGGTTATAGCGCTCATGACTTAACCGATGATGATATCGCTAAATCTCATATTCGCCATCTGATTGGTGGCCATGCTCATGTAGAGAATGAGCAACTATTAAAGATTTCTTTTCCTGAGCGTCCGGGTGCTTTGCTTAGCTTTTTAGAAAAGCTGGGCAACGATTTTAATATTACTTTATTCCACTATCGCAATCATGGCGCTGCCGAAGGTCGGGTGTTAGTAGGCTTGCAAGCTTCAGAGAGTAACTCACGCCAGCTACAAGACGCCCTTCTCGATATCGGCTATGACTGCACTTTGCTTAACGATAACATCGGCTATCAACTATTCTTAAAATAGTCTTTGAAAATAGCTATTTGTCTAAATATCTGAAGTTTTAATAAGTCTAGTGGATATATTTTTTATAAATTCGCTAGGCTTATTTTTGAGTTATCAATGCTAAGAGCTTAGATTAGTAATAATTCATCATTATTTTTAATAAAATGGATTTTTGAAAAGCGGTCCCTCTTTTAATTGCTAAATAAAACACCATTATGAATATAGTCTATTGATATCAATGAGGTTTTGATGAAAAAACATAATAAAAATCATGATCAGCCTAGTCATAGTCAACCTAATGAAGTACGCATGCGTATCGATAAGTGGCTATGGGCAGCGCGTTTTTATCGTACTCGTAACCTTGCTAAAGAAGCTATTGAAAGCGGGCGTGTACATTATGCAGGCAGCCGAGTCAAAACCAGTAAAGAGATTGCTGTTGGTGATGAGCTCCAGATTCGTCAAGGCTCTGCGACAGCTATGACTGAAAAGACGATAATCGTCGAAGCCTTAACCTTGCAACGTGGCAATGCAACTGCGGCGCAAGTGTTATATTCAGAAACCGAAGAGAGTGAAGAGCGCCGTGCCTATTATGCTGAACAGCGTAAGCTTGCTAACCTTGCTCGTCCTGACAATAAGCCCAACAAAAAGCAACGTCGTGATTTGCAGCGCTTCAGAAATGATCAAGACTAGCTTAATATCTGTTATTGACACTTTGTGTAGTTAATCCATTAGATTTTTAATAGGTTATCTATTAGCACCACCTGTTTTAGTAGACGTCATTTTTTAAGCCATAGCTTTTTTAATTAACAATACTAACGGTCTGAGTAGTTCAGGGCAGTCATCATTGAATACTATTGACTATTAAAGCGGTAACTTTGCACTCTCAACAAGCGCTATAAGTGACGCAATTGATTGCTAGCTACCCTTGCCATTGTTAGTATTAACCGTTACGCTAGGCATTCAATTTTAGGTAGGCAAACCACCTTGTAGATCTCGATTGTTTGCCGCCTATTTTTTATATGATTAGGGCTGGTTAAACATGCCTAAGTTTCAATAGGTTACTCTATGCTGATTAAAGCTTCTGCCCCCTCTTCTGTACTATTGGTTTGTTTAGGGAACATTTGCCGCTCACCTACCGCCGAAGAGATATTTCGTCAGCAGACGGCGATTGCTGGGCTGGATATGAAAGTTGATTCTGCTGGCACAGGCGATTGGCATATAGGTCACTCACCTGACATACGTGCGCAGCGTCATGCTAAGTCTAATGGCTATAACATTAGCAAGCTAGTAGCACGTCAAGTGACTAATGAGGACTTCACTAACTTCGATCTTATCTTAGCTATGGATACGCAAAACTTAACAGATTTGCAGCTGATAAAAGATAGCATTGAAGTCAGTAATAGCGCATTAAAAAAGCCACTAGCACGCCTCGCTTTATTTAGTGAAGAAGACCCTATTTATAGTGGCGATGATGTTCCAGACCCCTATCAAGGTGATGCCGATGCCTTTGAAGAGGTTATCAGACGTATTGAGTCGAGTTCTCAAGCTTGGATTGAGAGTTGGAAAACCAGTTAAATCCAATCCTGTTCAGCACTGATGCATTGATCATTAATAAGTAAGCGCTTATTGAAGTAAGTGCTTATAACCATAAATCTTTGTTGTCACTGCATTTAACACTCGAGTGCTATAGTTGTTCTATCAGCGCTCTACTTTTTGCGGCACATATGCGCTATAACAGGCTAGAAAACTTACCACGATAGCCCATCTTTATAAATGGCGCTATTTTACTTTAGATCGTCTGTATAATACTCGACGTTAGCGTTTTTACTTATCGAACAGGTCGCCTTATGATCACTGCTTTGTGCTCTGACTCTACTGCTCAAAACATCAGCACTGATGCTGATTTGTCACAGCTCAATACTATGGCATTAGCTTGTGTGGCTGATACTGCGGTGCTTCTCCACACTGAAACTCAGCTCGACCAGTTTATGGCCCGCTATACTGTAAATAACCAAGCAGCGCAATCGCTATTCGTGTTGTCTGGTGGCAGCAACGTACTGTTGCCGGATCGACTAAATGCTATTGTATTACGGCCTTTAATGACTGGCATTACTGTACTGCACAGCAACGCAGAATATGTCGATATCGAAGTAATGGCTGGTGAGAACTGGCATGACTTAGTCGTTTATACTGTCGATAAAGGCTGGTATGGACTGGAGAATTTGGCCTTAATACCAGGCTTAACTGGGGCCGCCCCAGTACAGAATATTGGCGCTTATGGCGTACAGTTAGAAGACTGCATGCTGTCTGTACGCGCGTATCATCTACCCACTCAAACTTGGCATGATTTGTCAGCAGCTGACTGCCAGTTTGGCTATCGCGACAGCATATTTAAACGCGCCCCCAACACTTGGCTTATCAGTCGGGTAAACTTTCGACTGCATACTGATGCGACTAAGGTTTCTGCTAGCTATGGCGATGTAAAAACTGTCGCACAAGATTATGCTCAGCAGCAAGGACGACTGCATCCTTCGCCACTAGATGTGATGAAGGCTATCATCGATATTCGTCAGTTAAAGCTTCCAGATCCTAAACAACTCCCCAATTGTGGCAGCTTTTTTCAAAATCCAGTCATTGGGCAAGCCCAATTTACTGAGCTAAAAGCTAGCTATCCTACTATCGTTGGCTACTCATTACCTGATGACAAAGTGAAAGTAGCTGCCGGTTGGTTGATCGAGCAAGCAGGGCTAAAAGGTGGCGGTATCGAGCCTATCCTTACTCATCAGAAACAAGCCTTAGTACTAACCAATCACCGCCCCTATCTGGCTACTCAGACTGAGGTAGCTCAAGCTCAGGCTTATATCGCCGACTCTATCTATCAAAAATTTGCTATAACTTTAGCGCGTGAGCCTGTCTGGGTTGAGGCTGATGGGTCAATTGGATCTAGCGATCATGAGGTCTAAATCCCTTTGGTCGCTGCGTTTATGGCGCTATTATCTGCGTTCAGCTGAGCGTACTATCAAGATATTTCGTATTATTAATATCACCTTTGTGCTCGGCTCTACTATTATCATTATTGTCCTAATCAGCTTATTTACTCCTTTGTTCTCAAGAGCCGTGGTTTATCTATTGCAGCATTTACCACTGCCTACTATGAAGGGAGCCGCGATGAGCTCACCTCCGACTGCCTATGTAATACTTGGTGGCGGCCTGACCAACGATGCTGATAACGACATTATATTGAATCGTTATAGTCTTAATCGGGTACGTACATTAGCTAGCGCTTATCATGACTTGCCTCTGCCTGTAGTGCTTAGCGGTGCTGAATCACCTTGGATGGGACAGTGGCTTATAGAGCATGGTATTGATGGTTTAATCAGTGAAAATGCTAGTATGAATACTTGTGAAAATGCTCGCTTTACCGCCAAACGCATCCCGCTAAATCATATTTATCTGATCACCGATAGCTATCATATGGCACGTGCACGACGTCAGTTTGCGCTCAATAATATAAATAGTACGCCGATCAATGCGCCCCTACCTTTGCCTCGTGATTGGATGCAACCGGCACAGAACTTAAGTCATTCAAGACGTGCTGTCTATGAAATTGCCGCTTATTTACGTGACTTATTACGTCCACAGTCTAACTGCCGTAGCGCTGAAGAAGTCAGTATTCAGCAGCTACTAACCCCTAGAGGCAAGGCTACCAAACCTCTGTCTGAAACTCTACTCTAGGCAAGAGACTTCTTTTACTTAGCTCATTTCATCAATCAGCAGATAATAGGCGTATAATACAGATTATCACTTATAGCTGAATGGCTATCCAAAAGGACTATTATGCTCAGTATATTCTTGTTAATACCTTTGAGCTTGATGCTATTTGTAGTGGCTATTTGGGCAGTGCGCTATGCGGTCAAATCCAATCAGTTCGAGGATTTAGACAATGCCTCGCAGCGTATTATCCTAGATGATCGTCAAGAGCGTCGCCAGACTATGCAAATGCATACAGCAACTACTGATAAAGATGTTGACTCTAATACTCAACAACCCACATTGCAACACAACGATATTCAGCCAAAAAAAGCTGATACTGATAACGATTAGCTGCAATATTGCTCCTACCACACTAGTTTATGATAAGAGATATGCCCTATGACTACTGCTTTACTGATCGCGGCATTATTTATGGGGTTTTTTGGTTCGCCCCATTGTTTAGGTATGTGCGGCGGACTAGTCGCTGCTTTTAGTTTGTCCATGAAAGAGGTCAGCCCTGCCAAGCGCCGAGCTTTGATTGCCACTTATCATATTGGTCGTCTGCTCAGTTATGCCTCTTTAGGATTGATTGCTGGTCTTTTAGGTACTGCCGTATTACAGCCGTTAATGGTAGGTAATAATATTCCCCGTATTCTACTAGGGTTAGTCTTAGTTTTCGTTGGCATGACCATGCTTGGCTTGCCCTTCTTGACTAAGCTTGAACGCTTTGGCATGCGCTTTTGGCAAGCCCTAGCCCCCCTACGCAAAAAGGTCTTCCCTCTGACTACTTTCCCACGAGCTTTGACTGCTGGTCTATTGTGGGGGTTCTTACCTTGTGGTTTAGTATATGGCGCTCTACTCATCGCGGTTGTCGGTCATGACCCGTTGACTGGGGCGGTATTGATGTTTGTCTTTGGTTTAGGCACCGTCCCTATGTTGGTGGCTACTCATAAAACCGTAGGCTGGATGCGCAACCAAATTGGTCGTTTGCGTTTGCGTCAGTTGAATGGTGCTATCATGGTAATATCAGGATTGGCAGTCGTCGTGATACCTTTGGCTATGACTACTATGCATGGAGGCCATGATATGTCTTCTATGTCTGACTCACAAATGGCAGATATGCCTATGCATGATGGTATGGATATGCATGAGGGCATGGATGCGACTATGGATCATAGTAACCATAATATGCCAGCCACTGCTGATGCTAAGCAAGATATGGACCCGCATATGGATCACAGCATGCACGATATGCCTGATGACAGTATGACTCACGACCATATGAATAATGAAAAATAAACCCTTTAACTTCTATTGCTGCTCTTATAAACAATAGCTGCAAAAAGCAATATCGCGCAAAACCACAAATTTAAAAAATAATTTTAAAAAAAGCCCTCAACGTCATCAGCAACGTTGAGGGCTTTTTATTAAGTTAGCGACTGGATTTAGTTTTCAGTATCCATAGATTACTATTCTTGCCACTGCTCAAGAGTGAACTTAGTATCCAAGTGCTTTTCAAGGGCTGGAATATTAAAAGCATCATCTTCACTAACGAAACTGATACTAATACCTGTCTGCCCAGCTCGACCAGTACGACCAATACGATGGACATAGTAGTCCGGCTGATCAGGTAGAGTGTAGTTCACTACATGACTAACATCATCAACGTGGATACCACGTCCAGCCACGTCGGTAGCTACTAAAACTGTGGCGTGACCATCTTTAAAACGCTGTAAATACTTTTCACGCTTTTGTTGAATCACATCCCCTGATAGCATCACTATATTATAGGCTTGACGCAGCTTATGATATAAGCGCTTAACTTGATCCTTACGATTGGCAAAAACGATTACTTTTTCCACATCTTGGTCATTAATAATGCGTTCTAGGGCGGCCAATTTCTCACTCTCTGCCAGCAAATAAAAGTGCTGTTCAACTAGCTCGCTAGTCTTATGTTCAGGCTCAATCTCCACGAACTGTGGTTCGTGTAACCAGCGATAAGCCAAGTTCATTACATCTTGATTAAAAGTGGCGGAAAACAATAAGCTTTGACGCTCAGTATTGGCAGGCATACGCCCTACTAAACGCTTGATATCAGGAATGAAGCCCATATCGAGCATACGATCTGCTTCATCAAGCACTAGAACTTCTACTCGATCTAGGTAAACCATACCTTTATTCATCAGATCAATAAGGCGTCCAGGAGTGGCAATTAAGATATCAACATAGTCACGCTCTAGCTCGTGCTGTTGAGTCTCATAATTAGTGCCACCCATAATACAGATACTGTGTAGAGAAGTGTATTTGGTTAGCTGCATACAGTCATCAAAGATTTGCTGAGCCAGCTCACGCGTAGGAGCCATAACTACAGCACGCGGCTCACCTAGATAGCGTTGCTCATCACTAGTAAATGGGCGGTTGAGCAGCGCTTCCATGATAGTAATCAAGAACGTGGCGGTCTTACCAGTACCTGTTTGCGCTTGTCCAATGGCATCCTGATGAGCCAGTGTGTGTGGCAATATTTGCGCTTGAATAGACGTCAATTCAGTAAAGCCCAAATCACTAACAGCACGTAATGTTGCATTTGAGAGTGGCAAATCGGTGAATGTGGTAAAATTACTCAAAAGTTTTCCTTATTTATTCAATAGGCTCAGCCCTAGTAGCACTTATCTAACGTAGCGCTTACCTAAAACCAAAAAAAAGCCGAGCCCAACTGTCTATAGATCATTAAAAAGGTAGCAATTATTGCTACCTTTCTAAACTAAGACAGGCTCGACTCAGTAGTATAGCAGTAGTTTAGGCCAATATTAGGGCAAAACGGCTATAACCACTAAATAGATTATTCTTCTACTTTTCTAACTTCTTCAGCTTGTAAGCCTTTTTGACCTTCGACTACATTGAACTCAACTTTTTCGCCATCTTTTAAAGAGCGGTAACCATCACCTTGAATAGCGCGGAAATGGACAAAGATATCTTCACCGCTATTGCGCTGAATGAAACCAAAACCTTTTGAGTCATTAAACCACTTGACGATACCTTGTTCGCGATCTGACATAATATTACTTCCTAAAACAGTGCTTAGCCCCAAATTCCTTTGCAACATTGCATATAAACGGGGTCCAAGATTATAAAATAAAAAATTAGGAATGCTTACTTAAAAATAACTGACTTTGAGTAAACACTTTAAAAACTATACTGACACCTGCTTTTATTGTTAATAAATCAATGTAAAGAGCTTCTCAATGATGAGAGGGTATGTTCTACCGCATTTATTAATGACCACTTAACCCTTTATATAAAGGCCTGCAGCTTATCAGTAACAAACTTGCAATATTTATTGCATAAAAAATATCATAGCACGGGTTTTTAGTAACATAAAGTCTTTTAACATGATTTAAGATGAGTTAGTAAATTTTCCTGTAATCTTTTTATGCTTGGCTAATTGAGCTGTTATTATAAGCAGTCAAAAACGTAAATAGCTCTTACACTACTCTGTAACCCGTTTATTTATCTATTGAGTGCTAGCAATAATCATTATCTCCCTATTGCTTTTTTTTAACACTGTTGTAATTGTCTTGAGCACAGCTGAAGCATTAATAAGCGCTTTTAAATAGCGAACTTACTTATAACCTCCTCGATAGCACTGTATGGATACTGATATGCCCAAACTGAACCGAAAACTACTATTAATCAACGGCGTCAACCTCAATCTATTGGGCAAACGTGAGCCTGAAATTTATGGTCATACCACTTTGGCGCAGATTGAAACAGCTTTAACAAGCCTTGCCGCAGAGCATAATATTGAGCTCATTTGTATTCAGTCTAATCACGAAGGTAAGCTAGTCGATGATATCCAACATCATGGCTTACTCACTGATGCTAAGATGCAAGTGGATGCCATTATTATCAATCCTGCGGCCTTTACTCATACTTCTGTTGCTATACGAGATGCATTATTGGCAACTCAAAAGCCATTTATTGAAGTGCACTTATCTAACGTTCACGCGCGTGAGAGCTTTCGCCAGCATTCTTATCTGAGCGATGTGGCTGTGGGTGTTATCAGCGGTCTTGGCTCACTAGGGTATCAGATGGCTCTAGAGTACTGGCTAACTAACTTATACCCGCTAAATTTAAAGCCCTAATAAATTCAATAATTTATTCTTTATTGGTGCTGTGCTGTATTGGTTCCTGACTGGTCCTGCAATGAACTCGCACTGAACTCTACTAGTCAATGGGCTAAAGGCTGACTAAACTAGCTAATCAATTAAATAATGGCTAACTAAAAAATATCTAAGTTTGTCCTTGTAATGACCTTGCTAGGTCTGCACTTATATAAAGCGCAAGGCCTAAAGCCAGTGGATGAAAATTAGCTCTATCAAAGCTAGTTATTGCCATGAGTTTAGCGCTCGTAAAAAAACGGTATGCTGCAAGCTAGCAACTCTATAATTAACAACCCTCTATATGGTGATATGAATGGCAAAGTCGTCTGGAAAACGCTTTATGAAACTCGCTGGTATGACTGCAAGTATTGCAGGTAAAGCGGCGAAGAACTCATTAAAGCACCTCTCTAGTGACGAAGAGAAGCGCTTGCAAGCACGCTCAGAGTTGATGCAGGATGTGGGTGTTCAGATCGCCCAAACCCTCGGTGAGATGAAAGGTGCGGTAATGAAGGTGGGTCAAATCGCATCACAGTACAAAGATGTGTTTCCACCTGAAGTGGCAACAGCACTGGAAAAGCTGCAAAAAGATGCGCCTCCTATGCCCTACTCGCAGATCAAAGCGCAGGTTGAGCGTGAGCTAAAAGCGCCTATCAAAGATCTATTTATCGATTTTGAACAACAGCCTTTTGCCGCAGCTTCCATTGGTCAAGTGCATAAAGCCACCTTACCTTCTGGTCAAAAGGTAGTCGTAAAGGTGCAATACCCTGATGTCGATGAAAACTGTGATAGCGATCTAAAACAAGTACGTATGGCCTTAAAAATAGCCGGCGTCCTTAATATGAGTCGTGAATTACAAGATAAGCTGTTCAATGAAATTCGCCAAAGTCTACATGACGAGCTTGACTACACTAAAGAAGCTCACAACCTACAAGTATTTGGGGCTTTTCATGCTAATGATGAGGGCCTTATTATTCCTAAAGTGATCGATAGCCATTCGGCTAGACGCGTGCTAACTTTGACTGAAGAGATGGGGGAATCTCTTAGCGTAGCCGCAACTTGGGATAATAATATCAAGCAAAAAATTGCCACACGCTTATTTCATTTTAGCGCCGGTCAGTTGTTTGGCTTATATCGAATGCACTGTGATCCGCATCCTGGCAACTTTGCTTTTCGCGAGGATGGTAGTGTGATTGCTTATGATTTTGGCGGTATTCGTAGCTATAGCGACAGTGAAGTGAAGCTATTTCGCCGCTTTGCTCAACATGCTGTGTCGAGCGATGTTACGGCTCTTGAGCAAGACTTAATCGCTCTTGGTGTTCGCCGTGATGATGAAAAAGACGTTCCAGGTGAGTTTTACCAGACTTGGCTAAGTATCGGCCTTAAACCGCTATCTATCCCCCCTTACCAAGAAGGGCCGTTTGATTTCGCTCATAGCCAAGTACACCATGAAGCTATTACCCAAATGCGTAGCTCATTAAAGTACTTCGGTCAGTTCCAGCCTTCAGCGACTACTATGATGCTAGATCGCACGGTATCAGGACAGTATTGGAATTTAGTTAATTTAGGAGTAGAGATTGATCTCTCATCATTGGTTGTCGAATATCTTGATAACCCTTAATAGCCGTATGCTTTGATCACCCTCAAGGCAACCCAGCTAGCCACAACTCTATAGTGATGACGGTATAGGTCTATTAGGGATGCCTGACTGGCAGGCTAAAAAACATTAATAAGCATGAATAACTAGCATGACTATTAGCTATAATTATTGATAACTGCTTATACGTGCAACGCATGGCCACAGCGATCACAAAACTCGGCATTTATTGCATGACCAAATTTACCGCAGTTAGGACAAGCAATAGGATTTAGCTGTGGGCGCATATTACGTGCCAGCTCAGCCGTAAAAATACCTGTCGGTACGGCAATGATTGAATAACCCGTTATCATTACCATAGATGCAATCGCTTGCCCGATTGGG
The DNA here is from genome assembly GCF_904846695.1 of Psychrobacter urativorans. Taxonomy (GTDB): domain Bacteria; phylum Pseudomonadota; class Gammaproteobacteria; order Pseudomonadales; family Moraxellaceae; genus Psychrobacter; species Psychrobacter urativorans. The sequence goes on from NZ_CAJHBR010000002.1 coordinate 146,535, forward strand.
GTCTTAGGTGACATATCACCATAGCCGGTGGTAGTTACTGTCACGACTGCCCAGTAAATAGATACAGGTATACTAGTAAAGCCATTTTCCGGCCCTTCTACTACATAGATAATCGAACCAAAAATAGTCACTAACAGGACTAAAGATAAGAAAAACACGGTGATTTTTTGTTGGCTAGTCTTTAATGCAGAGGCCAAAAATCCAGCTTGTTGCATGTAGGCTTTAAGCTTAAGGACTCGAAACACTCGTAGAATGCGCAATATTCGAATGACTAATAGATACTGCACGCCTACGAATATCAGACTTAAATAGCTCGGCAATACTGATAGTAAATCCACCACCCCAAAGAAGCTAAACATATAACGAAAACGATTGGGGGCAGAAAACAGTCTCAACCCATATTCAATAGTAAATAGAATAGTAAAGAACCATTCTGCATAAAAGAATATAGTGCCAAATTGCAAGCGCATATATAACACGCTGTCGAGCATAACCACCGACACACTAGCTAAAATGGCAATTAATAATACAATATCGAAAAACTTACCCGAATGAGTATCCGTTCCTTCAATAATGATATGAATGCGATTGCGCAAATGGGTAATGGCTTCAGTAGTCGGCTGCTTCATAGAATAGTCAGTAATCTCATAATATCAGAGTCTTGATGATATTGAATGATGTGAGTGGTCATCGATAGTCATGACCCATTTCAATAGGTCATAGTGGTCAAAACACCCAAAAGTGGTTTATAATATTGAGCGCTTTTATTGATAAGGGCAATCATATTGTGAGCTCATTTGCCACAGTGTAACAAAAAACCGCTTGCAACAATATACAAATCGTTAACTCAAGCGTAAGCTTGTGAAAGAAATAAGTACCACCACTGCTTTTAGATTAGAAATATAATTAACGCCTCAATTCTCATTAAGGCTATCTAAGCAGCTATTTGTATAAGTATTTTTATAAATATAAGTATAAGTATAAGTATAAGTATCACTATAAATATAAAACCTCGAAACAGTTAAGCTCTTGTAGGTAACTGTTATCGCAAATGAATTAGTCGCCTCTCCTGATCTCGCATTGAGTCAGGCAGACGTCTTCTAAATAAAGTAAGGATATCGTATGGCAGGTCATTCAAAATGGGCAAACATTAAGCACCGTAAAGCCCGTCAGGACGCGGTAAAAGGTAAAATATTTACTAAGATTATCCGTGAAATCGTCTCGGCAGCTAAGCAAGGCGACCCTGATCCTGATAAAAACCCACGTCTGCGAGCGGTCATCGAAAAAGCACTGTCAGTTAACATGACTAGAGATACCATCAATCGAGCGGTTGATCGTGGTACAGGTGGTGGTGACAATGAAAACATGGAAGAAGTCAACTATGAAGGCTATGGAATCGGTGGCGTAGCCGTATTAGTAGAAACCTTGACCGACAATCTCAATCGTACTGTTAGTGAAATACGCCATGCTTTTACTAAGCATGACGGCAATCTGGGGACTTCAGGCTCAGTCGCTTACTTGTTTAACAAGCGCGGCGAGATTAGCTTTGATGACATTAGCTTAGAGGATGAAGTCATGCTAGTGGCTCTGGATGCTGGTGCAGTAGACATTGAAAACGATGGTGAGAGTCTGTTGGTTATTACTGAAGTAGAGAGCTTTGGCTCAGTAAAAGATGCCCTTGATGCAGCGGGTCTTATCTCCAATAACGCTGAAGTAACTATGTCACCGGCAACTACTGCGGAGATTGATAACCTCGATGATGCTGAAAAAGTGATGAAAATGATTGATATGTTAGAGGACATTGATGATGTGCAAAACGTCTATACCAATGTCAATTTCTCTGATGCTGTCATGGCAGAGCTTGAAGAGTAATCATTGCCCTGTAGCAAAAAAGCCAAACGTCTATACAACGTTTGGCTTTTTTTATAATCATCTTTAGTCAATAGTCATTTTACAGCTTACAGCTTACAGCTAACCCCCTCTAGCGCTAGCAAATGCTGTTTTTTATCTAAGCCACCAGTATAGCCACCAAGCTTACCGTCACTGGCAATAACTCGGTGACAAGGAATGATGATACTTAGCGGATTTTTGCCATTAGCATTAGCAACCGCCCGAAACCCTTTTGGATTATCAACATTCTGCGCAAGCATGGCATAACTAATGGTTTCGCCATGCTTGATATCAAGCAAAGCTTGCCAGACTTTTTGCTGGAATGGAGTACCTAAGCTGGTATCAAGCGGCAAATCAAAAGCCTGACGCTCTGCTTGTAGATACTGCTGCATTTGAGCAATAGCCGTCAACAATAATTGCTGCTCTAGATCACTAGCCTTTAACTGCTGTACGGCTATAAACTCAACCTCCAAACCAGCGAGATTATAGCGCTTTGTTAAAGTGCTCAACTTTATACTGTCCTGCCAGCTCTCATCTGCTTCTAGCCAAGTACAGCAGATAAGCTTTGCCGTACCGTCTATTGTATGACTGGCCAGCAATAAAGAAGATTCAGGGAAAGCTACTTGAGCTTGGTCTTTGCCTGCTAACACTATGCTGGTTATGATCATAATCTTCATCCCTATTGATGATAAATGAACCGCTTATTAAACGTTGACTAGGCTACTAAAATTAGACATCATCAGTTTCAAACAACGCAGCCACAAACTGTTTAGGACTAAAGGCGCGTAGATCATCGATTGACTCACCGACCCCGATATAACGAATAGGCACATCCGTGGTTTCAGCGATATTGAATACTACGCCGCCTTTAGCCGTCCCATCTAATTTAGTAATAGTAATTCCTGTTAGAGGAACCACTTTATTAAACAGCTCCACTTGATTAATAGCGTTTTGACCCGTGCCTGCATCGAGGACGATCATGCCTTCGTGAGGCGCAGTAGGATCAGCTTTACGCATCACACGTACTACTTTTTCTAACTCATTCATAAGATAAGTTTTATTCTGCAAACGCCCAGCAGTATCAGCAATCAACACATCGATGTTTTTTGCTTTGGCTGATTGCATAGCATCAAAAATAACTGAGGCACTATCAGAGCCGTGACCTTGTGCCACCACCGGAATATTATTGCGATCTCCCCAAATCTGTAACTGCTCAGTAGCAGCGGCTCGAAAAGTATCACCAGCGGCTAGCATTACTGACTTGCCCTCACCCTGCAGACGTTTGGCAAGCTTACCGATAGTAGTCGTTTTACCTACCCCATTGACTCCAACCACTAAAATAACAAAAGGCTGTTTGCTGCTGTCTATCACTAGCGGAGCTACTTTAGGAGTCAAGATATCGACTAGCTCATTTTGTAATGCTTTATATAATGAGTGGGCATAAATCAAATCACCACGATTGGTTTGTTCGGTCAAATTTTTGATAATACGATTAGTGGCATTGACCCCAATATCAGCGACCAATAGCTGATCTTCGACTTCTTCTAACAGCTCATCGTCGATTTCTTTACCGCCGATCAGTATATTGACCATCCCACCGGCTAAGTTTTTACGGGATTTGGCCAGTCCGGACTTCATGCGATTGAACCAGCTGCCTTTTTGTCGACCTTGGGATTCATCGCTCTGTGTGGCATCACTCTGCATTTCTGGTGCTGTGGTTGAGCTTATAGCGCTATTACTGTCAGTATTGCTATTACTAACGCTATCAGTAACGCTGTTACTGTTACTATTACTATTGCTATTACTATTACTAAGATTATCCCCAAGCTGCGCTTGCAGAGGCATCTTCGGTATAGCCGCTTGAATAACAGCCGACTGTACAACATTATGATCGCTAATCGCTATCTCTTCAGGCTTGCTATCGAATTCAGGAGCTATTAGTGGCGCGCCTAAAGCGATGTTGCCTACCACCGTAGCACTAGATAGGCCTCTATCAACAAGTGCTTGATTGTCACCATGATTGCTATCACTAAGGTCTGTATCAATAGCAGTGGTACTAGTAACACTAGTGTCTGATGCAGATAGTAAGGTTGGCTCACTCAGCGCTTCATCGACAATAGCTACTGATTGGGTGGGCAAACTGGGTAAGGTGATATCATCGTCATCTAAATCATCAAGACTGCCATCGAGATTGATCACCACACGATTGCTGTTGTTCGGATTATTCATAAATTTGCCCTACAAGTTAGCATTATTATTAATGGGTTTATTCTAAAGTGGTTTTCTACGCTATCGGAGCTATAGCTAATAATTTTGCCTAGTTTAGCATAATTCAGCTGGCGCTCATTTTTGACAATGCTAATCTCATAGGTATTTTATAAGCTATATTTTTAACCTCAGCCTAGTTGGCTGACTAATGAGTAAACCGCAGCTAGCTAATTAGCTAACTATTGAGTATGCACTGGGTTATCAAGATAGCTTCTCTTAAGATTCAGACACAAAAATAAGACCTTGAACATGCTAAACTTCGCCTATGCTAGTTAAGCCCTTATTCTATTGAGAAAACTTATGTTATTAACCACTAATTTTTGTAAAAAACTCAATCATCTAGGTTTGGCGCTTTTGCTAACAGCAACGGCTCTATCCGCTACAGGCTGTAGCACTACTCACGAGTTTAAGCCGACGGCTAGTGTCATAGTCGGGGCCCATAAGTCGTTATAAGTCGCCTTATAAACTCAGTTACAAAGTTTATTTTTAGAGCTTCAAAATACTATCTTATATCAACAGGATTGGTCATGTCATTCACGCCTCAACGCTCTTTACTAAGACCTCAGTCAGACTATGCTAATGCTAAAGCATTTAGACGGCAACCAACCAATCATGACCAAACTCAGTACAGAAAATCTAATAAGCTAATATCCATCTTTATTATTGTAGCTTTGTCTGCTTTAACCGTAGGTTGTAACACTTTGCAAGCGCTTGAACCAACAGCTATTTTGATTTCTGACATCAAAAACTCTTTATGATATTGTATTGAGCGGATCATCATACTTAGCTAGATTTATTTTAATCGTCATTTTATAAGTAGAAAACACTATGTCCTCCTCTTTAACTTTACGTATTGCTTGTGCTCTAGCGCTGGCTACTAGTCTTGCAGCTTGTCAAACCAGTCAACTTAATGCAAATCATCCCGACTATCAAACTATTCATCAAAAAGTAGCACCACCAGATGTTGGGTCATCTGCCTTAGCTATAGACTTATCAGGACGCCACGAGTATCAGCTAGATAATGGTCTAAAAATCATTGTAAAAGAAGATCACCGTGCGCCCGTCGTTATGACTCAGATTTGGTACAAGGTGGGCTCTACCGATGAGCCGTTAGACAAAGGCGGCATCTCACACTTACTTGAACATATGATGTTTAAAGGCACTACTAAAGTTTCGAGCGATGACTATGAGCGCCTGATTGCCAAGTTTGGCGGGGTTAATAATGCTTTTACTAGCTACGATTATACTGGCTATTATGAGCTATTCCCGGCTAATCGTTTGCCGTTAGCGCTAGAATTAGAAGCCGATCGGATGCTAAATCTGCGTTTTGATGAAAACGCTTTTACCAAAGAGCATCAAGTAGTTATGGAGGAGCGTCGACAACGTACTGATGACAATCCACTAGCCAAAGCTTACGAATCATTTCGCCTGCTAGCCTTACCTGATAGCCCAAAAGGGGAGTCGGTAATTGGGCCGATGAACGAGCTACAATCTATCAAGCTTAGTGAGTTAAAAGACTGGTATAAGACTTGGTATACGCCTAATAATGCAACTTTAGTAGTCGTTGGCGATGTCGAACCAACAGAAGTCTTGGCGCAAGCAAAACGCTACTTTGGTGATCTCAAAGCCAGTAAGTTACCGCAGCGCCCAGCAGTCCGACAAAAAGGCTTTCGTGGTTACCAGCAGGTAGAGTCAGAGCAAGCGGTGCAAGTACCAGTATTATTGATGGGCTATAATGTACCAAGCCTATTAACTGTCGGGGCAGCTAACGAAAAGCAAGCCTACGCCCTATCATTGGCACAAGACGTATTGGACGGTGGTCTATCTGCGCGTCTAGAGAGTCGACTAATACGTGAGCAAGGCTTGTTAACTTCTATTGGTACTTCTTATGACTTATTAGATCGCGGTGATGGACTGTTCTTGATCCAAGCGACACCAAGAGAAGGCGTCAGTTTGGCACAAGCGCAGCAAGCTATCACTGCTGAAATTGACAAACTAGCCACGGATCCAATAGCCCCTGACGAAATCAGCCGTGCCAAGACTAATACGGTTACTAGCTTAGTTTATGCACAAGATAGCATGGAAGGACAAGCACGGATGATAGGCTCACTGCAAGCTATTGGCTTAGATGATCGCTTACTATCAAGCTTGCCTGCTAAACTTGATAGCGTATCAGTTGCCGATATTCAAGCGGCGAGCAAACGATATCTAGTCAAGAATAACTTGACGGTTATGCAGGTTATACCGCCTAAAAAATCCGCTAATAAAGCAGGCTTGGTGGATAATGCTAATAACTAACCAAACTAGGCAAACTAGGCAAACTAGGCAAACTAAACAACATTTTGCTTTACTTTAATGTAGAAACCAAAGCAAAGCTTATGCCCGTTAAAAGCTATGAGGCGACCCACATAATGACAGTAATGAAAAATACAAAAATGACCACAGCATCCACTGTTAGTATGGCAGTGCTAATAGGACTTACAACTTGGGCCATGCCAGCGCAAGCAGAAGAGGCTACAGACTATCGAGTGCCAGCGATGATCGATAACAGTGCGCCTATTGCGGCCCTATCTACGCTCACTAGCATCAATAATGCCAAACCGCTGAAAGTTACTGTACCAAGTATTGTGCACTTCAACACCAAATCTGGCGTTCCTGTGTCTTTCGTACGGGCAGCGGCTCTACCGATCGTCGATATTGATTTACGTTTTAATGCAGGTAGTGCGCGGGATGGTAGTCTACGTGCAGATGGTTTTGGTATTGCTAGTATGACCGCTACTATGTTGACGCAAGGGTCTAAAAAGCTAGCTGAGAATGACTTTACTCGGGCGGTCGAGACGTTAGGTATCGATCTAAGCAGTAGCGCTTATAAAGACATGTTTACTATCTCCCTGCGCAGTCTCTCTGATGATGAACATTTATTGCCAGCTGTTGATTTGATGACCCAGATGCTCACTGAGCCTAGTTTTGATAAAGCTACTTTAGCGCGTAATAAAGCGCGATTGTTAGTCGGTCTTCAGCAACAAAAACAAGATCCCGGCAGTCTTGCCAGCTTAGCTTTTAACGAGGCATTGTATGGTAAGCACCCTTATGCTCACCCTTCCTCTGGCACCCTTGCCAGTGTGCCTAGTATCGAACAACAAGACTTAATCGCTTTTAAAGATCGTTATTTAGTAGCCGCTAATGCTTCGTTGGCCATAACTGGTAATTTGAGCATAGATCAAGCCAAAAAGCTCGCTGAAGATATTACCGCAAACTTACCTAAAGGCCAAGCAGCCAGCGTATTAGCTGAACCTAAGGCTTTGACCAAAGGTCAGCATATTCATATTGACTTTCCTAGTAGCCAAACTACCGTCCTAATGGGACAGCTGGGCAGTAAGCGCGCCACTGATCCTAAAGAACAACAGCAACAAACTAACTTTGCCGTCGGTAATGAAGTACTAGCAGGGGGCGATTTTAATGCTCGATTGATGACTGAAATTAGACAGAACCTTGGCTATACTTATGGGATATCAGGCTCGATGAGCCCTATGCTCACTCGTGGACCTTATCAAATAAGCTTTTCGACACGTAATGACAAAGCGCGTATGGCTATAGATGCTAGTTTGAAGGTGATTAATGAGACTTTAGCGCAAGGTATAACGGCTAGTGAGATGCAGCTGACCACAGACAATTTAAAGAATAGCTTTCCGATGAGCTTTGCTAGTAATATTGGTATCAATGGTTTGCTGGGGACAATGAATTTCTATAAGCTGCCTGATGATTATTTAACCAATTATATGAGTCGGATCAATAATGTGCAGCTCGCTGAGGTGAATAAGACCTTGCGTGATACTTTAGATCCTAATAATTTTTTGATCGTCACCGTAGGACAGGATAACCCTTGGGACCAAGCTAGCGCTAAACCTCAATAGGGGTTTAACGCTGTTTGATTGAGTAGTCATTTAGTCTATAAGCTTAATGACTACGTCATACATAAAATGCTCAGGCTTATAGGTAGCTCCGTTATAGGCTAAACGGATCACATGCTTATCATAAGAGAGTACTTTATAGTCGCCGTCAGCGAAATTATGTAACTCGGGTACTACCAATAAAGCTTCGATTTTATCATCGCTGAGCTCGACGGTTATACGTTGATCGACTTTTGGATATAGATAATATTCACAATAGTCATCGACCATGACTTCCTGCACTCGCTCTATAACATTAGTATCAACATCCTTTTGCAGCAACTTAGGGCAGATATCAGCACGTCTAGCGGCTAAAAGTGCATAGGAGTTATCAATGCTGTTTTTTATCTCCTGCATATTTTGCTTTCTTTGTTGTCCGAGTGCAGCTTCATTATCGACAACTTTGCCCTTATCCTCTGGTAAACAACCAGAAGTTGCCACTAGCGCTGATACTATAATCATCTGTAAACTTAAACGCAGTGCTTTGGCCTTTAATAGATAATAGTTTTGTTGCTGATGCACGGTTTTATCAGCCAGCCCTAAGCTTAATACATTCATGGATATCACTTATTATAATTGTAATCAAATGACTCTAAGGTCAACAACTCTATTAATAAAAAATACTTATTACTAAGCTATAACTATAAATAAAACTTAAAAAAATAGCCCATTATTGCGGGCTATTTAAACACATTTGTTTGAAATATTGATAGTTATATATGACTTATATGTCATTGTGACCCTTTAATGGCATAGAAAATAACTTCTTGATATTAGGTAATAATAGTCAATACCGACTGTTCAGTACTAAATACCTATTAATAAATTACTAATATATACATCCTGAAAAACTGACTTAAGTCTATGATTTATATTATGAATCTCAATCATGGTGGCAGCCAAATAGCGGTACTCAAATAGACAGCTACTCTCCTATAACTATGGCTAGAGTTAGTAGCTTTCACTAACTCACTCACTAGTAACGACAAGCTGAAGCGCTGCTGGCATGTTGAAAACCCCACTTTCGATAGCCTTCAGTATCTAAATGGATAGCCCCTGTTGAATATAATCCTAAACCAAAGTTATAAGCATTGCCTTGATACTGCCAAAACTGACACAGACTGTCCTGCATACTACTAAGACGCCACGGACTACTCTCATACTCAGGCACCCAGATGTCCATGGCACCTGCAGTCATGTGCTTGCTGCCGTCAGCACCACCCGCACATGCATTAAGGCTTGGACTACGATATACCGACCGTATCTCAGTGCCAGCTGGCAAGATACCTTGAGCTTTTAGGTCACTATAGAGTCGTAACGTCGGTACTATGTTTGACCACAACTCTTGCGGAGGTAGCTGATAAGGCTCATAGCCACATTTGTCCCAGCTACGAGCTGTTGTCAATAACTGCTCAAGTGGCGGAACATTCCGTGCCCCCAGTCTTGAGATAAGATAACTTTTATAGCTGGCTACTTGTTGCGCACGCCAGCTGTTGCTATTTAGCCAGCTATTGAAATCCATGCTACTAAAGTTGTTATAGCTAGTATTATAACTATTATTAGTGGTGCTATAGCTAGTATTGTAGCTAGGGGTACGCGGGTTAACATTTACCCGCTTACTTTCTTCTATTGATACCTTGGCATCGAATTCATATTGGCGCTGTTTTTGTTCGATAAGGCCTTGCATGTTATCGCCAGTTATCTGCTGGCGGTATGGTGCAGGGGTTATATAAGCATTGCTAGTATCATTATTACCCTGACGAACTTGTATCCGGCGTTCGTTATCGACACTCAATACCGCCGCATAACTACTGACACTGGTGGTACAGACTAAAAAGGCTAACGCAGCACGCGCAGCTAGTCCTGTTGGCACTTGCCAAACCATTGATTCATTAATTCCACTGTTTACATTTTTCATTGACGGTAACTACCACTAAAAACATCTCATCGATATTATCAAATTTTTCACAGGCAGGCTAAACTATCGCCAGTTAATTAGCCTTAGAGGGTTTGTTATTAACACTAATGCTAATAGGTTTTATAATGACGTTACTTTATTACGCTAAAGTTACTTTTTAGGAGGATTTAAGCTCGAGCGTATAGGGGTTTTTTTACGGTTTACCCAATTTTACTGTTATGCTCTCAATTGACTACGTTTTGGTTAATACGCTCTTTGTATTGACTTCACTTTTTTTATAACCATATTTTAAGCTAAATTTTGCCTATGTCTTCTAACCCGCAATACAGATTTTCTCGTCAAAGTCACCATCTTGGTCAACATTCTGAGCCGACTTTGTGGCAAAGGATTCACATAGATCCTTGGTTGACGTTGTTGTTACTATCCATCTGCTGCATTGGTTTGACGATTTTATATAGCGCCTCGATTCAAGACAATGCTATGGTCTTGCGCCAAATAGTTAGTTATGGTGTAGCCTTCATAGTTATGTTTGTTATGGCACAGATTCCACCTAGCGTTTATCGTACTCTAACCCCTATCTTTTATGTATTGGGTTTACTACTGCTAGTACTCGTAGATATTATTGGTGAAGTTCGCATGGGCGCGCAGCGCTGGATAAACTTGCCAGGATTTGGCAGTGTACAACCCTCAGAGTTTATGAAGCTGGGTATGCCTATGATGTGTGCTTGGTTTTTATCCAAACGCGATCTACCACCAAGCTTTTCCAGTGTGGGGATTGTTCTAGTACTTATTATCATACCAGTGTTATTAATAGCTAAAGAACCGGATTTAGGTACTTCACTATTAGTAGCCGCAAGCGGATTGTTTGTATTATTTTTGGCAGGTTTATCTTGGTGGATGATCGCTGGTGCCTTGGCTTTATCTGTACCCATAGTCACTATTGCTTGGCAGTTCTTATTACATGACTATCAGCGCACTCGCGTATTAACGCTCTTTAATCCTGAAGGTGATGCTCAAGGTGCTGGCTGGAATATCATCCAATCCAAAACCGCTATAGGGTCAGGGGGTCTGACTGGCAAAGGCTATTTAGACGGTACTCAATCGCATTTGCACTTCTTGCCCGAAGGTCATACTGACTTTATCATAGCGGCATTTTCTGAAGAATTCGGGCTATTGGGGGTAATATTACTAATGTTTTTTTATGCCTGTTTACTAAGTCGTTCGCTATATATCGCCTTTACTCATCCTGATACTTATAGCCGATTATTAGCAGGAGCTGTCGCTATGTCATTCTTCGTTTATGTCTTTGTAAATGTGGGCATGGTTGGCGGGATTTTACCAGTAGTAGGCGTTCCACTGCCCTTCATAAGCTATGGTGGTACTGCTATTGTCACCTTAATGGCAGGCTTCGGATTGCTAATGTCCATCCATACTCATAGGCCTGAGTAGCTTTACTCATCCCCCTAAATAGCTGCTAGTTTTGACTCTTTCCCTGTTAATTAAACAGCTGCTTAAGTCGCTATTTAAATAGAGTCATGTTTAACCTTTACAAGTCAAAAAATCGGCTATAAGTGTATTTAAAACTGGCGTTTTTTTGTTAAAAAACGGTGATAAAAGATTTTTAGTCATTTTCTGAGTGCTTAGCACTAAATATACTATGGGCTTTTTGTTGTAAATATATATACATATTGCCAAAAAAAGTCTATATAACCTGCTTATATTTAGAGCCAGTTCATAGATATAACTTAATGAATTCAATCACTTAGCCATGAGAACTATTAATCATTAACAAGATAAATTATCTTAGTAGCTTTATATTAATATTAGTCGTATGATGATCTTTGCTCAGCGCACCAGCATAACTAATAAAACTATTTAGACCTTTATTGGTATTAATATTTATTGAATTTGTAAGCGCCTTTTCACCCTGTTTTTTTCGTTATTTTTTTAGACAAGTTGTTGTTATTATTCACTTTAGATAGTAGTTACTCCTGCTGCAATTCATCGGTTTACTATTTATTGTTGATTGATGCTTGTAGATTCTAAAGCTTGTTATTTACAAAAAATTGCGTTAACCTCTGTTAGAGTATTTAGCTACAGAACCTATACAGATCTACTAATAAAGTTAGCAATTAATTATATTCAAGTCAGAGCTCATCAGTATAGTTAGCCTTTGAAATTTCTCAGAGTTTAACTAATCAAGCGTTTATAACGGCAGTAATATAAGCAGCAATACTGGTTTTTATACGATTGATGATTTAGCAACATCGATGAGCGAATTATAAAACTTACCTAAAAGTTAAAACTAATTATATTTTGTACTCTCTATCTATAAACTTAATCGGTAATGGTTAGAATAAAAGTGCAGAATAGCTCAACTTGTCCTACATAATAAGTCATAGCTGATCATTAATTAGAATTTATAATCTAGGTTACAGAGGTATATATATGAATAAGCGTTTATCTGGTCTTCTTACCGCGTCAGTATTTTTGTTCGCTGGCTCAACAATGGCGTCTAGCGCTAATGCCGCCGAAGCAAAAACTACGCTTGCCAACTTTTCTCAAGATAACGCCTCGCATATTGATCGTGTACTCGGTGAACTTACTCGCCAGCATGACAATGCATCAAGTTTAGTAAAATCTGCACGTCAGCCAAGCTCTTTGGCTCTTAATAGTTCACTATTGGCCAGTAACTCCACTGGACTCAGCAATGATGAAGATGTGTTGGAACGTCTGACAGCAGTTGCGTCTAATTCAGTGAGTAAATTTAAGCAGACTGGTCTCGCTTCTTGGTATGGTCGTAAATTCCATGGTCGTAAAACCGCCAGTGGTGATACTTTTGATATGAATGGTTTGACTGCGGCGCATCGTTCATTACCTTTGAACTGTTATGTCAAAGTCACTAACAAAACCAATGGTAAAACTGTAGTAGTAAAAGTTAATGACCGTGGTCCATTTAGTGGTAACCGTGTGTTAGATTTATCTTACGGTGCTGCTAAACAGTTAGGTATCACTAGTAAAGGGGTTGGTAACGTTTCTATTGAGCGTGTTGCAGGACCCTAGTCTTTAGACTATTAATATTTTTATATTATTAATATTTTTAGACTGTTAATAAGTGCTAATAGCAAAGCAATACTTAAAGAAAAACCGCCAAGCTTACAGAAAAGTTTGGCGGTTTTTCTGTTTTAAGACCTTATCTAATAGTAGTCGCTATCGGACAAGTCCTTAAAGCATTACTTATAAAAGCTAGCAACAGTGGAACTATAATCACTACAGCTCAAAGGCCTTTTCTATAGCATCATCCAAGCGCTCTACGGCGATAATAGTGATACCTTTAAATTGGGCTGAATTAGCAGCTGGTGCATTAGATTTGGGCACGATGGCATGAGTAAAGCCATGTTTCATAGCTTCTTTTAAACGCTCTTGACCATTAGGTACTGGCCGTATCTCGCCAGACAACCCTACTTCACCGAATACTGCTAGTGAGGAAGGCAGCGCTCGCTCTTTGATGCTAGAAGCGCAAGCTAATAACACTGCCAAATCAGAGCCGGTTTCTATAACCTTTACCCCACCTACTACGTTCACATAGACATCTTGCCCGCTAGTATGGATACCGCCGTGACGGTGCATAACCGCTAACAACATCGACATGCGCTGAAAATCAAGCCCCAAAGCCATACGTCGTGGCTGTCCTTGTGAGTCATCAACCAAGGCTTGTACTTCTACTAATAGTGGACGCGTGCCTTCACGACTGACCATCACCACTGAGCCTGCAACTGGCTTGTCATAACGGCTTAAAAATATCGCTGAAGGGTTAGCAACTTCTTTAAGACCCATATCCGTCATACCAAAGATACCCAGCTCATTGACCGCACCAAAACGGTTTTTTACCGCCCGAATCATCCGAAAGCGCGAATCAGACTGACCCTCAAAGTACAGTACAGTATCGACCATGTGCTCAAGTACTCTAGGTCCTGCCAGCGTACCTTCTTTGGTTACATGACCTACCAAGAATAATGCTGTGCCCGTTTGCTTAGCATAGCGAGTTAAGATAGCTGCAGACTCACGAATTTGACTCACCCCACCTGGCGCTGAATTAATGGCATCAGTATAGATAGTTTGAATAGAGTCGATGATAGCGATAGCCGGTTGCTCTTGCGTTAGAGCAGCACAGATAGTCTCTACATTAGTCTCTGCTAATACTCGCAATCTGTCCGCTGGTAGATCCAAGCGTTTAGCGCGCATAGCGACTTGCGCTAATGATTCCTCACCAGTGACATACAAGGCGCTACCCGCCAACGAATCAACCTTGGCCATATTGGTTGCGGTTTGTAGCAAGATAGTAGATTTGCCGATACCCGGATCACCACCTATCAATACTACGGAGCCGGCGACTAAGCCGCCCCCTAGCACCCGATCGAACTCACTGATACCCGTCGACATACGCGAATCTAAAGTGACGCTAACTGCATTCAGAGGCATGACCGCACTGTGAGTGCCTGAATAATTGCCAGTGGTTGAGCTATTAGCATCAGCATTACGAGGCGCTGCACGAGGTGCGGGTTTAGGGGTTTTTTTATTATGGTGCGGCATACTGACATTGGGTGCTTCGACTAAGCTATTCCATTCGCCGCAATCAGAGCACTGTCCTGCCCATTTACCAAAATGAGCACCGCAATGCTGGCAAACATAGCTACTAGTATTTTTTGCCATAGTCGTTAAGCCTTATAAAAATTATAAAAAATTAAGAAAGTGACAAATTAAGTAAAGCCACTTATCAAGCTATCTAGTCAATAAAATAATTAATAAGTATTGTGAGAGCAGCGATAAGGATATGACGCTGATAAAAACGGAAGGGTGAAGTTTTATGCGATGCTCAGCCTCTATAAGCTAGGCTGAAGCATCGTTTAGGATACTATTAACAAACCATCATAAAACTAGAGTTTGATGCAGAATAAAATCAACGCAGTAAATAAATTTAGGCCTGAAAGTCTTTACCTAAGTAGACACTTTTTACTAGCTCATTATCCAAGATATCTTGTGGTTTGCCTTCAGCAATGATCGCCCCTTCTGAGACTATATAAGCTTTCTCACAAATAGCTAGAGTATCACGGACGTTATGATCAGTAATAAGTACCCCAATACCGCGATTTTTTAGCGCTAAGATCACATCTTTTATGTCACCTACTGAAATAGGATCAACCCCAGCAAACGGCTCATCCAATAGAATAAACTTAGGGTCAGCAGCTAAGGCACGAGCAATCTCACAACGACGACGCTCGCCTCCTGATACACTCATCCCTAACGATTTACGCACATGCTGTAGATTGAACTCGTTGATGAGTTTTTCAAGCTCTTCACGTTGAGCACTAGCGGACAGCTCTTTACGAGTCTGCAATATAGCTAAAATATTATCTTCAATAGATAGCTTACGAAAGATAGAAGCCTCTTGTGGTAAGTAACCAATACCAGCACGTGCGCGCTCATGCATAGCATATTTGGACAAATCCATCTTGCCCAAAGTGACACGACCTTTATCCATATTGACTAAGCCTACTACCATATAAAAGCTAGTAGTCTTGCCAGCACCGTTCGGCCCTAACAACCCTACTACTTGGCCTTGCTCCACAGAGAAAGAAACATCTTTGACCACCCAGCGCTTGTTGTAGCGCTTGCCTAAGTTTTGCATGACTAAACGTATGCGTGACTCGCTATTGTCATCGGCTAAAAGCTTATTACTATCCAATTGCTGTGTGCCCAGTTCAGATACTAAAGAATCAGGATGGCTAGAGAGGTTGCGGTCATCATTCATACTTATACTCATGCTGGTATTGATAATAGGACGTAAAACAGGGCAATATTAGCAGTGCTGCTGGCTGTAGCCTAGTAGCAAAAATCAAGTTTCAAGTTAACGTAAGCTGCTCTGACTACTATTAGCGTTAGGTGGGAATACCAACTCAACACGTTGATTGCCACCAGCCGTTGCTTCTACATCGCCAGCCTTGAGACTATAACGAATGACGTTACCTGCAAAACTAGCGCCGTTTTGTACTAGCTTAGCATTGCCTGTCAAAGTAACAATACCATTGAGCGCATTGTAGTCGATGTTATTAGCTTGGCCTTTAGCCAACCCCTTTTCTTGAGTGACGACTTGCTGCATAGTCGCTGGACGCCCTGTGGCTACTGCTGAGTTGATGCTGCGCCCTTGCGATAAGTTGACAGTGATATTATCTGCCGTCATCTTAAAGGTACCTTGAGTAATAACCACTGTACCAGAATAGCTAGTAACCCCTGTACGCTCACTATAAGTCGCTTTGTCTGCTAATAGCTTAATGGGCTGATTTGCATCTGAAGGCAAGGCATGGCTATACAAAGGTAGTGTTAATAGCATGACTATTGACAGCGGGCGTGTAGCAGACAACATTGTTGATTTCATAAATGGTTACTCTTTATGTAATTGGTTCTGTAATTGGTTCTATAATGGATTCTGTAATTAGTAATGGGGTCTGCTAAGGTGATGCTAGTAGCTGTTTTTAGGCTGAGCTTTTAGTAAAAGAACGACTACTTACTTTAAAGACATTGTGTATCAAAATAGCGATTTGTCTTGACGTTTAGCTGGAGTGAATGTCACCGCTACTTGTCCAAATTCGTATTCACCTGTCTCTAAATTAGCGGTCATACTAGAGGCTTCAAAACGATTGAGTCCTTGCTCTACTTTCACCGGTTGCTCGCTATAGACTTGTCTTGATTTAGTATTGCCTTTTAGCGCTTGTCCTGTCACTTTGATCGGTTCGATCTTAGTAGTAGCAGTCTTATCTTCGCTAACTAAGCTAAAACCATTATATAAATGCAAATCACCAGATTCTTGACTGATAGTCGCGGTACCCGATTGGATAATATAGCGCTGCTTATCTGATGGCTTCCAGTTCATGGTAATTCCAGACATCACATCTTCATTGGTTTTGGGGTTATGAGTGAGTGAAGTAGCCTTCAGCTCATACTCTGTTTCCCCTTGCTCATTAGTCTGCACCGCCTTTATATCCGTAGCTTCATAGTCAACTTCTGAGGCTTCTATATTCATCGGCGGTGAAATCTTGCCTTGCTGTTGGAAGAACCAACCAGCGATACCGGCGATGATCAAAGCTAAAACGATTAACACACGAGTATTCAAAACGGCTTATCCTGTATGTAGGCTTGGGTCATACTGTAGCCCATTCAAGTTAAAAATATATCTTATTAAGCGACTGCTAGTACTAATACTAGTACTGATAATAAGTGCCAATAGTTAGTACTCATAACCATTACAAATAATCTTGTAGTATCTACCACGCCCCTTATTAATAGCCAGTAGCATTTTTGCGGTTATCTACCCATGGTTAGCGATCATCTAAGCTAAACTGACCGATAAAGTCTTGGTAGTGACCGTGACCTTTTAATATTAGATCACAGACTTCACGTACTGCGCCGTAACCACCAGCGCGGGTGGTTACCATATCGCTACGATTGATCACCTCAGAGTGCGCATTAGGTACTGTCGCTGCAAAACCAACGGTTTGCATCGCTTTTATATCTGGCAAATCATCACCCATATAAGCACAGTCGGCTGCACTGATATTAAGCTGTTGATCTAAGCTTGCTAATAACTCAGTGAGCGCAATAAGCTTATCATCACGGCCCTGCACCACATAATCAATGCCTATTTCAGTAGCCCGTTTATTAACCATTGGGCTATTACGTCCAGTGATAATCGCTGTCAAAATACCGTAGCGTGCGAGCGACTTAATGCCAACACCATCTTGTACTGAAAACGCTTTAGTCTCGACACCATTAGCATCATAAATTATCTGGCCGTTAGACAGTATACCATCGACGTCTAGTACCAACAGCTTTACCTGACCAGCTTTTTTGATTAAATCCTGCATAATTCGTCTCTTATAATTGTAATTATAGTTAGCAAAATAAGCTATTAATAGTAGCGGTTATTATCACGCTAATGGCTGCCCGCATAAATGCCTGTCTAGGCACTACATCTCTACTTGACGCCCGCTTGCAGCAAATCATGGACAGTAATAATCGCCTCTAAATGATTCTGCTCATCCATCACTAACAGCTGACTAATAGCATTCTCATTCATCAAGCTCAAAGCATCAGAGGCACGCATAGTTTTATTGACTTGGCGTGGCTGAGTAGTCATCACTGTACTCACTGGGGTATTTAGAGTAATCCCTTTTTCCAGTCCACGGCGTAGATCACCATCAGTAAACACTCCGACGACCTTATTATCATCATCTGTCACTACTGTCATGCCCAAACGACCATTACTCATAGTGAATAATGCCTCTTGTAGTAACGCACGCTGATTAACTAAAGGTAAGTTCTCAGAGCTAGGATGCATCAAGTCTTCAACTCGAGTCAATAGCTGACGGCCTAGCGCTCCTGCTGGATGCGATAAGGCAAAATCCTCTGAGGTAAAACCACGCGCATGAACTAAGGCTACTGCCAAAGCGTCACCCAATGCCAAAGTCGCCGTAGTACTCGAAGTCGGCGCCAAATTGAGCGGACAGGCTTCTTGTGAATGACCTAAAGTGAGCACTATATCGGCCGCACTAGGTAACATCCCGCGCTGATCTCGACTAATGCTAATCAGCGGAATACCTAAATGTTTGACCACCGGTAATAAAGTTCTTATCTCATCAGACTCACCAGAATTAGAAATGGCTAAAAGCACATCCCCTTTGACTAGCATGCCTAAATCACCATGACCCGCTTCGCCAGGATGCATAAAAAATGCTGGAGTACCTGTAGAAGCAAAGGTTGCCGCTATTTTGCGACCGATCAATCCGGATTTACCCATACCAGTGACTACTACTCGGCCAGTGCAGTCTAAAATAACATCACAAGCTTGAGCAAAACGATCATCTATCTGCTCAGTCAAAATGGTTAGCGCTGCACGCTCAGTATTGATAGCTTCAATGGCGGTAGTAATATATTGGTCGTGGCTTAAAGATCGATTCGGATGGCTCATAAATTAACTCAAGATTTATTAGTGATCGATAGTGTATTTTACTATAATCACGCTAATATAAATAGCTACGGATATTAGAGTAACTATATTTAGATACTGTGAATGCTCAACATGCTCTAATCAAAGCACAAAAAAACCTACTATTACAATAGTAGGTTCAATGCGTACAATTATTAGGTTAACCGCTATGCAGTTTTGAAAGCTACTAACTATTGTCTGAGCCTGGAGAATTATTATCCAAGCTGTCATCAGGCTTGTTTTCAAATCCTGAATCATCTGCAGGACTTTCAAAACCGCGCTCTTGTCCGAAACCGCCACGCTCAAAACCACGCTCTTGTCCAAAACCACCGCGCTCAAAACCGCGATCTTGTCCTTGATTAAAGCCACCGCGATTAAAACCACTACGATTAGAGCCAAAGCCACGCTCTTCAAAGCCATTACCGCTATTACTTGCAGGAGTGCTAGGACTACTGCCACGCTCAAAACCACTACTAGGATTACTACCTTGATAGCTGCTAGGTGTACTTGATGGCGGCACACTGCCAGTAGTTGTGGTGGTAGAAGTACTAGTACGTGGATTGCGTGCTGGCACTACTGTAGAAATGGCATGCTTATACACCATCTGACTCACCGTATTCTTCAATAACACTACATATTGATCAAACGACTCGATTTGACCTTGTAACTTAATACCATTAACCAAAAAAATAGAAACAGGAATGCGGTCTTTGCGCAGTGAGTTCAAGAACGGATCTTGTAAAGTTTGTCCTTTTGACATGAAATCTCTCCTAATTATTATATAATTATATTGTGAATACTCAGTTTCGAATGCTAATCATTAAGTACCAAAGCTGAACAATGCTTCTGATATCATATTTAGAGGATGATTACTAAATAACAATAATCGATATTAATATTAAATAGTTATTAAATATCAATTATCTTGAATATTTTATAGCCCTGCACTAGTAATTATAATGGTTATACGTATCTAACAAAATATTTTTTATAGGTAAATCGTATCTAAATAAGCAAGTACTTTTTTATATCCTGTTGAACCTTAAATAATAGCAGTGACTATGGTTACGAGCTACTATAAATAGGAGCTACTAAAACTAACTGCCTCTATTTTTAAGAATTGTGTAGCCAATTCAGCTATCCATACTAAGCAAAGCGTCAATTCACTTGCACTTTTTCTGCACTATAGCTTTGCTAAAAATATAGTTTTGCTAAAATAGTAACTAGTAACACTGGCTATTTTTAAGCCCCTATTTGTAAGCTGTTATTTTTCAATGCTTAATAGAGCTTAAGCTAGGCTACTCTATCGTTAATATAATACTATTGTAAGGGTATTAAGTAACCACTTGTTTCCAGCTGCTATTGCCATCTAGCAGTCGATAGTATTTATTAGCTCATATTATAAGCAGATAGCAAAATACTGCTAGTTGAGTCTTTAAACGCTGATAATTATAACAGCTGTTAAGGCTCTTATTTGCAACTTCTTGTCCGCTTACTATCACGAATTAAAGCATGCCGTATCAGCGCCAATGTATTAACCAGCCTTGCTCTCACGCCTTATGCAAGCTAGCGGCAGCCTGTGCCATGTTGCTAAAAACTTGTATATTTATTCTCAGCTCACTCTCGCTAGTAGTGGACTGTAACTGAGTCAATTTACGTAGCCAAGTGCACTGGCGCTTTGCTAGTTGCCTTGTGGCATATAATGCCTTATTTTGCATTTCTTGACAAGCAACTGCCTCAATCGTAGCCTCTAAGGCCTTGGTATTGTTCTCAGCTGTAGGCAATAAATCCGCTGTTATTAATAGCTGATTGGCGTCGTTTTGCTCAAAAGCCCGATAAAACTGATTTCGGTCCAAATGTGCTTGAGCCAATACTGGGTGGTCGATACGTACCAAATACTCGAGCACTTGCCGATAGCCAACACAACGCATAGCAGGCATGCTTGGGGTTAACGGATAGCGCTCAAGCAAGGCAATCACTTCGGCGACTAGTCCGTCATTCCACATGACATCGAGGCGTTGACCGATGCGCTGATGCAACCACGGACGATCAGGCATCACTGCTAGTACTTGCCACTGTTGCTTGGGATTGTCTGCTAACGCTTGCTTAGGCTGTTGTTGCCATTCACTGATCGGTATATTAGTCTGTTGATAAACTTCAAGCGCCCGAGTAATACGTTGAGTATCGCTAGGCTTTAAACGGGCATGCGTCACAGCATCTACCTCACCTAAGTAGGCATACAACGCCTCAATCCCCGCCTCCTGTCGCCATTGCTCAACTTGCTGACGTACTTTGTCATCGCTATCAGGTACAGGAGACAATCCTTCGAGTAGCGCCATGTAATACATCATAGTGCCGCCAACCAATAACGGTATCTTGCCAGCTTGATGACAGGTATCGATCAGTCCAGCGACGTCGCTGACAAATTCAGCCACGCTATAACTTTGGGTGGGATCAATGATATCCACTAAGTGATGCGGATAGCGCTTTAGCTCAGTCACTGTAGGCTTAGCGGTACCGATATTCATATCTCGATATACTAGTGCTGAGTCCACTGAAATCAGTTCATAGCGCCCACTTTCATAGAGCTCATACGCCAACGCTGTCTTACCACTCGCCGTCGGCGCCATCAAACAAACTACGCTGTTATTAGGCAACGCCGTCAAGGCGGTATTAGCAGCTGTACCAAAACTGGTGTGGGATGAATTGGCAGATAAAGGGTGCATAAGCTTGCCTTTGCAGGTCATAAAAATCGATTAACAGGAAGGAGATGATAGCATCAATGCTATTAATTGCGAGCGCTCTATAGATTTTAGCGCTTGCAAAGTAACTATCTGCTCAATATCGACTTTAAAGGCTAGCGCGTCTGCCTGCGACATTTGCTCAATATAATAAGCTAGTTGCTGATTAACACTAGCGGCGTCCGCTAGTACAGGATAGCTTGCAGATGAATGTGAGCTGAACAATAGAGCTAAACTAGCTTGCCATTGCTGTTGACTAACCAAGGTTAGTTTACCTTTGGTATAAAATAATAGCCAAGGTTGTCTACTTAGGCTATTCTTTTTATTTAGGACCAGTTGTTGCTCCACGTTATCGATAACGTCTAAACACTGCGGTAAATCCACAAGCTTGCTTGTAGTAGCTGCGGTAGTAATAGGTGAATTAGTAGTAGATAAATCAGTAGTTACCGTCGCTGCTGATGACAGTGGTGCTTGCGAGTGCTGATAATACGCTGTCGGTTCTTGCACAAGCTGTGCTGATGATTGTTGGAACCATAACGGCCCTATCGAACCATTACCTTTTGCAGGGTATTTAACAGGATCTCGATCTGCGGAGCTTGTTAAATGGCCAGTTAAAGACTGCGACTGAGTTGCCGATTGCTTAGTATCTAGTTGCTTAATGGCAATAGAACCACTGTTACTAGAGCCGATGCCTTTGAGCTTTAGGCTTATAGCATGACTCAGATGCGCCATGATGTTATTCAAGGAGCTAATCTTAATACGCTGTTTAGTAGGATGAACATTAAGGTTGAGCCAGTGCAGCGGCAGCTCAAAGTACAGTGCATAACCAATATGATTAAACTGAGCGCTTTGCGCAAGCTGACGTAACTGATTACTAATTAGCTGCTCTTTGACTAAACGACCATTGATATACAACAGCTTTGGCAAGGAGTTATTAAGAGCGTCACTCTCGCTAATTGGCCATAACCAACCATTAATACTTGCTGACTGCTGCTGCGTAGATGCTGAAGTCTGTTGAACGAGCGCGGTTAAATCAACATTAACTTGCAGCGCATCATCAGTCAGGGCTATGCCAAGCGCCTGCTCAAGTCTAGCTAGAGGCAGACGGCTATGAGTACTGCTGATAGAGCTTAAGCTAGAGACTGGACTCAGGCTTATACTGGTACTATTACTGGTACTAGCCGATAGCGACAAGCGTTTTTTGTGGTCATGAAATAGATTGAGCGTAACATCAGCATAAGCTAAAGCCACCTCACGGACGATAGTCTCGATATGGGCAAACTCAGTCGCAATAGACTTAAGATTGCCACGCCGCGCTGGCACGTTAAAGTATAGATCTTTAACTGTGATGGTGGTACCGCGATTGTGCACTACCGGTAATAGCTTAGGCGCTTGCGCTAATACACCTGTAACTTGCAGCTGGCGACCTACTCCGCTGTCATCGTGACTACTAATCAAGGTTAAGCGCGAAACTGCAGCTGTTGCCGCCAATGCCTCGCCGCGAAACCCTAGGGTACTAATACCTTGCAGATTAGCAATATCAGCGACTTTGCTAGTGGCATGACGGGTGATCGCCATCACCATATCATCAGGATGGATACCAACGCCGTTGTCCACGACTTCGATCATACCCATACCACCTTGAGTGATACGCACCTCAATATGAGTGGCCTTCGCATCAATGGCATTCTCTAGCAGCTCTTTGACTACTGCTGCCGGACGAGTGACTACTTCACCAGCGGATAGTTGATTAATCAACAGCGGTGATAGCTTTTTGATGCGTGTACTTGAGATAGTGATACTTAACGGATTATCTAACATATTTATCCAATAGCGTAGTGACCTAATAGCTAGATCTTTAACAGCGATAAATCCAGCCCTTGCGTCTGCCCTATTTTTGATAAGCGTAGCTCGACTTGACGTGCTTCTTTACTGTCCTGCGTAGCGCCACCTTGTACTATATCTATAAACAAGCTTGGCGCTGGCAAATAACTGTCCGCACGACTTGCCCACTCAATAATGACTAGCGCATTTGGCTCATCCAGATACTCATCAAAGCCAATAAAAGACAGCTCCTCTGGATCTTGTAAACGGTATAGATCGGCATGATAAACCGGCTTAATAGCTCCATCACTTTGGCTGATATGATAAGGCTCAACTAAAGTGTAAGTAGGGCTTTTTACTGGCCCTTGATGACCTAGAGCTTGTAGCCAATAACGAGTTAGAGTGGTTTTACCAGCTCCTAAATCACCAGCCAGCCAAACGCTGCCTACTAACGGTAACTTAGCCAATTGCGCCGCTAACTCTTTAGTATCGGCTTCTGAATGCAGCGTTACCGATATTGAGTTTTTATTCTCTGTAAACTTAGGATTAGACATCAGACTCATCCAGCTGTACTTGCATAGTGACTTGTGGGTTGATGAAGCGCTCCCCGCTAATGAGCTTGGCATATAGCTGTGGATCATGCCACTCACTACTGACTTGCTCGCTAAACTCAAAGTCACTCAATACTAATTTACCCATCTGATCGTTAGCCACATCAGCAGCGAAACACTGCGCATAGCCAGTCGCCGTTTCATGAGCAATGACCGAATAGACACTGACATCAGCTTCGCCGTTTTGCATTTGGGTTTGTTGTAATATTTGCTGCGCCCAAAAGAATATCACTCGGGAGAATTGCTCAGCAGAAGGGGATACGGGTAGACTTATCCAGCGGGCGCTGAACTTTTTACAAGATTCAATATACTCAGGGTCATCTTTACTCCAAAAGCAAATAGCGTGGTCAAAGCTGTCGATAATATCTTTGATTGACGACTTTAGTAGGCCAAAGTCATAAACCATTTGTCCATGATCTAGACGCTGCGCCTCCAGGATCAACTCAATCTGATAGCTGTGACCATGAATAGAATGTTTACAACGCTCTGAGCTACAATTACGGACGATGTGAGCATTTTCAAATTTAAACAGTTTACGAATACGCATAATAATTAATTAACCAAAATAGTGAAAAGTATTAGCGGTTAGTGCAAATAACCACCAATACATTAGTGAGCACCGAAACTAATAGCCGGCTTACCACGCCTATTATAGCAAATCGCTAGGTATCCGTAAGTAAGCGCTTACTTACACTATCGTCAGTTTAGGATAACTTGATGATTGGCCTAGCAATAAAAATATTAATAAAAGCCGTATCTGTTGATAAAGATATAACTATCTAATCGTTACCCTTAAGGCTACACTGTAATAGTTAATAATACCTAGTTAGCACTAGCTTAACTAAGCTTAAACCCTTGCTACTTGGCTACAAGCCATTTCGATAGCTTGAGCGTTCAACTTTATCCAATAGGACTAAATCATGAGTAAAACACAAGACAGTAAAAAGAATGTCAAAAAGAAGCCGTTACTGACTGCAAAAGAGAAAAAAGCGGCTAAGCAAGCCAAGAAAGAAGATAGCGGTAGCATTCTAGGCAAACATTAATCCAAGCTGTGCTAAAGCGCTACCTTAGCTGCTTTAGCCCAACTCAGCTGTAATTAGTGGTTTTCATTAAAAGCACTTATCAGTGAGCCTTTAGCTTTAATAACTTATAGCTTTACTAACTTATAGCTAAGAGCTGCGGGGTGCAAACATAATGATAGCCATGCCTAATAGAGCAACAACAGATCCAACGATATCCCACATCGATGGTCGAATACCATTAACCGCCCATAACCACATAATAGCTGTAGCAATATATACCCCACCGTAAGCAGCATAAACTCTGCCAACAGCCGTTGGATGCAGAGTCAGCAACCACACAAAAGCCATCAAACTCAGCACGCCAGGAATAAGCAGCCAAATGCTTTTACCCTCGCGCAGCCAAAGATAAGGTAAGTAGCAGCCAACAATTTCTGCTAGTGCGGTCAAAAAGAAAAGACTAAGGGTTTTTAACTCAGGCACTACATCTTCCTTTTAAACGCTAATGATACCAGTCATATATTGCACCGCATTACCAGAGATAAGCACTCTATCCCCTACTACTAC
Source organism: Psychrobacter urativorans (assembly GCF_904846695.1). Taxonomy (GTDB): domain Bacteria; phylum Pseudomonadota; class Gammaproteobacteria; order Pseudomonadales; family Moraxellaceae; genus Psychrobacter; species Psychrobacter urativorans. The sequence goes on from NZ_CAJHBR010000002.1 coordinate 172,366, forward strand.
ACAGTGTAAAACCCCACCTCGACTTGAGGCTTGATAAGCCATCAGCTCATTTTTACCTAAGCGCTCTGCCCAAAGTGGGGCTAACCCCGTATGAATTGATCCGGTCACTGGGTCTTCACTAGCCGTAGCTAACACAAAATATCTAGAGATAAAATCGTATTTATCAAAAATTTTGCAGTCCGCCAGACAAGTCACAACCAACTTTAATGGTGCAAGCTGCTTTAAGGACTGATTATCAAGAACTACAGACAGTACATCAGACTCAGCGTTGTAAATAACAAAATAGGCTTGCAAGTTACGATAGACTTCAACAGGAGCGATCGATAGACCCGCTAATAAGCTCTCAGGAATATCTTTAATCCTTTCAGGTTTAGTATTTGGAAAATCCATTTGTATTTTGCCAGTTGCTGTCTGGACAATAGTCAATACTCCAACCGCTTTGGCTGACAGACTTATGCTGGTTAAACTAGGATATTTACTAAACAATACAAAAGCTGATGCCAAGGTCGCATGACCACAAAAATCAACCTCAGTCAGGGGTGAGAACCAGCGGATATAATAAGCAGCCGTGTCTTCAGAGCTTAAATATTCTGAATGACTCGCTACTAAAAAGGCGGTTTCAGCTAAGTTATTCTCCATAGCTATAGACTGCATTAGCTCAGCGCTCAGCCAATTGTCAGTAATAATCACTGCCGCAGAATTACCTTTAAAAATACTATCAGTGAAGGCGTCAATGACGTTGATTTCGAGTTGCATATTGATGATTTCCCTTATTTTTATACAGTACTTTTTTTCGGCTTAGTAAACCTCGCTTATCTTAACTAATCCTGTCTATCCAGCAGCAGACTCTTAAAGCTTCCAATAGTTATCAATCAACAATAAATAGCTTAGCGCCATTTTTAGTTGAAGAACGATGCGCTATAGTATTATCTGCCACTTGATAAGTCATGCCGGTAGTTAAAGTAAAGGTACGACCATCTTTTAATTCCGTATTTAGCTCACCTTCGATACACAACAATATATGGCCTTTATCACACCAGTGATCGGCAAGATAACCGGCTGAATACTCAACCATATGTACATTAATAGTGTCAAAATCCAGAGTTTTCCAGTAGCCTACCCCTGTTTCACCTTTGACTTCGACAGCGGGTACTTGGGTCCAATCGGTAGTAGCAAAAGGTATGTTTTTCATATCCATGACATTATCTCCTGATTTAATTATTTAATGAATTTGCTAGTAAGCTGGGAAGGTTGTAGACATCCATTACCTTTAACCAATAGCTACTGTCTGTATTAAACCAATCCATCATCAAGCAGCCAACCCGCTTGCACCGCTGAATTAATATTAGCAAGCATCCAACAGTGAATCTCAGGAAAATCCTCAGCTATAAAGCCATGAGCTTGTAGTACTTGCGATTTCTTCACCCCTTGCTCACGCCAAGTCTTGCCTTCACTATTGATATTATGTAAAAAAGGCAATAACCTATCGACCACTTTTAGCAGTTTAGTCTCTAAGCTATCGCCAGTCTCTTGCTCCTCCCATAACTCACAAAGATCACCAACCCCATTGCCTAGATGGCTCTGAAGACGTTTAACCCCTTCTCGTTCAGCATTATGAGCTGTGCTTCTATTAGTGTCGTAGAGAAACGTATCACCCGCATCAATCTCACCTAAATCATGGATGAGTGCCAGCTTTAGGAGCTTTTCTTCTGATACCTCAAGCTTAAAGCTTCTACATATCGACCAGCAAGCCATCGCTAAATGCCATGAGTGCTCAGCTGAGTTTTCAACACGCAATCCACCATCAATATAAGTACGGCGATTAATAAGCTTTAGTGCATCCAGCTCAAGTAAGTATTCGGTGATTGCGGTTAAATCGTTTGGCAAAGTAAGCTCCTTAATTTATTAGCCTGTTGTAGTTATCTATTATGGCATGCTACTGTATTTGATTGATTTGAGTGATTTGTGTAGGAAGGAAGGCTGAACATGATGCACAGCCTATTAACTATTTTTTCTTATTAACCTTCTACAATAGTAGTGAGATCACTTATCAAATTTGACGTTTTGAAGAACAGTTTCACCGCGACTATTAATGACAAACTTCTCAATGATAACGACACACTTTCGACCGAACACACCTGTTAAACGATAGTTGCTGTTCGCTTCAGGGTTAAATGTGCCCTCTACACTACAAGTACTAAAACTGTCTCTACCTCTAAATCTAATGGCAAAGGGCTGATTGGGAGCAATGTACCTTTCTGTCACTGTAAAATTCGGAGAAGTGCTAGCAGTCAGACTATAAAGACGTTTTTCTTCGACGGTAGGCTTAGGCATATTTAAATTATTTTCATAGATAAATAATTTCTCTTTATCGGTATAAGGGAGAATTGATAGTTTTGCTAATCCTTTAGGATTTAAAGATCCATTCATTGCTAACACTCCGCCTGCACCTGATTTTTTCGAGCTACGGTATTCTTTAGAGTTTGGTGTAACACTAAACTCACCACCCCAATCGGTAACTATCTGAAGCTTAGTTGATGAGCTCTCAGGTAACTGAGCAACATACATATTATCTGTTATAAGATTTACGGATTCTTGCATAGTTTGACAACCAGACAAGGCTGCACTCATTACTCCTACTGCAGCTATACCAATCAATACATTTTTCATATGTTTCCTTAAAATAATAATCTCAATTAATCGCTAAGTATTTACAAACTACTAACTTTAGTTTGATATTGCATATTGTACTAATTATTAAACAAATACCATATATTTGAGATACTTAGTGAGCTAAATATGAGCATAGAAACCTTGAGGTGAGTAAAAATCATAAATGATGTACTTTAACCAATAGCTCGCTTAGTTTTCTATAAGAATACAACCACGATAGATATCAATAAATGCGCGAGGTCACTGCTAGCCCCGACAGTAGCGGCTATCCTACTCATTATCTAGTTACCCCTATTACTCCTTACCCACTATAGGCGTAGCCGTCGTCAATGCTTCATCGCTCTGCACAGGAGCAGTCAAAAAATTCAGATAAGCTTGGTATTGCTCAAGCACATCATCGATGACTTGCTGCTTATTTAATCCGGTTAAATCGTAGCCACCCGAACCTGTTTGAGTAGTGACCTCAAGTCGATAATACACATCGCTATCAGCGGCCATTTTGCCACTAAAAGTAGGCGCTGGAGTCTTAACCATAGACACTTGATAATAAAATTCGTTCATAGCAGCCGTCGATAACCGTAGTAACGGCCCCGAGGCGGCGATAATATTAGTATTACCAACAAAAGCCGTTGCGCTTGCCGCATTCTTATCATGATCGGCATTGATACGCTCCACATCATAGCCTTGACGGCGGAACTCATTGGCGACATCATCGAGCGCTGGGCGTACAGTACGCTCCAAGAACTTGATCGACTCACGTTTAGATGGATAAGTCAGCATCTGCCCCAAACGCTGCGTCCATGAGCGCTCTGGTATATGACCACCACTAGGTGCAATCGAAGGACGGCGTAACACCTTACCCTCGCTCTCGGCTTGCTCTATTTTTAGCGCTTTATAGAAGGAGAACATCACTAGGTAAACGATGATAGTCACCGGCAGCGCAAAGATAAGAGTCGCATACTCCATAGTAATAACACCACCAGCTAACAGCATTGAGATAGTCAAAACCGCCGTCAGTACTGCCCAAAAGATACGCAGCCATTTCGGACCATCCTCGCTTGGGTCTGGAATAGAGGCGGAGAAATTCGACATCACCATTGCCCCTGAGTTGGCGCTAGTAATATAAAACAGTAATCCTGAAAAAGTCGCTAATATAACTAAGAACTTCGCGCCGGGGAACATCTCAAGCAAGGCATACCAGCCACGCTCAGGGCTTTGAATAGCCAGTTCGGCAAAGGCAGTATTACCTTGTAATACTTCATAAAGGGCTGAATTACCGAAGAAGGACACAATAATAAAATCACATAATACTGGCACAGTAATAGCAGCGATGACGAACTCACGTAAAGTACGGCCACGGGAAATACGGGCCAAAAACACGCCAACGAACGGCCCCCAAGCCAACCAAAACGCCCAAAAGAATAAAGTCCAAATGCCCATCCATTCGCTACTACCAGGCACGTAAGCAAAGGTTTTAAACATCCACGCAGGCAAAGTGACAAAGAATTGACCTAAGTTTTCAACCAGCGCATTCAATAAGAAAGCGGTTTGGCCGGCGATGAGAATAAAAGCCATCATCGCCACTGCGCTCCATAGATTCAGCTCAGATATCCAGCGAATACCACGATCTACGCCTGAAGTAGTCGCCAAGATAGTCAAGACCACCGCCCCGATAACCAAGGCAATCTGTAAGGTGAGTCCCTCCTCTAGCCCAAAGATCTTTGAGAAGCCGACGTTTAGTAAGACTACCCCGATACCCATAGTAGTGGCGACGCCAAACACGGTACCGACTAAGGCTAAAATACTAATACCGTGACCGATTGGGCCATTGACACGTTTGCCAAACAGCGGATAGAGCGCCGCTCGAATCGATAACGGCATATCCCAGCGATAGGCAAAGTAGCCCATTGCCATGCCCAGTAATGCATATACCGCCTAGCCAGCGATACCGTAATGGAACATGGTCCAAACTACAGCGTTTTGCATAGCATCAGCGCTGGCGCTATCACCTGCTGGCGGCGTTAAATACTGGACTACAGGACCAGTTACTGAGAAGAACAGCAAATCAATGCCTACCCCAGCAGCGAATAGCATCGCCACCCAAGTCCCTAGCTTATATTGCGGACGTGAATCATCAGGCCCGAGGCGTATGCTACCAGCTTTGGATAAAGCTACCCAAAGTACAAAGCCTGTGACTAATACCATAGTAATCACATAGTACCAACCCAAGTTAGTTGCAATCCAATCCACTACTATTTGCATCGTAGTATGTGCCCCTTCAGGCATAATAATGGCCCAAATTGAGAAGGCAACAATAACTAGCGAGGAGAGGATTAACACGCTCCAGTTAATATGAGCGACAGCATTTTTGGATAACTCTTGCGCCCCTTTTTTTAAATCACTGCGCGAGATGGGTCTTTCACCATGAAGACTTTTAGGTTGACGTTGCGAGCCCCCAAACTGACTGCGCTCAAATGGGGCTTGTGCGCTTTTGCTGTGCTCATTTGGTAATGGCTCGTTTAATGGATGCTCGCTTGCTAGGTCATCTTTGGAAGAGTTATCGTGGTTTACTTCGTTGCTCATGTCTGTACATTCCTTACACTTTACTTATAGGGCATAAGTGAGTGCAGTTTTAGAAGGCAGGATATTTTGGGAGAAAATGATGAGCGCATAGTATCATAGTCTAGCGCATAAACATTATTGGCAAGGATGAGCCGCTCATCAGCGCATCGCTATGGATAAGGCTTTAAGATAATGCTGATAAGATAAGTAATAGCTAGAGTTTAGAGCAGTAGAGGTACTTTTTATTAAGCGTTTATTTTGAGAAAAACTGGCTACAGCCATCAGGGCTCACATTTGACTTTGTTAAATTGCCAACTCATAGCCCCTGTCTTTTTCGCTACTAACATATCGCTCGCCGATAAGAATAAAACCCCTTCGATATTTTCAAAATCTTTACCTGTGCAAGTATGATAGCTGTAGAAATCAATGTTTACCGCAAAGGCTTGAACCATAACGTCGCTATACTTAGATATTCGGCCTACGGCTAACAAACACAGCATCACAGTAAGGGCAAAGAGTACACCTGATAATAATTTACTAGGTAGTTTTTTAGTCGATTGATTAGTAGCGCTTGTAGCATCAATATTGCCATTACTAACATTATGACTAGTAGCATTACCATTACTAACAGCACTGTTATCTGCGCTGCTAGGCGCTTGGTTGTCAGAATCTCGATATAAAAAGTACAAGCCTATAGCGATAAAATAACCACTTAATAAAGTGATAATACTGTATTTAAAAAACTCGATAGCGGTCAGTAGCGTTGAGGTCAAGGCTAAATTACTAGGATTGACTTGGAATATCCTGTTAATCTCGCCTGTTGCCCACAAATAGGACGATACGCTCATCAACGCCACTAATAAATAGATAATAATTTGGCCACAAACGCTGTTTTTTAGGTATCGATAAACGATGTTTTCGATAGCGATCATGATTAGCATGATAAACAGTACTGCAGCGATCATACCAACGATTAAATAGCTGATATAGAGTGGCCGATTAAGCGCATTGGCTAACAACAAGGCTAAAGCCAAAGCTATCAAGATAATTGCAAATTTGGCAAAAATCTGTGTAGTGCGTATCAGCCAGTCTCTAATACTGTTCAGATTAACTTCCTGGTTATCCGCAGCTTTATTATCAGATTTTGTCATAGATAGGGAGTTCGAAATAGGCTGTTGATTGTCAGGCACTGATGATAACGACTAAGGGCATCAATCACTAGTCAGATCACCACAAGGATAGAATGCCTTATTGATTGGCAAAGGGGCACCATTAAAAATAGCGAATGGCTTATAGCGCAGAGCTCTGATATAAAAGTAGAGGCCTTACCTCTATTTATTGGTACATGGTTATTTAGTGGTACATGGTTATTTGTTAATGGTTAATTATTTATCGATATAGTTATTTGCAGACACATTAGCTTTTTGTGAAACGCTTGATTGAATTTACAATTATTATCGAGCTATTGGAATTTTTGGGATAATGCCTGTCATAAAAAAGCATCCTATCAAGCCGAAACTTAATAGGATGCTGTTATTTTCTTATCGATAAAATCCAGCAAAATGCTCTAGATATCGAACTCTAGTGCTCTATCGCCATCAGCATCTTGAATACGCGTTGGCAAGCCAATTTTATTTAGCAAATTAATAAATGGCTTAGCATCGAGCTCTTCGACGTTGACCATCTTGCCTGCATCCCACTCGCCAGTAGCAACCAACATAGCCGCAGCGACCGGTGGCACGCCAGCGGTATAAGAGATGCCTTGACTACCCATAGCCTCAAACGCTTCTTTATGATCAGAGATATTATAGATAAATAATTCGCTATCGACGCCGTCTTTTTTGCCTTTAACTTTATCACCAATACAAGTCTTACCCGTATAGTTGGCAGCTAATGAGCTTGGGTCTGGTAGCACCGCTTTGACGACTTTTAACGGAATAACTTCTAAGCCTTCAGCGGTAGTCACTGGCTGCTCAGATAATAAGCCTAGGCTTTGTAGCACGGTGAAAACATTGATGTAATGCTCACCAAAGCCCATCCAAAAGCGAATGTTTGGCACATCTAAATTAGCCGATAACGAATGGATCTCGTCATGACCGCTGAGGTAACTGTTCTGCATGCCAACTACCGGTAGATCATCGGTACGCTTGACTTCGAACATCTTATTCGACTGCCACTTACTGTCCTGCCATGAATAAACCGTACCAGTGAACTCACGGAAATTGATTTCAGGATCGAAGTTGGTAGCGAAGTATTTACCGTGGCTGCCAGCGTTAATATCGATAATATCAATATCAGTTACTGACCCTGCATCCATCATGTCATAGCCAAGACGAGCATAAGCATTGACCATACCAGGATCAAAACCTGCGCCTAAGATGGCAGTGATATTATTATCCGCACAACGCTGTTTACGCTGCCACTCATAGTTATTGTACCAAGGCGGCGTCTCGCAGATCTTACGGGGGTCTTCGTGAATAGCGGTATCGATATAAGCCACGCCAGTCTCAATACAAGCTTCTAATACGCTCATATTCAAAAATGGTGAGCCGACATTGATGACGATTTGGATATTAATATCTTTTATCAGGGTCATTAATGCTTGAGTATCGAGCGCATCGATTTGATGGGTGTGCAAAGTTGCAGGCTGCTTAAAGCTGTTTTTATCCTGTACGCTTTGGGCGATAGCAGTACACTTATCTAAAGTACGTGATGCGATATGAATCGCACCGAGCACATCGTTATGCATCGCACATTTATGAGCGACTACTTGAGCGACGCCGCCAGCACCGATGATAAGAACATCTTTTTTGGCTTGCTTAGTGTTTTTGTTATGTTGAGTTGTGTTCAAGGCAACAATCCTCCTTTGTGTCCCTGCCGTCGTCATTGTTATTGACCAATCGGAACAGAAACTAGTGAATGATATGCGTGAATTAAAAAGGAAGACCGAGGAAAACCCACGCACCCGATGAACAAAAACCACTGTTTTTGCCCGAGCCGATTATAACAATTTTTACTACCCTTTCGGCAATAATTAATAGCTAAATTAAAATAGCCCCATCAACCCTAACTGGCATGCGAACGTCTTAGCATCAATGATTAAGACAAACTTGCTTTATATTCCTGATAATCAAACTCACGCTGCACATCAATAGTGCCATCAAGACGACGTATCACAATAGCTGGCATATTGACCCCATTAAACCAGTTCTTTTTGACCATAGTATAACCAGCAGCATTAGCAAAGGCTAACTGATCGCCTATCTGCAAAACAGCTGGCAGCTGATACTCACCAAAAATATCTCCTGCTAAACAAGAGCGACCATAAATGATAGTGTTGTCAGCTGCTGCTTGCCCCGTTGTCTGAGCGTTATCAGTAGGATCAATATCGAGAGCTGCGATATTAATTGGCTGATTATTAATAGCCGCTATTGGTGCTGACTCACGGTAAATCAGCAAATCGAGCATATGCGCTTCAATAGAGGAGTCTACTATCGCTAAGTTTTTTTGGTTATACATAGTATCTAATACCGTAGTGACCAAAGTTCCAGCGCCATGAATACTGGCTTCACCCGGCTCTAAATAGACTTGTAAGCCGTATTTTTCACTAAAGCCTTTTAGACGTTGAGCCAATTGCTCAAGGGGATAATCAGGAGCGATAAAGTGAATTCCGCCTCCTAAACTTACCCATTCTAACTGTTGAAAAACATCACCGAACTTAGCTTCGATATCAGCCAAACTATCACTAAAAGCCTGATAACTGTCATTTTCACAGTTATTATGAATCATCACTCCAGTGATATCTTTCAGTACCGCGACGATACTGTCTTTATCATGCTCCCCAAGGCGACTAAACGGACGAGCTGGGTCAGCGATAATAAACGAGGAATTACTGGTCTTAGGGTTTAAGCGCAGCCCTACCGGTATTTTTTTAGCAGCCGCTTGCTCTTTAAAAGCAGTTAATTGCGAGATAGAATTAAATATAATCTTATCAGCATATTGTAGAACTTCAGGGATTTCATCGGCACTATAAGCCACGCTATAAGCATGCATCTCTTTTTTATCAGCACTTTTAAGGGTTGCAATACCCTCAAGGGTTTCAGTGCTATTAACATTATTGTGTTGAGAGTTATGGCCAAAAGTCTCATAGCCCAAGCGCAATTCGTTCAATGAAGATGACGTTGTACCGTGTAAATAAGGTTGCATGACTTCAAACACCCCCCAAGTGGCAAAGCATTTTAGTGCCAATAGTGCCTTAGCACCCGACAACTCACATAGTCGAGCAATAATTTGCATATTGGCAACAATGGCCGCTTCGTCGAGTAAATAATAAGGGGTTGGCACGGATATGGATTGATGAGCAAGTGGAGTAGTCATGTTTATTCACCTAATAGCATACGATAATAGTAGTTAGTGATATTTTTCGCTATAGTAGACTAAACCTATACTAAATAGAATAGCTTATGTCACTATCAACCGATTATTCGCGCTCTTCAAATCCACCTGATTTTACCCAGCTTAATTTGCCTCAGCTCGATGTTAATGCTCGTGAAGTATTAGAATTTTGGTTCGATGAGGATAATAAACAGTACTGGTTTATACAGGACAGCAGCTTTGACAAGCTGATTGCTGATAAATTTGGCAAGCTCTGGCAACAGGCAAAACAAGGTGAATGTGCTCCTTGGCGCTATGTCGAAGAACACCGGTATTTGAACAACTCCAATGCTGAACTGGCTGGACGTTTGGCTGAGATTATTGTCTTAGATCAATTCTCACGTAACTTGTGCCGCAATCAGGCAGCGGCTTTTGCGCAAGACGCTATGGCTTTAGTGTTAGCCCAAGAAGCTATTCGCCAATTTCATTTTAATAAGCTCCCTTGGCAATGGCGACAGTTTATGATCATGCCTTTTATGCATTCTGAATCCTTAGTTATTCATCAACGCTATCTCCCCTTGTTTGAGGAGCTCAATAATGCCAACACTTTGAGTTTTGAGCATCGGCATCGAGATATTATCCAACGATTTGGACGCTATCCGCATCGTAATGAAGCTTTGAATAGATCATCTACTGTCGAAGAAAGAAAGTTTTTACAACAACCTAATTCGTCGTTTTAACTTTATCTCAATGCTAATGTGAGCCATCAGCACTAACGCCAGCATTGATTTAATGGTTAACGTCAATGCGGCTATTAATATCGTTTGCCAGTTTGCAAATGTATTAATAAAAAATAGAGCAAGCAAAGCAGCAGGGTTTACTTATCAAGGTTCAATAGGCCCTAATAACTTACCTCGCCAGTACTAAAGGTAAAGTCTTTAGTTATTAAGGTCTTATTATCGACTAATACATCAAAGCTCACTTGATAGTTACTATTACCATACAGGCCACAGTTGCCGCCTTTATTACTACCCTGCTCACAGCTTTTTAGATTATCAGTAAGCGGTAAAATAAACGCTTCGTTGGCTGCTAGCTGATAATTAGTGCCTTTATACGGGTCTTGATAAAAATCAAGCAAAGCAACTTCTACCTTTGTTTTGCGCTGCACATCATAGAACTTAACGTTACTAACTTTGATCGTCTGGGCTGATGGCATGTTGATATAGATAGGTTGTCCTATAGGATCTGTTCGCAAATCACGACCCGTGCCTTTAACTGGACTTGGTGATTCATTATATAGTGCGGTCACTGTAGCGCTGACATCTTGACAAGGATAAGTAAAGATACCTTTAACGCTATTATTTTTGGCTGCTGGCGTCGCTGCGGCATGGGTAACCAGCACATAGCCTTGATACTTACTTGCCTCCCTATTAAATGGCTTATAAGCACTGATACCTGTACCGATCAAATTTGAATTCGGTAGCATCAATGCGCGTAAATGATAAGGCGCAGCAAGCAAGGACTTAGTCATTGCCGTTGCGGCAATATCCGGTGCCACTAAGTTACCTAATGAGTTAAAGTATAAAGTCGTAGCAATGTTTTCGGCCACGCCATTACTGGTATTGGCATAATTTGCCTTAGCCAAGCGCTTAGTAAAACTATCAGCGCTAAAAAACGGGTTGCTGTTACCTGTGACATCAGCAATATCACTGATCTTGTTTTCCACATGCGGATTAAAACTGGTTGGGGTACTATTAGCAAACACATAATTAATGTAATTGGCATGTTGGATAGCGACTTTTGCAAGTTCTAGATCAGCAGATACCTCACTGAGACCACAGCTAGACCGGGCAAGGCTAATTTCATTATCTACCTTTACAGCTGCTAGTGCATTATCATCAGCTCTAGCGTCAGCGTTATTTACTTCCTCATCCTCTGTTCCCTGTTCATTGCTAGCCTTAGACTTAGAAACGATTGGATTTGAGGCGGTTGTAGCAGAGTTTGCTGATTCTGATTCTGTCTCTAGCTCTATGGATGTAGGGGCATTATTGACTGTTGCGGTATTATCTGCATCGCCTCCATCACCACAAGCACTTAGAACCATAATTGAAAAAATGATAGGGACTGAGCTTTTTACAGAGGTATTGAGGGTCATTTTCTATCCTATAAAGTAATAAATTAGCTGACTAAAGTTCAGCAATAATTATGCCAACTTATTAGCGCTAATTTATTAACGGCAACTAGTTATTACTATAAAAAATTCTAGCTACCAATAAATAGAATATAAGACTTGCAAGTAGTGCTTATTGAGGCGGGATCACTATATAAGATAATTCAAAATAACTTATAATTCATCATTTATAATGAATAACGCTTAGGCTATTTTTCCAAAAGTGCCCGTTTCACTGGTGCGAAACTACGTCTATGCTCAGGTAACACCCCATAATCTACAATAGCTTGCATATGCGCTGCAGTAGGATAGCCTTTGTGCTTGCCGATGCTATAGTCAGGATATTGAGCATCCAATTGATACATTCTATGATCACGGCTAACTTTTGCTAAAATACTAGCGGCAGCAATACTAGTATGACGAGCATCACCTTTGACCCATGCTTGACAGTCAATAGTCGCCTGTTCAATACCTACCTTGGCGAGTGTTGGGTAGTCCAATTCTGGGCAGCGGTTACCATCGTATAGTATTTGGGTCGGCATATGACTACAAAGGCAAGCAGAATCGATGGTTAGCTGCTGATATATCGCTATTAGTAGCTGCTCAGTACATAGACGCATGCCAAGCATCGTTGCCTGTAGGATATTGAGCTGATCAATCACCGCTGCTGGGATATCAGCAATAACATAGCCTAATGCATACTGTTGGACTAAAGGATAGAGGATATCGCGCTTCTTTTCACTAAGCTGCTTGGAGTCAGTTAGGATAGCTAAAGGGGTCGTCAATAAGGGTTGATCCTCAATCAAACCTGACCATTTAATTGGCAAAATGGCAGCCGCTACGTTGACACTACCCAGCAACGGCCCCCGACCCGCCTCATCGACTCCTATCTGTAACGGTACTGATGATAGATCTTGCAAGGAATGGCTGTGCCGCTCAGCTAATAATTCAGCAACTTTTAACTCGCCTGTCAGCTCAATAGGGGCCGCTAAATTAATGTACTGACCTTTTATATCAATAGATCTAATAGTAATTTTCATAGGTTTTATATACTTATTTAGACAGCAGTATTAATAGCGTTTACGCTGGTTTGTGACTTTGGCTATTTATTATTGGCTGTTCATTGTTGGCTATCATTCTTTATGTACCATTGCTCAATCACACTACTAGCCGGGTCATGATTGCTTTGTTGTTGCAGAGTTTTCTTAGTGTCAATTAGCGCATTTAGCTGCTCCTGATAGGCGCGCGGCTGTAGCAACTGCATCACTGTCCGGCAAATATTGTCACCACTAGCCTGCTCTTGGATGAGCTCTGGCACTATGGCATGATCGGCTAAGATATTAGGCAATGCCACATAAGATACTTTTACAAGACGTTTAACGATGCGATAAGTCAGCTGATTGAGCTGATAAACCACTACCATAGGACGCTCAAGTAACATCGCTTCAAGGGTAGCAGTACCTGAGGCTAGTATGATGATATCTGAAGCCGCCATTGCTTGTTGGCTAAAGCCAGGTTGACTTTCATCATAGACCACTACAATAGCTGCCCGTAGCTGCTCAGAGCACTTATCTATCACTTCCTGTACGATATATTGATGGTTTTGATCAACGGTTGGAATGATAAAACACAGATCTGGGTCCAGCACTACTAATTTTTGCATACCATCAAGCATCAATGGCAAAATGGCCGTAATTTCCCCACGCCGTGAACCTGGCATTACACAAACTAGCTGACTAACCGCAGCAAAGCGCTCGATAAAAAACTGTTGCAGCCCATTATTATGCCAGACTAGTTCACTACGTAATTGAGTGATAGGAGTATTTTCTAGACGATGCTCGATAGTGCGTAACAAGGGATGTCCAACACAGATAGCTGGATGATTATGCCGCTCATATACCGGCAGCTCAAATGGGAATAAGCATAGCACTAAGTCAGTCGCGGCTTTGATGCCATGAATACGGGACTCACGCCAAGCCCAAATCGAAGGGCTGACATACTGAACGCAGAACACCCCTTTTGGCTTAAGTTTTTTGGCGACCCGTAAATTGAAGTCAGGGGCATCGATCCCAATAAACCAATCAATGTTGGCATTTTTAAAGGCAGTAAGTAACTCACGCCGTGCCTTGAATAGATCAGACAATTGGGCTAATACTTCCACTAAGCCCATCACCGCTAGACGTGATAACGGAAAGATACTTTGCAGACCTTGTGCTTGCATCTTAGTGCCACCGACGCCAACCCAGACAATATCATCGCGCAGATTATTCATCTGCTGCATAAAGTCAGCCCCTAAGCTATCGCCAGATACTTCACCGGCTACTATCCCTATCACCAATGGCCTAGCTGCCGTTACCGGAACGGCTAGATGTTGATCAGTTGCTTGGTGAATCAACTCAGTGTCTTTAGCATACGAGATAGAATCAGTCATAAAAAACTCTTAATAGTAATGATTTACTATGAATGGTATAACCATAAATAGAGAAGTATAACAAAATTTTGGTTTTGACATTCCAGTTATGAGTCAATAAAGTCGCCGACTGCCCTTGTCAACTCAAGGTTTTCAAAGCATAATGAATATCCCTATAAATTAGTTAAACGACATATAATCATGACAACACCAGCTACTCATAACGCAGATATTGATGACGTGAATATTGAAAAGTTCATCCCCCTGATCACTCCCGCTGAGCTAAAAACTGAGCTTCCTCTTTCAAATGAAGCTTATAAAACAGTGCTGAAAGGTCGCCATACCATTCAAGATATCTTAGATGGTAAAGACAAACGCTTGTTTGTGGTTATTGGCCCTTGCTCTATCCATGATATCAAAGCCGCTCACGAATATGCTGATCGCTTAGCTATATTGGCCAAAGAGATTGAAGACAGTATCTTTGTAGTGATGCGCGTTTATTTTGAAAAGCCACGTACTACTGTGGGCTGGAAAGGCATGATTAACGATCCTGATATGAATGATAGCTTCGATATCGAAAAGGGTCTGCGTCTCGCTCGTAAATTGCTATTGGAGTTAAATGAAAAAGGGCTGCCTTGTGCTACTGAAGCCCTCGATCCTAATACTCCCCAATACATGCAAGACTTGATCAGCTGGTCGGCGATTGGTGCTCGCACTACTGAGAGCCAAACCCACCGCGAGATGAGCTCAGGCTTATCCTGTCCAGTAGGTTTCAAAAATGGTACTGATGGCGGCATGACTGTAGCGGTTAATGCTATGCAAGCGGTCAAAGAAGGCCATAGCTTCTTGGGCTTGTCATCAGACGGTAAAGTATCAATTATCAAATCTAAGGGTAACCCATACGCCCACGTGGTATTGCGTGGCGGTAATGGCAAACCTAACTATGATGAAACTGCTGTTGCCCAAGTAGAGAACGCTTTAGCTGAAGGCAAAACCAGCGGTAAGATTATGATCGACTCAAGCCATGCCAACTCAGGCAAAGATCCGTACTTGCAGCCAATGGTTATCAATAATGTCGCTGAACAAATCCAAAATGGCAATCAGTCAATCATTGGTATGATGATTGAGAGTCATCTTAAAGGCGGCAGTCAAAAACTAACTGCTGATTTGGACGCACTAGAGTATGGTGTCTCAATTACGGATGGTTGTCTCGATTGGGAAAGTACGGTCACTGCGCTACATAACTTACGTGATATGGTAAAAGACGTTTTGCCTACTCGTTAAACTTAACAAGCATTAAACTAAAACCCCCTCTAGTATTGATTACTAGAGGGGGTTTTTTAACGTTTATAATTTTATAGCATAATAAATTTTATAGCCTAATAAATTATTTATCGGCGGCGCCAAGGACGCTGTCCAAGCTCTCCAATACGTGTTTGGAAGTCGATTGCTGCTGCAATTCGCTGAGTTTGTCATGGGCTAGCTGACGACGGGGCTCTACCAAAGTATACCAACGGGCTAATACTTGTAATAGTCTAGAAGCCATTACTGGGTTAGCATCATCGAGCTTTTTGATCACGCCAATATAGATATCTAAGCCTTCAGCGCTCCATAACACTGCCGGCTGGGCGGTAAAAGCACTGACCACAGAGCGTATACGGTTCGGGGTATTCCAGTCAAAGTCAGCATGCGCCAACAAAGTGTTGATGGTATCAGTGCTCACATGACTACTAGAGGCTTGGACACTAAACCAAAGATCTATCACTAAATCATCGTCTACAAAACGCTGATAAAAATCGGCCAAATACTTATCGGCCGTGGCTAGCTGATGGTTGACCATAGCCTTTAACGCCCCTAAGCGCTCAGTCATACAGCTGGCATTATCATACTGCTGCTGCGCCCATTGCTCAGCCCCAGCTACTTGTGCGCTCAAAGCCATATCAAGCACTACATTACGTAATGCTCGTGCGCCTAAGTCTGCTGGCTTGTCTGAATAAGGTTGCAGAGGTAATTGCTCATATAATAGCGCCCACTGATCTTTTAGCGAATCAGCTACCTGACGATATAATTCTTCACGTTGCTGCTTGACCACTACTGGATCATAGTCAGCATTAATAGCTGCTGCTAGCTCTTGCGCTGAAGGTATATCGAGTAAACGCGCAGCCAGCATCGCATCAGTCGCCGCTAGTACTGGTAAAGTTTTTGCTAAAGCCTGCAAATAAACTTCTGGGCTACTCTTGGCATTACTGCCTTGTAATAAGATACGGTTAACTAGCATTTGCGTTACTTGCCAGCGATTGAAGCCATTGGTCTCATGCGTCAATAAAAACGCCAAGTCTTCATCTTGATAGTCATAGTTAAGCTGTACTGGCGCACTGAAATCACGTAGTAACGAAACTACCGGTTCGCTGCTAATATTATCGAAGCTAAAGGTTTGCTGTGCTTGATCAAGCAGTAACATACGCTCACTGACGATCTCTCCTGTTACTCTGTCGAACAAAGCGGTCGCCACCGGAATAGGCAATGGCTTGGGTGCTGCAAAGCCTGGTACCTGACGAGTCTGCTGGCTCAAGCTAATAGTCAGCGTTTGCGTCTGGCTATCATAATGCTGATGCCCTGACAACATCGGTGTCCCAGGCTGACAATACCAATCGATAAAGTCTTCAACTTTGCTATCGGTAATACTAAGTGCCGATAGGAAGTCTTCAACCGTTACTGCTTGTCCATCATAACGACGGAAGTACTCGTCAGTGCCTTTACGAAAGTTCTCAGGCCCTAAAGTATTGGCCAACATACGGACGATTTCAGCGCCTTTTTCATAGACCGTAGTAGTATAAAAGTTATTGATCTCAACGAAGCTTTCAGGACGTACTGGATGCGCTAATGGCCCAGCATCCTCAGCGAATTGGTGCGCACGTAGAGTGGCCACATCATCGATACGTTGTACTGCACTGGACTGTTGATCCGCTGAAAAAGATTGATCACGAAATACGGTAAAGCCTTCTTTTAGGCACAATTGGAACCAATCACGGCAAGTTATGCGGTTACCCGTCCAGTTATGAAAATATTCATGGGCAATAACCGCTTTTACGTTGAAACTGCGGGCATCAGTAGTAGTCTCAGGGCTGGATAATACACAAGCCGTATTAAAGATATTTAAACCCTTATTCTCCATAGCCCCCATGTTGAACTGGCTGACCGCAACGATCATATAGCGGTCTAAGTCGTAGGCGCGGCCATAATTGACTTCGTCCCAGACCATCGAGTCTTTTAGAGCTTGCATGCCGACATGACACTTATCAATGTCACTGGCTTTGGCAAATAGCTCAAGCGTAACCTCACGACCTTCGCTAGTCGTATGCTGGTCAGTTAGCACGGCCAAGTCAGCAAAGACGCAAGCGAACAAGTAGCTTGGCTTATTAGTGGGATCATGCCAGATTGCATAGTGACGATCAGGGGCGCCAGCCACCTCACCTTGCTCAACCAAGTTACCATTGCCTAGTAAGGTGGGATAACGCTTATCCGCCTCAAGACGAGTGGTAAATATCGCTAGCACATCAGGGCGATCAGGATAAAAAGTAATCTTGCGAAAGCCCTCAGGCTCACACTGCGTGACAAACATAGTTTCGCTACCACTACCGGCTATATACAAGCCTTCAAGCGCCGTATTAGTCTGTGGGCTGAGGCGTACTTGCAACTCTAGTGTCAACTGCTCTGGTGCATCGGTTATGATCAGTTGACCATGCTGCTGCTGATACTGCCCTTCATCGAGCGCTTGACCGTTAACCTTAATGGCTAATAGCTCAATGTCTTCACCGAATAATATTAAGTCTCCTGCTGTCTGACGTGTCATTACTAACTTACTATCAACAGTAGCGTGATCAGCAAATATCTTGATATCTAAATCAACAGTTTCAACGGCAAAAATCGGTGGCTGATAGTCTTTTAGATTAATTTTATGACTACTTTCATTAGGCTCATGCGCTGGAATATCAGGCATTTCAATGTTAATAATGTTAGCATCGTTCTCAGCAGTAGACATGGTGTTTCCTATTTAAGTTAATATAATTATAAGGTGTTAATGGCGTTCACAAAATCAATAATACGCTGCTATATCCATACAGTTTTTAGATAAGGTCTGGCTGTTACAAGGACTAAAATGGTAAAGTTATACCCTAGCTTTACTAGAGCTTTATAATGGCCTTTTTATAATACTGTTTTTATAATGACAATCTTTTTATAATAATACAGTCTTTATAATAATAGTCTTATTGCTTAATTGGTTTAAACATTCTCATTTCAAGCGCACTGATATAAACTTTCATTACTACTCAATAACTAGGCTGTGATTTATCCTGCTAAAAGAGGATAGTTATAAAAATGACGCTGGTAAAAAATAATAATTATGAACAATGACACGATAAATAGCATTAGTGATAAACAAAGTTTTTTCAAAGACTTATCATCATAGAACATGAAAAACTATTAACATAAAATTTTATGCCTTGCTGTATTAGCACTTCGAGTTTAGCAGGCAGAACGGTATCCTATTATTAGCTTGTAAACTTAAAAAAATGGTCTGCCCTTATGACAAATCGCTCTATGCAAACTACTGTTACGCTGCCGCTATTAAAAACTTATGTCAACGCTCTATCGGCTACCTTAGCGGCTGAGGCTGCTGCACCAATAGCTAACGATAGCAATACTAGCACTAACGCTGAGCTATTATGGATAGTGGAAGATCAAGCCGCTTTGGGGCAGCTAGAGTCTAAGTCATTATTTGAGACTGATGCTAATACTAAACCCAGTAAGCAGCAACAGCCATCAGTAGAATACAGCGCAACCACCTTACCAATGCTGGCTAAACAAAATATGCTCGGCCGTTATCAATTGGCTTGTTTTTGGCTACCTAACTTGACAGCAGAGTTGCTACCAGCTTATATTCCACTATTAATGCGCTACCGAGATCTGTATGCTGCTCATGTGATTATTGCCGTGCAGCAGAGTATTAATCTACGTGCTTATGGCTTTATTCCCTTTGATATCGTTGCTGATGTAGTTACAGATACGGCTGTAGTTACTGATAGGCAAATATCGTCTTCTGACATCGTCCTCTGGCAATTCAATCTCTATAACTATAAACGCTTACCCAATTGGTTGAACAGTGACTATTGGGCCAATCCTGAAAACTGGGATAAACATCGCTGGTAATAAATAAGCTACTAGAGCGTTGCGAAGCATTTTATTAACCATTTTGCTAAAAACTATCTATAATCAACAGCGCAGAATAAAGCTCTAGTACCATACTATTATTCTACTATTATCAATAGTGCTAACAGTAGCTATAACTGTCTTGCCTTAGCCTACAAATATCACATCCCATATCTAAGCTATTAATAGTAGACTTTGCTGACATTTACAGTAATACTATTTACATAACGTAACATCGACTCTACTATGAGCAGCGATTGTATAGGTTTTATTATAAACTGTTTTTAACAATAACAAATTCAATTGAGAATTTAGGAGCTAAGCATGTCAAGTTATTCTATCCAAACTGGTACTACTAATAATCGTTTTGCTAAAATTGCTGCTCTAGCAGTATTATCAACAGCCGTAGTATTGACTACTGGTTGTGCGACTAAACGTGCCACTTCAGAAGTTGTGATTGCGCCTTTAGGTATTCCAGGTGGACAAGTAGGCTATAACAACGGTGCCTTAGTTAATAACTCAGACGCCGTCATCAGTGCTGCTAGTAATCTACAAGCTGTAGTTTATTTCGGTTTTGATAGCAGTGAGATTACTCCTCAAGCTGCTGCCATCTTAAATCAACACGCCAACTTACTAAGTTCAAACCCATCGGCTAGCGTTCTTATCGCTGGTAACACTGATGAGCGTGGCAGCCGTGAGTATAACATCGCATTGGGTGAGCGCCGTGCACAATCAGCAAGTGCTTATTTAGCTAGTCAAGGGGTATCTGCTAACAATATCCGAGTGATCAGCTATGGCGAAGAACGTCCTGCCGCTGCTGGTAACACTGAAGAAGCCTACGCCTTAAATCGTCGTGCTGAGCTGTCTTATTAATAATTGCTAGTCAATCAATCATTGATAAAATTGATAAAAGTGCAGCAATAAAAATCTAGTAATAAAAGTCCAGTAAGATAATTACTGGGCTTTTTTTAATACTGGCTCATTGAAGAGCGACCCAAAGCATTTAACAATATGTAGTTATAAAGGGGTCAACACTCCTTATCTACTTACCCTTTACTGATAGACGTTAACCATGCTAACCCTTGAAGCCATCACTCTAGATAATATTCGCTATGAGCCACTAGCGGCTACGAGCTGGTGCGCTACAGCTACTATCAGTACTGCTTTAATGGCACCCGTTATACTGTGGCCGCAGTTGCGCAGTCACCTCCCCAGCCAGCTAGCACCCTATCCAGACCCCTGCTCTGACTGCCCAAATACTAGGGATATACCCTTATTATACTGGAACAAGGTCAGCCAACAGCAGCCATTGTCTATCCTTGCAGTTGCTCATCATAAGCGCCAACAGCAGCGTAAAGGCGTACGTCTTTTATTAAAAGACTTACTTAAAAAGCTAAATATTACCGACCATTTAGATGACTCAGCATTCCCTTATCGTCTTAGTAATAGCGGCTATTATGTTTGCTTTAGTCACTCCGATGATCATACTCAACGTTTTTCAAAGCAGGTGAATAGCAGTCCACGCTTTGAGTATAAGTTACAAAGCAAAGTTGCCGTAGCTATCAGCTTGCGCTGTGCAATCGGTATCGATATCGAAACCCAACTTGTTGCTTGGCCGACTGTCCAGCGTTATTATCACGCTAATGAGCTGCTAATACTAGCCACTCTGCCCCAGTCAAAACGCGATATCACCGCCAAATATCTATGGCAGCTAAAAGAAAGTATGATAAAAATCAACAATGCCAAATTGGCTCAAGGATTGGGGGTAGACTACAGTGCTATTATCCCAGTTCTAAAAAGCAAGCTTAGTGCTACAGGCTTTGCTAGTCATCCTATAAAAAGTAATTTAACAGCTACTCATTCAACTTCAATCATCAATGAGATAGAGGTAGGGAAAACTAGCTATCAGCTAGCCATACTAGCAGAACAACAGACTTTGGTTGTTTTTTAGAGTTTATTATTCTCACACTGCTAACTGTTTCACTACTGATGGGCATTGCTATAATAAAAAATTGTATTTATAGAACAAAAAAAACGACCCGAAGGTCGTTTTTTTATTACTTTGCTATTTATAGAAGAATAACCTTTTCTATAAATTAGAAGCGGTAAGTTGCGCCTAGTTTAACGATTGGTAACCACTCGATAAAGTTTTTATCTTCTAGTTCAGCTTGAGCTTTTTGAGCAACAGTAGCTGAAGTTTCACCTGTTGGTGCGTTGTTTTCATCTCTGATAGAACCATTAACACCACCAACTGAACGAACTTCTGCATCAGTTTTACCTAAGTATGCAGCACCGATTTCACCAAACACACCGAAGTTATTAGTGATGTTAGGACGGAAACCTAGAGTAGCATAAGGTGCTAGTTTGTTGCGATGATCGATAGAACCTTTCAATACGCCTACATCGTCTGCTTTGTATTGAACGCCATCAATTTTGTAAACGCCGCCATTAGGGTTAGAAGTAACTTCGATATCGTTGTCAGGAACGATGATACCAGCACCCATAGTGAACCAGTTACCAGCAGGACGTAGTTGGACGCCCATATACGGGTTGCTGAAGTCTGAATCAACATCGTAGTTTACGTCGTTAGCATCAAAGTCGCCGCCGAATAGATCAGCAACATCGCCACCTGCCCAACCAGCTTGTAATTCAACTTTATCATTTAAGCTAAAGCCAACGTTAGCACCATAACCTAAAGTACCCACTTCAGCACTGATAGAAGCTGGATGAGTTAGAGTATTAAAGATAGTTTTAGTACCGCCAACTACCGCGCCAGTAGTGTTACGAATAACACCAGCATCTTGGTAAGCATAAGCAGGTGCAGCTGTAGTGTAAACAACTGGTGCTACTTCACTGTCAACAACAATGATAGGTGCAGCTAGAGCAGCACTTGATGCCAAAACAGCTGCAGTAATAGCAGTATATTTAATAAGTTTCACGGTTATTCTCCTAAAGTATGAAATAGCTAACCCAAAAAAAACGATTATTTTCTTTCTTTTTAAACAATCATTTTGTTGAGCAGATTAAAACAATTTTGATGCAAAAAGTCACCCCTAAAGACGCACTTTTTATTTATCATTATGTAAAGATTGCGTATAAATTGTAATCATTACTACGCAAATCTATGAATACAGGGTTTATAGTTACAATACGGTCATAAAGACGATATATAAGTAACCCTATCCTGTATACAGCGAACTATTATTAGGGCTGCCCTATAATAATTCAATAGCGATTAGTAAATTTTTAATTTTCAGCTGCTTAGTTAAGCACCAATAATTGCTCATTGTGACTCATTTGTAACTAAGGTCTGAATAACAGCGCATAGAATATAGTATTTACATATCATCAAATGTTGTGATTTGTTAATTAACACAAAAAATGTTACAAATGATTTCTATCGACTCTATGTAAGCATTATAGCTTGATAAATATTGAATTTGAGTCAAGCTTTGTAAACTAGTACCTAATAATAGTTATAGATTCAAATTATTTTTTAATTTTAAGTTATAGCGTGTTGAACTATTCAGCAATAGACACCGCTATGGTCGAAGGTTAGACATGGCATAACGGATACAGTCATTGGTGCTATCAGTAGCAACTTACTAGCCAATTGAAACTAGCATTAACGTACGTATTGCGCACTTAGTGCATTGAGGCCTAGCCACTCACTCAAAGGATGCGTAGTTGCAGTATAAGGGTTATCCAGATGCTCCTCGATATAGCTACGCCCTTCAGCAGTTAAGCACTCTGCTAGTGAGCGCGACCACTGGGGACTTTTATCTTTATCAATAAGCAGGGCCCTTACCCCTTCTCTAAAGTCAGGGTTAGCAGCACAATGCACCGCTACATTTAGCTCAAGATACAATATTTGCTCTAAAGATAGCAGTTTGACTTTATGGTACAAGGTATAGGCCAAGGCCGCTGTAACTGGACAACCCTGTCTATAAGTCTGTACCGCTCGCTGTACCCAGCTATCATTAGCAAAGTTGCTATCGAACTGTGCCAAAGCTTGATCGTCCTGTAGCAGAGCATCAATAGCGGCTAAACCCCCGCTATTCATCAGTCGCTGTATTGATGACCAGTGCATAGCCAATTTGCTTGCTGCTAATTCAACTGTCGGCTGTTTAGCCAGTGCCTCGCTAACAATATTATGCGCAGTTAGCAGGTAACCCGAGTCAAACATCGCTTGCCAATCACTAGCTAATAGCTGCTGCAACACCGCATCATAATCACTACTAGCAACCCCATACTCAGCAAGATTGCTTAGCAAAGCATCATTGCCATTACACTGCGCGCCAGTCAACCCTAAGAACAGACCGGTTTTGGCCGGCATGTGTTGTAAAAACCAACTGCCAGAGGCATCAGGGAATAAACCAATAGTCATCTCTGGCATGGCAAAACGTGTGCGTTCAGTGACTATTCGATGACTACAAGAGGCCATCAATCCCATACCACCACCCATGATAATACCGTCACCCCAAAGAATTATCGGTTTAGGATAAAAGTGCATTTGCCGATAGAGACGATACTCGTTACTAAAGAATTCAGTCGCATAAGGGTTGGGGAACGGTGGGCTATCAGACATACTGTCATAGAGCTTACGGATATCACCACCAGCACAAAAAGCCTTGTCGCCAGCCCCCTTTAATAGGATAGCTACTAGTTGCGACTTGGACTGCCACTGCTCTAACTGCTGTGACAATAAATGGCACATCTCTACACTTAGAGCATTTAGTGACTTAGGGCTGTTCAAAGTCATAATACCAATCAAGTGGCCGCTAGCTGTGGTTTCAGTAGCGAAAAGCACTGCTGCGTTAGGATCACTGTTGCCACTGAGGTCAGTATTGCTATCAAAATGATATTTGGAATCGTTTGCTGCGCTCATAATAGCTGCCTATCGGTTGTAGAATAAAGTAATCCGTTAAAACTTATAGCCAAAGCCTACTGAAAATAAATAGCTCAGCAAAATTGGCTTAATAATTGGCTTAACAAAGGTAGCTTAATAAAAATGCTCAATAAAGGTGCTTAAGGCCATCATCTTGAAGCAGTTGCCGTGAGATAATCACGCGCATAATCTCATTAGTCCCTTCTAGTATTTGATGCACGCGCAAATCGCGCACATGACGCTCAAGAGGATAATCATTGAGATAACCGTAGCCGCCGTGTAGCTGTAGAGCTTGGTTAGCCACTTCAAAGCTTAAATCTGTTGATAAGCGTTTTGCCATTGCACAATACACTGACGCTTGTGGGTGATTTTCATCGACCTTACTGGCAGCTAGATAGAGCATGTGCCGCGCGGTAATAGTTTGAGTTAGCATATCTGCAAGCTTAAACTGTACCGATTGCAGGCTAGCGATAGGTTTACCGAACTGGCTACGCTCTTTAACATAGCTAGTCGCCGTTTCCAGCGCTGCTTGAGCAGTACCAACTGCGCAAATACCAATATTGATACGTCCGCCATCCAAGCCTTTCATAGCCATCATAAAGCCTTGACCTTCTTCACCAAGACGATTAGCTACCGGCACTTTGACATTATTAAAGCTGATGCTTCTAGTTGGCTGAGCTTTCCAGCCCATCTTATGCTCACTTTTACCATATTCAATGCCGGGACTCTGCGCATCGACAACTAAGGCCGACACCCCTTTTGCACCCGTAGTACCAGTGCGGGCCATTACTACTAAAACGTCAGTAGCCCCCGCCCCTGATATAAAGGCTTTTTCTCCATTTAGGATATAGTAATCGCCTTGTCTGTCAGCTTTAGTACGTAACGAGACAGCATCAGAACCCGCCTCTGCTTCGGTTAGACAATAGCTACCTAACCATTCGCCACTAATCATATTAGGTAGATACTGCTGGCAAAGCGCCGGGCTACCATACTCACCGATCATCCAACTCACCATATTGTGGATGCTTAAATAGGCCGCAACTGAGGTATCACCCCAAGCCAGCTCTTCAAACACCATAGCAGAATCCAAGCGTGGTAAACCTAAACCGCCATAATCAGGGTTGGTATATAAGCTTAAGAATCCCAGCTCACCGGTTTTTTTGATGACCTCTACTGGAAAGTAGCCTTCACGATCCCAAGTAGCCGCATGCGGTTTTAGCTCTTTTAAGGCGAACTGTTGGGCGGTTTGTTTAAAAGCGATCTGATCGGCTGTCAAAGAAAAATTCATTAGTTGATCCTCAAGCGTATAAGAGCATAGGGAAAAGTCGTTTTAGCTTAATAAAAAGCTCATAAACAGTTATGAGCTTTTTATCAACCTAGTTGCTTATGTGTTTACCATGAGCTGGTTTAGCTCTAGGCCTATTTAGCATTTAGCTGTTGAGTATATTGTTCGCGCATAACCTTTTTATCATGTTTACCGACTGAAGTTTTTGGCAAGTCAGCGACGAACTGGAACTCGCTAGGTATACCATATTTAGGAATGATACCTTTGCTAACGGCTTGCTCAGCGATGGCCTTGATATCATCTGCTTTAGTCTCTTGGCAATTAGGCTTGAGCACGATCAAGGCGACTGGACGCTCGCCCCACTGCTTATCCGCCACCCCAATTACAGCGACATCAGCAACTGAAGGATGTAGCGATAAAATAGTCTCAATCTCAAGCGATGATATCCACTCGCCGCCAGACTTTATGACATCCTTTAAACGATCGGTAATTTTGATATAACCATCAGGGCGCACATAAGCGATATCTTGAGTGTGCATATAACCGTTTTGCCACAGCTCACTGCCAGCGTCTTGATTTTTAAAATAGCTTTGAGTCAGCCAAGGTGCCCGTAATACTAGCTCGCCAGTATGATCTTTGCCAGTACCTACCGACTCGCCCTTTTCATTCCAAATTTGTGCGTCGACCATCAGTACTGG
The DNA here is from genome assembly GCF_904846695.1 of Psychrobacter urativorans. Taxonomy (GTDB): domain Bacteria; phylum Pseudomonadota; class Gammaproteobacteria; order Pseudomonadales; family Moraxellaceae; genus Psychrobacter; species Psychrobacter urativorans. The sequence continues at coordinate 198,637 of NZ_CAJHBR010000002.1, forward strand.
TTTACCGGACATACAACGGCGGCTGATATCCTCTTCCTCAGTCATCGCTGGCTCATCAATACTAAACTCAGTCAAACTAATCAGCGGCGCTGTCTCTGACATGCCATAGCCGGTGTAGACCTCGATATCTTGCGCTAAGGCAGCTTTAGCTACACCTTCAGTCAATCTCGAACCGCCGATAATCATCTTCAGACCATTAAAGCTTACGTTACGATCCTGCGCTTCTTTGAGTACCATTTGCAGTATCGTGGGTACGCAATGGGTAATGCTGACCTTTTCATTAATGATTAAATCCAACAGTGTATCTGGCGCATAACGCCCTGGGTAAACTTGCTTAAGACCAGCCATAGTAGCGGTAAACGGAAAACCCCAAGCATGCACGTGGAACATCGGCGTCATCGGCATATAGACATCGCCATAACTGACCCCTTGTTTATTCGGTAACATGCCTAATGAGGCCGCTTCTGCCATAGTGTGCAGTACCAGTTGACGGTGACTAAAGAACACCCCTTTTGGGTTGCCCGTCGTTCCTGAGGTATAAAAGGTAGTAGCAATAGTATTTTCATCGAAGTCGGCAAACTCAAAGCTGTCATCAGCAGCAGCCAGTAGCGCTTCGTATTCACCAGTCACTCGGTTTTGATTGTTACCGAATACACCTTCAACAGTTATGCCATTATCATCCAGCCAGATAATATGCTCGATACTAGAGTTCTCAAATTGATAGTCTTTTACTAAAGCGGCAAATTCAGAATTGAGCATCAATACTTTTGGTTTGGCATGATTAATAGTATAGAGCACCTTATCAGGCGACAGGCGTACGTTGACCGTTTGTAGAATATATTGCGACATCGGTACCGCAAAGTAGGATTCTAAATAACGATGGCTATCCCAGTCCATCACCGCTACTACATCACCAGCCGCCAGATTCAAATCAGCTAGTACGTTAGCCAAGCGATTAATACGAGTGAAAAACTCTGCATAAGTAAAACGCATTTTGTCGGCATAAACAATTTCTTGCTCTTGAGATACAGTCTTAGCGCGGTTTAATAGCTGTTTTATGAGGAGCGGGAACTCGTAGGCGCAGGGCGCACTATTGTAAATACTGGACATGGACTTAACTTCCTTTTTTTAATTATAAATGGATATATTGATAGTAAGAAACAATAGCGCTGATGTAAAGTGAGCGGGCGTAAACACAGTCAATTCCAGCGTTTGTTTTTCGTAGTGTACTATTGTTGAAGGTTATGATAAGAAAGCTCTTATCTAGCGCTACAATAAAGCACCTTAACACCCTAAAAACAGCTTTTTGCGCTATAACAGTAGCTACTATGCTGACTGTGATTTAGCCAAACGCTTAGTTTTAATCATGCCAAAGCTGGCAACTAATAACGCCAACACTTGCACTAATAGCAATAGCCAAACCGTCAGTGACCAGTCTCCTCGTGCATAAGCCAATCCGCATAGCCAAGCACCCATAGTACCGCCTGCATAGTAGGCCATGTAATAAATACCCGATGCCAAAGAGCGTCCGGTTTTGACATTGACTGCAATGTAACTGATGGTTGCGGCCTGCGTTATGAATACTCCTGAGGACATAATAGCCAGTCCTACAACGATAGCCCATAACGGTGTCAATAAAGTCATCAGCACCCCAAGTATGGAGATCATTACCGCTACTCGCACTGTACGTGCTGAGCCAAATCGACTTAATAAAGTCGTCGATAATGGGGTAATTACCACCCCAATTAAATACACCGCAAAGATATTAGCCAACTGACCGGTGCTCAAACTGTAGGGGCTATTGGCAAGGTGCAAGTTGATAAAAGTAAAGCAGCCTACCAAAGAGAACAATACACAAAATCCTAGCAAACAAGCGGTCACCACATAGCGATTAGTCAAATGATCGCCCAAAGTCTGCAATGCTGAGCGAAAGTTAGGATTAGCGACAAAGCGCCGTGATGAAGGCAAGGATCTACCTACCCAAAGCGCGCCAATCAGCGTCATAACCGCCATCACGTAATAGCCATGGCGCCACCCAATGAATTCATGTAAATGGCCTAATAAAAAGCGCCCCATAAATCCGCCCAACACCGACCCTGATACGTAGAATGACATGAGCTTGGTAAGGTCTGATCCTTCGAACTCTTCACCAATATAAGCAATAGTAACGACTGTAATACCCGGTACGGATAGCCCCTGCATAAATCGCCACGATCCCATCCAGCCAATACTAGGACTTTGAGCAATTAGGGCAGTGGGAATCGCTAGGAACAATAAGGCCCCAACGATAAAAGACTTGCGCCCTACTGCATCAGATAGCATCCCCAAAAATGGCGACATAATAGCAATCGCCATTACCGTAGCGCCCACGATCATACCGGCTTGTACTTCAGTCGCTGAAAAATCCACCATCAATACCGGCAATACTGCTTGAATGGAATAGACTTGCAAAAAAGCAAACATCCCTATCATACCAATGGTGATCTTCAACATCAGTGAAGGCGAATTGGTAGGCTGTAACAGAGGAGACTTTTGCATATAACTTGTAGAATTATTCACGATGATACTGACTATGTTAGACGCCTGTTGTTTAGGCATAGGTGATAGAAATAAGGCGGTAATAGATATCGATGACTACTTGTACATTTTTATGATGGTAGCACAATCGTAGCTAAAATCAGGATTCAATGTGTTATGAATATATTCCTGTAAAACTATAAAACAGTACTTGTAAAAGTACCGAGCAAAACAGCCTATAAAAATATAGCACAAGCGACGTTAGATGTCGTGTTAAAAAAACTGGGCTATTGTCTTTTGTTAAGTAACTTCTTAAACTTAAGTTCTACAGGTATCCTACGAACAGTAATGGATTATTTATAGTTTGATGCCTACTCAATAAAAATAAAGTCAACATTTGAGTGCACAACCTCAAGTGTCAGCACTAACGCTTTATGCAAGGAGCCATTATGAGCAAACCCTCCAATCCTTATACTGATAATAGTTTTGCCTCCTCTGATCTCAAGACCATCCTGCATTCTAAACGGGCCAATATTTATTATCTGTCGCATTGTCGGGTGATGCAGAAAGTGATTTAGCAAATTAGTCCTAAAAAGAAAAACTACGTATCTTAATCAAATATTACCGACTGAAACATAAAATCATTTAGGAGGATTGTTATAAGCTATAAGTAGATTTGACAGTAGCTAGATACAAGCGCATAGCAGGAAATAGCTACCAACAAAACCGTTTTCACTAGTTTTGTGGCTATGAATAGTAGGGCAAAAAGCTATGACTGCCCTAAATACACTTAGAAAATAATAGGGCACACAAAAAAAGACGACCGATAATACTCAGTCGTCTTTTTATTTATAGTAAGCTTAGGATCAATAACTGCCCTCTACTTTTCAGGTAAGGAGCAAGGCTAGCCTTTACTCACAGCTGGCTTTACCAGTACGATGATTAATGGCACCATTAGCCTTTAATAACTTTTGCATCTCTACATGACCACGTCCACAAGCATAAGAGTAAGCGCTTTGGTTATAGGAGCCTAGTTTGGTATCTTTTGTAGTGGCTACTAGGTTAGGGTTAGCGCCTTTGGATAATAAATACTTCACCGTCTCTAAGCGGTTATTACTGGCAGATACCATGATCAAGGTTTCCCCATCACTCTCTTGAGTTTGGTCATTAAGATCTACTGGCGCTTTAGCGTTGAGCCATTCGTATACTTTTTTTACTACATTAGTGTTTTTGCCTAATGCCGCAGATTTTAGTACATTGTAGACATCGCCTTTATCAGTGGCATAGAGACTAGCGCCTTGGCTGACTAGATAATCCACCATGTCCTCATAGCCGATGAATGCTGCCCACCCTAAAGCCGTTTGGCCCAGATTGCCAGTGTCTTTAACTTCTAAATTTTGGCCATTGCTTACCATATATTTAACCGTAGCTAAATCGCCTTTTTTGACCGCATCAAACCAAGTAGCATCTGCGCCTTTAGAAGGCTCAGAATAATAATTACGATAAGATAGCTTGTCTTTATTAACAATATCAAAGTTTTCAGCATCGCTAAAACGATAGCCTACTTGCGGTATTGGCGCTGTTTTGGCAACGGCTACCGTGGCATTGCTGTTAGCGCTAGTGACAGGACTAATATTTGAGCAGCCAGCTAATAACATGGCGCCCATGACAGCAGAAACACTGAGTTTGTAAACGATATTCATAATATAGCCTCAAAAGTTCAATTAAATAGTAATAAAAAATTCGCTAATATAAAAGTCAGCTGTTGATCATTATCAAATTTTACAGCTGTATAGAGGTAGATTGTAAAGCATAACTATATAATGCCGCCACAAAACGCTGTATAGCGATTGTTACTCTTATTCTCATTAGTAGGCAATCACGAGTATCATTCAACACTGCTATCTTCTCATTCAATAAGGAATAATAACAATGTCAGATAAAATTTACGACTTAGGTGCTGGGTTTTGGAATATACAAGGCTCGTTTCGTTTAGGCGGCATAATCAATATCGGCACTCAATGCTCACTAATACGCTTGCCCTCAGGAAGCTTTGTTTTTTTGGACAGTTATACCCTAACCGATGACGCGCGCAGTCAAGTCATGGCATTGACTGACGATGGTCAAAAGGTAGAAGCGGTATTAAATGTGCATCCTTTTCATACCGTGCACTGTGCCCAAATGGCCGAAGACTTCCCACAAGCCACCTTTTATGGCAGTGAGCGTCATCACAAACAAGTGCCCACAGTGCAATGGAGCGATGATTTAGTCGAGAGCAAAGCCGTTGCCATGCGCTATCCTGAGCTTGAATTCTCTGTGCCCAAAGGTATCTACTATATCTCGCCCAATGAGAAGGTTCATGCAGGCTCGCTATTGGTATATCATCCTGCCAGCCAAAGCTTACATGTCGATGATACTTTTATGAGTCCGCCCTCAAAGTTACTCAAAGCGGTTTTACCTGAGTTGCTGCTACATCCTACTACCAAAAAAGCGCTTAAAAACGATGCGGATGCGGGTCAACAATATTGCGATTGGGCGACTCAATTAGCGCATCAGTGGCGTGATACTCGGCATTTTTGTGCTGCGCATTCAAGTATGGTTAACTTCGAAATTGGTGGCTTTGAACAAGCTCTATTAACGGCCATCGACAAAGCTCGTCCTAAACTTGAACAAGCTTAAATAGGTGACTTTAAATCAGCCTTATTTAGGGTAAGTGATGATGGCTAGTAATCATGGCGATTGAGAGCTTAGCGACGCTTAACATGATGCATAACGATGCATTGTTATCAGATAAGTCATTATAGAAGTTATTAAAGATAGAGGCCGCTGAAAAGCTGGCCTTTTTTATTAGCGCGGGCTTGGCTCCTCACCATTAATCATCATTTTTCAGTAATAATTTGCAAAAGGTGATAAGTTCTGTTAAAAAATAGCCCTACTTATTAATAATAGCTAATCATATGATTTAGCTAATATTGATAAAACGGATGAATAATCCTCGGTAGCAACAGGTATAACGGCTAGCTCTATATGAGCTACTTTGCTTATGCCCCTTTAACTATTAAAAGGATTTAACTATGCAAGTTGGTTTTTTAACGGTTTCTATTTTAGCAGTGGCTGCTCTAAGCCTCACTGCCTGCAACAACAGCTCTCCAATTTTAAAAGGTGCAGCCCCTTCTACTAGCTCGGTAAAGGCCGCCTCGGCTCATAAAAATAACAAAGACTCTGCTCATCCAAGCTGGTCTTATGCTGGTCACACGGGTCCTGAATATTGGGGCGATATTAAAGATGCCAGCACTTGCTCAATTGGTCAGCAGCAGTCCCCTCTTGATATCACTAAAGTTACCGCAACCAAGACTGAGACTCCTACAATCAATTATCTGCAAACGGCCAATCTGATCATTAATGATACTGGTCATACTGTGGTATATACTCCGACTACTCAAGATAATACTATTACCCTTGATAACGAACGCTATGAGCTAAAGCAGTTCCATTATCATACGCCAAGTGAGCATCAATTCGGTGGGCAAAATTACCCAGCTGAGATACACTTTGTCCATGCCAATAGCGCTGGCAACTTAGCCGTAGTTGGGGTGATGTTAAAGCAAGGGTCAGCTAATAGCACTTTAGCAGCGCTATTGACCGGCTCTCAATTCAGTGCCGCTAATAAAGTCGACTTTGCCGCTCATAACGTTGATTTATCAGCATTGATTCCAGCCATGCCCACGTTTTATCATTACGATGGCTCACTGACTACCCCGCCATGTTCAGAACAAGTCCAATGGTATGTCACTAAGCAACCGCTTGAGCTTGCCGGCGATCAGCTTGCCATCATGACTGATTTGTATGAAGGTAATAACCGACCTGTACAGCCACAAGGCAGCCGTATTGTAGAGCAGATCAGCCAGTAATTGCCGACCTGTAGTTATAGACTTAATTAAAAACGAGCATAAAAAAACGACTTTCACAGTCGTTTTTTTGCTTATGGCCTAAGCGGGCTAATAGCTAAATGCGTGGGCTATAGATAATATGATAATTATCAAACAGCTGCTGAACACCAACCATTAGCTAGCTTAAAAGCTCAGCTAGCTGCGCCTCATTATTAATAATGTCAGCTAAAGTATAGCGCTCTAGTACTGCAATGAACGCAGTCAACGCCTCAAAAAACACCGATTTTAGTTGGCATACTGGACTGATGACACAGCCAAGCTTAGATATAGCGGGTGAGGCGGTAGCATCGATAAGGGTCAGCGCAGAATTGGGTTGCCCTTTACCTGTTTCATCGTTAGTGGCAGGCACGACAAAACACTCCACTAAAGCAAAATCTGCTTCGATTTGCTTAATCAACACTCCTAAATTAATATCTTTTGGCGCACGGGCTAAACGAATGCCCCCATTCTTACCCCGCACACTGTCTATGTAGCCGAGCTGACCGAGCTGATGAATGATCTTAGTGAGATGGCTTTTAGAGATATTATAGCTGTCTGCAATATCGCTGATATTGGCTAGCTTATGCGGTTCTGGTTTGACCGCCAAATAAATCAACGAGCGCAGCGCATAGTCACTGTAATTGGTTAGTCGCATCGAGTGACTTCCTTATTAGGTAGTAATCTTTTATTAAGCATTTTTTATGAAATAAGTTTTATTAAGGAGCTGATTATTAAATACAAGTTAATCAACCAAATAATCCATCTGGACGTGGACGCGCCAGCAGCGGTAAGTAACTAAAGCAAAATAGTACAAAACAGCCAATCCAAGCCCCTTGAGCGAGCATAATCCATAACCCATAATGACTCATATCGACTAGCGGCAATAGCACTCGGCTGACAAACGCTAATATCATCAGGCCAAACATAAATTTGACGCTGTTGGGCGGCTTATGAATACTACGTCCAGTGTGTCCTAGTGACACTCTAGCCATCATAGAAACAGTCATCATTCCAACTCCTGCAATCGCTAGGCCATGCACAGCGATACTATGATTAAAGCCAAACCAAGGCTGTAAAGCGTATAATAAGAAACTCAAACACATCCCTAAAAATGCGCTAAACAATGACCATAATAAAGGCTTTTGCCAAATACCACGATGGTACCAGCCTACTAAGCGCACGATATTGACTACGGCGACCCCTAGGGCAGTAATAGTCAGTAAATACTTATTGGGATAAAATAAGTCGCCAATAAAAAAGGCTAAGAAAAATAATAAACTGGCAATATCTTGCACTTTACTATTACGTACTTTGATAGTTTCTGTACTATCGATACTAAGCCCACGCTCGATAAAGAAGGGCACTACTCGCCTGCCAATAGTCAGCACTAAACCGATGATCAGATAAAACCCTAAGTATATCCCCAGCTTAGTAGTTGCCATATCAGCGCTGATAATACCCCAATAGCACAAGCCATTGCCTAAAGTTAGTAGCAACAACTTAGCCAAAATACCCATCTGCTTATACTGCTTAACTTGCATGACGGCTCGAAAGATAACCAAAGCCATCGATCCTATAAATAACATATCGAACCCTGCCGCTACGTAGAGCAGCCCTGCGCCATGCTCAGCCCCTAGATTTAAACCAAAGTCGATACCTAAGCCAAAGGCTAACCAGCTTAAACGTGCCAGCGCCCAACAGCTAAAGATAGCCAGCAGTTTATAGCCATGCGGCATCATTACCCCAGTCCAAGTCTTCACTGCGGTCAATAAAAACCCAGCCACTACTGCTAGAGCATAGCCATATATCATCTCATGGCCATGCCAATATAACGGATTTAGGGTTTGCGCATCAATAGCAGTGAGCCCAGTAGATACTAATGCCCATAATAGCATCGTAATAATGGCAAATATTGCTGCAGCACTAAAGAATATACGGAAGCTTAAATTAAGAATAGGATGCACAGACTTTGGCGGATGGCTAGGTAACTTGATGGATTGCATGGCAGTCTTCTTACGATAGATTTTAGCTCGATGCTAGCTTAGCGATAGCTCAATGTTAGCTTAATACTATAAACACTAGCTTAAATATATATTTTAAATGAATGTTATAGATTATACAATAAGCGCGCGTAAGGGTTTAAACAGCGATGACTTAAATACTTACCGCTCAGCTAGTAAACTAGTAAAGTCTTATGACTTAAATATGCCACACCGCAACTATTAGCGCCACTACTACTATCGCTGTGACATACTTCCTAACTGTAAAATAATCAGGGCTAATAATCTGCGCTTGATAGAGACCGTAATCCACCATAAGCAAACTAATAAAGGCAAAGATAAGTAACCCCATAAAACCAACAGCTGATAATGTCAAAAATCCAAGCCATAATATAAGCGCAACAACATTGCTAACTATAGGCAGTCTGACCGCCCAGCGGTTATCATCAGTTAAGCTTAAATGATTACCCCACTGTGCGCCTGCCATAAAAGTGGCAATCACTAAGCCATAAACGGCTAAGATATGCTCAGTCTTGCCAAACACTGGTACCGCATCTACTCCCATAATCAATAGGATAGCAGCCGCTATAAACGGAATAGTACCGGCAAAGGTCAAATAAGGGCTAGGTTTTTTCATAAGCTAGTTTCTTTTTATTGATATAGTCAGTTCATGGTAAAACGATACAGCGAGATTGAGATCAGTTTTTTTCAGCCTCTATCGACATAGGCATAGCAAGCCAAAAAACTCATCCAGTCTCGCCTAATAAAGTGAGGTATCTATTATATTCGGTATCGACTATAGCGTATTTTATTAATGCTGCCCTTTACTACCTCGGCTTTGGGTTGCTGAGGTTATGGTAAACCTTAGATAACTATTTTAAATAATTATCTTATCCATCAAGTCCATTTATCAATGAATTCATTTCTAGGGTCATGCTGCTGGCTTTGTTTTTTTAGATTGAACTGTCTACAACCTCTAGGGTCTGCCCCTACTCCAGCCAAATATTGCCAATTACCCCAGTTACTGCCGACATCGTAATCAATTAGCTGCTGCTCAAAATAAGTGGCCCCATAGCGCCAATCGAGACCCAACTCATGAATAAAGCAGCTAGCTACTATTTGTCTACCACGATTAGACATATAGCCAGTATGGTTCAGCTGTTTCATACAAGCATTAACGATAGGATAAGCGGTTTGGCCATTTTGCCATTGTACTAAACGCTTATTATTAAAAGTCGTCGTCGGCTTATGCTGGGCAATCCCTTGCAACAAGAATAGATTTTTTTGATGGACCACAGCATACCAATAAAAGTACTCACGCCATAAGAGCTCAAACCATATCCAATAAGTTGAGCCATTAGCTATCACCTCACGCTCATACTGACGTAAACGATTGAGCAATACCTTAACCGACAACGAACCATTAGCGAGCCAAGCTGAAAACTTGGTAGAGTGCGTCCACTCATCTAGGGCATTACGAGTGGTCTTATAAGTGCTAGGGGCGTCAGAATCAAAGTAAGTATTTAGGTGAAGTATAGCGTTAGATTCGCCGCCTCTAAATTCAGCTGACGCTTGATGGTCAAAGATTTGAGTAACAGAGCTTTGCGGGTCAAAGAGCCACTGCTTATTGGTCGCTGTGCTAGTAATCATAGCCTCCGGTAGTGGGGGCAGCGCTGTTGGTGTCGGGCTAATAGCAATATCTTTTGCAGCAGTCAATAAATTATGCTGGTCTTCAACTTTTTTGCGGAACTGGGTAAAGCTTGGCGGCAAGTCTTCAGTAGGCATAACTGCAAACAAAGTAGTAGTTGCATGACTGTGCCATTTTATCTGCGCATATTTAGTCTGTAATGCCTGATAAGCTTGGTTCTGGGCGTAGTCAGCTGTTTGACTAATGCAAATATCAGTGACTTGTTGCGCTTCAATTAGCTGGCATAGCTGACTAAAACTATCTGACTCTGACTCTGACTCTAAGTTTAGATGACTATTTTTTAGATATAGCAATCTATTACCGAGGCGCTGTAACGTCTGATCTAGATCCGCCAAACTCTCAAGCAAAAACTGCTGGCGGGCCGCGCCCATATCATCAAAATAATAGGCTTGACTCCAGTTGTTTTGATTGCGCGTATTTAACAATCCTTGCGCATAAGCTAATATCAAGCGCCCATCAGTAGAGCTCGCTAACTGCGCAGCGCTTTGCAGAGTAGCATTGTCATTTAGGCGTAGATCATTATGAAATAATACTAAGACCACTTTTTGTCCTAAGCCGTCAGCAGCTAAAGTATTCAATAGGGTATCAACAGGCTGATTTAACATATTTTAAGTTCCCAAAGGCTCGAACGCTGTTAGTAAAACAGCTGATTTAAATTATAATATCTAAAAATCTAGCTAGCGCATAAAGCTTGTTAATCCTTCTATCGATTCTAGCCTTTATTGGCAGGATACTGTGTATAAACATTGACTATATTTACACTGACTGCTTAAATGGTCTACACCTAGGAGATTGCCATGACTGAAGTACACGCTGCCGTTCAAAAACGTAAAATCATCGATAAGTTTTTGATGAAACTTACCCAAGAAGAACCACAAATGTATTATGCCTCGACATCTGATATCGCCCGCAGTCTTTATACTATGATAAAAGAGCACACTAACCGCTTATCAGTAGAAGATCAGGCGCTCGTTAGACATATGACTATCGAGGAGATACAAGGTTTGTTAGGCTTCCATGCTAAGTAACGCTATAAGTAACGCTATGAGTGATAACATAGCAAATTCATAATAGAAGAGCGTTATTTATAATAAAGGGCTATGGACAAAGTTTGCAAAAAAAAGACTACCCAAAGGCAGTCTTTTTTATACTAAAAGTTTAATCAAAAGGTTTAGAACGGATAATCACGAGGTGTATGTTGCACCGAAATCCAATGCAAAGTAGTGAACTCTTCTAGTACCCACTCACCATTAAAACGGCCAATACCGGAGTTCTTTTCTCCGCCAAACGGCGCATTACTTTCATCATTAACAGTGATGTCATTGACATGAGTCATGCCCGCCTTGATACCACGAGCGAAGCGTAAGCCTTTTTCCATATCTTCAGTGAATACGGCGCTTGATAAGCCATACTCTGTATCGTTAGCGATGACTAAAGCATCCTGTTCATCTTTAGCACGAATAATTCCGACTAACGGACCAAAGATTTCATTGCAAGACAAGTCCATATCAGCAGTCACTTCAGTGAAAATATGTGGTGGCACCAATTGCCCTTTGATTTCCCCACCCATGATCATATTTGCACCCGACTCTTTAGCTTTGGCAATTTTATCTTTTAGCGACTCAAGCTGTTTTTTATTAATGATAGGACCAATCGCCGTATCTTGCTCATTAGGATCACCTACTTTTAGCGTCTTAACATGAGCATGAAAACGTGCTACAAAATCGTCATAAATGTCATCTTCAACGATAATGCGATTGATAGCGATACAGATTTGACCTTGGTGTAAGAACTTACCGAACACTGCCGCCTTCACAGCGTTGTCAATATTGGCATCTTTTAATACTACGAACGGATTATTACCGCCTAATTCTAGTGCTAACTTTTTAATGTAATTGCCGCTATTAGCCAACTCACCAATATGTTTCCCCACTGCCGTTGAACCAGTAAACGAGACTAAACTTGGCGTATCATGAGTAACAATGGCATCCCCAATCTCACTACCTGCGCCAACGATGACACTAAGCAGACCTTTAGGCAGACCCGCTTCTTCAAATATTTTGGCTAATAATAAACCACCAGTAACTGGGGTATCACTAGCAGGCTTGAGCACTACCGCATTACCAAGCGCTAAGGCTGGGGCAATAGAACGCTGAGTCAGATGGAAAGGGAAATTCCATGGGCTAATAACAGCGATTACTCCAATAGGCTCACGATAAATAAAATTCTCTTTACCTGGAATCTTTGAAGCGCGAATCTCGCCATGGACACGATTGGGATAACTAGCTGCTTCTACGGTAATCGCCCGAGCACTACTGAACTCTACCATCGCCTTAATACGTGTACTGCCCGACTCTTTTACTAGCCAATCGATAATCTCATCTTGACGTTGATCCAAAATATCGACCACTTTGTGCATTAAGCTTGCACGCTCGGCAGGCGTTACTTGTGCCCATTGCACTTGAGCAGTCGCTGCAGCTTTATAAGCTTGATCGAGCTGGTGTTTATTGGCTTGTTGAATTTCTACTAAAGTTTCACCATTGAACGGGTTAGTGTCAGTATTGACACCGTCATCCTTACCTTGCTGCCATTCACCAGCAATATACTGTAGCTGAAAATCGCTATAAAGGTCAGTGTTAGGCTTATTGTTTGACATAATGGTTCCTATTTTTATTCAAATTAAATTTATTAGGTAGATATTAATAGTCAGCAAGTATTAACAGTAAGTAGAGGCTATTTGCTTGAGTCATAAACGCTAATGCTTAAGGTGAGAATATCTAGTCCAAAACTCAAAACAAAATATGACGACGTTTACCATAGCACAGCGCTTACCATAACAAGATAACTAAATCTAACTTGCTAGACGACTGGTCTAATGCTACCATATACGCTATAAAAACAAGACAGCATTCATACTATTGTTTGTTGAATAAACGTAACTTGTTTACTAATAACACTCAAAGTTTAAAATTTTCAAATTTTCAAAGTTTCAAAGTTTCAAAGTTTCAAAGTTTCAAAGTTTCAAAGTTTCAAAGTTTCAAAGTTTCAAAGTTTCAAAGTCTCAAAGTGATTTCTTGTTGCAGACAACTACTGTTGCTTATAATTAAAACAATCACTATCTGCTTTAACTATACAAAATAAGGAGGACATAACCTTTATGTCTACTACTAGCTTATTACCAGACTCTTTTGCCTCAGATACTAGCCTGTCAAACACTAAAATGCATCTATTGACTACAGGCTACCAGTTGATATCCCAAAAAGGGTTTACAGCTGTCGGCATCAAGCAAATATTAGATACTGCTGGGGTACCTAAAGGCTCCTTCTATCATTACTTTGCCTCCAAAGAAGCCTTTGGTGAAGCCATAATTAGTTACTATTTCACTCGTTATAAGAGACGCCTAGAGATCATCGATGAGCAAGACAGCAGCGCTCAACAAAAACTCTATGACTACTTCCAAAACTGGTATGACACTCAGCAGAACGGCTGTGATCATGAGAAATGCTTAGTGGTGAAGCTCAGCGCCGAAGTTGCTGATATGTCAGAGCCAATGCGTAAAGTATTGCATCAAGGCTATCAGCAAACCATAAACTGGTTGGCCACCCAAATTAAAGCCGGTTGGCTAGATCACTCCGTGCCTCACCCTGCCAACCGCTCTGCTGAGAGTATAGCGAAGCGTTGGTACTTCGCTTGGTTGGGTGCTAGTTTGATCGCCAAAATCAGTCAGACTGATACACCATTAGCAGAAGTCTGGCAAATGGTTACCACTGAAATAGGGCGCTAGTAGCGCTTTATTTGCTTAGCTATTTACTCAACCCTTTCATAGTTAGTCCTGTTAGCATTCAATTAGATTTTCTTAACCTAGAGTATCGCTGATATACCCCTACTTAACACTGATTTTTGTTAGGCGTCTATAAGATAGTTTTGTAACTATTAATAAATGACTACTAGACGACCGGTCTAATTAATGTACAATGCGGGCAGATGCAAACAATATGCATAACCTCCATTGAGGATTACTACCCTCATTTCATACTTAACATACTCTTATACCCATTAGGAATCTTATGAATAATTTCCAATATTACAATCCAGTACGCATCGTCTTTGGCGAGAACCAAATCAAACAATTATCAGAATTAGTTCCGACTAATGCGCGCGTACTTATTACTTATGGTGGCGGTTCAGCGCAACGTACTGGCACCTTAGATGAAGTAAAAAACGCTCTATCTGCAAATGGTGAACGTCAAGTATTTGAGTTTGGCGGTATTGAAGCCAACCCAGAATTTACTACTTTGCTAAAAGCGGCTGATATGGTCAACGAGCATAATATTGACTTCTTATTAGCGGTCGGTGGTGGTTCAGTGATTGATGGCAGTAAATTTGTGGCGCTAGTGTCATCACTTACTGAAGAAGATGGCACAGTATCACGTGAACAAGCTTGGGATGCCCTTACTAGTTATTGTAGAAATCTTGACTCTGCTATCGACTTAGGAGCCGTGTTAACTATTCCAGCGACTGGCTCTGAGATGAATTCAGGCGGAGTGATTAACTATAGCGAACGCCAAGCAAAACTACCATTTGGTAACCCGCTTACCTTCCCTAAATTCTCTATTTTAGACCCTACTAAAACTTTCACTTTACCTGAACGTCAAGTGATGAACGGTGTTGCTGATGCGTTTGTGCATGTGATGGAGCAGTATCTGACCTATCCAGTCAATGCAAAAGTGCAAGATGGCTTTGCTGAGAGCTTGCTAAAAATTCTGATTGAAGAAGGCGCTGCGGTTAAAGCAGATCCAGAGAATCTGGAGACACGTAAAAACCTAATGTGGACCGCAACCATGGCGCTCAATGGCCTGATTGGTACTGGTGTACCACAGGATTGGACAACGCATATGATTGGTCATGAGTTGACCTCATTGCATGCAATCGACCATGCTCGTACTCTAACGATTGTCTTACCATCTGTCATGCGTGAATTGAAGGACAGCAAAAAAGATAAGTTGCTGCAATACGCACATAATGTCTGGAATATCAGTTCTGATGCCGCACAAGATGATGAGGCGACTATTGAGGCGGCTATCGTCCACACCGAAAACTTCTTCCGTGAGCTTGGACTACCAGTCAGCCTAGCGGACGCTGACTTAGATCAGTCGGCTATTGATCCTATCATCAAGCAGTTAGAAGTGCATAAAATGGTCAAGCTGGGTGAGCATGGTAACAATGACTTAGCAGTGTCACGCCGTATTCTAGAGCGGGCGTTAACTAGTCCTGCTTAACGCTAAAGCCTGAAACTATGCGTTTAAAAAGCACTAATAGGGGTTTAAAAAGCACTAAATAGTAGCTGCTCACTGGCCAGCCGCTACTAATATTAAATAAACATTACCAGCCATTATAAATAAAATAAGGAGCTTACCATGAGCTTTGATACTCCATTTGAACAACAAACCGTCAAAACAAACCGTCAAATCAAACTGGCTAGTCGCCCACATGGCGCACCGACTGCCGATAACTTTGAATTGGCTGTTGGTAGTATTCCTACCCCAAATGAGAGTCAGATGTTACTGCGCACTATATATTTATCGCTTGACCCTTATATGCGCGGACGTATGAGTGATGCTGCCAGCTATGCTGACCCGTTACAGATAGGAGATGTAATGCTGGGCGGAACTGTAGCGCAAGTAGTTGAGTCTAATTTGGCTAATTTTGCTGTTGGTGACTTAGTAGTATCGAATTCAGGCTGGCAGGACTATAGCGTCAGCGATGGCGAGGGCGTACTAAAACTTGATAAAGATATGGCTAACCCTTCGTACGGCTTAGGGGTGTTGGGTATGCCAGGCTTTACCGGCTATATGGGTCTGACCGATATTGGTAAGCCGCAAAAAGGCGAAACCTTAGTAGTAGCAGCAGCTACTGGTCCTGTTGGCGCAACCGTCGGTCAAGTCGGTAAGCAGTTAGGGTTACATACTGTAGGCGTGGCTGGCGGAGCAGAAAAATGTGCTTATGCCGTTAATGAGTTAGGCTTTGATATTTGTATTGATCATCACGCTGATGACTTTGCCGAGCAGCTAAAAGCCGCCTGTCCAAAAGGTATCGATATCTATTATGAAAATGTCGGCGGCAAAGTATTTGATGCGGTATTGCCCCTATTGAATGCTCATGCCCGTATTCCAGTATGTGGCTTAGTATCTCAATATAACGCCACTGATTTGCCAGATGGTAAAGATCGCTTAAGTGTCCTGATGGGTAATATTCTCAGTAAACGCTTAACGATCAAAGGCTTTATTATCTTTGAAGAATATGGCGACCATTTCCCAGAGTTTCTAAAAACTATGAGTGCTTGGGTCGAGTCTGGCACCGTAAAAACTAAAGAACATCAAGTCGAAGGTTTAGCTCAAACGCCGCAAGCGTTCTTTGACATGCTAGAGGGTAACAACTTTGGCAAAACAGTAATAAAAGTTGCTGAAGTTAACTAATTCTTAACATTATTCATCAGTAATTACAGTAAAAAACAGCTACGGTTAGTAGTCGGCTTTTAATTATTTATTATAAAAACTGATTACTAACTGTCAATAAGTAAAAAAATATAAATAAGTAAAACTAATAAATAGGGATAAATATGAATATTCTAATGGTACTGACTTCTCATGATCGTCTAGGTGATACTGGTAAAAAAACTGGCTTTTGGCTAGAAGAGTTTGCCGCCCCTTACTACGCTTTTCTTGACGCTGGAGTGACTATTACTCTTGCCTCTCCTGCTGGCGGTCAACCACCACTTGATCCTAGTAGTGATACGCCAGATACGCAAACCAAAGATACCACCCGTTTTAAAGACGACACTGATGCTCAACAGCATCTTGCCAATACTAAAAAACTGGCTGATATGAAAGCTGAAGATTTTGATTCTGTGTTTTATCCTGGTGGTCACGGTCCATTATGGGATTTAGCAGTTGATAAAGACTCTATCAATTTGATTGAGACTTTTGTTAAGCAAGACAAGCCGGTTGCTTTTGTTTGTCACTCGCCTGCCGCTTTGAAGAATGTCAAAATTGACGGTGAATATTTGGTCAAAGGTAAAACCGTTACTGGCTTTACTAACTCAGAAGAAGAGGCAGTTGGCCTTACTGATGTCGTGCCCTTCTTAGTAGAAGATGCGCTAAAAGCTAATGGTGGTAACTACCAAAAGGTCGCTGACTGGCAGTCTTATGTGGTTGAAGATGGTTTATTAATCACCGGACAGAATCCAGCATCATCAGAGGAAGCTGCCAAGCGCTTACTCGCAAGACTGCAACATTAATAAAAAGCATTACTGCAACCAAGGCTACTATCATGATCAGACTGCATCATCTTAACCAATCTCGCTCACTGCGTACTTTATGGCTGTTAGAAGAATTGGGCCAACCTTATGAGATTATTAGTCATCAGCGTAATGCGCAGACTAATTTAGCACCCGATAGTTTAAAAGCGGTGCATCCACTAGGTAAATCACCAGTCATCGAGATGGATGGTGAGTTATATTCAGAATCAGGTGCTATCACTCAGCTATTGATTGAACGCTTTGCACCAGAGCGTTTGCGCCCAGCCTCTACGAGCACTGACTATGGTCACTATTTACAATGGATTGATTTTGCTGAAAGCTCGCTAATGGTGCCTTTATTGCTTGAGCTCTTCACCAAAAAATCAGGGATAGTCGATAACGCTTTTCTAGATAGTTATATTAGTGAAGAAAAACATAGACTGCTGAATTACTTAAACACTATGGTTGAGGGTAAGTCTTTTATTGTCGGCAATAAGCTTAGTGGTGCTGATTTTATGTTGTCTTTTGATCTAATCATGCTCGCTAAGCGCAAGCAATTGGATAATTACTCCCATATCAAACAGTATGCCCTACAGCTTGCCAGTCTCGATAGCTATCAACGGGCAATGCGCCTAGAAGCTAATCACGATGAAACTCGATAGTAGAGTTTAAACCTGAACTGGCCACTGTAAGCAAGTGAACGCCTAACTAAAAATATGATAAAATAGCTCAAGCGACTCTTGGGCTATTTTTTGTATGGTAGTCGAAAGTTCGTTAAATATTAGACTTTGGCACTGATAGGCTTTCGTTAGCTATTGCTTTATAAGCGGATTTATAGCGTTCTTTTAAAATACCGTTTTTAAAATACCGTTTTTAAAATACCGTGTTTTTAAAGTGGCAGTAAAACGGTCTAATAGAATCATTGTAGGCGCATAGTTTAAGGAACTAGTGGCAGTACACCGTCCTGTCCTTATTCATTTAAATGGGTCTTAGCTTTACTTTGATAGTATTTTTGCTGGCTTTAAAGATCGGCTAAGTCCTTACCTCTTCTCTCTACATAGAATTCTGTACCCTCATGAGTAACGAATATCAATTTAAGCCGCATGAACAGCCGTTTATGGTGGGCTCGCCTGCTACCCCCGATCATCCTGTGCCTCGCAAGGTACTCTATCTGCTCATCGGTATTTTTATTGGTTTAACCGCCAGCTTTCAAAACGGTCTATTGGTAGCCAATCTAACTCAAATTCAAGGTGAAATGGGTCTGACCCCAGTCGAAGGTGGCTGGATATCGGTCGCTTATAATATGACTAATGCTTGTATTACCGTACTGCTATACAAGATACGTCAGCAGTTTGGTATGTCACTGTTTAGCAAAATTACTTTGTTCTTTTTATTAACCGCCACTAGCATGCAGTGGCTAGTGAGTAGTGGACTATTAACGACTACTACGGGCATCCAAATTGACTCTTATTATTTAGAAATCGTGGCGAGGGGCTTTAGTGGTGTGGTCGCTAGTGCTATGACTGTGCTATCGATATTTTATTGTCTGCAAGGAATGCCAGCAGCTAAGCGTATTAGTGGCTTAATTTTGGGCTTTGGCTTAGTACAGCTAGGTATTCCGTTATCACGTATTATCTCCCCTTACCTTGCTATCGATGGTCAGCTAGAGAATCTATTTCTATTTGAAGTAGGCTTAGCGCTGATCTGCTTTGGCTTAATGAATATTCTCGAGCTGCCAGCAGGTATTACCGAAAAAGTATTTGAAAAACTCGATATTTTGAGCTTTGCCTTTTTTGCTAGTGGTTTAGCCGCATTATGCGTATTCTTCGTACAAGGTAGGATTCAGTGGTGGAGCACGCCTTGGCTGAGTTATCCCCTTATCATCGCAGTGATTACTATTAGTATTGCGCTATGGATCGAAACGCATCGCAAAAATCCTATGCTGCAAGTACGTTGGATGCGTAGCCGCAACATTATTGCTTTTATGATTACTGGTGCAACCATGCGAATTTTGCTGTCTGAGCAGAGCGTAGGCGCAGCAGGATTATTAGCCAACTTAGGCTACGGCAACGATCAATTGATTACTTTTTATATAGTGGTACTGGCAGCCAGTGTACTAGCTTTAGCGATTAGTGTTTTTCGTACTAATGCGATGGAATTACGCCGACCAGTTATCTTTGCGGTAGCATTGATTGCTTTAGGCGCTTGGATAGACACCGGCGTATCAGTGAACTCAGCGCCTTATATGTTTTATGCCAGTCAGTTTATGATTGCCTTTGCCGCCATTTATTTTATGGGGCCGATGGTGTTTGAGGGTATGTTTCGTGCGCTGGCTAATGGCCCAGCCTACATCATTAGCTTTTCGGTGATCTTTGGTATCTCGCAAACTATTGGTGGCCTTGCTGGTGCCGCTGCTATTCAGGCTTTTACTACCATTCGCACTAAGGTCCATTACGCCGATATGGTTGGCGCTGTAAATTTAGGCGATCCTGCGCTAGCGGGACAAGTAGCAGGGATACGTGGTGGCTTATTGAGCCAAACTACGGATTCAGCACAAGCAAGCATTGCCGCAGTAGCACGAGTATTACAAGGCGTTCAGCAGCAAGCAACGGTCGCAGCTTATGATGATTTATTCTTTTTGATGGGCAGTATAGCGACTATTACTGTCATTATTCTATTGATTAATTACTTATATTATCGCTATCATAAAATTAATCCATTGGCTAAAGAGCTGGCTGCCATTGCTAAAATGCGTGAACCAAAATAACGCTAATCACTGTTGGTATACTTGGCCTTACTAGCTATCAATAGTGACTATTGGTTAATGTTTAATAGACCCTATTACTATAGAAGTTACTTTTTATGTTTATTCAAATTTTTAGGAGCGCGTCGTGAGCCCAGATAAAACCAATGGCACTGATAACAACGGCCAACAAGCTCAGATGCCAACTGACGCTACAGCGCCCAAAGCCCCCATACAGCCTAGTACTAGTCTCAGCAAAACGGTTATCGCACCTACGCAAGACGATAACCTAGCAGCAGAACCTAATGAGGTTTCGCCAGCTGCTGTTTCATCAACCACAGAGCCAGTGACCGCTGAAGCTGATCAGCCACCAATGCCACCTAAAGAGCCTATCCCTAGTGCTGAAGGTTGGTCGCCTAAAAAGAAGTCTTACCTTAATTTAGGCTTATTGATTGCGCTGATTATCATTGGGGTAGCACTGATACTCTATGCTTGGAAACTACCGCCTTTCACCCCGACTGTTCAGCAGACTAATAATGCCTTTGTCAAAGGTCAGACTACGGTCATTAGCTCGCAAGTATCAGGCTATGTTACTGAGGTCAATGTGGAAGACTTCGCCAATGTAAAAACTGGTGATCTGCTAATCAAGATAGACGATCGCACTTTTCAGCAGCAGCTAGAACAGGCGCAGGCCAATATTGAAGTAGCAGTCTCTAACCGCTCTAGCAACGAGCAAGATACTGGTACTAGTCAGGCGCAAATCGAGGCGCGCGAGGCTGACTTGTATAGTGCTAAGGTGAGTGTTGATAGCGCTCGAGAAGATGTCAATCGCTATCAAGGCTTGGATTCTATCGGTGCTGTGTCAAAGGCAGAAGTGGCTCATACTAGAGCGCAACTGGCTAAAGCTCAAGCCGCCGTCCAGCAAGCCCAAGCTAATCTACAAGCCGCCAAACAAGCCAGCAAGAAGACCAGTGGTAATCGCTCATCACTAGATGCCAATATTAAAAATGCTGAAGCGGCAGCTAAGCAAGCACAGATTAATTTAGATAATGCTATTATTAGCGCTCCTGAAGCTGGACAGCTCAGTCAAGTCAGTGTGCAAGTAGGACAGTTCGTTAATGCTGGTACTCAGCTGATGTATATTGTGCCAAAAGGCGTATGGATTATTGCCAACTTTAAAGAAACCCAAGTAGCTAATATGAAGATAGGTGAAGTGGCTACGGTCCACGTCGATGCTCTAGGCGGGGTGAAGTTCACAGGTCATGTTAGTAATATTTCACCGGCGACTGGCAGCGAGTTCAGTGCTGGCGCTGCTAACCCAGCTACAGGCAACTATATTAAAATAGCTCAGCGTATCCCAGTACGTATTGACTTAGATCAGGGCCAAGCAGGTCTAGCCCAGTTGCGTCCTGGTATGTCAGTCTCAGTAGATGTCGATACTAATGCTGGTAATGCTTCTAGTACTGATAACCGCTAAAAGCAGAAAAATATTGATTATAATTAGTAAAAATAAGTAATAAAAAGCCACTCGATAAACCTTATTAAAATAGGGCTTGAGAGTGGCTTTTTACTGCTAAAAACAAACCATTAAAAATACAGTATTCAAAGCAAATCATTAAAAATACAGTATTCAAAGCAAACCATTAAAAGCAAATTATTAAAAATACGCTATTGGCTAACTAGCGCTTAAATAGTTATGGCAATAGACGCTTAGTAGTCCAATCATTACTATCCGCATTATGACTATAGACAATACGGTCGTGTACCCGATTGGCGCGCCCTTGCCAAAACTCAATCTCATTAATAGTAATCTCGTAGCCACCCCAAAACGCTGGAGTTGGCACCTTTTCGCCTTGTGGATATTGATTTTGTAGCTGCTCGAACTTATCTTCCATTAGCGCACGGCTAGCGACTACGCCACTTTGTGGTTGACTGACCCACGCACCGACTTGGCTGTCATGTGGACGCTTTTGAAAGTATTCAGCTGACTTATCAGCATCAATCTTAGCGACGTGACCACTGATACGAATTTGACGTTCAAGCTCATGCCAAAAGAACAGTACTTCAGCGTTAGGGTTTTCAGCGATATCTTGCCCTTTAGCACTATCATAATTGGTATAAAACACCACGCCCTTGTCAGTAATCTCACGCATCAGTACAATACGCACGCTTGGCTTTTGGTCAGCGCCGCAAGTGGCTAAGCTCATCGCATAAGGTTCTTTTACTTGCTGGTCAGTGGCTTCGTTGACCCAGCTTTTTAACAGCTCAAATGGTGAAGCTGGCACTGACTGTTGATCGAGAGTACCTTTCTCGTATGACAAACGCTGATCGGTGAAATCCATACTCATAACTTATCCTTAGTCATTTATTGATATTATTACTAGGTATAGAATACCGCTAACTCATTATAGCTTATACCATACCGCTAGGATGGTCAGCTATTAATTTAGCACCGCTTTGATATGATCAGCTAAGCCGTTAGCCATAACATCGCACTCTATTTCATCGTCTGACTCAACCATGACTCGGATCATCGGCTCAGTACCTGACTGGCGAATAAGTAGACGGCCGCGCCCTTTTAGAGTCGCTGTTGCTTTATCAAAAGCGCTTACTAATTCTGCATGAGCAAAAGGGTCTTGCATTTTTGCCAGGCGTATATTGACTAGCTTTTGCGGCAATACTTCAAAACCTTCGGTAAGGGTACTCAAAGCCTTACCTTGCTCTTGCATCACAGCTAACACTTGCAAGCCGGCGATAATAGCATCACCAGTACGGCTCTTATCTAAGCATAATATATGTCCTGAGGGCTCGCCGCCTAGTATCCAGCCATTAGCGTCTAGCTCTTGCATCACATAGCGATCGCCAACTTTAGCACGAGTAAAGCCAATACCGAGCTTTTGTAAGGCTAGCTCTAGGCCCATGTTACTCATCAAGGTACCCACTACCCCAGCGGCTTGTTGCTTACCTTGCGTCGCTAATAGATACAAAATACCATCACCATCGATTAGGTTGCCCATTTCATCGACCATGACGATACGATCGCCATCACCGTCGAGGCCAATACCGACATCAGCATTATGTTCTATTACTGCTTGTTGCAAGCCTTCAGGATGGGTAGAACCACAATCAGCATTGATATTGAGACCATCTGGTTTGTTATTGATTGCTATTACTGTAGCGCCAAGCTCACGCAATACTCTAGGCGCCACGCTATACCCAGCTCCATTAGCGCAATCTATCACTATCGTCAAATGAGCCAAATCATATTGATAAGGGAAGCTGCCTTTACAGAATTCTATATAACGGCCTTTTGCATCATCGATACGATGGTTTTTACCTAAGTTTGCCGGATCTACTATGGGCATTAACTCGCTAGCATCTGCGCCATCTGCAGGGCTCATAATGGCCCTTAACTTGTCATTAATAGCGTTTTGCATCTCATCAGTTAGCTTTTTGCCATCTCCTGAAAACAGCTTAATACCGTTATCAAAATAAGGATTATGAGAGGCGGAGATAACTACCCCTGCATCAGCATTAAAACTACGAGTTAAATGAGCGATAGCTGGTGTAGGCAGAGGCCCTAGCATGTGTACATCGACCCCAGCAGCATTGAAACCTGCTTGCAATGCGCCTTCAATCACATAACCTGATAGTCGAGTATCTTTACCAATCACCACACTAGGTCTACGGCTACTGTTATTGTTTTCTATAAGCACTTGGCCGGTGACATAGCCTAGCTTCAAAATAAAATCAGGGGTGATAGGCAACTCACCGAACTTTCCACGAATACCATCAGTACCAAAGTAACTCATTGTCGTTATATCCTTTTGCTAACTCATAAAAGTGCTAAGACCTTGAGCATTAACATACTAAGACCTCTCTTATTAAACTATTTTTTAAATCTACTATCTTATTAATATTATTTGAAGCGCTATAGTAGAGACCTAAGTTTATGATTTTAAAAAAACCATCATAACCTAAACCGCCAAAAACAACCTCTGTTATTGCTAAGACTGACTTATTTTACAAAAAAACAGCCAACAATGTATAAGCATCGTTGACTGTCTGTATCTGGGTGCTAATAAGACCTAATTGACTCGATAGTTAGGCGCCTCTTTAGTGATTTGTACATCATGAACATGCGACTCTTTCATCCCAGCTGAAGTCACTTTGATGAACTGCGGCTTAGTGCGCATATCCTCAATAGTGGCACAACCGGTATAGCCCATCGAGGAGCGCAAGCCACCGACCAATTGATTGACGATACCTGCTACTGGACCTTTATAAGGCACACGACCTTCGATACCTTCAGGAACCAGTTTTTCAACTCCATCTTTAGCGTCTTGGAAGTAACGGTCTGATGAGCCGTTGTCGCCTGACATAGCTCCTAAACTACCCATACCACGATAAGCTTTGTAGTAACGGCCTTGGAATAGCTCAACTTCGCCTGGTGCTTCTTCAGTACCTGCCATTAATGAGCCGACCATAATACAAGAAGCGCCCGCAGCGATAGCTTTAGCCATATCGCCTGAATAACGAATACCGCCATCAGCAATTAGTGGGATACTGTCTTGTAACGCACTAGCCACATTATCGATAGCCGAGATTTGCGGAACACCAATACCAGCGATAATACGAGTAGTACAAATTGAACCAGGACCGATACCTACTTTTACCGCATCAGCACCAGCATCACGTAACGCCTTAGCAGCATCGCCTGTAGCAATATTGCCACCGATGATTTGAATATGTGGGAAGTTCTTTTTGATCCAAGCAACTTTATCGATCACCCCTCTTGAATGACCATGTGCAGTGTCAACTATGATGACATCGACGTCAGCGCCAACCAAAGCTTCAACGCGCGCTTGAGTATCTGCGCCCGTACCAACTGCTGCGCCAACACGCAAACGACCTTGATCATCTTTACAAGCGTTAGGATTATTCTCGGCTTTGGCAAAGTCGTTGACGGTGATTAAACCGCGCAAACGGAAGTCATCATCGATGACAATAACTTTTTCGATGCGATGCTCATGAAGCAGCTTTTTGATATTTTCGTTGCTTTCACCTTCATGTACGGTGACTAACTGCTCTTTTGGCGTCATGATATGACTGACTGGCAATGACAGATTAGTCTCAAAACGCCAATCACGATGGGTGACGATACCTACTACTTTATCAGTACCTTTTTCAACTACTGGCACCCCAGAGATATTGTTGTCTTGCGTTAACTTTAGCAGCTCACCGATAGACATTTCCGGATAGACAGTAATAGGATCTACTACCGTACCGGCTTCGAATTTTTTGACTCGGCGAACTTGGGTTGCCTGCTGAATGATATCCATGTTTTTATGTAGAATACCCATACCGCCTAACTGCGCCATAGTAATGGCCATTTCAGACTCTGTCACTGTATCCATAGCCGCAGAAATTAGCGGTAAGTTCAAGGTGATACTTTTGGTCAGTCGCGTGGTTAAGTTGGCTGTTTTTGGGAGAACTTCAGAATAGGCTGGTAACAATAACACGTCATCAAAAGTGAAGGCTTCATCGACAATACGTAACATACATACCCCTAATAGTGGTTATTTTGATGGGAGGGAGCTTGAGATCAAGATAATAAATTAGAGCGGGTTGAAACCACTGATAATTAGTAACGACTAAATACAGACAGTTACTATTGGTTTTTGCTTAGCCTGATTAGACCTTATGCAAACGATGCTTAACTACTCATAAGACCAGGCCGAAGCAAAGGTAAAACAGTGCTCAATTAATCTATCGTCAGTAGCGATAAGCAATAAAGCAGCTAATGGCTCACAATGACTTAATTATCCCGCTAAAATAACGCCATATTATAGCAAATATGACGCTTGCTCGCATGTTATATTTTCGCTTGTGCTCAGAGTCTCTAGCTTGCTGGGTTAAATGATTAACTATAAAGCCAACTATTACCCCAAGCTCATTATGCACGTCGCCACGTAGTCCCGCTACGGCTGTCTTCTAACTCAATACCAGCGTCTTTTAGCTGCACCCGAATCTCATCAGCACGCGCAAAATCTTTATTGCTTTTGGCATTGGCCCGTTCAATGATCAAATCATCGATAACGCCATCAGTGAGACTATCGTCGGCCTTATCACCAATGACGGCTTGCAAGAACTGCTGTACTGGTTGCTGTAATATGTTTAGCACTTGCGCTAAAGCTTTAAGCTGCTGCGCGCCCTGCCAAGCAGTATCGACATCCTCAGCTTTGATAGCTTTATTAATATCACGTGCCAACCCGAACAGTATGCTAGTAGCCGCCGAGCTATTAAAATCATCATTCATCGCTGCTATAAAGTCTCGTCCAGCGGTACTAGCATAAGCGCTATTGATAATAGCGTCATCGAGCACTAAGATCTCATTGCGCAGCTGCTCGGCACTTTTTAAGGCCTGATATAATCTACTTAAGCTATTATGGGCTTCATCTAAAGCCACATCTGAAAAGTTCACTTGGCTACGATAATGGCTCGACAATAAGAAAAATCTTACTGTTTCAGGTAAATATCTAGCCATGACCTCACGAATGGTAAAGAAATTGCCTAGCGACTTGGACATCTTTTCGCCATCAACGTTAATAAAGCCGACGTGCATCCAGTTGCGTGCATACTCACAACCAGTGCTGGCCTCTGACTGCGCAATCTCATTCTCATGATGCGGGAACTGTAAGTCATGACCACCGCCATGAATATCAAAAGTATTACCTAAGCATTTGATCGACATCGCTGAACACTCAATATGCCAGCCTGGACGTCCTTGGCCCCAAGGGGATGCCCACTGCGGCTCGTTCGGTTTTGCCGCTTTCCATAACACAAAGTCAAATGGGTTGCGTTTAACGGTTTCAACTTCTACTCGTGAGCCAGCTTGCATCTCATCGAGATTGCGTTTGGAGAGTTTGCCATAATCGGCAAAGCTATCGACCGCATAATAAACATCACCATTATCTGCCGCATAAGCATAGTTGCCATTAATCAAAATCTCGATCATCTGCTGCATATCATTGATATGGTCAGTCGCACGAGGCTCAGCATCCGGCGCTAGGCAACCAAGAGCATCAGCATCCTCATGCATCGCTTCGATAAAGCGTTGAGTCAAGGCTGCAATATCTTCTTTATTCTCCAGCGCACGGGCGATAATCTTGTCGTCTATATCAGTAATATTACGTACATAGTTGACCTTATAACCCAATTGCGCCAGCCAGCGTACCACCATGTCGAAGGCGACAATCACTCGGGCATGGCCAATGTGACAATAATCATAAACCGTCATTCCACACACATACATGCCCACTTTACCGGCGTTAAGCGCCGTGAAGGTCTGCTTTGCTCCTGTCATCGAATCATAAATAGACAGCTGCGACATGGCATCGGCAAGAGGTGTGGTGATCATAAAATAGCCTTGTAAGTGAAAGTATTAACAATAATATTAATGATAATAAAAAGTAAAGTAGCAGCAGTTTACTATAATCTCGTTAACTAGACGCTATTTGCGTGAACTTGAGCGCCTTAAAGCTGCTACCCTACTTTAATAGCAATCTATCTTAGCGAAAATAGCATTAAAATACTACAATGGTAATGACAGTCCTAAACATCGACTGATAAATAGCTAATTATAAACAAATAAGGAATAATAATGAGCAATCGCTTAAGCAAAATTTATACTCGTACCGGAGATGATGGTACTACTGGCATGGCAGATGGTAGCCGTGTAAGCAAGGCTGATGACTTATTTAGTGTAATGGGTGATATCGATGAGCTTAACTCCCATATCGGCTTAGTGCGCGCTCACTTTAGCAATGCTATCGCCAATAGCTGTTTACCTGAGCGTTTACAACAGCAAGCTGCTACTGATTTTAATCAAGCATTAGTCGTTATCCAGCATTTATTATTCAATATCGGTGGTGAGCTGGCAATGCCTGAGTATGAAGGTATTAATGCCACTCACATCGACTGGCTAGAGCAGCAAATCGATGCCATGAACGAGCATTTACCGCCGCTAAAAGATTTTATCTTACCCACAGGCTCACTGTTAGTCAGCCAGCTACATGTCGCTCGTACGGTTTGTCGCCGCGCTGAACGCCAAGCGGTGGTGTTACAACAGCAGAGTCCACAAGCCATTCGTAGTACAGCGGTAAGTTTAGTCAACCGCTTATCGGACTGGTTGTTTGTAGCAGCAAGATTCTGTACTGATCCTAAACAAGTCTCTGAAGTATTGTGGGATAACCAAGTATTACAGAACTTGCCTA
Organism: Psychrobacter urativorans; assembly: GCF_904846695.1. Classification (GTDB taxonomy): domain Bacteria; phylum Pseudomonadota; class Gammaproteobacteria; order Pseudomonadales; family Moraxellaceae; genus Psychrobacter; species Psychrobacter urativorans. The sequence continues at coordinate 227,107 of NZ_CAJHBR010000002.1, forward strand.
ACCCACAAAATTAATTTAAAGCTAGTAGCACTGCTGGCTTCAATAACTATATAAGTATTGCCTCAGTAATGCATCACTACTGCCTCAGTAATGCATAAGTATAAACCATAAAAAATGCTCGCAGCCGTTATAGGGGTTGCGAGCATTTTTTATGGTTTAGGATAACTATTAACTTAACGCTTAGTTGATACTATCAGCATAAGCGCTAAACCATTAATAGCAATCATCAAAACCTATTACTAAAATCATCAATCGATAGTGGTTAATCAGCTATTGATAGCTTATTAATAAACAGCACTTCCATCTTCAATGATTACCATATCGATACTGTCATCTTTAGGTGCAGTAGCTGGAGCCTTAGTACTACTGCTAGTGCTAGGAGTCGCTGCTGGGCTACTAGTTTGTGGTTTGCTTGGCGTACTGCTCTGTCCACTGTCTTGATTAATCTTCGGCGGCGTTACTGGCTGAACCGGACGCACAGGCTGTACTGGACGCGTAGCTTCAAGCGGTCTTACTACTTGCGGCTTCGGACGCTCAACACGATTGTTGTTTCTTTGCGCGGCGCCTTCACTACGACGTTCGGCCTGCTGTTGTTGACGCTGAGCTCTTTGATTGTCGATAACTGACTTCACTGTAGAACCTGCCATGACTTCAGACACTATAGTGACTAGCGTAGACTCTCCAGCGATACGAGCTTGGATTTGTCCATCTTTAGCAGCTACTACATAAGTAAAGGCATCATCGACCAACATATTATTATTGATACGAATATTGGCTTGAGCCAAACGAGTTTGTAAGCTTGGTTGGTTATTAGCAGCTTGTAATTGGCTGGCTTGATACAGGTCTTCGCTAGACAAAGTCATACTGACACTAGCTTGACAAGTAGTCATACCGTTGGCATTGGCTTCTTGCAGTACTGCTGCATTTTGCACATCGATCAAAATACCATTAACTTTACTAGTAACTGAACTAGGGTCAACACTGACTTCTACCGCATTAGCATAGCTACTAGATAAGCTCTGAGCTTGCTGATTTAAAGTGTTTTTTAATGCACTTCTCAGGCGATCTTGTACCAGCGGATTATCACAGGCGATTACAGGAGCTACTGCACCATCATTGACTACTACTGCTTCCTCAGTATTATCAAGCTCTTCTTGATCTACTTTTTCTGAGCGATTGCACCCAGCGACGGCCAAACTGCATAATAAACCAATACCGGCAACTTGTGACCATTTGATTATGCTATTACTCGCTGTACTCATACTTGTCTTGCTCCTGATTTTACCATTTGCGCTACTATCGTCAGTGCTTGGTTTCATAGTTGTTGACTAGCTTTATAGTCGTAGATTGATTCATTAGTCATTAGACTAAGTACTGATCTAAGCTTACTAAAAGTTTTGCACTTATCAAAGCTGCAATGATAGGGCTTAAAATCACGCTATTATACGGTGTTTGACACAGATGTTCATTACCCCAGCTTAAAGATATAGAAATAAATACAGTCAATAGTCACAAAACAGACTAATAGTTGCAAAAACATAACAAACTATTGATTAGATTGCCATAATAATTTCATTTATAAACGCTAAACTTTATATATGGTTTGAATAAACTCAGTCGCCTTCTATTTTTAGCAGAGCAATAAAGCCGATATCAAGCGTTAACCGTTAGTGGTTTATCCTTAATATCTGAGTGTTATACCCCCTACTCCTTAACCCTTGACTATACCCTTATGATAGAGCTTGCCAATACCCAACTTCTAGGTCATCGTGGTGCACGCTATGAAGCACTAGAGAACAGCTTTTCCGGCTTTGAACATGCTAATCAGTTAAAGCGGCATGGCTTAGCAGGTATTGAGTTCGATGTGCAGTTGACCGCTGATGGACATTTAGTGGTCTTCCATGATGATACTCTACAGCGCCTGTGCGGACTACAATCTCGTATTGACCAAATGAGCTTAGTGGAGATTCAACGTCACTTACAACTAGGTCATCAAATCATTACTTTAGACCAGCTAGCACAGGCCTTAGCCGTAGCATCGCCAGCAAAAAAAATGCATACCTTAAAACCCTCGCTGGTAGAGCCACAAAAAAAGCGGCTTAATAATTCATTGGCGTTAGCCGAACCTAGGGCTACTAAGACCAGCTCTAATACTTTATTGAAAACCGTGCAACCGCCAACTCAGTTCACTCATATTGAGTTGGAAATAAAAACTCATAGCCGAACCAATCATCCAAAATTGGTGCATGCCTTATGCCGCTATTTAATTGACAGTCCTTTAGCTCGCCTACCCATTGTGCTCACTAGCTTCGATGTAGAACTGTTAGCTCAGCTACAACGCAATAAACTATTAGCACCTATGGCACGTGGCCTACTAGTACGTGACGCCAAGCTGTTGAACCGTGCACCCCACACCGCTTTACAACTTGGCTGTAGCAGCTTAGGTATTCACTATTTACTACTCAACAAACAAGTGATCGATTACTGTCACCGTTATGATTTGCGGGTAAGCGCTTGGACCGTCAACGATATTGCATTTGCTAAACAGTTGGTTCATTGGCAAGTCGATACCATTATCACTGATATCCCCAGTCAACTATTAATATAGAATGCTGCTACTGGCTAACGACTTGATTGGCATGGCTTATTTAGCGAATAAATAGCCGCTAACTTTTCTTAAACGATTAACTCCTGCCTATAACGACTTAATAATTATCAGCGTTAATTGGTTAACATATTTGCATAATCAATTACATATTCGCCTAATTGCTGAGAGCTAATAAGATACTGGTTATATATATTGCCTTATTCATACAAGCTATTGTTATTTAGCAATATTTTTCTAGTGTATAGGTGTTCACTTTCTATCAGTTTTAGAGTAATATAGAGGCTGAAACTAATACCGTAAGGGATATTATATGATTGCAAAAACAGCAATGGGCTTACCGCTCAAAGGCTTACGTTTGGCTATCAAATCTAGCGACATACTTATTCAGACCGCTGGTACTCAGGCATTACGCCTAAAGACTTGGTATGAAGAAGGCAAAGCCAATGAAGCTGCTAGCGAGCAGCCTACCGCAACTAGTAACGTTAATGAGCTGTCTCCCGCTAATGATGACACTAGTATTAATACTAAAACTAGCGCCAGCACTAGTGATAACAATAAGACTCTCTCTACTGAGAAGCCTATTGATATTCGTGAGCTTGAATTTAAAAAAGCACCGATTAACTGGATTCCAGCCACTATTTTGATAACCACACCAATTGCTGCTGCAGTTATTACTCCGTGGTATCTATTTACCCATCAAGTTAGTGCGCCTGTTTGGGGTGTATTTGGTGCGTTTATGGTATGGACGGGTATCAGCATTACTGCAGGCTATCACCGTCTGCTTGCTCACCGTGCCTACAAAGCTCATCCTATTGTAAAAAACTTTTTGTTGTTAGGCTCAACCCTAGCAGTGCAAGGTTCAGCATTTGATTGGGTATCTGGTCACCGTAGTCATCATCGTCATGTTGATGATCGCATGGATGATCCGTATTCAGCGAAGCGCGGATTTTTCTTCAGTCATATTGGTTGGATGTTAAAGAACTATCCTAGTGGTAAGTTTGATTACAAAAACATTCCAGACTTGACTAAAGATAGAACTTTGCAGATTCAACATAAGTACTATGGTCTTTGGGTACTAGCGGCTAACGTCGGTTTAGTAGCAGCGATTGGCTGGTTGATAGGTGATGTATGGGGAACTTTAGTACTAGCGGGCTTGTTACGCTTAGTATTGACTCACCATTTCACTTTCTTTATTAACTCGTTATGTCATATGTTTGGCTCACGTCCTTATACTGATACTAACACTGCCCGTGATAACTTCTTTTTGGCTCTGTTTACTTGGGGCGAAGGCTATCACAACTATCATCATTTCTTCCAATACGACTATCGTAATGGAGTCAAATGGTGGCAGTATGATCCAACTAAATGGTTGATTGCTGGATTATCAAAAGTTGGTTTGACTACTGAGTTACGTACTATTGATGATACGACTATCAAGCATGCTGAAGTACAAATGCAGTTCAAAAAAGCACAGCAACAGATCGATACAGTCAATGCTGGTGGTCTAGATATTCCTCATGCTATGAAGACTTTTCAGGATCGTATCAAGTTTGAATTTGAGGCCTTTACTCAGACCGTTGAAGAATGGCAAGCGCTAAAAGCAAAAGCTATTGAGATGAAAAAGACTGAGTTTGCTGATCGCTTACATGAAGTTGATGATAAGCTTAAGCATGAGTATGCCAATATCGAACAGAAGATCCATGAGCATAATGACAACTTAAAGGTGGCTTTCCGCTCTATTGGTCATAACAGCAAAGCCGCTTAGTTCTAATATAAGTTAAACTTTATATATTTTAAAAACCTCCTATCTTCAAGAGCTAGGGGGTTTTTTATTGCCTATTTTTTATAGTTAGTGTTGTTAACAAGCACTGTTATTAATAAGTAATGTTTTCAATAAGTCCTTTTTTAAAGCTGCTTTTTCACTAGCTATTTTTTCAATAGCTACTTTTTAAAAGTACGCTGGCAGTTGCTTTGTTCACTCAGTCTATTGACCTACAACGTTTCACTAAACTATCCATGCTTAGTGTATTGTCTGTAACAGCGCGTTGATTAACTAAACGCTATCCATGGTACTTAGATAACAACACATTATTGCTTAGGCTATGTATCATTAATGCTTAGTTAATTATAAACCAGCAACCAGTTATGCCTGATCAAACATGCCCTAGAAATATGGCTATGTTATAGTAGTTTTATTCACTAATACTTCTATAACGGATTGTTGCTATGCGCTACCAAAATACTTATGTCAACTTAGACCCGCGCCTTTATAATCGTCAGCCTCCTGTCCCCTTGAATAACCCACGTGTAGGTCATTTCAATTCTCAGGTAGCTGAGCAATTGGGCTGGACAGAAGATAGCGACTTGATGACACGCTGGGTTGATATTCTGGCTGGTCATTATCTACCTGCTGAGTTTGAACCGCTAGCCATGGCTTATGCTGGTCATCAGTTTGGACAATGGGCAGGACAATTGGGTGATGGTCGTGGCTTGCTGATGGCGCAAGTAATCGATAATAATGATAAGCGCCAAGACCTGCATCTAAAAGGCTGTGGTCTGACGCCCTACTCGCGGATGGGTGATGGCCGTGCGGTATTACGCAGTACTATTCGTGAGTACTTATGTGGCCATGCGCTCAACCAGCTCGATATTCCCTCCTCTAATGCATTAGGCTTCGTGGTAACTGATACTCCTGTACGCCGTGAACGTGTCGAGGCTGGTGCGGCACTGATGCGAGTCGCTGATACTCATATTCGCCTTGGTCACATCGAATGGATTGCTAGCTTCGCCCCTGACCTACTCAGCGAATTCACCGATTATATGATCGACAGCTGTTATCCTGAGTGCCGTGATAGCGAACAACCCGTATTGGCTTTTTTGCAGTCAGTAGTCGAGCGTAATGCACGAATGATTGCTGATTGGCAACTGATTGGCTTTGCTCATGGGGTGATGAATACTGACAATCTATCGATTACTGGTAGCACTTTAGATTTCGGACCATTTGGCTTTATGGAACGCTTTAATCCAGCATGGATCAACAATCACTCCGATCATAGTGGACGCTATGCTTATCAAAACCAGCCCGCTATTGGACACTGGAATCTTAATGTTTGGCTCCCACACTTTATGCGTCTGACCCAAGCTGGCGTTACTCGTGAAAGCTTGGATGACTGTTTATCAGTATATGAGCCCACATTCATGCAGCATTATCAGCAAGGGCTATGTCGTAAGCTGGGACTGCCGCACGAGTCTGAGAGCTTGCGCTTGGCCTTTGAGTTTTTGACATTGCTCGAGGATAATCTACTCGATTATACTAATAGCTTTCGTGCCTTGTTAGCTATAGTTGACGCCGTTAACTATCCCTACGAGCAGCAGCTACTCACTACCCTCATAGCAGAGCTTACGGGTGAAGCATTAAGCGTTTGGCAACAGTGGCATAAGCGTTATCTGCTACAACTACAGCAAGTGGATAAACAGCAAGTGTTAACGGCCCTACAAAACAACAACCCTGTTTATGTACTGCGTAATAGTATGGCACAGCGTGCTATTGATGCCGCCGAGCAAGGAGAGTTTGCTGAAGTTGAGCGTGTTTATCAGTTATTGGCTAACCCTTATCAGGTACAAGCGATTGCTGTTGACTCAGATAGTGCTGCGCCAGCCCCTAATGCTGTGCAGCAGCCGATAAGCTGTTCGTCTTAGCAGATAGTAATAGTCATCTGTAGCACATAGCGGCAGTATCTTTCATTCTATTGCCTACTTTATTTGACTAATTGTCACTATTATTATGGCATTATTAGAGTGTGAAATATTGATTATCAACTGATGACTAACCTCTGAATTTTGTGTTATTGTTGACTAGTCAGTGACTTGGCAATAGTGCTAGAAGAATTGTTTTTGACCTTTGGTTGCTTACAAGATGCTGCTAGCACGTTTTGACTTGATGATTGTCTCGCATTATCTGCTTATTGCAACTATTATCTATGCAAGCTAAACCGCTAAAATTTTACGACCTTTAATTGTTTATGGCAGTAAGCCTTATATTTAAGTTCATTTTCACTTCAATTTATTTCAACCATGGCAGCCACTATGAATGACGATAACCATCTACATACCGATAAAGAACAATTTGAACAAGCCGCACTTCATTACCACGAGTTTCCACGACCGGGTAAAATTTCAGTTACCCCTATCAAGCAATTAGCTAACCAACGTGATCTAGCCTTAGCTTATTCACCGGGGGTAGCAGTACCTTGTCTTGAGATTGAAAGAGATCCAAAACTAGCTGCTAGATATACCGCTCGTGCTAACCTAGTTGGTGTTATCACTAACGGTACTGCCGTACTTGGTCTAGGTAATATTGGTCCATTAGCTTCTAAGCCCGTTATGGAAGGTAAAGGCGTATTATTCAAGAAGTTCGCTGGTATCGATGTTTTCGATCTAGAAATAGCCCAAAATGATCCTGACAAATTTATCGAAGCGGTTGCCGCTCTTGAGCCGACCTTTGGTGGTATCAACTTAGAAGATATCAAAGCGCCAGAATGTTTCAAAATTGAGCGCGAATTACGTAAGCGCATGAACATTCCAGTATTCCATGATGACCAGCACGGTACTTCTATCATTGTTGCTGCCGCTATGCTCAACGCTTTGACTCTTATCGATAAAAAAATCGAAGACATCAAAATCGTTTGTTCTGGCGCCGGTGCGGCTGCCATCTCTTGCCTAGATATTATTTGTGCCCTTGGGGTCAACAAAGAGAACTTATATGTCTCTGACTCTCGTGGCATCATCACAACTAGCCGTGAAAACTTAGACGAAACTAAGCAGCGCTATGCTCGTGATACTCAAGCTACTAACATCGATGAGATCATGGACGATGTCGATATGTTCTTAGGTTTGTCTATGCCGGGAACTATTACTGCTGATATGGTTCGCCGTATGGCAAAAGACCCTATCATCTTTGCTCTTGCCAATCCAACTCCAGAGATCATGCCAGAAGAAGCACATGCCGTTCGCCCTGACGTTATCATGGCTACTGGTCGCTCGGATTATCCTAACCAAGTAAACAATGCTTTATGCTTCCCTTATATTTTCCGTGGGGCATTAGATGTAGGCGCAACTACAGTTAACGAAGAGATGAAAATCGCTTGTGTCCGTGCAATCGCTGCTATGGCCCATGTTGAAGCTACGCCAACAGCCAACGTCAAAAGCCTTGAGACGGTTAAGAGCTTCGGTCGTGAATATCTAATTCCAGGACCTCTAGAGCCAAACTTAATCATCGAGATTGCCTCTGCTGTCGCCCAAGCCGCTATGGATTCAGGTGTAGCGACGCTACCAATCGAGGACATGCAAGCCTATCGTCAGCGTCTATCTGAGTTTGTGTATAACTCAGCATTCGTCATGAAGCCGGTTTTTGCTCGCGCTAAATCTGCCCCTAAACGTATTGTGTACTGTGAAGGCGAAGATAATAACGTTCTGCTTGCGGTACAAGTTGTCGTCGATGAGAAACTGGCACAACCTATCTTAATCGGCCGTACAGCAATTATCGAAACCAATATCAACAGACTAGGTCTGCGTCTAAAAGACGGTGAAAATATTACTATCATCAATATTGATGACGATGAGCGCTATAAAGACTACTGGCAGCGCTACTATGAGCAGAACAAACGTCGCGGTGTGAGTATCGAGCTGGCACGTCGTGATGTACGTCGTAAGACCTCTTTAATTGGGGCTTTACTAGTACAAAATGGCGATGCTGATGGCATGATTTGTGGTACCTTTAGCCATTATCAGCTACATCTACAATACGTTGAAAGCGTTATTGGCAAAAAGCAAGGCGTCAAAGACTTTTATGCAATGAACGCTGTATTGATGCAAGACCGTAATATCTTTATTGCTGATACTTATATCCATGAAGATCCTACGGCTGAGCAATTGGCTGAAATGACTGTATTGGCTGCCAATCAGCTGCATCGCTTCGGTATTGTCCCACGAGTTGCTTTAGTATCACACTCAAGCTATGGTACTTCAAACCGCGCTAGTGCGGTAAAAATGCGCAAAGTATTCCAATTGTTATTAGACATGAAAGTAGACTTTGAGTTTGATGGCGAAATGCAAGGCGATGCCGCCTTAAATGAGCACATCCGTCTAGAAGATTTCCCATCAACTAGATTTAAGGGTGCGGCAAACTTACTCATCTTACCAACTTTAGATGCGGCAAACATTGCCTTTAACTTACTCAAAACCGCAACCAATAGCACCTCTATTGGCCCTATCCTATTAGGTGCAAACAAGCCGGTGCATATCTTAACCCCTTCAGCAACCGCTCGCCGTATCGTCAATATGACTGCACTTGCTGTAACGGAAGCTCAAGACTTAGAAAACGAACAGCAATAGTAGTTGTTAGATAGTCATAATTTATGGGCTCAAAAGCAGCTAGCGTTTTAGACCTTAGCTGTCTGTTATAATAAAGCCAGTCAACGTCATTATACTTGATGCCGTTGGTTGGCTTTTTTTTGCTTACTATTTGTTATTTATTTTAAAACTCAATGACAAGAGGTTGAGATGCAAGTTTATCTGGTTGGTGGTGCGGTACGTGATCAGCTATTAGGACGCCCAATAAAGGACAAAGACTTTGTAGTAGTAGGGACAACGGTAGATGCTATGTTGGCAGCAGGGTTTCAACAAGTCGGCGCTGACTTTCCAGTATTTTTGCACCCCGTTACTCATGGAGAGTATGCACTAGCCCGTACTGAGCGTAAACAAGGCCATGGCTATCAAGGTTTTAAGGTACATGCCAGCAGTGAAGTCACGCTAAAGGAAGATTTGCAGCGTCGTGATTTGACGGTTAATGCTATGGCTATTGAAGTGACTAGCTTAACTGACGACACCCCTATTACTGATACAGTGGTGGATTACTATGGCGGCCTAGAAGATATGGCTACTAAGACTTTACGCCATGTTTCAGAGGCTTTTAGTGAAGATCCGCTACGAGTACTTAGGACAGCGCGCTTTTATAGCCGCTATTATGACTTGGGCTTTACTATAGCTACTCAAACGCTAGAACTAATGACCCAACTGGTCAGCTCAGGCGAGCTTACGCATTTAAGCGCAGAGCGGATTTGGCAAGAGTCTAGTCGCGCTACAATGCAGGACTCACCACAAGTTTATTGGCAGCAACTGTTCGATATTGGTGCTTTGGTCGATTATTTCGCGCCTTTACAGCAGGCTTGGAGGCACACTCATATCCGCGAAACGGTTCAAACTGCCTTATACTTTGCAGGGCAGATGCAATTGAACTTATCGCAGCGTTGGGCGCTATTAATGGCGAGTATTGATCCAACCTTATTTGACTATGCCGATCAGCACCCTTCTAAACACAACAATGGCATCATAAATAATAAAGATGCAGCAACCATTAAGGCTGTAGCCGAGATCACTAGCACAGGCGATAACGCTAAAGTACCTAAAGCCCAGACTCAATTCGCTAGTCTATTCGTGCAACAAGCACACAAACTAGCCATGATTAACCAGCTAAGCGCCGCTGAAACAATAGATCTGCTTCAAGCTTGTAGTGCGCATAAAGACCCTAATAAGCTCTCACAATTATTAGTCACTAGCCAACTGCTACAGCTGGCACGGAAACATCGACGAACTATGCTAGCCCTCAATAGCTTTCACGCCATTACTATGGACAGTATAGACCCGCAGCTGAAGGGCGCTGCTATTGGTGCAGCGTTACGCCAAACCCGTATTGAACACTTACAAGCCGCCAGCAGCCAGACGTCGCTATGAGTGTTATAGAGCCACTAACGCCTTATGACAAAGGGGCGGCTCATCGTCAGCCTCCTTTGAACCACGCTGATAATGCAGCAGTGATGCTAGTTACTGGTAGCGCTAAACGTATCGGTGCATCTATTGTGCAAGCTGCCCATGCTAAAGGCTATCGAGTTATCATTCACTGTAATAGCAGTCGAGCAGCAGCCGACGTCTTAGCTGGCAAGCTCAATCGGCAGCGTACTGACAGCGCCCTAGTACTAGTTGCCGACTTAGCATTAGTCAATGACTCTGTTAGCTTAAACGAATTTAGCCAAACAGTGATTGCAGCTTTTGGACAGTTGGATGTACTAGTACATAATGCATCGCGGTTTTATCCGACCCCTATTGCTACTATCGATGCTCAGCACTGGGATGAGCTGTTTTTGACTAATGCCAAAGCGCCTTTATTACTCAGTCAAGCGCTACTGCCCTATTTGCAGGCTCAGCAAGGCTGCATTATCAGCCTGTTAGACATTCATGCACATGACAAGCCCTTTAATGGTTACAGCCTATACAACATGGCTAAGGCGGCTCAGCATATGATGGTACAATCGCTAGCATTAGAGCTAGCTCCTTTGGTCAGAGTCAATGGCGTAGCTCCTGGAGTCAATATCCTACCGGATGCCGATAGCGATCAAGCGCTTGATAAAACTCAGCAACCTAATATCATCGCCTCTATCCCTTTGCAACGTATTGGTAGCCCAGCAGATATTGCCCAAAGCGTACTTTTTTTGGCACAAGCCAGCTATATTACTGGGCATATCATTAACGTCGATGGTGGTCGTAGTTTGACTCTAGCAGGGGGTTAAGCTAAAAAAAGCAGTTATTATCTAATAATATTGCCCTAGAGCGTATCTTTTACTTGAAAAGTTGAAAAAATCAGGTATCATTAGCCGTCTGACGTTAGGGCCCATAGCTCAGTTGGTTAGAGCAGAGGACTCATAATCCTTTGGTCGTAGGTTCAAGTCCTACTGGGCCCACCATATTAGCAGTACCTAAAAAGGTTTACATTAATTTGTAAGCCTTTTTTATTGTTTAGATTTTATTCAAATATGTCGAAGGTCTTTGCTAACAATACAAAACTGAAACTCAATTGTTGTTTAGTAGGTACTGCTCCAGATAGATAAGAACACTTCAAAGTAAAGATGAAGGGCTAAATTACCAGCAGGAGAATACTATGAAGAAGATATGCTTTACTGACAATTAAATCGTCAATATCCTCAAACAAGCACAACAGGGTGTGCCTATCGCTGGCAAGGGAAGCAGCAATCGCTCACTTTGGGCAAGTATGCAGTGATTACAGCAATCAATAGGAATTGAATATAAGCTATATCTGTAGCAGACCACAACCACTGCATGAACTCATCCCCCAAGCCCTCAATCCGCTTTCGGATCGCACTCGCATAGCGGCTAGATGTTTTATCAGACTTCTTCTGTAGAATATTATGCTCTACTATCAAAGCTTTCAACTCATCTTCAGGTAACTTTTTAAGAAGCGCCTCTGCGATAACTCTCGTTTTTGTAAGTAGTAGACTGCCCCCAATCAGGTCGCCTAGATAGGCTTATATATCTACTGCACGCCTAGCACTATCAGTGATTTGATTAACTGCCTCCAATAAGATCAGTAAATTTTGTAATCATATCGAAATAAGGCATTGCTCTGTCATATGTTCTAAATATGTCACAAGCATTTAATAGTACATATTAGGGAAAAGCATAATCAGGGTTGACATACTTTCCCTTTTTGATTTTGAAAACCGCTATTGTGACAACTTTAAATCATGATTTTATTAGCCCAACTCACGCAAATTTTTATGCATAGTTGTGATAAATCCACATCAGTTTTCAATAAGCGATTAATCATAAAATTGATATGATTAAAGTATCAGCTTCTCAATCTGGGTAATAGCTCAGGGTTGATAGTACGTAGCCTCATATTTAATTCTGGTGACCAGACTAGGTCTTCATGCTCTACAGCTACTTGGTAAGCCCATTGGCTAATAGTTTCTGAACGCTTCTGGTTACTTATGAAGCCAATACCGTCTGTTTGTTGTTCAATAACTTGTCCGTATTGTTGGTTACGCCTCAACCACTTCTCGTAAAACCTCTCCTCAGCCAGATAGTCACGTTTACTGTTATTACATGTATGATCAGTCAGTACAAAATTATGAGTCGTATCATTGGGATATTTTGACCAAGGTACAAAATGATCAACTTCGATGTCTTTTTTTAATGGTTTTTGACAGTAGAAACACTGACCCTGCTGAGTTTCATTGAGTATAGGTACTAACAAGCTTAGATCTTGACGCGATTTGTTAAACAAAAAATCTTGTAGATCAATGTCATTACTGAAATATAATTGGTTGTGACGATTGTCCCGTACAAACTCTGTCCAGTATTGTTGGCAAAGCTTATGTATTATCTGACTAAAACGCGCAAAGCAGTAAGCGATCCCAGACTTTAATATGATTACTTTTTCTCTTGAGTTATAGATATAGAAGAATTCACGGCTAACTTTATCTTCTGCACTTTGTAGATACTTGGCAGGGTTGCTTTTAATGGTTCGAGCTATTTCTTTAATAGTTGATTGCCACTTTTTGACATTATGTGTCCGAGCTATATTTAAGTTAGTAGTCTTAGTTTCTTGTTGCAGGGTTAAAATACTAGTGATGACCTTAGCTTGGCCTGTTGTACTGCTTTGCTTCAATATAGATTCACCATACTGATCTGAGAACGGTAATGCTTGTGTCCAATAAAGCTGCATAAACTGCTCTGCTAACTGCTCATAAGAAATAAAGCATTCACTGTTATCACTAATCCCAGACTCTATAGAAAGGTTGGTTACTGCGATTAATAATGCAAATTTATAGGTCGAGGTATAAGAGCTAGATTCAAGCAACCATTGAATACGTCTTAGGAAGTTAAGCTGAAATTCTGCTGTGGGCACTATGAGAATCCTTAGAGGGGCGATTAATTAACTCGCTGTAATTCAGACTTATACCACTAAGCTTTTGATTATGTAATGCTTGGCCTATAAATGAAGCTGTTTTATCTAGCCAGCCCTAGTTTAGTCCTCATATATGTAATTTCATAGGTTGGCGATCACTTAATCAAAAAATCTGATAAATTATAGCTATTACCAATTTATATGTTAATTGATCACTTACTATTAGCTATCTGATCCGATGCTAATCACATCAAATATTTCACTACTTTAAATCTCATCCTCAAATAAGAACTACGAATAAAATTATGACTACTTTTATATTCGACACATAAACGACAGGACTGAAGCGGCCTATTCTATTGTTGAGATAAACGATAGCAAGGTGACGGTATTACAGGCGCCAAGAGCGAAGCGCTTTAACCCTCTCAAAGAAATTAGCTTGGGATCTATGGCGATACAGAAATCAAACTACGCAGCTTAATTTTATTTGATTAGTGTCTTATGCTTGGGAGGGTTACCGTTCCAGTTTTATTATGGATTGACTATATATTTCGTACCAACAGCTATGTATTTAAATTCATATAACTCATTTAAAATATATTTATTAATAGTCAATGTTTAAACGCCTTTTTCTTAAAAAAATGAATCAATAAATCGACTGAATCAGTTCTTGAGTCAGCTCTACGTTTGGCTTCAACATATCATCAGCAAGACTACGCTTACTTGATAGTAGCTTATCCAGTTTGATTTCAAAGGTTTCAAAATCATCTGCTGCAATAGATGGGTAATAAACAAAAACCTCTTTATCTTGCCCAATTCGGTAGGCTCTATCGGTTGCTTGGTCCTCCTTAGCGGGGTTCCAACTTCGTGTATAATGAATTACATGATTCGCTTTTTGGATATTTACTCCAAAGCCAACTGCCACCGTGGATAAAATAATCACATTAAAACCATCCATTTCTTGGAACTTATCAATAATACCCTGCCGAGTTAAGCCTACTCTGCTGTTAGTGTTGGAATCTCCGTTCACTGTAGTAACATTTAATCCAAATCGCTCAAGAAGAAGGCGTTTTAAGAACACTTGAATAGCCCTGAACTCAGTAAAAATAATAACCTTCTCATCTTTTTGTTTTATACTCTCTAAAGTCTTTATTAACCATTCAGCTTTAGGTGAATCTTTGATAGTCGCTTGTTCTAGCAAATTTAGAGGATGAGCACAAATCATTCGCATGTCATGTAGTGCTTTTAACATAACGCCTTTATGGCCTTGCTCAGATAAACGTCTATAATCATTTGATACTTGTTTATATAGTGTGCGTTGTAACGTTGATATTTGAATATTTTTACAATCATTAATTTCGTGTTTTGCTGGTAACTCAGCGACATCGTGCTTCATACGTCTTAATACTTGTGGCTCAATCAACTTACGAAGGTAATCTATTATCGCGTTGTCTTCATCGTCTTTCTTTTCAATAGGACGTCGATACTCTTTATTAAATTCGCTAAGCGAACCTATCAGATTTTCTTGAATGAAATCAAATAAGCACCATAGATCAACAAGTGAGTTTTCTACAGGCGTGCCTGTACAAGCAATCTTAAAATCTGCTTTTTGAGCTTTAGCCGCTTTAGTAACCATTGCAGTAGGCACTTTTATTTTTTGGGCTTCATCACATATCATGATACTCCAATCTACCCTTCCTAAAGAAAACTCAAGGTCTCGCATTGTTTCATAAGTAGTCAATACGATATCTGCACCGCCTAACCAATTTTCTTCAAGTAGATTCGTTATTCCATAATCATTTCTTAATTGAGAAGATATTAAGTGCTTCGGTATTTTTCGCTGTTTTAAGTTATCTCCATATAAGCTTAGAACCTTACCAAACTTTGCGCTAAAAAATCTATTGATTTCAGCCTCCCAGTTCTCCAATAAAGAAACTGGCGCTACTACTAATGCAGGCTTTTTATCTTCTGTGTTTTCTAAGTACTCACCAATAAAACAAAGTAACTGCAAAGTTTTTCCTAATCCCATATCGTCCGCTAATAAGCAGCCGCTTACCTGAATTGGTGCATACTCATATAGGTTTTGTAGCCAAGCGATACCATACTCCTGATGCTTTTTCAGACTAAATTCTTGGCTTCTAAAACTTGATGGCAATCTGGCCTGAGGGCGATTACTTTCATCAAAAGTTAGAACCTCCGCTCGCTTCTTAGTAAAGTCAGCCTCATCGATATTATTGGCAATCAATAAGGTAGATTTTTTCTTTGTTTCATCAGGTTTTGGCTGCTCTTGCTCTATGTCGTTTTCCGCTAGGTCATCACTCTTTGAATCACGCAGATCATTAAGTAATTTTTTTGCATCATCTAATGGAATAGAGACGTTGCTGTCCGGATGTAGAACGAAGCTCTCGCCTTCTGCCTCTGCATGCTGGATACGTTGCTCAAGTAGTTCAGTAGTGGCATCAGTATTATCAGAAGTAAATTGAGATAAATCGGCTGACTCATCTATAAGATTCTGTGGTAACCATTCGGATTCGCCACTATCTTTTTGAATGGCTTCAGAGCTCAGTTTCTCAGCTTCACCAATCCCTATCACTCTATCGCTGTAATTGCTTAAATCTAGCACTGTTTTAGCTTGCAATTCATCATCATACTGCTGAATTTTTTCTAGATCACTTTTCAGTTCTTCTATCAGATTATCTAAGTAGTTTGTTCTGTCTATACTGTAACCTGCCCATAGGAACACAGGTGATGATCGCTCATAAGTAGCAACAAAGTGTTGAGCTTGCGCTAGATTTGAAAGCTCTAAAATAACAGGGTCTTGTGCTCTACTTGAGTTTTCGTGCAAAGTTAACTGAGCGGAACTAAAATGCGATGCTTCATCATAGGTTTTATCTACTAGCAAACGGTAGGTATAGATTTCTGCATCTTCTTTGGATTGTTCAAAGCCCTCTGGAGATATAACCTCTATCGCATCCTCCCCTAACTGAGCAAAAGGATTATGTAAAAAGGTCTGTGCACGCTCGCCAGTTATGCGTCGATTTGGCATCTTCTTAATTTCATTTAGTACACTCTTAACTTGCGGCTCGATGATAACGTGTGCCAAGCCACCTTCTGGTAAGCTGATTGTATATTCATCTTGCACTTCATTATACTTATCAAAAGTTTGTAACCAATTCGAGGGCGAATCTTTGAAATCAGGCTGAACCTCCACCACTGACTCTGTACTAACCAAGTTTTTACGAAGGTTAAGTTGCAGCTCATCTGGGGCTAGTACGATGGTTTTACGTAGGAACTCATCTAAGTTCGCCTCACTTTTATTTGCTAAACCACGTATTTGTGCCCAATACTTTTGATTTATTGATTTATCTTTATCCGTAATACGAGAGAACTCTTTAATTTTCTCTAATAACTTCCAAGTACTTTCGTTTAATAAATACTCTTTACTAGTAAGACTAATAATCGCGCCTGTTCGTTTGACTGAGCCTTTAAACTTAACCTTGCTTTTATCACACCAACCATCCAGAATAATTTGGAAATTAGAATCGCTTATACCATTTTCACTACGAATTATCGGGTATAAATCATTTGATAGCGGCAAGTTGAGCAAATTAATGACATCGCTATGGTCAGGATCTTGTTTAATCTGAAATAACTCTTCCCATGGCAATATATATCTCTCATCTGACTGATAAGCGAGCTCTTCATCAGCTAAACTCTCCCAGTAGAAATCTGCATCAGTTTTAGCCACAGCTGTATAGCAGTGCTTTAAACCCATGTCATCATATTGCAATGGCGCAGGCTTGACACTATTGACTATGGTTTCTGATATTGTGGTCTGCTCGTTTTTATTTCGTTTCCAAAATGATAGTTTCATAAAGATACTCTATAAGTTTAATCTGGAAATATTCCTAAACCTTGTAATCTTCGATCAAAAGAATTTTCCCAAACACTCTGATGTGATAAGTAAAACTCAGCTCGGGAAGTTGATTTTAAACTAGTAATATCAACCTTATGTGTTTTTTCCTGAAATGAAGAGTATGGTATTTGGCGATAAAAATAAGTTGCATTATTCATTTCAGAGAACTCTACTATATAAAACCCACCTATTTTAATCATAAAGGCATTTGCAGCATTGCTTTTACCAGTAATCCTTTTAAATCTTCCCAAATTATTTTTTTTAAACTCTACTTGTTGTGTTGTTGGATAAAACATTGCCTGTTCATTTAAGAAGATTTCTGAGAGCGTTACTTGCTTAAGAAACCTCATCCAGTAATTAAATCTTCGAATATCGGCACCACCACTAAAAACGGTAAAAAAGCTTTCTAAGTCTGCTCTTACAAACCATTGAACCACCATTTTTCTAGTATCTGGGTTTACATTGCGCCAACCTGCTGATGAGTCGTATTGTGGGTTTCCCCATTGCGTTAAACAAATACTCTTTAAAGCTTCATGTACAAGTGTGCGTTTTGAGGTAGAAGCATAACGTTCAAGTAGAGCCGTTAAAATAGCTGTGGTATAAATTGGATTCTTTTCGAGAAGAAGTAAGAAGCGTGGTATCACTTTAAAGTAGTCATCTTCCTTAATCGTCTTGACTGACTTGATAGATGAGCTTACCAAGCTATCCCAAAACCAGCTATTAGGAGCAATGCTTAAGCTTTCTAATTGACTACTGACTCTACTGTCATCGCTATTGTATAAAAAGTCACGAATAAATCTTTTGGAAGGATCTAGCGAAAGCACTTCAGGATGATCAGTTAACGTAGTAAGCCATTTTTTAGGCCTAAGAGTGGCTTGAAACAACGTAGAGCGATTAGTATTTAAAATGTTCCTGAGCTGAATCCAGTTATTGGGCCGTTTATTTATCTCATCTTGTTCTACCGCAAAATAACTATAAAGTAGAGGGAAATAAACAACCTTTAGCAACTCAGGATTCATTTTATTAAATTGTTCAATGAGCTCGCTACCTTTGAAAGTAAAAAGTATCTTGTCCTCATAATTTAGCAACGTCTTACTGAGTGACCAAGCTAGGTTCTTCCAATCGCGTTTTGTGAGATAGTCTTTACCATGCTTTTCTAATTTTAAAATTGAGTTAACAATTTTTTCTTCGATAGGCTGAATATTCTCCATATCATCAAACTTACGTTCAATGATTTCTAACGTCTTAATTAACTTACTCGGCCTGGCAAACCTATTATGTATTTGCGCAGGTTCAGAGAAACTATCGATACTTTGATTCAGTCTCTGCTTTAAAATAGCTATACTCATCACATTTACCTTGCCAGCTGACAGGTTTCAATAGGGGCAGAAACAAAAATAGGCTGCGCCTCAGCACTTTCTTTTTCTTTTAAACCATAAAACTGCATCCGTAGCTCTACACGACGTGATGCTTCTTTGCTGTCTTTTGCTGAATTAAACGACACACCTCCAGCTAGAAATAGCTGTTTGATTTGATTTTTTTGCTCATCAGTTAAGCTAAGCTCTGGGTTAAATGTGGGATCTAACAAGCTACACATCACCCACTCCGAACGGCGTAGACTTAAATTCAAGTTATATAAATATGATCCATCGGTATCTGTAAAGCCCTCAATCACGATCTGTTTAAACCATTTTTTGCCATTTTCACTATTGGCAGCTTTTAAGACAACCGGCACTAAAGCACTTAGAGCTTTTATGCCCTCTGCATTCAATCGGTAATCGTTGTACCCAAAGCGACCCGCCTCACCAAAATTTATACGGTTCTCTTTACAGTCTACTGTGATGAGCTGATTCTTTAAAGTGGGGTCGTCTTTAATACCAGTACAAATATCCAAGATCTCTGAACTTCGCTCTTTCTCTGCTTGTGTTGCTTCATTAATTTTCTTAGTGACTACCATTAAAGATACTGCCATCACTACCAAAAACAATGTCATTAGCGCTGTCATTAAGTCAGCAAATGAGATCCAAAATGGCTTCTCACCCTCATCCTTTGAACGAGGTTTTTTAGCGTACCTATTACCAATCATTAGCGATACACTCCAAAATTAGCGTCTAGTTCTTTGGGTAAGATCTTCAAGGTCTTCAACCACATTACCTAAGCCTTCAACACCAGTTGCAAGGCGTTGAACAGCTTGGTTAAGTGTGTTGTCAAAAGACACCAACGATTGATTTAAACTACTTTCAACGGAAGTACCAAAGCTATCGAAGCTCTTCACTAGAACATCACTAACTTCTGCTAAATATTCTTGCATCTCCCTTTTCACTTGGCTTAAAGCCGTCGTCATATTCTGCATATCATTAAGCATTTGACTAGTCATGCCAGCTTCAGACTTTGACTGCTCAATGAGAGTTTCTAGTGTTTCAATTGCAAGGTTAACGCTATTTTGAGAGTTCTTATAATCTCTTATCAACTCAATAAGGTTACTACTAGCACTGGTCATATTGGTTGACGTCGTATTAACCTGTGCAATAAGCTCTGAGGTTTTACCAGTCACTGTGATTAGTGAGCTGCCAGCCGTCGTAAACTGTTCAGAAGCTATACGCATTTTTTCCGCACCACTATTCATACCAGTGATACTATCAGTGGTCACTTGAGATAGTTTTTGGATGTTTTCTTTATGAGTTTGAACCGCTTCTTTGCTATGCGTAATGAGCTCTTTAATTTCATTACCTAAGTTATCAATCAGTACAGACGACTGCTCGTGCAATTTCTGTTGATTATCTGATATTTGGCGATCCTGCTCGATACGTTGCTCTGCGACATTTGATAACAGGTCTGACATTGAATTACCTAAACCTGATACAAGCTCTGAAACCTTACTGTTTAACTGCTCAACAGCATATAACCCTTGATCACTAATTTTAGCCGAACCCGCAGATAGATTCTCTACCATTTCGTTCATTTGGTTAGACATCTCATTTTGTTTTTGATGAATGTCCTCCATCATTGCCGCCATTTGAGTCTCTAGCGTTTTAGTCGACACTTCACTGTTAGTTTGCATATCTGTAATTAATTGAGAGAAACCTGACTGCATCTCGCGCATAGCCGTGACAGACTGAGTCATCATCTCGCTCATACCTGTCATTTGACCGCCAAATGTCGTTTCCAACTTACTCATAAAAGCAGTTAACACATCAGTCATAAGCTCTTGTACAGCTGAACCCTGATCGCCGCTGACCTGCTGCACGCTTGAGGCGATTTTATCTAAAGGCTCTTGTAATGTGCTTTTAATAGATTCACCAATCTGAGCTGCCGTTGATGCGCCTACTTGAGCATAAGACTCACTGAGTTGTGAAGCAAAAGCAGCTTGATTTCTTTTATTCTCTTCGACCAAGTTAATCATCATGGTTTTTAAATCATTAACTAGACTATCTTTAAGCTGTCGAGCATTCACCTCATTGGCTTGAGAGGATTTGAGTAGTTTAGCCAGATATTCCTCACCACTTTCATCAAAAGTGAAGACATTATCTATGGCAGTATTCAACCGTTGTAATTGCGCATAACACTGTCTAAGCCACGACTTCTCACGCCAAGTAATTAACATTGCAGTTGTAATCGCTAATCCAGAAGCCATAAAGGCTTCTCCCACGCCTTTTAGCAATAATGTCAAGCTGTCTTGAACCTTGTCAGGGTTTCCTCCGGGGTCAAAAGCTAACAGTCCAATCAACAGACCTGCAAATGTAACTATAATACCAACACCGGTAATCATACCGGGTAAGTGCTTATAAAAATCCACTTTTAGCGGAATATCTACCACGATGGATTCCGTGAAAAACATCTCACTTGGCACCGTTGCCCGTGAGTGATCTATAATGCTTTCACCGTCTCTCACTTCATGAATATCATGAAAAGTTTTTTTATAATTTAACCATGCCTGTTTTAATGAAGTATTGCCTTCAAACTTTGTATCCAATGAGTCTTTGTCAAAATTAGAATCCCCATTCATATTTTCTAAATCACTAGCCAATTGTGCTAGTTTGTTATTTAGTATTTTTGCTGGATTTATATAATTTGAGACAAATCGAAAGCCGATGTAAACAACAAAACAAACAATTATCAAAGGAAAAACATAAAACTCTTGCACAAATTGAGCTATTTTGAACCAATCCATTAATGTCACCTATCTCATAAATTAAAAGATTGAAAGCTTTGTTATTCAACCTGTTGTATCCAAATTTAGCTAAATTAGAGTCAATTCAATTTCATAACAAAGATTTATGTCAAAAATATCCATGACAGTAATCCAAACTCTAAATTACAAGCTGTAACTTACAAAAAGAGAATAGTAACATAAACACATAACTAGGAAATGATTGGTAGATAATATTTATGAAATAACAGGCGGTTTGAGAAATTCGCAACTATGGTAGGAAGAAAAATAGAGGGCTTATTCAAGACTACTTATACAGTAGAGCCATTTTTTATATAACAGATAGGGGGTAATTTGAGTCTAATAATGCTTAGCAAATTTGAACATCCCAACCTTAGGATTGGAGATTTTATGTCTGCTCTTTTAGATGAATAAATGAAGTTTGTAGCCAAATTCAGAATTGGAATATTCATCTAGCCGAGAATGTTAATCTATGTTGTCGTATTTATAGGGCAGCTCATATTTTATCATTTGTTATTAATATTTTATTTGCTTAATCAAGTACTTTTAAGACAAGAGAACTGAAAGTAGCAGAAGGAGTACCTTTTTTATCTGATTAGATATATACATTCGCAACTGTTAAGCTAGGTAAATGATATCCGTGTGCAAATTGAAGCGCTTAAAGTCCTTGTATTCATATTCAAAATACTTACTGCCTTTAACTCAGTTTAACGTTATAGAAAACTACTCTGTAGCCTATCTTTGATATTTGTCAGATACCAACTACCCCATTAGTGCGGTGACAGGAATATTATAAATTAATAAATGACATAATTTATTTTGATAAAAATAAAAAAGGTTGCTAAAACTATATTCAAAATATTATAGAGAGCTAAGGTATAATTTTTTTAGATAACGCTGTTGATATTGGGGTTTATTATTTTGGCAAATAAAAACTATCCCAATGTAGATAGAGTCAAAGCAGCATATAAGATTCTAGACAGTTCGATGACTCATTAACCTAGCACAATTCACAAAGTAATCTTATAAAAAATAGCTTTTCCTTAAAAACTCAGCTAGACGCAGAGTTTTTCACATAAATTTTCAAGAGCAACCTTCAACTAAATAAATCGCTTCTGGTATACCGATATCGATGCTTTTTACTTGACCTTTTAAGAGATCTTTATTATCTACTGTCCACTCAGTCGCTTTAATTGTGTGATCATTTAGCTTTTGACCACCCTTGATATGATAGTCAATTTGTAGAGGCAAGCTGTCCTGTTTATTATTAAGCTCAATATTTTCGTTCTTTAAAGATTCTCCAAGTGAGCTTTGTTTTATCACTTTAAAATTAACGTTAGCAATCAGGCTATAGTAATCACCATCAACCGCATATTTATCCACCTCGTAACTAAGCTTGTCATTATGAGCTTTCATAACGCCTGTAGCGGAATCACCGACTTTGATATCTTTGTAAAAAGGTATGCTTGGATCTTGGATACTGATCAGGGCAACTTTGCCCTCTATGATTTGATATAGTACAGAAGCACGTTTACCGTACTCTTTATCGACGTAGCTCAGTTGTGGATTACTGACGTAATAACACTGTTCATTATCACTCTTTGCTCTAGTCATCCCTAAGCTACTTAGCAGTTCAGGGGTAATAACCTGACCGAAACTTAGTTTCTGATAACCTGATGGGCTAACGATTTGCTCATCAGCTATATCTGCTGCTTCGTTATTTTGTGCTTTATCCATAGCACTGGTATCTGTAGGCGCTGGATTGACAGACAGCTCATCATTTTCAGCCCCGTCTATGTCTGTATTATTCTTTTGCGTAGTGCCGTCATTATTTGAAGATGAGGGCTGTGAGTCACACCCTATCATCAGTTGCACAGTACCTATTAATAAAGTGCAAACCATTGCCGTTTTAAATATAGGTAATGCTGACTTTAAATGAAGAAATGACATGGCTTAATTCCTGAATTTGGGTCATTGATATTTATATACCTCAATTCAAGCGGCTTGAAGATAAAAGTTAAACTGCATCTGTTTAAGTACTCTATAGCCTCAATCCATTTAAATCTTAGTTCCACTGCAAGAATAGGGTCTTGTTTGGAACCAGTATATATCTGAGTATACTTAATAAGCTTGGCTTTATTTTCACCTCTTATTTATTACAACTTTCTTGCAATCCATTATTACAGGCTTTGCTATACCACTCTTTGGCGATAATTTTGTCTTGATTTATCCCATAGCCATAATCATACATTCTTCCAAGATTATACTGTGCTTCAGGCAGTCCTTGACTAGCCGCTTTTTGAAACCATTCAACGGCTACGGCATCATTTTCAAGTACTCCGTCCCCATAGTCATATAGTCTTCCCAGATTATTTTGAGCATTGACAAAGCCTTGTTCAGCCGCCTTTTGATACCACTGAATAGCCTTGGAATAGTCTTTATCAACACCAAGGCCTTTTTCATATATTACTGCAAGATTATATTGCGCCTCCATCCTTCCTTGAACTGCTGCTTTTTCGAACCATCTTACGGCTTGTGATTCATCTAGTTCAACCCCTTGACCAGTGACATACATAATTCCAAGATTGTATTGTGCTTCAGCATTATTTTGTTCAGCTGCTTTTTGATACCACCGAATAGCCTTAACGAGATCTCGATTTACACCATAACCATTATGATATATTTCTCCAAGGTTATTCTGTGCCTCAGAACGACCTTGTTCAGCTAAAGGTTCGAATAGCTCAATCGCCTTACTATAGCTTCGATGATTTTCATCACTATCTCTATATAGAACCCCAAGGTTATATTGACCGTCCATATTTCCTTGCTCAGCGGATTTTTGCAACCATTCAATAGCGTGATCATAATTCTGATCTACGCCTTGACCCTCGAAATACAGTAAACCAAGATTGTTTTGTGCATTGGCGTTGCCTTGATTAGCCGCTTTGGTGTACCACTCAACAGCCTGAGTATAATCTTGGTCTACTCCTTTTCCTTCATCGTACATTCTGCCCAAGTTATTTTGTGCATCTGAGTCACCTTGGCCAGCTGCTTTTGTATATAGCTCGATTGCCTTAGCGTAGTTTTGCGCTACTCCTTGGCCATTCTCGTAAGCAACCCCTAAATCGAATTGTGCTGTAGTATCGCCTTGTTCGGCCAATCTCTGTAACGCTATAACGTCACTATGCTTTTCATTTAATATCTGTGCGTAAGACGGTTGTTGATGCTGGTCATTTTTGGTTTTCTGACAGCTGGCTATCGAAATAGATGCCAAAGAAAAACAAACAACAGTAACCGCTAATTTGATTTTATATAAGGTCATATATTTCGTTCACTAATTGAAGATTATGGGTTCAAAGCTTAATGAAATCTATCAGCTAAAACTTAGCGGCAGCTCTGCTTCTAATAACAGCAATATTTTGCACAGATAAGTCAGTTGCAAGATGTCATTTGCCTCTACTCTACGTTTATAAAAACATTCAATATTAGCAGCTAGTAGGCTCAGTCCTGCATCTTGCGCTAATCTATGCTGCTGGCGAAGCTGCTTGATTTGCATTTCGGTAGGCTGCAATCGTCCACTTGCTGACAAGCTGTCTAATACGCTTAGAATTGGCTCACAAATAAGCTGACTCAAGGTCAAAACCTTAGTACTCTCAACTTCCACTAAGCGTCTTTTCTTACTCATAAGCTTGCTGATTTGCCCAGTTAGCAACGCTTTCAAAGTATTTTTCTTGGTAGGGACTCGACTATAGTCTAAATGAAACAAATGGTCTGAGAGGATCAAAGAGATTGGAGTGAGTTCAATGGTATTTTCAATCATACTGACTTGAGCGACGATCATTTGAATCAGATAGCTATCGATGCGCTCAAGCTTATCAACAGTATCGATACTCTGCTGCTCATTAGCGTTCCAATTAACTCGTAGGCGAACTTGGTTATTATTTTGATCGGCTAACGGCCACCAAACGCATTGTTCAATTTCATCAACTTGCAAACTGCCTATCTTAGCGGGATTTAACACTACGATCTCATTGACGGTGCCATTATCCATCAATTGTTGTAGCCAGCGTTGTTGTAGATGCTGCCAATCGTCAACGGCCAATTTTTTTACGCTATTAAGATAGCCGGCAAAATCATCATTTAACGAAGAGTGGTCTCGCACTTTGCTCCCGGTGACTGCAAGCCCACCATGGTCATTGAATCTGGGGTTAGCTAAGGTGCTGAACTGGTTCATCAGGTTTTGAGCCGTGCTAAGCCAAACGGCGTTATACCAAGCTGTTTGTTTGTTAAAATTTAAATCCTGTGCTTGCGCTCGAGCTTGGGTAAACTCGATAATCTGGTCTTCATTGGGCTCATAAAAATACAAGGTTAAACCGCGTGCTTTAGCTTGACTCAACCACCAGCGTGCGCCTAACGGCAGCAAACTCAAATCAGCTCGGTTGTCATCGGTGTCATAAGTATGACGTAATTTACCTCGTAACTTTGGTAGCTGTGTCGCATCGCTATGCTGCAATTGGTACAAATAAGCACTCAGCTCTGCCAGACTAACCAATAGCTGACGCTCGTCAATATGATTATCACCTTTGATAAAGTCATGCATCTGACCACTCAGCTGGCGTAGCTGCATAGCCAGACGTGGTAGGTGCTGACTACGAGCCAGTGTATTAGCAAGATGCATGCGATTAGCGGAAAAATGCTCTAGTTGCGACAAGCCTTGATACAATATTTGCTCGACGTCAAAAGCAATATCATCTAACACTATCTTCGTTAGCGCTGACAAGGTATCTAAACTCACACTAGCTGTACTGCTGGTGTTGGATAATTGTTCAGCTAACCACTGACGTATCTTGGCTATGCCCTCTTCTGAGCCATATAGCCTTTGTACAGCTATCAGTGCCAGCCAATGATAACTGTCTACATCACGCTCAATTTTGGATAGCATCCCTGCGAATCCAGCGCCCAAGATATAGCGTATTTCTTCATTTTGATGGGGCAAATGGATACGTAGACTTTGGGTCTCATCAATCACATTGGCTTGCAACTTGTCACTATTATTAGCAGAATCGCTAGAGTCAACTTTATCAAAGTTCTCTAAATAATGAGCAGCCATTAGCATGGCTTTAAGACGTTTGGCTTTGGGAATAGTTTTGGCAAATTTCTGTAGGTCGTCTAGACTAAAAGTAAGCACTTCAGCGACTGCTGTTTTCACGGTAGCGTTGGTAGTATTGGTAGCGTTGGTAGCGTTGGTAGCGTTGGTAGTATTGGTAGCGTTGGTAGTATTGGTAGCGTTGCTAGTATTGGTAGTATTTTTAGAACTATTAGCTTTGTTTAAACTGTCATCATTGACCTTGGGGACTTTATTCTCACTATCGATTTTCTGTTTAACCGTCTTGTTAGATTCGATGCTACTGGTTGCTTGGTGACTCTCTATGTCAGTGTCCTGTCCTTTAGCAGATTCGGCTAACGATTGCAGATACAATACTGACGCCAGAATATGTTTGCAGGCGCTGACTGATGAGCAATTACAACTGGCATTCGTCAAACCACTGCTCGGCAAGATAACCGTTTGCCCATCACTGTCTAGAATGATTTGCTCGGCACTGTTGATAGAATCATCACCTGCAATCAGCTCAATTTTATTAGCTGCCACGTCTTTTTGGGCACGGCGTAATAACCCAGCATTGGCGTAGGTGGTTAAGGCGCTGTCATCATAGGCGAGATAAATACTGGCAACGCTCATCAATTTATCACCTCAGCTATCCATTCAGCAAAATGTTCAGGCGTAAGCGCTGCGATTTGCATGCCTTGCTCAGAGAGTTTCTGTGCCATTTGAATATCATAGACACTATTAGCGCTTTCATCTAAAGCGCCAAGACCAATCAGCTTTACTTTTTGCCCATGCATTCTAGCCACTGAGCTCAGCAAATGCGGTACAGAGCCGCCTTCTTCAAAGTCACTAATCAAGGCAAAGATCGTACGAGTAGGTTCTGTTATTAAAGTTTCGGCATATTGCACCGCTTTGGCAATGTTAGTGCCACCGCCTAATTGTACCGTCAATAACACCTCTACCGAATCATGTGCCATATACGATAAATCAACCACATTAGTATCGAACACCAATAGTTTGACTGTTACTGCTGGCAAACTCGTCAAAATACTGGCACAAATAGCGCTGTACATCACCGAGCTGAGCATAGACGCACTCTGGTCAACACACAGTACGACCGTCCAAGGCAAATGCCGCTGCACCCGCGCATTAAATACAGGTTCGCGGATAATAATTTTATTCAGGTCTTGGTTATAGTGTTTAAGATTAGTGGCTATAGTGCGTCGCCAGTCGAAGTTCTGGCTATTGGCGATAAAGGAGCGGCGAAATCGATTGCGTCTACCCTGAATAGCATTGACAAAATCAGGTCTGAGCTTAGCGACGATATCATCTACTACTCTTTGAATAATACGGCGAACATTGTCTCTAGTATCTTCACTCAAACGACCCCGCAAACTAAGCAAAGTTTTGGCGAGTTGCGGCGTGGGCTCTAACTGCTCCAACACTTGATCGTTTTTAAGTAAACTGGTTAATTGATAGCGTTCAAATGCATGGTTTTGTACCCGCTCAAAAGTGCTCTTTGGAAACAAATCTTGTGCTTGATTGAGCCAATTAATCGCGGTTAATTGCGAATCGTCGAGCGAACCGCCTTGTCCACTAAGGCGGCTACCCGTTTGACCACGCCGCTTACCCAACATATCGCCGCGATTGTCATATTCTCGATTGTATAAATAATCGAGACTGCGCTCCAAACGCATTTGCTCGTTATTTAACGCCACATCCGACAAGGCTTTATCACTATAACGCCCTAAAATAAGACGCCAACGTGCGAGTCTATCGCTGTTACTGTTACTATCGTCGGTAATGTCGGTTGCAGCAGTAGACTTAGCGTTTTGTGCGTTATTACCTGATGGCGTTGGCAAATCAGCAGATAAGTCAGTGGGTAAGTTAAAATCATTCATCATTGGCCACTCCAGCCTATCAGTCCACGTTCAGTCAATAGTTGCTGCAACTGCTGGTTCAGTGCCAGACCCTTTAGCATGTCGCTTTCACTAATCTGACCTTGAAACTGTGTCACCTCAGTGCTGGAAACCCCATGTAAGGTAGCGACTTGCTGCGCCAGCTCATTGGTCTGCATAGGCTTGAGTGCCGTAAACGCCAAGCGCAAATCTGGTAGCAGCGCAATAAAAGTTGCCTTATCCCACTGCGAAACCAGACGATCCAGCATTTGCGTCATCGCTTGGTGATGCAAAAACAGAGTTGGTACGGCTTCCATCATTCCTGATAAATAAGCCACTGCTTGCTCGGCATGAGCACCAACGCCAAAATGCAGCTGCAATTGATCGGAGAGCTGACTCTCATTACTGATATTATCGATAAATGATAGGGCATGCACGGCTCCGAGCAATAAATCAATATCCTGCCAGTCGGGCAATAATCTGTTCAAGGTTATATGATATTGGCTGAGCAGATCGCTATCATTTTGAAAGTCTTGAACAGCATCGAAACTTATATTGTCAGTTGGAACTATATTGTTAGTTGGCTGAAGATGAGCAGCGATAGCAACCCTGTTTGTAGTAGCACGCAAGATAGGATTTATTTGTTTTAATAAATTTCGCAAACTCAAGATCTGAGTTAAAATCTCTCGGACTTGATCGTCATTGGGCGTTTGTAGTTGCGACAATAAAAAAAGACTAGTTACTGGAATTTGAGCAATAAGATCGATTAACTGTTGATCGTCTTGTAGTTGTAAAAAGCGTTTACCCGTCCACAAATACATTAGATGTTGGCCACAAGCCAGCACCGAAGCCAAATCTGGATCATGCGGCAAAATATCTTTTACTTCTTTCAATAAATTATCAATTTGTTCTGTCAAACCCATCATCGATGCTTGAATCAATAGGCCAATAAGTTGAGCTGAGGACTGACTTTGAGCTTGCTCATCGAACTGTTCACGCTGTTTTAATAAGCGCTGGATAGCCAACTGATAAATATCCGAGCCTTCTTCGGACAGCTCTATCAAACGCGCTTCTATTTGCGGTGTCCAAGCGTAAGTCCACTCTTCAAACAGCAAGTGCAGTTGCCCACCGTGTAAGAAATCAGGACCGCTCAAACGTCTAGCGAATCCGACGTCCAAAAACGCTAGCAGGTGCAGCAAGCAACTACGCTGACGATGGTTAGCATCTCGTAAAACGTCGAGCTTGGCGGTTTTGCTTAAGGTATCATCGAGCTTAAAACGATTTGATTTGATTAAATCATAGACTTGCGCTAATAACGGCGGTGTACTTCCAGTACTAATCACTTGTCCGAGTTGCGAACCACCTAGCTGTTGCTGCAGCAATCGGTGGAAGCTTTGCGTGCCGTTGTCATTACTACCCTTCAAAAAACTACTATAGCAAGCGTCCATTAAATCGAAGCGCCCAGTCAAACGATGTCCCCGTAACTCAGCCAAACGGATGGCTTGCTCGCTGGCGGTTTTGACGGTAATAAAATTGCTGAGACTAATTTTCTCACTACGCAATTGCTGAGAAAAATCGCTGAGGAAATCAATGACTAGGCGGTGACGGGCTTGGCTTTCACTTTGTTTATTTTCCTCGCGGTAACTAAGTTCAGGGCTGTTACTAGGCTCAGGGCTGTTACTAGGCTCAGGGCTGTTACTAGGCTCAGGGCTGTTACTAGGCTCAGGGCTGTTATCGAATGCCAGTCTTTGTTGCCAACACTTTTGATAAAAAGCTGGCGATGGCATACCTGATGCATAGCCATTTAACGCATCCAACCTATCAAAACTATAGCGAATCAACCATGACTCATCAGGGGTAGTATTGATGGCGGAAGCAGGAAAATTAATTTCGGTGTTGACCTTATTTTTGACCGTTTTTACAGCTTGTTTATTCGGTTGTTCGATCAGCTGTTGATATAATAATTCAATTAAAGCTAAGGTATGAAAACCGCCAGTCACCACCACTATTTCAGGTTTTTTCGCTATAGAGTTGGTTTTAGAGTTAGTTTTAGAGTTGGTTTTAGAGTTAGAGCCTTCAGCACGATGAAAGTGATAGCGAGCCACAATACATTTGACCATGTGCTGTTCACGTACTAATGCGCTTTCTGACTCTAGCACATCCTGCTCATAATCCAAACGTGACATGGCGCACCAGATTAACACTTTATAAAAGAATGTCTGCCACGCTCGTAATTCAAGCGTGGTATCTAGCTCAAACAGATGTTCCCAGACTTCATCATGGTCTCGGCAATGCAACTTATCTGCCAGTGCTTTTATGTACTGACTGTGCGCAAGATAGCGCTCTTGCTGTAAACTCTGTGTCTGCCATGTTTGCTCGGAATTTACTCGTTCACGATGCTCAACTTGGTGTGACCATGGCAAATCAATACATTCAATATGTGGCGGTTTAGCTAAAGAGTTGGTACTTTTAAAACGCAGCGCTACCCATTCAGGTGAATAGTCACAAAAAGGAAAATAGGCAGAATAAATTCGCTTGCGCCCCTTTTTCTGCTTACTGTCTTTATCGTCCTCAGAACTGATGTCATTGCTGGTTTTGGACCCTTGCTCACTATCGTTGACAATAGTACTCGCTTGCGTTTGGCAAAGAACAGCTAAAGGCGGCCTGTTATCGGGGTGTTGTAGATCGAGCAATAAATCATTAAAGCTAGCCGGCGCTTCGATAAGAATATCAGCAGGTTGTAGCTGGCTAAGTGCCTGTCCGGTAGCAAAAGCGCAGGCGGGACTGTGATGACGCACGGGCAATAAAGTAATGCCCAACTCATTGAGCGCTTTTAGCTGAGCTAGAGCAGTAATAAGACGTGCTGGTAACCGATTTTCCATAATTAAAAACACGCCTTGTTGTAAAGTTGGATTTTAATTAACAAGATTGATTAAATTATTTTCAACACCGCTTGTTAACCATTACTGCCAAAAGCGTTTACCTTCTTCATAAAAGGCTTTCCATGTTTTATCTTTTTTTGCGCGCTCTTTTGCGACGTTGTCCATATAAAAACGAATGCGCTTGATATCATCGGGATTATCCTTGAGCACGACACCGATAATCTGCTTGGCGACCGCATTCGCTGACAATGATTTGTCGCCCAAATAATAACCTTCTAACGCCGAAGCATAGGCCACATTGAACGCTTCTGCTGATGACATGACCGCATCAGGGGTTTTGATATTAGTACCTGATTGGGTTTGACCTTGACGCAGCTCTTGAAAGACCGTGACCAATAGATCAACGACATCCTCATTGATCGTAATCTCACTGCTGATACCAGCGCCAAGATCGCCAAGCTCAGTGCGTAACTGTTTGAGTATTAACGACTTCTCAAAGGCAGGATCACTAATAGGATGTACTGTCTCAAAGTTAAAGCGACGTTTTAATGCTGATGACATTTCGTGCACGCCTTTATCTCGTAAGTTGGCGGTGGCAATAATATTAAAGCCTGCCTGCGCAAATAATCGACCCGCATCACCAAATTCAGGAATCATCATGGTTTTCTCAGACATCATCGATACGAGTACATCCTGAATCTCTGGCGGACAGCGAGTAATCTCCTCAAGCCTGACTATCTTGCCCTGCTCCATAGCTTGATAGAGCGGTGATGGCACTAGTGATTTAGTATTAGCACCTTCTGCGAGTAATAGTGCATAATTCCAAGAGTACTTCAGATGATCCTCAGTAGTGCCCGCCGACCCTTGCACCATAAGACCAGAATCACCTGATATCGCCGCGCTCAATAGCTCAGATAGCATGGATTTGGCGGTACCTGGCTCCCCTACTAGCATTAATCCTTGCTTACCTAATAAAGTCACAATGCAGCGATCGGCTAAAGCATCGTCCCCATAAAACTTACGGCTAATATCCAAAGCATCGTCACCTAAGATAAATTTACGTACCGCTTTTGGGGAGCGTATCCAACCTATGGGTTTAAGGTTATTTTCAGCGGCATCATACTGAATCAATCGTGCCAACTCGTCAGCATAACGGTGTTCAGCGGATTGTTTGAGAATATTCTTACCCTGGTTACTGTTGTTCTCAGTATTATTCTCAGTATTATTCTCAGTATTGCTGTCAGTAGCAGTGCTCATTGTTTATCCTTAATCAAAAAGCGGTCGTCTATTATTTATAACAAGAACTAGTCATTTCATCCAATGCTACCAAGGTGTTTTCATTTCCCAATCCGCATCGAAACCGCCAGTAGCATCAGCGACGGTTTTGTACTCGGCATAGCTTTCAGCCAATAGGATAGGATTGACATCCGTTAAGGCAACATAGTCGGTATTCCATGAATAAGATTGCTTGGTTTCAAAGCATAGCTCATACAGCACAGCTGGGATGTTTTCTTCAGGCACGTAGCTACCACTAAATACGATGACTGCTGATAAACCCAAGCTGTCATAATTTTTATAATAGCGATCGAATGAGCCGCCATCTTCGATACTGGCGCGCTTATAACCCATTTTGGTTAGCAGTCCACGCAGCGTAAAAGTATCGGTCAAATAGCCCTTGAATTCGTCGATTTGATCTTGCTCTTTTTTAAATACTGGTAGTGCGTGATCAAATTGAGTAAATTTACCAAATAGCGACTTAACCTCATAATCTTTGAGGTGCTCACGCCACTGCTCGCCCTCCTCAGCAGTGAGTAACACGCCATGCGCCAGCTTAATATAACTGTCAGCTTGCAAGCTGATTTCATCATCGTTAAAGTCTAATAAACTGCCATCGTCACTCGGACGGAAGGATACTATTTGCTTGCCGTCTCTATCAACTTCTATCCATATCAACTGAGTAATCAGGCGCTTCATAATAGGATGGGCGTATAGATATTCCTGCCAGTCGCTACTCGTCCAAAGCCGCTCGCTACACATGGCTTCATATAAGCGTGTGGTCTGAGAGTCAACGACTTGTTTGAACTCTTTTTTACTATTACTAAATAAGGTTTTGGCTTCTTTGATAATAGCGGCATCATCGTTCTGTCTGGCTGCTGGTAATGATTTGATGACTTTGCCCGCTTCGTTTTTTAATACAAACTTGTCTTTGTCATCGACATAGGCACTTAGCGTACGCGTGTCATAATCGATGATTAAAATGCCATTTTCATCGAGCCCAGCGGTAGGAATGGTGCGATCTGCTAGCTCATCGGCAGTCCAGTTATTACGCTCAGCTATCGTACCCACTAACTGCTTGGCCAAGTCTTGAATGGAGCTGGTGCGATAGCGGCGTGATAGTCCCAGTAATAGCTGAATAATCAACGGATCATCACTCATAGCAAACACGGTAAGCATCGCAGTGATTTGAGAGGTGCGCCGATAATGATTTTTCATATAGTCCTGCAAGATACTGACCGTCTTGCTGCCTTCTGCTCTATAAGTAAGCGCCAGCATTCCTTTGCTTTTGATGGCTGACCCTAAGTAAATAGCCAGCTGTTCTTTCTTAATCTCTTCAATCACTTCATGCAGAGTCACATTGGCGTATTTAGCATACCAGCCGTCAGGATCATCTTTACCATAGCGCTTATAGTAATCTTGATATTGGGCAAGACGCGCAGGCGCTTCAGCGTTAGCAATGTCCATCGCTTGCGCAAGGGTTGGATTAAGAGTGTCTTCAGCGATAAAGCTCTGTAATAAAAATAACGACAAGTTGCGTTGGCTCTTGGCATCAAGTAATCCTAAATAGCGTTGCAATAGACCATTGGGTGCCGGGTCTTTGAGTTTTTCGGCTAACACTACCCACCATTGAATAATTTTGGGATTGACGGTTTTGCCATCTTGCCATTGCACTGCTGGCAAACTATCCAATTTAAACCACTCAAAGCTTTTTAATACCTTTGCCTTTAGTCCCTGTTCGGCATCTTTTAATAAGGCGGTCGGCGACAGATATTTACTGATGTCTTCACCCATGCTCTCAAGCGCCGTCAATATACTGGCGATGACGATCTCTTTTTTCTCTTTTTTGAGCAAATCATACAATGCTTTTAAGACTTCAGCTTTGTGAGCATCAGTCCGGTCATTAAGACGTGCCAGCCACTCAACGGCCGTCACTCTTATCGCTTGCTTACCATTGGCCAAAGCTTCGATAGCACGCTCATGAATATTAGGCAGCTTAGATAGCAGCTCTTGCGCATCATGCCGTAAACTTTTATTTTCACCTAAGGCTAGCTCTAAAATTTTAGGAATAAATTGTTTAGGAATTTGCGCAAAAGCAGCTAGTATCTCGATAGCTTTGCTAGGCTCTAAACCTCGCCAATGTCCTGCAATAGAACTAGGAAGCAGTCCTAAAGCCTCTGATAAATAATCAATATTTTCCATAAAGAAAGGGACGATCTGCTCAGGTTTATTGATGTATTTAGGTAGAAGAGGCGACCAAACATATTCTAGATACTCTATAGCAATGCTACGATTTGGATGTTCGATTTGGCAATCTTTGAGTACTTGCGCATACTGGCGTAGCTCTATAGTGGCTAAATTCTCAGGTTTGATGTAATTCTCTAGCTGATAACTCCTGACTGAATCGCCACTTTTTGCTAGACGGATGGCGTGATGCAAACCAAATTCTGGTAGGTTTTTTAATCGATTCTTATAAGCGCACAACTCAATCATATTACTATTATCAAGACTGCTTATTTTACCTTTGCCATTGAGGGCATCGATTAGGTGGTGACCATACTGCTCAGGTTTTAGCTTTTTCCACTCACGATAGTTTTTTTGTGACCACGTATATTTATAATCAGAGGTTTTATTTTGCTCAGCTTCTTGCTCGGCAGCGAGCTGTTTTTTCTCCAATAGCTCTGCATAATTTTGCGCTAGTATTTCCACACTACTATATGGGAGATCTTGGCTAACTATGGCCGCAAAATCGCTCACTACATACTCCACTTCCGCTAATTGGGCGACACTATCTAATCGACTGAGCGCCGACTCTAGCGCTTGAATCACCGATTTCTGCTTTTCATTAGCTAAAGCTTGCTCTAGTATTTTGCGACTCTCAGCGCTATTATCACCACCATCAACGTCTTGCTGCGCGCCCTGTCGGGCGATAATATCAGCGATTTCTCGACGTTGTTTGCTGCTACCATTGGTTAACAACTCAATCAGATAAGGCTTTATTTCTGCTTGCTCAAACAGATTGATTTTGGCCAGTGCCAACTCGCGCACTGTTTTGCTAGTGCTAGTAGCTAAGGTGGCGACTAGATAGGGGGATTGCTTGATAAAATCAGGATGATACTTGGCAAAGCTGTCTATAAACTGCTCTTGCCCTTTGGCTGATAAGGCAGGAATTAGCTCATCTAACAATGCTTTGTGCTGTTGCAACAGCTCTATAGTGTCTGCAAACTGATAAAGTAAATGTAGGCTATCACTGTAATAACTGTCTACCTCTTTACGCTCAAAGATTTGTGAAAGTAATAAACGATAGGCATCGCTATCCTCCTTATTTTGATCATCGGCTTTTAAGACAGCCAGCAGATGGGCATGCGACCAATTATTCCGATGTTTGATGTCACTGTTGTTGTTTCTCTCAAGTGAGGTACTTAGTCCATCAGCGATGAGATAAGTGAACCATTCTGGGCTTAGTGGAGATAGCACTTTATAATTTTTGAGTTGGGTGACTGCAGCCAAAAACTTACTATAACGGATAATTTGCTCAGGGCTTAGGGCTTTGAAAATTCGTTGATAGAACTTATCTCTAATTTTAACGCTATTAGCGACTTGCTTATCTTCTTTATCTGTCGGGCGATAACTCCCCCAATAATAGCCGACAGTTCCTGGGAAATTCATTAATACCCCAGCTTTGTCATCGCTGCGGTTTTGTAATTCTAATAATATATTGGGATCGTCAGCACTAACAATATAGCTGAGAATACGTTGAAGATAGCTCTCATCCACGTTTGCTAAAGGTGCAAGAATGGCGGTGAGTTGCTCTACAGCCAGTTTATCCTCCTTGCTAGCTAAGTTAGTCATAGATTTTATTTTTTCAAAAAAGCCTTTCATAAGTATTCCTTTGCTTATGTTTGTTAATTCTATATTAATAAGATTATAAGTATGATTAACGCATTTGAATACTATATTGTTAACTTAATAGCCCATATAAATGAATGGCGGCCTTATAGGTTTAGAAGGCTGCTGAATGAAAAGTAGACCTAGGACTATTGCTGATTAATCAGATAGCTGTCAATCCTATTGGCTTGCCTAGTGAAGAACTGAATGAGAGTTTGAATTTTTAGCTGTATGCTACTGATAGTAAATAGATTAAAATATTTTTAGCTCAATGCCTAACTTCTATAACAAGCTTTTTTTGGGCAAGCTCATCAAGATATTGATCTATGATCTGGGTATTGTGTCTATCCAAATGTGCATCCCATTCATCAAGCATTACAATATTACTTTGATCATCCATTCTAATTTCTTGAATTTGTTTGATCAGTTGTTGTCCTGTTGAACCCTGATGCTGTTGGTCTGTTTTGTAATTAAAATACAAATTGTGCTTAGCGGGTAGATAGTAAGTCTGTTCTTGGTAGCAGTCTTTAAGCTTGAGCAGCATACAAGATTTACCAACGCCATTATTACCAACCAACGTTATCCTACCCTGCTTGGGAAGCTGTGTTGAATCAAAAACTTCCCCAGTTTGCTTCACCCTTATTTGGTCTGCCTGAATATAGCTATCTAAATTAACAGTAACAGGTCTTAATATTTGCAAAATACCCTCTAGCATAGTTTTAAGAACGCCAATACTAGTGTGATAGCCAACCAACGCATAGCACATTTGCAACAGTTGAATTTGTCTTGGCAGCGTTGCAATTAATACCGCCATCGTCGCAGCATCGTGCCAGTTGTTATTAAAGATAAATCCCGTGACCACAAATACCGGCAGCATAAGTATGATCATACCAACGCTTGAATTGATATGCTGGATTGAGGTGGATTTAACGCTGTTATGCTTAGCTGTTGCGAAGCTCTTTTGAACTATATGGTTATACAACGTGTAATTATGCTTGTTAGAAATAACGACATTATCCCAACTATCAAAAAGCTTAGCAGTCAAGTTTAGCCGAGACTGTTGGTCTGTTTTTGCGGCCATTTTTAGAGCATGGCGTCTAAGATGTACAAACACAGAAGCGAAAATAATTCCTACTGCATAACCAAGCAATAAGCTACCATCCAAAAACCAAGCAATGACTAACACGTTAAATAAGACATTAAGCACCAAAGCTGAAATGTCAAAAACACTATCGATAACTGTCTCAAGGGTGTACTTGCTTTCTTGGGCGAGAGTTGTCGTTGCCGTACTCTGCAACTCGTTGCTGGATAACAAATAGCTCTTGCCTAAAAATACAGTATGAAAGGCGTCGTTATAAAGCTTATGAGCATCGTATTTAGCACGCTCCGTATTGGTGACACAAAAGTAGGCAGGCACATAAACTGCTAGCAAAGAAACCGCAAATAGCACCATATAGAAAATCGAGATGGTGTCTTGAGTTAAACTTTGTGCAAGGCGCGCAATAAAGTACGTTGATGAAGCAACGATGATTTGCTGGATCAGCAAAAATAGCAGTGCAACCTGCAAATGCTTATTTAGTATGAGTTTATAAAGCACAATTTATTAACATCCTCTAAGATCGAAACCCAATAATGCAGCAAGTAATGGCCTGTTACTACTCAAGAACTATAAAAGGATACCAAAATAATAGATAGTAGGATAATCAGATTACTGACCCCTACTTTCAAATTCGTAACAAATAACCAGAAGAACCCAATCAAAAAGCTTGGAAATAAACCCCCATCTGCTCTGGCGTTTTATAACCTAAATCCTTTTGCCTTTAATTCAAATATCAGTTCGACTGTTAGTTAAACTGTAAGTACAACTCTTGTATTACATCGCCGCAAAATTAAGCGCTCCCATCCTAGTACCACTCACTATATTTAAGACTGTCCATGATTTATAGAGGCTGAAATATCGGTTGATCTTAGGCTTTAAAGCGGGTTGCCTTATTTAGTTGTATGACCTAGACTCTACTAGCCATGACTTTTAGTAAAGGTATTACTATTAAGGATGGTTATATCAATAAAATTTAAAAATATTTGAATAATTAGGTAGTTAGATAAAAATCGCCCAGTATTATTAAGGGTAATCATAATAAATTAAGGAAGAATAAAAAATGAAAATAGTAATCTTAGAATCTCTAGGAATTAGTGATGCAGAGTTAAATATAATAACAAAACCTTTAACCGATAGTAGTCATGAGTTAGTTGTGTATGACGACGGAAAATTAGATGATGAGACTATCAAGGTAAGAATTAAAGATGCAGAGATTTTAGTACTAGCTAATACGCCACTGAGTAGCGATGTGATCGATGCTGCCGAAAAACTAACTTATATCTCAATCGCTTTCACTGGTTATAATCATATCGATTTAGCAAAATGTAAAGAAAAAGGCATTAAAGTCTCAAATGCTGCAGGTTACAGCACAAACTCTGTAGCAGAGCTCACTTTTGGCCTAATAACCGCTCTATTACGTAATATTGTACCTTTAGATGCAGTCACTAGAGAGGGCGGTACAAAGACTGGCTACAAACAGACTGATTTAAACGGTAAAACTTTGGGCATATTAGGGACTGGCGATATCGGTAGCGCAGTAGCTAAATTAGGTTTGGCTTACGGCTGCCGAGTCATTGCTTACAACAGAAGCGTAAATGCAGAACTGATAGACAAAGGGGTAGAATACAAGGCATTAGATGATGTGTTAAAAACCAGTGATATTGTCACCCTTCATATCCCCCTAACCAATGACACCAAAAGCTTGATTGATACAGACAAGCTGGCATTGATGAAAACCAGTGCATTGTTAATCAACACTGCCGTTGGGCCGATCGTTGATAATGCTGCATTAGCAGCAGCACTACACGCTGGCACAATCGCTGGTGCTGGCTTAGATAGAGTAGATATGGAGCCACCAGTTCCCACAGACTATCCTATCCTAAACGCTCCGAATACGGTTCTTGTCCCGCATATCGGCTATGCAACAGAGGAAGCTATGATCAGAAGAGCCAGAATTACCTTTAACAATATTATCAAATGGGAAAACGGCCAACAAGAAAACATAGTGCTTTAAAACAGCTCAAAACAAACCTATCGTCACGGTAGGTTTGTTTTATTGAGTATAATAAACAGAGGTTATAGGAAGGAAGTTTTTCACATAAAATAAGCGCATCATTGAATAATAAATAGCCTGCTAAGCTAGCCATAAAGCTATTAACGCACTACCCCGCCTATCTCAACATCACGTAATGTCACGCAATATCACGTAATGTTAGCCAATATCATCAACTATACATGCGCATACCACTATCTATCATCGCTTTTTTTATCTAAAGCTTTAATATTATTAGTAATAAAGCCATCTGCAATCCGTTTAGCTATAACTATTTTTATGCAACTCGTAGTATAGGCTTTTTTATAACGGGTACTAAGGGTATGCACGCCGCTCATGGTGTAGAGAACAGCACTATCGTCACTACTATGTGCCGCAACGGTACTGAGTTTGGTATTCGCGTCTCGCACATGGAAGGATTCCAATGGATTACCGGACCCGCTCAGCAAGTCATGGGTCCTATGTTTGCCGGCTAGCAGCCAGAAGACTCAGGTCTTGGTATTGGTGATAGTTCAATTACTGAAACTTTTGGTATTGGTGGATTCGCCATGGCGGCTGCTCTGGCAATTAGTCCTTTGGTTGGTGGTACTAAAGACGCTGGTATCGGTATGGTTGGCGCTGGTGTGGTTAACCCACCGTTTGAAGTGTTTGAAAAAGCGATTGTTAAGTTGGCAGCTTCAATGAACTAAGTAATTAATCGATGTAACTGGCTTTGACTGCATTAATAATAAACTCATCAACAGGCCTGTCTATATAAAATGCGATTTATGGCCATCACAGCTGATAGTGCTTGGTACACAGCGCTATCTGGGATCGGTTCTGCATAGCCAATGGTTGGAGGCGCTAATATACGATAGGCGCAGTATGATGTTATCTGCTCGGCAAAATGAGTACTAAAAAATAAGTACTCATCATAAAAAATAGCACAAATTAGACCGCTAAGGAGTAATTATGGTTCCAGCGTGTTCGGCTATAATAGCTTCAATTTCATTTAGCTCTCCAATCATGGCATTATTGCCTGAATGCTTTACGAACTGCTGGGCGGCCTTAACTTTTGGTAGCATACTACCAGCTCCAAACTGACCGTCGTCTATATAGCGTGTAATGTCATCACTGCTAACCCTGTTTAAGGCCGTCTCTTGAGGGGTACCAAATCCCAGCATAACGGTCGATACTGTGGTCAATATAATAAATTGGTCAGCCCCCAAAAGTTCCGCTATCAAAGCTGCTGAAGAATCTTTATCAATCACCGCTTCTATACCTTGCAAGCTATTATCAGCTTGCTTGATGACTGGTATTCCACCGCCCCCTGCGACAATGGGTATTATTCCTGCGTTTATTAAAGCTTTGATTGCATTAGTCTCAA
This sequence comes from Psychrobacter urativorans, assembly GCF_904846695.1. Classification (GTDB taxonomy): domain Bacteria; phylum Pseudomonadota; class Gammaproteobacteria; order Pseudomonadales; family Moraxellaceae; genus Psychrobacter; species Psychrobacter urativorans. Next base: position 268,132 of record NZ_CAJHBR010000002.1, read on the forward strand.
CTATTGTAACCGGTGCTGGTGAAGGCACGACACGTCGCCAGCCACGGCCAGAATCTTCATGGAAAGTATAACCTTGTCCATCAGCAGCATTTATTGCTTCATCTTTAGAGTTATAAAATGGACCTATTGGCTTATCTGGACTAAGAAACTTTGGATCATCTTTATTAACAACCATCTGGGTAGTTATAGAAACAGCCTGTTTATTAAGATTGTTTTTTTGAAACTCATTATTTAGTGCTTGTTGCAACCAATAACCAATTGAACCTTGCGTCATCGCGACACAAGTATCTAGTGGCAAAGCAGGTATCTCCTTAGAATCAATGGCGTGCTGTGCAAGTAGTATATTACCAACCTGCGGTCCATTACCGTGCACTATGATCAGCTGATGACCTTGGCTGACGATTGCAGCTAGCTTTACTGCAGTCTCGCAAGCTACTGCCTTTTGAGCAGTGGCTGATGCCTCGCCTTTAGGCTGCAATGCATTTCCACCTAATGCTACGACAATTATTGCCATCAATGCCTCCGTTTCTTTTTAATATTTAGGGTTCTTATACTTTTTACTTTACTTCCGGTCTGTGTTCAAAATTATCTATGATTATTTTCATTACTAAAAATCCGATATACAAGCTACTTTACAGGCGATGTTGTGATGTCTTATATTTTCATTGCCTTGTTAGTACTGCGATACAAATAGTGAGTTTGTGAATACAGGTCAGTATTGAAATCATCTTAATACTTACTCCATTGCTTTAATAATGCTAAAGTTTGAAATAAATAAAGTTCAAGCGTGGAGGTAATAAACCGCCCAAACTTAACCATAGCCACTCATAATTTTCATGGAGTCTATAGCTCTCAATTCGACTAGTCAACCTAGTATTTATTTAAAAAAACTGTTGATATATTGGCGGGTATAAAGAACTCATTAATAACTAGCATCCTTTAACATTAGTTGGTTAAATACTACGTTCAAGCCCTACTACAAGCCGCCTATTATCAGTAGCAAAAAAGGCTTACATACTATGTAAGCCTTTTTTTATGGGTGTTTATGGGGATTGTAAGCGGTGCAGATATATAGCGGAACTTATCCTAAAGTGACTTTAACTCGTATTGATATTAATAAGCACAGCTTTATTATAGTAGGTGACTAATTTAGTTTAGCTAATAATAGGGTGTAGTAAATATAGAGCGTTTATAACCTAACTATTAATGGTTTAAAACTATCAATGGTTCAAAACTACCAATGGTTTAAATAGTTATGATGTTATCGGATTAGTTAAGATGTTGTTCATAAAAATCTATAATAAAGAACTATAATCTTGTGGTTTCAAATCTAGAAATCATTATATTAATAACGATTTGAGTTAAAGCAAAAATAGCAATAAAAAAAAGCCAAATGCTATTTAAAAATAACATTCGGCTTTTTTATGGGTGCGCTATAAAGTTAGAAAGAAGTACGGCGATAGCTGCGATATTTAGGTAACCAGAAATTAGCTTTTAATCGACGTTCAAAATTTTCTGCCGTTATAGGCAAGGCCAATTTATCTTCGATCGCTTGTAGAGCAACGGCATAGGCTACTTTTTCACTGATCTCTCTAATGTATTTAATAGGCGGTAATATTGCACCAGGGGCTTTTTCATACTCGATTGAGATATCAGCAAGTGCTTGGCTGGCAGCCGTTAGCATATTATCGCTGATGCCGGTAGCACGCGATGCTAAAACACCTAAGCCAATACCTGGGAAGATATAGCTGTTGTTACACTGAGAAACTTCAAAAGATTGACCTTCAAAAGTGGTATTAGGGAAAGGGCTACCCGTTGCAACGATAGCTTTACCACGACTCCAGTTAGTTACTTCTTGCGGAGTAGCTTCAATACGAGACGTTGGATTTGAAAGCGGCAATACGATTGGATTTTCAGTATTAGCACATAAGGCTTCGACTATCTCTTGTGTAAATAAACCTTTTTGCCCGCTTACGCCGAACAATACTGTTACTTTTGCTTGTTTGACCACTTGCTCTAAGCCCAGTTTCTGACTCTTATCCCAACTTATGATATCTGACTCTTTTTGTACTAACGGTGCTTGGAATTTTTGCAGCTCTGTCATGCTATCAGTTAGCAAGCCGTAGCGGTCAACCATAAACACTTGTTTACGTGCCTGCTCTTCAGTTAAACCTTCACGCTGCATTTGGCGAATGATATGCTCGGCGATACCGCAACCCGCTGATCCTGCCCCTAAGAATGCTATTCTTTGCTCACTAAGTTTTTGACCTTTATTTAGACACGCTGCAATCAAGGTACCAACTGAAACCGCAGCAGTGCCTTGGATATCGTCATTGAAGCAACATAGTTGATCACGATATCTGTTCAATAACGGGGTAGCGTTTTCTTGAGCGAAATCTTCAAATTGTAATAACACTTCTGGCCAACGACGTTTAACCGCTTGAATAAACAAGTCTACAAACTCATTATACTCATCGCCAGAAATGCGTGGGTTTCTCCAACCCATATATAAAGGATCGTCGATTAACTGTTGGTTATTAGTCCCTACATCTAATAAGATTGGCAGGCAATAGGCAGGACTGATACCACCACAAGCCGTATATAGAGATAACTTACCAATTGGAATTCCCATTCCTCCAATGCCTTGGTCTCCTAAGCCTAAGATACGCTCACCGTCAGTAACCACGATCACTTTTACTTTTTGTTTAGTAGCGTTTTGCAGCATATCATCGATTTTATGGCGCTCAGGATAAGAGATAAATAAACCACGTTTACGGCGATAAATTTGAGAGAATTTTTCACAAGCTTGGCCTACCGTTGGCGTATATATCAACGGCATAACTTCCTCGATATGCTGCTCAATCAAATGATGAAATAACGTCTCATTTGTATCTTGGATATTACGCAAATAGATATGCTTATCCATATCAGTAGTAAATGAGGAAAGCTGATGGTATGCGCGTAATGACTGCTCTTCAATGGTCTCAATAGTATGAGGTAGTAAACCAGTTAAATTGAAGCTATCACGCTCTTCTGACGAAAAAGCGCTGCCTTTGTTTAACAAAGAGGTTTCTAGTAGTGCTGGCCCAGCAAAGGGAATATATAACGGACGTTTGTTTGACATAATAAAATCTTCTTAGTGAGGCTTCTAGTGATGATTAGGGTAAGGGTTTAAATATTTTTATCAATGATATAAATAATAGAAATTATTTAAATTTATATTTTTCTTTAGCGGTTTTAAAATGATTTAAACCAACAGGTTCAAGGACTGATACCAATAAAAATTTAAACTCTCTTTATTATTAGGGCGTGCTGAATACTTGCAAATAGGCACTACTGATAGCTATTTATTAAAGCTGTAATCTAGTCTGAGTAAAAAACGCAGATAATGCAGATGCACAGGCTAGCTGCTTTTATATAAACCGTTACGGCGAATAGACTAATTTCAGCATCAGCCCCTTCTTAAATGCAACTGAGGCTAGACCTGTTTTTACTGCTACTTTGCTAAAATCACCTGCTTAGACGACTAAGCTAGATACTCTTAACTTACTAATATTAATAAAGCAGCGCCTAAAAAATGATCTGTGTCAGTGCCGTGTTCGAAGGATCAAGCAGACTCTAATGATGTACTTAATTTAGGTATGATTTATTTGCTGTGCACATATACAGATCAAACTTAACCATATCATTAAGATTTTGGAATTTTTGCGTGGTCATATTGCTATTGGACTAGTTTGAGTGAAGAAAGGCTGGGCGGGTGTAAAAGCCAAGCTTTTGATTGCAAGCGACCTAATACCAATTTGTATGCCAATTGTAATTGAGCAGCAGTGTTGGCCAAATAACTTGGCTAACCTAAAGTATTATATTCTAATTTATGATGAAGGCAACTAGTAATCCCGCTAAAAATAACAACGCTTAGCAGTAGAGATTGATTCCCAGACTGCCAGCAAGTAAACACTATGAAAAAGTTGCGCTTTACCGCTTACCAAATCGTCAACATTTCAAACCAGCATAATGGGATATGCTTATAACTTTGCTGTGAGCTTATAATAGGGAAAAGCAAATTTTAATTGCTATTATTCATCAGCTTTATCAAATAGTTTCTCAATAGGTTTGCTATGAATAGTGGAGCTATTAAACATAGACTTATTGCCAGTATCGTCTTCTGTCCAAAAGTTAATATTGAACTGAGCATCCTCACTTAATACTACCCTATGCCAATATTCAGGTGGACTGACGGCAAATTGTCCGGCTTCAATCACTATGGTTTGCTCAGGTTCAGTAGCCGCTTCATCAGCAAACCCATAAAAAGTAACTGTACCTTGCATCACGCAAATTTGGCCAAACACCCCTTTAGCTGTGTTGTGATGATTTAATAAAGCTTTAGGAACTTTATCTTTAGTAAAAAAATGCGTAGAACGTTTGATTTTCCAGTGACTGGGAATGATTTGACGGGTCATGGTGACTCCTTAGTTGCTAATGTCCAGTTATTGCATTTTGGTTATTAAGGGCTAGTTATTAAGGGCTGGTTATTGAGTTAGTAGGCTTGGGTGATATTAATTAAGATGGTAGTCAATGCCTAACAGCGATCACCATTATCTGGCTACGTTGATAATACTATAACCGATTGAAAAGGTTTAATTAACGCCGCTCCTCTAAATGCTTAATATGATCTGGGCTGGCCTGATAAATAGCATCAAGCTCAGACTCAGTAAGATACTTTTCGCTAATAGGAAACAGTTCACGCTCTTCAAAACGCAGATGATCATATAGTAGCTTAGCAAGTTGTCGAACCTGAGTAACCGTAGGTAAACTTGCCTTAGTCTGTAAAGAGGCTTCAATATCCGTGGTTAATTTACCTAGTGCCTTATGCTGTGTAGTTAGCTTGTCAAGTACAGAGTCGACTTCTGATTGGGTGTTGCGATAAGGCTGTAAACCCTTGGCAATCAAATCATCTTCTATTTTAAAATGACCTTGCATCTCACCCATATAGCAGCACAGTGCTTGCCAGTGCTCAGTAATCTGCTGTGGATTGTCGGCACACTCTTTGCCGTGACGGCCCAGATTTAAACCAAGATGATGCTGACGCGATAAAGGCTGTAATTGCTTAGCACGTTTCATAAATTAACTCCTAGAAGTCTTTGCTGATATTGCAATGTCGTGATAGACATTATCTTACTATTGGCTCGATTCGGAAAATTATTCCCTATCGAACGCTCTACCTGCTATTACCACCATGAGGCAAACTGTTATATAAATGCTAATACTCTTGAACTATATATGACCCTCATCCTAGAATCGAGGGGTTGATTATCATCTAGTTATTTAGTTATTTAGCCTTCTAGATTAGTGAATATGCGCTAATACTCTTAGGTCATAGATTAGTAGACCTACCAACTTAGCCTTATTATACCCTGATAACGCTTAAACGATAAGGCGAGCAAAAACTCTTTAGTAGTGTTGATTCAGAAGCAAAACTTTATGAGCTTGAAGTATTTTTAGCGGACCCAATAGCCAGTTTTTTGGCAATCGCCAGCAAGCCCTCTATTGTTTTATAACTTTCCCCAGCAAGACTTATAATGCAGAACAGCATAGTGATCGATAGTGTTAGATTACAGTAGCGAGTAACTTTTAATAGCAGCAAAAAGGGTTGTTTACACTAAGCGCAATATAGTGTGAACAACCCTTTTACTGTTTAGCATTGCATAGTTTAGCACCGGACTGTTGAGCACTTTAGTGTTCAACGTCATAATTACTATGCGTTACTCAGTAAAGCCGTTTGATAACTTATTAACTGCTATCAGATCAGCTCATTACGCAAAGTCGTTTTAAGAACTTTGCCAATGGCGTTACGAGGAAGCGACTCTACTATCTCTAAGCGTTCAACTTGTTTAAAAACTGCTATGCCTTTTTCATCACGAAGGTAAGTATTGATAGATTGAAGATCGAGCTGTTGATCGGTTTTAACGACTACAAAAGCACAAACACGCTCACCAAGAATATCATCAGGAGCGCCCACAATCGCCACATCGGCAATGGGTGGATAAGCCATCAATAAAGTCTCAATCTCTACTGGTGAGATATTCATGCCCCCACGAATCACAATATCTTTTAGTCGGCCGAAATATTCTAAGAACTCTTTATGGTCACCGGAAATTTGGAATAAATCACCCGTTTTGAACCAACCGTCGGCATCGAAACAGCGTGATGTTGATTCAGGCGCTCTCCAGTATCCTGAGAACACTGCTGGGCCTTTAACGCGTAACTCCCCTATTTTACCGGCTTCGAGTATTTCCTCTTCAGTTTCAGGATTGACAATACGTACCTTGAATCCATCAGTCGTTAACGAGCCCTCTTGACTTTGTTTAAAAAACCTAGGGAAGTACTTAGCTCTAAGCACTGGATCGGGTATAACGCTAAAGGAGCTCATCAAAGCAGAGCCTTCATTAGAGCCAAAAAGATTGGTTATGTGTACCCCATATTGTTCCTGATATCCTGTTACCATCCATTCAGATAAAGGCGCAGAACCAGAACCAATAGTCTTTAGGCGCTCAAAGTTAACTCCCTTTAGCATCTGTTGGTTTTGTAAAAGTAAGTTCAATAAGGTTGGTGGTGCCGAAGTATTGGTAATATCTTCATCACGAATTTGTTGAATGAACAAAGACAGATCGAATGGATGATGCTGAACTAGCACCCCACCACTAAGTATCCAAGGGAAAAAGCAAGTGCCAATACCTGCCATATTGACCATAGGGAAAGGATTAAGAAAATGAGCGCCGCTCTTTACCTCGTTAGCTTCACTAATTAATCTGGCTATAGACAGCCATTCGTTATAACTTCTTGGCACCCCTTTTGGCGCTGACTCTGTTCCTGAGGTCCAACAAATGGTAAATATATCGTCAGCGGATACATTTGCGGCATCTACTGCTTTTAGCAGCGCTGCTGAGTCGTCATCAGTCAAGCTCATTAGCTCTTGTTCCACTGCTATTACTTTTGCAGAGTTGATCACTTCTCCAAGGCAGAATATCTTTTTAATAAGTGGGCTTACTTGTTGCAGGCGAATAGCTAGAGCACTATGATCATATTTGCCAATGCAAGCTGCGGTAATAATGGCCTTTGCATCAACTTGCTTGGCTATACCAGCAAGCTCATTATCACGATATAAGGTAGGAACTGGACTGACGATAATACCAAGGCGAGCGCAGGCAAGGTAGACAATCGACAAATCGACAATATTGGGCAGCTGCATTATCAACACATCATCTTTTTTTAGACCATGTCTGACCAACATAGCTGCATAACGCACAACTCGGTCTTCAGATTGCTGCCAAGTTAGACGAGTTGGCGCGCGGCCATAAATATCTAAAGTATTTGGCGCATCAACTAGGGCTAGTTTGTGAGGGTGGCTCGCTGTCTGTTTTTGAAATAGATCATTAAGCGTGATCTCTTTCCACCACCCTTTGCTTTTATAGCTCGCAATTTTTTCTTTGGGTATAACAATCATTTCTTCACATCCTTGTGTTTATTAAACTTATAACCAGCCATCCAGCTGGGTGTGTTTTTTGAAGCTTGGAAGGCCTGCAATGTCCTTTTAGCACGCTCCTGCATCATAGCACTGATAAAGCAAACAGCTGTATTGTAAAAATTACTGCCAAGGTAGCCATTTTGCTAAGCTAAGATAATGTTGTTTAGCCCTTATAATACTGCCCTACTGTCTAGCAAAGATATTAATCACTGCAGTCGCCTCTTCCACTCCATAGATACCGCCACCATTTTCTTGAATAGCAATGCGTGCGCCTTCTACTTGACGCTTGCCCGCTTCACCGCGTAATTGAGTGACCAGCTCATAGACTTGGCCAAGCCCTGTGGCGCCAATAGGATGGCCTTTTGATTCTAGACCACCTGATGGGTTAATTGGCAGACGGCCACCTACCGTAAACTCACCAGCTTCAGCCGCTCGACCTGCTTCGCCGTACGCTACCAGTTGCAAGTTTTCTGCTTGAATAATCTCACCCATCGCTGTGGCATCATGCACTTCTGCCACATTTACATCAGCAGGAGAGACACCAGCCTTTTCATAAGCTTCGGTAGCGGCTAATGCTGTCACATGGTTTTTATAATCCTCAAAACTACGATCTGAGCTAGAGCGCACTACACTACTTAATAGTTTGATGGCTCGGCTAGCATCACCCTTAAGGCGCTTTAAGCCTTCAGCATTACATAAGACTGTGGCAGCGGAACCGTCAGAGATGGGCGCGCACATAGGCAGAGTCAGAGGATAGGTAATAGGCGGAGCTGCCAATACTTCTTCTATAGTATAAGGTCGTTGATACTGGGCCAGCGGGTTATGTACGGAGTGGGTATGGTTTTTTGCACATACCGCCGCTATTTGTCTTTGCGTGGTGCCAAAGGTTTTTATATGTTGACGACTAAAAGCTGCATAGACATCCATAAACATAGAATAGGGCTTAGTAGATTGCGTACCTTCAGGACAGTCAAAACCTGCACCCATCGCTAACAAGGCTTGCTTATTATGCTCAACGCTAGTCACATCCCAAGCCGAGTCAAAGGTGGCAAACATTTTGGCCTTATCCTCATTGATCATTTTTTCAGTACCCACTGCGATAGCGATATCACACGAGCCACTTTTTATCGCCATTGCCGCTAGATGCAAGGCCGTACTAGAAGAGGCACAAGCACCCTCAATATTGAAGATAGGAATGCTTTGAAAGCCCATCGAGCGCAGAGCTACTTGACCGGGGATCATATGTTGATCTTGCATAAAACCGATAACGCAAGAAGCAAAGTAGGCTTGCTTAACTTGGGTTAATTCGGCACCGGCATCAGTCAATGCTTGCTCTATCGCTTCTTGAGTCAAATTTTTATAACTACGGTCTAAATGGCGGCCAAACTTGGTCATACCAACGCCAGCAATATAAATGTCACTCATAAGTCATTCCTTTAGACCAATTATTAGAGAGTAATGGCTTGTTGATTAATATAGATTACTAAGAGATCTTACGAGCCTCGACCCAGTATTTTTCCCGCACCTTTCTACGCAGCACTTTGCCCACCACACTAGTAGGAATGTGCTCAACAATTAAGATGGTTTTGGGTGCTTTATAGCTACCAATCAAACCTTTGACATGAGCAATGAGTTCAAGATCTGTCAAGCTAACGCTGTCTCTTAGAATAACCTCAGCATGCACCGCTTCCCCCCATTCTGGATGAGGAATACCAATCACTGCAGCGAGCAACACATCCGCATGACTATTGAGCGCCGACTCAACTTCATTGGCATAAATATTAAAGCCCCCTGAGATAATCATATCTTTTTTGCGATCGACTAGATAAACAAAGCCTTGTTTATCCATATAGCCCAAGTCACCTGACTTCCAAAAGCCATTGTGAAACTCTTCAGCAGTCAGTTCAGGGGCATTCAAGTAGCCTTGGCAGACACTGCGTGAGCGCACCCAAAGTTCTCCGGTCTCACCTTGAAGTACTTCGTTGCCGTCAGTATCAACGATAAGACATTCCACACCTGGAGTCGGTTGACCCGCAGACCCTAGACGTACTTCATCTGCTGGTGTTTTAATAATATGTTTTTGGGTGCTCATATTAAGGGCAAAACCAAAATGCTCAGTAGAGCCATAGCCTTGAATAAAGATATTGCCTAACTTTGCCTGCAACAGCTTCAGCTTACCTGGGCTCATAGGGGCAGCGCCGTAAACCACATATTTCAGGGTACTTAAATCAGAGTCAATCTCTAGCAAGCGATATAGAATAGTCGGTACTAAAAAGCTCAGCGTGGCCTTCTCACTTTCTATATTAGCGCAGTAGGCATTTAAATCCGGACTGTACTGGGTAATTGTACAGCCTCCGGAATAAAACGTCGGTAATACCAGCATGCCACTACCATGACTGATAGGCGCTATATGAATACACCTCGGCTCCTCAGCCCACATGTCTTTGTCATCAAAAGCAAAGGTGGTATCGCGGCAGCTGAACCAATTGTCCATACTGTACATAGCCGGCTTGCCCTTGCCCGTGGTGCCGCCGGTAAAGCGAATCAGTGCACAGTGCTCTCGATCGTCCAGTTCAAAATTAGGATTGTGATCAGACGCTTGAGCTACCAATTGCCAAAAGTAATGCACGCCTGCTAGCGTCTCTTCTGGCTCGTCCATAACCACGATAGTGACGCCTTGCTCTCTTAGCATCTGATAATGGGTTTTGAGTAGTGAGGTCTCTATAAAAGCAACTTTGGCTTTAGCCGCTGCCACCTGCCAAGTATGCTCTTCAAGCGAGTCTCTAAAATTGGTAAAGGCACCAGTAGCCCCGCCCTTAAAAATAGTCGGGGCGTGAATCAGAGATAAGTTGTCATTGTCTAGAATATTGATAAAGCAATCGCCGATACCTAATCCTAGATTGACCATCATATTGACGATTTGATTGGATAACAGATGAAATTCAGAAAAAGTATATCTGCGCTTGCGCTCTATATTGACTAGCGCCTCACGATCGCCATAACGCTGTGCCAGCGCTGTCATGTGATTGCTAAAGTTTATTATCATGTTTATTATCCTTAATAAGTGATAGTCCCTGTTGTTGCTTTAAGCGATCTGTCTTTAATCAACCTTTCTTTAATCAACCTTTTTTTAAATGGTGTATCTTACTCTTTACGCTATCGGCCCCTTAAGCCAAGCGGTAGCGCAAAACACCAGATGGCTCTACGGTTTCGCAAATGACTTCTGCGTTATTTACTAAATAAGTAACGTGAGCGTAGGTCTCTTCAAGGGCTAAACAACGCGCAAAGCCTTGTTTCTTAGCCCAGCCTAATACCGAACTCAACTCGTTGACGGTGCGCCATTGCTCTAAACTGCCACGTAGTTTGTCTAACGAGGTCTGATGGTGCTGTAAAACTTCACGGACTCGTTTTTCCCCGTGATAAAACGGCTTATTGTGTGAGGGTAACACTAGGGCCTTAGGATCTATCCAATCAAGCATATCGCTCAAGCCTGCTATCCAACCAGCTAAGGGATCAGCCTCTTGAGTCATATAGTTTAAGCCAACGTAGGGGGTAATATGGGCGATGATTTGATCCCCTGAAATCATGACTTCTCCGCAAACTTTTTGTAGACAGATATGCTCTATAGAATGTCCGGATCCGGACCAAAGCCGCCATGACTCACCGCCTATTACCAGCGTATCGCCAGATTTGACAATATTTATCTGGGTTGGTAGTGGCCCGAACATCTGGTCTACATACTCCCAAACCTCTTCTATACTTTGCAGATCCTCTGCTGAGGCCGCCATACGCTTATAGAAGTGTGGCAAATCACTATAATCTTTGGCACTGCGATAACGGTTCTCTAGTCTTGCCTGTAAAATCTCCTTCTCAGAAATATACAAAGGGGCGTTACAGTAGTCCTGCAACCAACCCGCCAGCCCAATATGATCAGGATGGCAATGAGTAATTAAAATTCCGGTAATTTTTGTTGGTTTAGGTAGGTTTTGTAGCAAGTTTTTCCACAATTCACGGTTTTCATCAGAGGCGGGACCTGAGTCAATCACAAACCAGCCGTCCCCATCCCTAATCAAGTAGATATTAATATGATCCAGCTTGCTGGGTATCTTGAATCTAGTCCAGAGTATGCCGTTACTAACGACTAGCACCTCACCAAAATCTGGTGGGGTAATGTGGCTTCCTTGCTGACTATTCATAACCTTACCTTTTATTATTTATCTAGCTTGCAGTATAGTCGCCGCATCGAGACGAATATAGCGGCCATTCATATAGCTATTCTCGATAAGAAAAGCACAAGTAGAGGCAAATTCCTCCATGTTACCCATACGCTTGGGCGCCTCACACATAGCAATCAAAGCTTCGCTAACCTTAGTATCGAGTGACTCCACCATAGCAGTTGCAAACATCCCAGGCGCAATAGAATTGACTCGGATAACTAATTTACCAAACTCACGCGCAGCTGGCATATTGAGACCATTAACGCCAGATTTTGAGGCTCCATAGGCGCTCTGTCCAATTTGGCCTTCCCAAGCTGCGCCAGAGGAGACATTGACGATGACCCCACGCTCGCCCTTCTCATCAGGCTCATTTAGCGCCATCTTTTCAGCGCACTTTGACATAACGGTATATAGCCCAATCAAATTTACGTTGATAACTGCCTTAAAATTGGCTAATGCCGAGGCCTTGCCCTCTCGATCTAGAATCTTTGCCGGAGCAACAATACCTGCCGCATTAATGTCAGCATGGATAGCACCAAATTTAGCGATAATGGCGGTAATAGCGTTATCGACCTCTTCCTCAACAGTCACATCAGTGCGACAAAATATGGCATTTTCGCTACCAAGCTCTGCCACAGCAGCCTCTCCTGCTTGTTGATTCATATCTAGCAAGGCCACCTTAGCGCCTTTATTGCCTACCATGTAGTGAGCCGTTGCCAACCCTAGTCCTGAGGCGCCACCACTAATAACGACGACTTTATTGCTTAAATTCATGATGCATTCCTTTGCCTATTGTCTAAAGAGTGATTTATAACGACTGTCTAAAGTTTATTTAAAGAAGGATATAAAAAAAGATCTAAAAAACCATATAAAAAGCTATTTAAAATATTATTAAGATTAATAGCCGCGAAACTCTGGTTTACGCTTTTCACTAAAGGCGCTTAGACCTTCTTGCATATCGTATGAGCGCATATGTCTGCGGAATAGTACTTGCTCTTGTTGCAAGGCATCATCACGCGATTTGTCCGCGCTAGCATTAGCAACTACTTTCATTCGTTGCAGCGCAATCGGGCTTTTTTCTGCTATCAGCTCTGCTAGTTTTTGTGCTTCTTGTGGCAAGTCAGCAAGGCTGACCACACGATTTACAAAACCATAGCCCATCATCTGTGTTGCCGAGAGGGTTTCGCCAGTGAACAGTAAGTATTTTGCGACATTGAGTGGGATTAATCTTGGCAATAGTGCTGCGCCACCTGCTCCTGGATAAACCCCATAATTTGCATGAGCATCGCCTATACGTGCGCTGTCCGCGGCTATCACAATATCAGCACACATTGCCGTTTCTAAACCACCGGCCATAGTAATGCCGTTAATCGCTGCGATGACTGGCTTGGAAAAGTTGCGTAGCACATCAAGCACGTTGACGGTTAAGCGATCAATAAAGTCGGTCTCGCCAGCAGGGCCATTAGTTGAAGCTAAGATTTCCTTTAGGTCAGCCCCAGCGCAAAAAGCTCTGCCATTACCCGTAATTACCAAAACTTTGACGCTGTCGTCTACAGCAATTTTTGGCAGTAGCTGTTCATACTTATCCAACATCTCAAGATTAATGGCGTTCATAGCGTCTGGTCTATTGAGAGTAATCCAAGCCACTGGTCCCACTTGCTTATATTCTAAAGCGTCATTTTTCATCGGTAAGTCCATAGGTGATACTCCTATCTAATGGTATTTGCAAGGCCGTGTTTATAAGTATAAGTACGGGCTACTCTTAAGCATTTGTTATTAAAACAACTATTAACTATTAACTACTGACTGTTAACGATACCTAACCCCTTTATCTAAAGGCTTGAATGCCAGTAAGGGAACGCGCTATCAATAATTTTTGGATTTCAGTAGTGCCATCAGGGATAGTGCCAATAATTGCTTCTCGAGCTAAGCGCTCCACGATATACTCTTTGGTCACGCCATTACCGCCATGAATCTGCACGGCATCACGGCAGACTTTGACCGCCATTTCCGTGCTATACCATTTAGCCATAGCGCATTCTTTATCACAGCGAATGCCTTGATCGATCATAGTGGCAGCTCTTAACGTCAATAATCTAGCAGCATCTATGTTGGTTGCCATATCAGCGATTTTATCGGCTATCAATTGATGGCCTGCGATCAGCTTGCCATGTTGAAAGCGCTGTTGGCTGTACTTAATCGACTCTTCCATAGACCTACGAGCAATAGAATAACCCCAAGCCGCCATATGGCAGCGGGCACGTTCGAAAGTGATCAAAGTATTTTTTAAGCCCGCTCCCAACTCGCCAATAGTATTACTCACTGGAACACGGACATCAGCAAAGAATATTTGTGCTGTGGACTGGCCATTTAATGCCATTTTTTTGATACCTTGCACCTCAATGCCTGGGGTAGTCATATCTACTAAAATATGCGTCAATTCGCCCTCAGCGGTTTTGCAGGTACATATGAAGATATCCATATGCTCACCATTTGAGATCCAAGTTTTTTCGCCATTGATAATCCAGTCATCGCCATCGCGCACAGCTCGGGTCCTAGCAGCAGCTACGTCAGATCCTGCATCAGGCTCAGATACCCCAATACCGATAAACAAATCACCCGATAGCAGACTAGGTACATACTTTTCTTTGATAGGTTCTGATGCGTTTCTAATCAACATATCGGCGCCAGAGACATTAATCAGAATAGGCAACGCCAAATCTATTGAGCTGACGCCTACTTCTTCCCAGAGTAATAAGTGGGTTACCCAGTCTAAGCCTAAGCCGCCCCATTTCTCAGGAAAAGGGGCTTTGATTAGACCAAACTCTGTCAAAGTCTTCACAAACCCTTTTAGCATCTCCTTAGGAATAAAACCCTCACCGTGGGCACGCAACTTTGGTTCAATATCATTATCCAAAACTTTTCGTAAGCCTTCTGTGGCCATTTTCTGCTCTTCTGTCATTAACATGTTCATGGCTTCCTTGCCTATTTTAGTACGTTTAATAACTTTACTAATGCTATTGGTGCTAGTTTTCAGAGGATGCATTAGACTAAAAATAAAATAATGATAATTTAGATTATCTTATGCTAAGGTAGAAGAAAACGTATTAAATCAGTGTTTATTACAAATATACTAGGTAGTTCTAATAAATATTGCAATTAAATTTATATTAAAGATAATTAAGATTATCCTTAAATTTTATTACAGTTATTTTTGTTGATATAGATATTTTCTAATGAGTAGTTTATGTATATCCGTAGACGCTGTCAGTCCCCCACTTTACAACAGCAGTATTTCCACCCTTTATTTCTATAAGTATTAGTCGATAAGCCATTAAAGATAGTTTTATAAGTAACTAAAACACGCCGTGCCTCACTAGGTACTAGATAGGAAATTACAAAGTAGTGCAACGCAAGCTGTGAGACTGGAGGATAAGAAATGCAAGACAAAGATCTGCACCATAAAACGCTGAATAAAGCATTAAAACCAATATCAGCGATGCGACCGGCAACTTTAGATAAGCTTGAAAAAGCAGTGCTACTGTTATTCTCGAATCATGATCCTACTGAAGTCAGCATGATACAGATAGCTCGTACAGCAAATATGTCATTAAAGACTCTGTATAACTATTTTGGTGACAAGCAAACCATCATTTATACTATTTTAAATAGAGTATTAGGCCGTCTAGCAGTCCGTATGATTGATCATTTGCAAGGTATCGATAGCGTTAGAGACCGTCTGCGTAAAACGCTTTGGGTGTTCTTTGATTTTATTGATAAAAGCCCAGATGCTATGATGGTATTGTCCACAGCAGTGCCCGCCTCTCGTTATCGAGAGATAGCTATTTATGATAATAAAGAGTTGGTTGATTCTTTTATGCAAGTATTAGGCGATGGACAGCAACAAGGTATATTGAATGACACTGTGCCTTTGTTCGTTTTATTCGATGTGTTTATAGCTTTTATTAGCCGCTTAGGACTCATGCATATCATACGCAAAAATCCAGATTCTCTGAATGAGAACTTTGATGGGCTATTTACTATTTTATGGCGGGCTATTAGCAATCCTGAAATAGATTAATATAATCACTATAAAATATTAGCTTAATAATTGAAGGGCTACTGGGATCAATTTTGTGTAGCTTCTAGAAACGCAGCATGCAAGGGAGATTTATACCAGCAGCACGCTGTAATGGATGGTCTCTTTTTATTTAGGATTAACTCCAGTAAAAAATATAACTACCCTATAACTTGGCCTAAAAAATAAAACCTTAGCAATTACTTACTAAGGTTTTATTAATTTCAATGACTTAAGTCACTACTTAACATAAGTCACTAATTAACGTAAATCACTACTTAACATAAATCACTACTTAACGTAAATCATCAAAGACCGCCAACATAGCGACTAACGAGGCTTCGCCTAATTTAATACAGCGCTCTGGCGACCAACCGGTATCAGCATCGGGAAGGTTATTGTTATCTATAAATGGCATCTCCAAAGTATTAGCCAGACAGTCAAAACGTTCGGCAACCCAATGGGTAGCCAGAGTCATATTAGCTTTGCCCGGTGCATCAACCTGATAGCCTTCTTTAGTCTGAAAGTCGGCACTGGCTAGTTTTAACACTTCTGCAAATCTATCGCGTAGACCTGCAAGGCGGTCATTATAACTCGGCGTACCTTGAGAGCCGGCAAGGAATACAAAAGGTATTTCTTCATCACCGTGCACATCATAAAACAGATCAACACCAGTATCTTCCATTTTATTAATCACATAAAAAACTTCAGGGCTCTCTTCTAAACTTGGATCTGACCAAGCACGGTTTAGGTTAGTGCCGACTGCGTTAGTCCGCAGATGACCACGCACACTACCATCAGGATTCATATTAGGCACAATATAGAAGTTGGCTTTGTCTAGTAGCAGCTTAGCAGTGGCATTATCACTATCTAATAAGCTATGCAGCAGACCTTCGACTAACCATTCCGCCATAGTCTCACCAGGATGCTGACGAGCCGTAATCCAAATATTGCGCTTGCTTTCACTATCGCTATCGTCATCACTAATTTTAACTAAAGTTAAGTCGCGCTTGTCCAAGGTCTCGCCTAAATGCTCTAAAGTCACTAACGGATGCATTTGTACAGCGGCTAATAAATCTTGATGACGCTCGTAACTATACGGGGCAAAAAAAGCAATTTGAATGGTTTCACATTCCATATCTACCATTATGGTTAGCTTGCCATCTTTATAAGAGGTGGGCAGACGGAACCAATATTCACGATCGTATGAGGCCACTGCTTGATAATTATCCCATCCTGCTGGGAATGCTGCTTGCCCTGCGTTGAGAATATTAAGCACATATTGCTCATCGATCTGTCCGGTTAGACGAAAGTTAAACCATTGAAAAAACTCGCCGCCAACGTCTGGGCGAATAGCCAATTGGATATTTTTTTTATCTTCTAAGCTAATGACTTCAATATTACCGGCATCAAAATTAGCACTGATATGCATGATTTTTCCTTAATTAGTTATTGTCATAAATTAGAGGGTACGGGCCAGCAGAATCCTTGTATTGCTACTAAACCTTGAACTTGGGTAAGCGAATTATGACTCAAGTTATATAAAGATTCGCTGTCTATTACTCAATTAGATTGAACAAAATTAACTATAGCCCAACCAATCGAATCAGCTATTGTAGCTGATAAGCTTAGGTTACCGAAACCCTGTTGGCTAGATAGTAATAACCACTAGTAAACGAAACGGCAAGTGCCCGAAATAGTCCTGTTAAAAGATAGCCACATCATCACCCTCTTGCCATGGCTGAAACTTAGTCATAGCTTGTACAAACAAGGGGTGCTGTAACCAGTGTTGTAACCATAGCTGTAGCTTTGGGTAAGGTAGACTATAAAAAACCTGACGATCTACATGAGCGAATTGGCGCACAAAAGGCATTATGCCAATATCAGCAATACTTGGACTGCTGCCTAACAGGTAAGTATTTTTAGTCAGTAGCGATTCTAGAAGCTGTAAAAAGACCTCGCCTTGTTGCCGATATTCTATCTGCGTCCTCTCAGGATGACGATCGGCATACTTATAGCGATTGAGCCAAAGTTTAAAGTCATTATCGTTTTGCTCGATCAAGGCCTTAGCTTGCAGGGAAACGCATGCTACCAAAAGCCCTTGCGGATCTTGCTGCTCAAGCGCCCATCTCATTATCTCCACGCTCTCTGCAATCACCGTACCATCAACGAGCTGTAACACTGGCACAGTGCCTTTCGGGCTAATCTCAAGCATCTGAGCTGGCTTGTTCTTTAGCACTATCTCCCGCAGCTCTACTGATAACTCAGCAAATAGTAAACCAAGACGGGCGCGCATAGCATAAGGACAGCGACGAAAAGAGTACAGCAGAGGAAGTGAGGAAGTCATAGCTAAAACAGAGCTCATAGAAAGTTACCGCCGTTAAAACAAAATGAATGAGGATAAAGAGTTCACAAAATGGTTTAAGCACTCAGTTATTAACCAGCAACTATTGAAAAAATAGCTTTTATAGCTTAGGCTCAATTCTGCTTGACAATAACTGATGATTTATCATTACAATAGCCCTATCTAGGGTCATAATCTCTGGTTAATCATCAAACTATAAAAGCCATCTAGTTCACTGGCAATAGCACTACTTTTACTAAATTGGCATAACTTAACGCTTACGCTATTACTCACAAACTGTCACTTGCAGACTATTATTTGCAAACTGTCATTTGCAGACTTTCAAATCACAAGCACTACTGATAACTCAACGCTATAGAGGCTTATAATGACCACATATATACTTGATACAGAAACCACGGGCCTTATTGAACCACACATGACTGAAGCGGCCTACTCTATTATTGATTTAAATAATGGTAAGGTAGCAGTATTGCAAGAGCCACGAGCTAAGCGTTTTAACCCTCTAAAAGAAATCAGCTTAGGGTCTATGGCGATATCACATATATGTGAGGAGGATATCGCCAATGAGTCCCCTCATACAGACTTTAAACTGCCCAGCAATGTCGAGTATTTAGTAGGTCATAATATCGATTTTGATATGCAGGTTTTACATAATGCTGGCGTCACACATACGCCTAAATTGATATGTACTTTTGCTATGGCAAGCCATCTGCTACCTGCCCTCGATAGCCATAAGTTAGTATCTCTACTTTATTACTTCCATCGTGATATCGCGCGCACTCAAGCAAAGCAAGCACACGCCGCTATTGCTGATATTTACTTCACTCAGCTGGTGCTTAGCAGTCTAATTGACTTAGCTAATAATCAAGGTCATGCCATCACTGACGTGGCTAGCTTATATGACTTTAGCCAGAAGGCACGTATACCTACTCACTTGAGTTTTGGTAAACATAAAGGCGAGGCTATTGCAGATTTAGCGAGCAGTTCTGATGGGGCGGGCTATCTTAAATGGCTGCTTAAGCAGGACAGTGTCGATCCGTACTTAGCTCAAGCCTGCAAGCAGGCATTGTAATTGTAGCAATCGTTATCAATAGAGTTATGCAGCAAGTTTTCTTACTACCAACTGTATTTTTTATAGAACTTAGCCGCTTGTACAATGGCTATTTATAAGCCAACAACGTAGCAAGCAAACCCTATAATAATTTTATGTCAGTACTATAGCAACGCCTGTGTCTCGAGCAGCGCCTGTGTCTTGAGCAGTGCCTGTGTCTTGGCTAGGGAAATCGCATAAAAAAAGCCTTGCGTATAGCAAGGCTTTATCTAACTCTCAAACAACTAATCTTTATTACGAGCTTGTTTGATAGTTTTAGCCGCTGATTCCATAGTATCAGCTGCTATATCAGCTAGTGTTCCAACAACCCCTTTAGCCTTCGTAGTAGCAGCTTCAACTAAAGAAGTCTTGCCCTCTTCATTAGATTTTTTAGACTCTTTGTCGCCTTCATCATCAGACTTGTCAACGTCTTCATCATCAGAGTCATCAGATTTCTTAGACTCTTTGCTAGCTTTATCATCCGACTTGTGAGCGTCTTTACTGGCTTTATCATCCGACTTGTCAGCGTCTTTACTGGCTTTATCACCAGACTTGTCAGCGTCTTTACTGGCTTTATCGTCCGACTTATTAGCGTCTTTACTGGCTTTATCGTCCGACTTGTTAGTGTCTTTGCTAGCTTTATCGTCCGACTTATTAACGTCTTTATTGTCTTTGGCTTCTAATCCTTCATTATCAGTCTGCTTAGGCTTCTTCTCATCTGTAGATTTATTATTGCTCATGATTTAACACCTCTTATTTAATTGTTTTTAGTTTTGTAGTGCTAGTACTGAGCTTACTCCCTTACTCCTTTAGCTGTCTGTATCTCATAAGTTTCAATAGGTAAACCATGTTTACTCAATTTAAGATAATTTTACACTCTGACTGTAGCCTACTAACCATTATTCTATGACCACCGATGACTTGTATTAGGCTAATCCTTAGCAGCATTTAAAAACGCTTTAAGCCTTGCTATGCTAGCTCTGTATAGCTATTAGCTTATTAATATAATCCGCCAATATAGTTTAATAAGTTAAAGATAAACTACTGCTTTGAGCAACCTAACCATTTAACTTCTAAGCACCATTGTATTAATATTAGATGTCCTTTGTTTTACTATCAAAACCATTAGAATATATCAAAAAACAAAAACCCTTCACCCTATCTAGGTAGTGGCGCTAAGGGTTTTTGTGCTTTTTATTTTATCAAATGCACACTTGCAAAAGTGTGCCTCCAATCTATAAGGAGAGCATGATTATTGGCAACACAAAAGATTAACATTATTCTTAACGAGTTACAAAATTGATGCCAAACTGACCATTGTCGCCAATGAATCATAATTAATTTTATGGCAGACTTATCATTAACTTAGATTGCTTATTATTAATATTAACGCCTGTTGAACAGCAATTAAGCATTAAAAACCGGTCAACTTTTGACAAATAGTTTAACGCTAAGCTGGCTTAAATTAGGCGAAGGATAATAGCCTATTAAAAATATTAGTTAAAAAGGGATAAGCGTGACCTCAATAACAGAACTAAGCTTAAATAATGAGTCTCTGTATATAGAACCAGAATATATACAACCCAAATACATACAACCCCATAAATTCGCTGATTATTTATTTAGTCATCAGCAATATGCTTTATTTTTGGATATAGATGGCACGCTTGCAGAGTTTACAGTAAATCCAAAAGATAGCTTTATCCCCAATTCAACCTTAATGCTTTTGCGAAGAATACAAGATCAAGGCGTTAAAATCGCTTTTGTAACTGGGCGAAGTCTTACTGAAGCCAAGCAAATGCTGCGTTTTATATCCGCTTCGATTGCTGCTACTCATGGCCTAGAAGTGGCTCTTGAAATGAGCAAGCACCAGCAATGTGACAATGATACCAACAATAAAAATACTAGCGCTGCGCAGGTGAATATCGTTGAGCTCGATGAGATAAGGCAAGCTATTATTCAATCCTGTCTGTCCTATCAGGGTTTCACTATAGAAGATAAGCCTTATTCGGTCGCTCTACACTATCGACAAAACCCTGCTTTGGCACAAGTGGCTTATAGCATTATGTCGGTGGCATCAAAGAATTATTCTGACTGGCTATTAAAACCCGGTAAATATGTTTGGGAGATAGTGCCAAAAGGGGTAGATAAAGGCACAGCAATTTTAACTTTGTTAAAGACGATGCAGACCAGCACTAGCCTTTGTCCTATATTTATTGGTGATGACTTTACTGATGAGGCCGGTTTTGTAGCAGTACAAAGTGAAGAGGATATGCTAGATAGATCAATGAAGACAAGTGGATTAATAAAAGACTGCCAAAACTCAATAAAGGGTATGGGTATTAAAGTGGGTAGTGAGCCAAGTGGTGCAAACTATTATGTGCGTAACATTGAAGAAGTAAGTTTTTTACTTGAGAGTTTTTTGACCTTTTGCCAAAAACGTAGCTTTTTACCCACTGATTTAGTGGACGCTTACTGATCCTAAAACTGCTAAAAAGTAATGAGATATCCTATATGAGTCGTTTGATTATGTTATCCAACCGAGTAAAAATGCCTGACAATAATCCAATAGCAGGCGGGCTGGCAGTAGCATTGCACGAAATACTTATAGGTAATTCGAACATCTGGATGGGCTGGAACGGTGAAATCATCGAAACTAAAGGTGGCGGTAATGATGCTTGTGACGACTGTATCATCAGTGGATTTAGCACTAGTAAACAAACCGTTTCCATAAATAATAATTTAGCAAGCACTGAGAAGCAGCCAGCTAATACTACAATTACTTATATTACTACTGCTCTCAACACTCAACAATATCAACGTTTTTACTGCGGTTTTGCCAATAATGTGCTGTGGCCATTATTACATGAGCGACTTGATTTAGTCAGCCAAGCAGCACAAGACTATGCAGGCTATCAGCAGATAAACCGTCTTTTTGCTAGACAATTAAAGAAGACTATTGAGCCGGATGATGTAATTTGGGTCCATGATTATCATTTTTTAAGTGTCGCATATTATTGTCGACAGCTAGGAATTAATAATCGTATCGGGTTTTTTTTGCATATTCCATTTGTTGCCTTATCATTTTGGCAGCAGCTTGCTGAAAGTGCCGAATTAATCAAACATCTTGCTCACTACGATGTTATTGGTACTCAAACTCAACAAGATAAAACCAACTGTCTTAAAGTGGTACAGCATTATCTACCAGAGCGTCTTTTAACTAAGACTTCAATAAACCCTAAGCAAGATTTTGCAAGCTCAACGGCTGTGCATCTCATGATTGACCTAGACTTAGACAGCTCGCACTGCTTATCGATTGATGCCTATCCCATCGGAGTTAATGTAAACAAAATTCAGCAACAGATTATTAACTCATCCGCTCACTTACTGGCAAAATCCACAGGATATACTCAAAAAAAACAGCTTGTAAAACAAGCTACCCAGCAGATTATTGCTGTAGATAGGATTGATCATTCTAAGGGTTTATTAGAGCGTTTCTCAGCATATCGCTGTTTTTTACAGCAATATCCAACTTACCAAAATCAGCTAAAGTTGTTACAAATTGCTTGTCCTAGTCGCTTAGCTCTCCCCGTCTATCAGCAGCTTTATAACAGTGTCAAACAAGTAGTGGATAATGTGAATCAGCAATTTTTGCCTAGTGAACCTACTATGAGTTATTTTAAAACTGAGGCTTTAGAAGCTGACTATCCTATAGATAATTGGCAGGCGATTACCTATAGCGAAGAGGTGTTAAGCCATGACACTTTGATGACAGCGTTTTGGCATAGCGATATTGGTTGGGTAAATTCGCTTAAGGATGGCATGAATCTGGTCGCTAAAGAATACATTGCTGCCCAAAATCCCGATAATCCGGGAGTGTTGTTATTGTCAAGATATGCAGGGGCGGCTGAGCAGATGCAGGCAGCGGTCATTATCGATCCACATCAGCCTAAAAGTATAATACAGGGTTTAAAGACTGCCTTAGAGATGCCATTAGCGCAGCGAAAGACCCGTTATCAGACGTTGTTACAAGGCTTGCAGCAGGATGATTTATACGCTTGGCAACAAAAATTCTTAGATAAGCTGTATTTGAAATACCCAGTATCGTAGATCGCTTATATTTAAGGTATCTTATATCTAAGGTAGCTGGTGTTTAGCATAGCTTAAGTCATAAGCACAGATAGTAGACTGCTAGTAGATGTGCGCTTACCGCCCAAACGGGTGATGAATAATAATTAGGAAGTCCTTATGTCACGCTCCGCTGCCCCAAACTCCTTGTTACTAGACATTAAACTAGCTATAGAGCGCATTATATCTATTGATAAGCAAACGGTTAATGACTCAGTTAATGGCTCAGTTAACGACTCAGTTATTAACGATAAATTACGCCACGATATATTGGATATTTTAGTGAGTTATAGCGATAGAATTCCTCATCCTGCCAGCTCAATTGGTACTAGTACTGGCATTAGCAATAGCGATGCAAGTGAAAATAAGGATAAAACCAACTCACCTACCTTGATTCGTTGGCAAATTTTGGCTTATGTTGCCGGTATTGATTTAACCATTGCGAAATGGTTTGAATCACACTTGGATGCTTTAAGTATCTTGCATGAAGTGGGCTATGACCAACCAATAGTAGGGCTATGGGCGGTTTGGGCTTCAGAAGGTAATCGCGATCCTATAACTTATCAGCAAGGCCCAACTAGCGGTATTAGCAGTGGCACTAAAACTTGGTGTTCAGGAGCAAATATTGTCGATTATGGGCTAATGACTTATCGAGATCAGCATGGTGATTCGCAACTGCTGGTAGTAGATATGCAGCAAAGTGGCATTGAGAGTGACAATAGTGGTTGGCAAGCGGTCGGTATGCAAGCTACTGATACGGCGAGTATAAAGCTCAATAAGGTGGTAGCCAATAATGTTGGAGCGGCCAATGCTTATCTAGATCGTGTGGGATTTTGGCATGGAGCAGCAGGGGTTGCTGCATGTTGGTATGGCGCAGCAGCTACCCTAGCCGGCTATCTAATAACCGCTTATCAGCAGAAGCCTAACGACTATAAGGCTATGTATTTGGGGCAGATCAGCACAGCATTGGCGGTTACTCAGCAATATTTTTATCATGTCGCTGACTTGCTAACTAGCCAACCAAACACTAGCCACCAACTTGCAATTCGCCAGTTAAGGGCAAACGTCGAACAGCTGGCCCGTTTAGTAATAGAGAGCGTCGGGCAAGCTTTGGGAGCAGCACCGTTTTGTGCTAACGCCCACTTTGCTAGGTTAGCCGCAGATTTAGCAGTGTTTATTCGCCAAAGTCATGGCGCCTTTGATTTACAGAAAATTGGTGAATTAACTAGCGATACAACCGGTCATTTAACTGAGGAGCAAGATAACATATGGCAACTATAACTTCTGATATGGCCATAGTTAGCAATATGATCCATCAGCACCAAGCAGCTGAACCTAATCATCCAATCGTTGGCGACCGAGTTATTGA
This sequence comes from Psychrobacter urativorans, assembly GCF_904846695.1. GTDB lineage: Bacteria > Pseudomonadota > Gammaproteobacteria > Pseudomonadales > Moraxellaceae > Psychrobacter > Psychrobacter urativorans. The sequence goes on from NZ_CAJHBR010000002.1 coordinate 292,907, forward strand.
AGGTGAAGGTACTAGCCAACAACTTTGGCAGAACTGGCAAGGCTTGCACGATTTACCTCGAGTAAAGGTTGCCGATAGCTTTCCCTCATCCCAGCGTGTCTGTATTTTTGCGCCTCATCCTGATGACGAAATATTAGGCTGTGGCGGTCTGTTACAACAGTTGGTAGCTAATGGCAATGCTATTTTACTAGTGTACGTAACCAATGGCACCCAAAGCCATCCAAATTCGCAGGTTTATCCTCCGCAAAAGCTTAATATCATTCGCCCGCAAGAAAGCTTTGCAGCATTAGAAGTACTGAATATCGCTCAGCAAGTGACTACTGTCGCCCTAGATTTAACCGATGGCGAAGTGTTTTCCCAGCAAGCCCAATTTAAAGAAAAATTAACTGCTATTATCAGGTCTGATGATATTTTAGTGACCCCTTTTATCCACGACGGTCATCCTGATCACGAGGCTACGGGGCAAGTAGTAGCTGCATTCGCCAAGCAGCAGCAGTTAGCCTGTTACCAGGTTTTTATTTGGGCATGGCATTGGGCTAAACCTGCTGATAGCCGCATACCTTGGCAATGTGCCCTTAGCGTCGATTTAACTGCTGAGCAATTACAGCGTAAAACTCAAGCTATCCATTGCTTTAAAAGCCAGATTAGCATTGATGACAGTACTGGCAACTTGCCTATTTTATCCGCGCAAACTATCGCTAGAATTAGCCAACCTTGGGAGGTTTATTTATATGAGCCACCAGTTTAAACCTAGTCTTACTAAGCTTGGCGAGGTTGTTGATAGCGTGAAGGTTGTCGATAGCGTGAAGGCTAATAAAACAACTCCGGCTGACTGTAATCAATCGGCTGCTAAGTCCGCTAGCCCTTCTAGTTCTAATGTAGACGCCTATTTAGAAACCTATTCAGAAACTTATTTTGACGAGCTATATAGTGACAATACTGACCCTTGGCAGTACCAGACTCGCTGGTATGAAAAACGCAAACGTGATATTTGCCTAGCAGTGCTACCCTTAGCTCGTTATGGTAATGGGATCGAGTTAGGGTGCGGTAATGGGGTGTTTAGCGAGTTACTTGCCGATCGTTGTCAGGCTCTAGTTAGCGTGGATGGCAACACTCATGCCGTGCAGCTCGCTGCACAACGATTAGCGAGTATGCCCCATGTTAAGGTAATACAAGCAGTTATTCCTAGCGCCCTAGTGAGTTTGACCACTGGGATTGTGGATGCTGACGGTTTATCCGATGACTCAAGTGCTTATAAACCCGCCTTTGATTTGATAGTTATTAGCGAGATTTTATATTACCTATCGCCAGATGATATTCATAAGGTTATCGCTTGGATTAGGCAAAACTTAGCCATAGGCGGTACTTTATTATGCTGTCATTGGCGCTATGCTATCGATGGCTTCGCGATGACCGGTGAGACAGTACATCAACGCTTACACCAAGCATTTAACGCAGTAAATAATGCCAACACTCTAAGTAAGACTAACAATCAACAAAACAATTCAAAAAATTCAAACAACCAAGAAAACCAGCCTGCGACATTTAGTCATCAAAGTCAGATTATAGATAGCGATTTTTTATTGGACGTATGGCAAAACTCTTTAGATTCGGTCGCTAGGCAAGAAAACTTAATATGACTGCATGACCGTGTATCAGTGGCTAGCCCCTTAACAACCCAATGGATAATATAAAACTCCTAATGAAGCCTACAGCTATAGCTATTGTGATTCCGGCTCATAACGAAGTACAGACCATTAGCGCATGCTTAGCGTCAGTACAGATCGCCATTGAGCCACTGCCCTCACTTATCAGCGCATCTGTGCTAGTCGTTTTAGACAGTTGCACTGATAGCACCTTGGCAATAGTCAAAACCTCAGGGGTTGACTACATAAGCTGTGAGGAGCGCTGTGTGGGACGAACGCGAGATTTGGGTATTCGCAATGCGATAGCTAGTGGAGCCACTTGGCTTGCTTGTACCGATGCAGACTCGATAGTAAGCGCAGATTGGTTAAAGCAGCAAATCATTCATATTGCTCAACAGCCCACTGATATGATTTGTGGCGTGGTTAGCGTTGATAGCTGGGCACATTTAACGCAGCAAACGCGCGAAGATTATGCCGCTCATTATCAAGATATAATGGGACATCGCCATATTCATGGGGCAAATTTAAGCTTTAGCGCTGAGGCTTATCTCGCTGTGGGTGGTTTTAGTCCCTTAGCTTGCCATGAAGACGTGGATTTAGTTAAAAAATTTGAGGCCCAAAATTATGCCATTACTTGGAGTAATAAGGTACGAGCGATTACTAGTAGCCGCTTACAAGCTCGAGCCAGCGAAGGCTTTGCCAATTTTTTAAGCAACTTAGAAAAAAGGAACTCACGATAGCTATTTATAACATCAGTATATTACAGTGATTGTAAAGCCGGACGGGTTTGAAAAATAATTCTTTAGAAACCAGTTAGTTAAGAGCTTAGTCAGTTAACAGTTTAGCCAGTTAAGAGTTTAGCTATTGCAAAACCTAGTAAGCGGCTTAACTGCTTATGATAAGCACTGTCATTTAACTGTAGTGGCTAAGTATTGATTTAGTCTAAACTAACAATGGAAATTGATAAATTGCAGCATATATAATCGTGCTTATCAGTACAGCCACCACACTGAACCGAATCTGATAAAGCTGGGCCGTTGACCAATCTAGTTGCCAGTTAATGTTATGTCTCGCCGTTAACCACTCTGTCACACTAATGGCTACCGTCAGCCATAATAAGCCTACTAAATAGCCTCCCAACACATCACTCAAGTAATGCTCATTGAGCAAAACTCTACTCAATCCTACTAATATAGAAAAAAACACAGTAAACACTAAGATACGAACTTGCCTGGCAAAGCTTTGGCTAAACCGAATAGCCATATAAGCTATAAACCCGTACATAGCCATAGTAGCCGTCGCATGTCCGCTTGGAAATGAGTAGGTGCGCTCAAACAATAGAATATCTACTGGTCGCTGGCGATGAAATAACATTTTGCTCAAAAAGGTAAAGGCCGTGCTGCCTATGATAGCTATCAGCAAGCCAATTAATAGGTAGCGTTGGTTTATTCTCCAGCATAGCAATGCGGTCAAAAACACTATTAAACAAGTAATAGGGGTCGAAGCTAAGCTAGTAATAGGAATAAAAAAATTAACTACTGATGAGCCACTTAGCAGACTCATCTGTTGTGATACCCAGTAATCGATCGCTACTATAGAGTCCGCGTTAACGACATCTTCAACCAGTCCGACGAACAACGCTAAAGTATAGCCCATCACTAAAAACAATAGCGTTAGCGGCAATCCCTGAAAGTGCTGAACATGAAGCCTTTGCCAGAAAAAATTATATAGCTTTGGATAGCTAATTTTTAATAGTAGCAGCCGTTTACTCAAGCCAAAATACTGCTCGAACCTTAGCCAATATTGTAGAGCTTTTTTAAATACTCGTCCTGCATAGCCAATAATAGCGTATTGCAAAATCCATAAAACAATAATCACTAATAAAAGCAGACTCACTAAGCTAAATAACTGCTGATTTGTTTGAATTAGGGTAATCATGGATAACCGAATTTCCTTTTTGCACTCTCTATCACCTAGCTAGTAATACAGAAAATTTATATTAGTGGCACACTGCCATAAGTCTATTTCTATTTCTATTTCTATTTCTATTTCTATTTCTATTTCTATTTCTATTTCTATTTCTATTTCTATTTCTACTCGAACGAAAATACTTATATAGTTAGTTCATTGTAAAAACCAGACTGTGATGTATCTATTGTATTTGGTATCGACTATATTTGATATCGACTATATATAGCTGGCTATGATATTAATTAATAAAGAAATAATAACCAAGTTGAATACAAAAGCGATAATACTATGCAGAGTAGCAAGCTCTCTACCAGCTCTTGAAGTAAAAGCAATATCAGCCGTTTGCCCGGAAGTACCGATAGCCACTGCGCAATAAAAGAAGTCTTCAAACTTAGCACTGATCAGCCTAGGGTCATCCTCGCTATCGCTCTTATTCTCCACTAACGCCTCAGGAAACATAAAAGGTTGTGCAACGCCGCTACGCTGCTCAGAAAAATATAAATAAGCGTATTGCATGGCGAAAACAACTTGAATCATCAGCCAAGTAATAAAGATAGTACTCACAGTAAGCGCGATAGTTAAAATGCGTGCCAGGCCCTGATAGTCTTTGCCAATCTGAGTTTGCCTAACAATAGCTAATAAACAGATTAAACTTGCGATACTAATGAGACTCAAGATAACCAGTTTACCCTCATGCTCTGCGGTCAAATGACTATGAATAGTGTTATCACGCATCATAATAATGATACTAACGATATATATCAAAATGGCACTGTAAATACCCCATTCTTAACACAACATCATTGTAGAATCATTAAGCCACCTGTCTGTACTCAGCAGGTGTCATATCATTAAGTGAATCATGGGGTCTTTCAGTGTTATAAACCGTGATCCAGTCTT
>NZ_CAJHBR010000003.1 GCF_904846695.1 Psychrobacter urativorans
TTTATGGCATTTGTCTCATCGATTGATTCGTAAAATCCTGTCACACAATCTGTGCTTTGTACTCAACAAAAAACTTGGTAATCCGCCTCTTCAGTTTGATTTGCTTATTTCAAGTTGAGAGTGGGGTAAAGTTATATGAATAAATACTAACAGTTGCTATGCGTTGAACGCCAATAAGCGTATACCGTGATACATTGCCACCTATGCAAATTATAACTGGCATTGGCATAAAAGAGTCACGCATCGTGTACCTTTTCAGTTAGTGTATTTGTCTATTATTTTTCTACTAACCCTTACAGCTTACTCGTTAGCAGCAGTCTCGCTGCTAGATTTTGCTGTTAACTCGAGGGTTTTATAATTGTGCTAAAATCTCCGTAATAAAATTAAGCCCAAGGAACCGTCATGCCCTATAAAAACTCTGCAACTAGCTCAGAAAACCAGCCAGCCTCTCAATCAGCCTCTCAATCAGTAACCGCGCAAGCCTTAGTGCAGTTTTGTGATGAGTATTTATCGAGCGCCGCCTTTAAAGACTATGCTCCTAATGGGTTACAAGTTGACGCAGGTCAGCCTATCAAAACTATTATCACTGGGGTCACCGCTTGTGAGGCGCTAATCGATGCCGCTATCGCTGCAAAAGCTGATGCTATCATGGTACACCATGGTTATTTTTGGAAAGGTGAGCCTGAGGCTATCGTTGGTATCAAAGGCCAACGTATTCGTAAGCTCATGCAGAATGGTATTTCGTTAATCGCCTATCATTTGCCTCTCGATGCCCATCCGCTAATAGGTAACAATGCCAAACTTGCTGAAATGCTAGGCCTGACCATCAGCGGCCCATTGTATCCGCATGAGTCTCATCCAGTCGGTAACATCGCTACTTGTGCAGCACAGAGTGCAGAAGATTTAGCGGCAACTATTAGCCAAGTGTTAGGACGGGTACCACTATATATCTCCAGTGACTATAGTTTTACTGATAATCAAAGCTTATTAGACAGTACAACTAATAAAAAAATCAAACGTATCGGCTTATGCACAGGCGGCGCGCAAGATATGATTGAGCAAGCCGCTATTATGGGTTGCGATGCTTATCTATCAGGAGAGATATCTGAGAGAACCACGCATAGCGCGCGTGAATTAGGGCTAGATTATTTTGCTTGTGGTCATCATGCTACCGAACGTGGCGGTATTCAGGCTTTGGGTGAATTAATCGCTGAGCAGTTCAAGCTAACGGTGACATTTGTCGATATAGATAATCCTGCCTAATGGTTAAGATTTTTCACTGTTTTGTTAACCCTACTTGAATGATAATTATATAGACCGCATACAAAGAGATAGTAAGAGACTGTTTTGTCATGAAACTTTTCATCAATGGTAGCTTCCGGTTATAGCATCAGGGGCTCTAGGGCTGGGTGGTTAACTGTTATTTTTTAACAGTAATTTCAACAGTGGCATGGCCCTATAACTATAGAAATAAAGTCAATTTTAACAGCGACCATTTCTATACACCTGATGTTGCAATTGCCCTGTTAGTTTTTATAATCTTTTATACTTGCCTGTACCTAGTTGAGCGTTAACTACATTATTAGCAGGCACTATAGAGGTTTTAGTAGCCAACTTAAAGCAATTCTGGACAAGATCACACTGCTCGAACCTTAATGTTTTTGACTTTTAAGCATCTTATGATAAATATCTTGTTAAAAGTTAACCGCCATTACTGGTCAGTAGCCGGACAACAAATTCGATTTTAGTCATTAATGACAGTAAATCGATATTATTGCCTAGATCTTTGTTTCAATAATTTATTCATGACCTTACCTAAGTAATATACAGCTGTCTGATAGTTATTATTAACTAGTAGTGGCTTTTATATTACCAAATAGTACTACATTCATTGATTCGATGGCCTTAAAGTCGATTGAGGAGTGGTCTACTGTTTAACAGCGTCGTTCAACTGGGCATTTATAATAAGCTCAATAAGTTGAATATCTGTTTAGGGTGAGCAGGATGGCTAAAATTAGGAGACCTCTATGCAGCGTATTACTTATCGTGTCAAAGTATCTGCGCAAAGTGCTAAACGCCGTATTGGTTATTTACTGCGTCCAGCCAAGCGTGAACTTAACACTAAAAGTAACTTCGTTCCTCTCGTTCCTTTCATTCCGCCAAGCCGTTTTTCTAAAACCAAAAAGATCATGCAAGTCACTAGTATTGCCTTGCTGTCCTTGCCTGCTGAAAGTCTGACAACGATGAATAATCAAGTCTCTACTTATGACCATGTCATGATAGATAAGACTTTGACTATTGCTGCTGTGCCTGGCGATAGCACTTATTTCGCTACTGATGGTTTCCAACATGGTTTTGGCTACGACTTAGTACGTAGCTATGCCGATGAGCTGGGGGTCACTATTACGCTAAAAGCTTATGCTAATGAACAAGATGCTTTAAAAGCGTTAAAATCAGGTACTGCTGACATGGCTTTGACTACAGCTAGCACTGAGCTTAGAAATGAGTTGGCCCTACCCTCAATCAATGTCAGCTGTGGTTATGATACTAGCTTAACTAAAAATGGCCTAAACCCTAAAGTTAATTGGTCATTCAAAAATTCTGATGATCCATTGTCGCAAAAAGCCAGTAACTTTTTATGTGACAGTATCAAGCTTGATAATACTCAAAAGCTAGCCTCATTTTATAATCAAGATTTATTAAAAGATGCTTATAGCCAGCAACATTTTCAACAGACTTTGACCGAAAAGCTCCCTGACTACCAGTCATCATTTAAACAGCAAGCTCAGCAGTACAATCACGACTGGGAGTTACTAGTCGCTATGGGTTATCAAGAGTCGCATTTAGACGCTAATGCTGTTTCACCAACTGGGGTGCGCGGTATTATGATGCTAACTAATAGCACCGCAAAAGCTATGGGCGTTGCTGATCGTATTGATCCTTATCAAAGTATCGGTGGCGGTGCTCGTTACTTAGAAGAAATGAAGTCTGATTTTACTGATGTGCCCAAAAGTGATCGGGTTTGGTTTGCCCTCGCTGGCTATAATATGGGTCCCAATGCTGTCAAACGTATTCAAAGCGAGTTGCGTGCACAAGATATCGATGATAAGAGCTGGGCCAATGTCTATGCCTATTTATCTGAGAACAAAGCGGCAAATAGTCGTTATGAACAAGCTATGCACTATGTCAGTAATATCAGAAGCTATTTAGAAACTATCAAAACTACGGCTACTTAAGAACCGTTAACAAGTAAAACTGTTAATAAATAAAACCTGCAATAATTAAAAACTGCCCATAAAAAAGCTGCCCTTATAGATAAGAGCAGCTTTTTTGTCACTAGGTTTTTAGTTCAGCGCTTAAATTAACTTTTAACGATTGGGTACAGTCAAGCGTTGACCACGTTGTATCATCGTATTCGCTGGTATTTTGTTCATATCAGCAAGCTCTTGGGTCGATACCCCATATTTACGAGCTAAGCTAATTAAGTTGTCACCAGAACCGACGGTATAGCTAACTGTCAGTTTAGGTACTTTGATAGTTTGCCCACGTTGCAGTTGCGCATTAACCGCTAGGCCATTAGTAGCCGCTAGATCTTCAACTGATACTTTAAAGCGACCCGCTAAAGCAATTAAGCCGTCACCAGGTTGTACTTTGTAGTTTTCAGTATTGCCTAACTTTTTGCCACTATTACTTGAGCTACTATTACTACTGGCAGCGCTACTACTGGCGCTACTATTAGAGCTGCTGCTAGTACTGGCCGAGCTACTACTACTGCCACCAGCAGGAATAGTAATACTGCGACCTAGTATCAAGTTTGAAGTCGTCGTCAAGCCATTGGCTGATGCTAAGTCACTAACGCCGATGTTATAGCGTTTGGCAACCCCAGTTAACGTATCACCTGATTGGATTTTATAGCTGATTGGCTTATCGTTTAACTTATTATCAACTTGCGCTTTAGAAGCCGGCACTTTGATAGTCTGTCCACGTTGCAAGCGAGCGTTGGCATCAAAGCTGCTGTTAACTGCTGCGACTTGCTCAGCACTAACGCCAATACTATTAGCGATGCCAATCAAAGTATCGCCAGATTTGACAGTATATTTGCTAGTAGCTGCTGAACTTGAGCTGCTGCTAGTATTTGCCGAGCTGCTACTGCTACTGGCACTACTGACATTAGTATTAGCGTTTGCAGGAATTTTTAAGGTTTGACCGACATACAATGAGTCTGTAGTGCCAATATTATTCAAGCTAGCTAAAGCTTCGGTAGAGATATTGAACTGGCGAGCCAGAGCAATAAGGCCGTCACCTGGTTTTACTTTATAATTTTTGGTCGCTACATTAGCCTTGCTAGGCTTAGTCGATGGCGCCGCAGGAGTACTGATTGGAGGCGTCACTTTGCCAGGAATTAACCAAAGTTTCTGACCTCTTAGTAAGTCAGCACGGCTGCTTAGATTATTATAAGTAGCTAGCTGAGTAACCGACAAACCAAAGCGATTGGCAGTACCGATCAGGGTGTCACCACTTTGTACTACGTAGCTGTCAGGCTGGCTGGCAGCACTGCTACTCGTATCACTAATAGGGGCGATAGTTTTAGCGTTGTATAGATATAAAGTACTACCGGATAATAAATTTGTATTAGCATCTATCTGGTTCCACTCGGTAATATCACGCCAGCTAACCCCTGCTCGGCTAGCAATGTTAGATAAGGTATCACCACGTTTTACTGTATAAGTAGTACGTTGACCTTGTGGTTTTGGTTTGCTTGCCGCTTTGGTTGGGAAGCTTAGTTTCTTCTCTTTACCACTAGCTTCTAATATAGACTGCTGCGTCTGTATCGCTGATAACTTAATATTACCATCAATGGAGCTAACAATATCACGCTGCTCAGGAGTCTGCATTTGAATCTGCTGGGCGATAAAGTCACGCTCTTCTTTACTCAGTGGCGGCTCTTGAGTAATAGTGTTGTTGCGAGTAATCTGTGCTGAAGTGGTGGGCAAACTATTACTGCTCTTAAGCTCAGCATTGATTTTGTTAGTCTCTCTACTGGTAATAGGAGGCTCAGTATTAAACGAGGTATTATTACCATAAACAGAGCTACTAGTCGGATTTGGTGTCGGTGTGATATAGCTAGTGGTTTGCTGCGGCACACTGGCGCTAGACGCATATGCCGCTAAGCCGCCACCAGTCGCAGGCAATGAAGAGCTAGGATAGGGCTTACTGTTATAATTAGGAGTGCTAGGCGTTGAGCTAGTGGTTGGGCTACTATTATTAAAAGTAGTCGTAGCAGCGATCACATTACTACTGCCATTGCCTCTTAAGCTACTAAGCTTGGCATCAATATTGACATCGACATCATTAGGAATAATGATCCGCTGTGGACCTGATGAATCAATGCGCGAAGACGTTAACGCCGTATTGAGTCTTTCAAGCTCATCGTAACTCACGCCTGTCACTTGGGCAACTTCAGCCAGACTGACACCATAGTTAGCAGGCACACTACGGAAATGCTGACGGTTAGCGATAGCTGGGAGATAAACCCCAAACTTTTCTGGATTGGCGACAATCTCAGCAACCGCCAAGAAGCGTGGCACATAGTTCATGGTCTCAGTCGGTAATCTAAGCGACCAATAATCGGTAGGTAAGCCTTGCGCTCTATTGGCATCAATGGCTTTTTGTATACGTCCTGGACCCGCATTATAAGCGGCTAAGGCTAGCTCCCAACTGCCAAACTGATTATGTAGCGCCGTCAAAAAGTCATAAGCGGCACGTGTAGATTCGATAACATCACGGCGACCATCATAGGTGCTGCTCTGGTTTAGACCATAGATACGACCCGTACTAGGAATGAACTGCCATAACCCTGCGGCTGCAGCGCTACTAGTACCACCTGGATCATAGGAGCTTTCGATGACTGGCAACAGAGCCAGTTCAGTTGGAATATTACGGCGCTCAGCTTCACGTACCGTATGATAAAGATAGCGACTTGCCCGTGCCGTTAGACGATTTAGATAGTCTTGTCGGCTAGTAAACCAACCCTTTTGACCTTCAATACGTTGATTATAGACTGGATTGCCGCTATTCATGCGATAACCAGCTCGCAAGCGACCCCACAAATCACCGTACTGCTGAATGGCAAGCTTGTTACCTTCAACCATTGTCATATCACTGGCTTCAAGCAAATCCGCTAACTCATCTAAGCTTTCCGCATCTAAATAAGCAGTTGAATAGTCACCACCAGCATTGATATTTGGCTGAGTAGTAGCTGCTGTTTGATTAGCAGGACGCTTAGTAATGACTGGCGATGAATTAGTAGCACCAGTATTTTTGACTGCTGAAGTATTACTACAAGCGCTGATAAGTAGCGTTGATACCGCGAGCGTCAAAGGCAGAGCGATAAATGAGCGAGATTTTACGAACACATTAGACATGATAATTGGCGTTTCCTAGCAGCTAGTATGAGTACCGATATTAATAATTGACAGTATTTATAGTATTGACAGTATAGTATGCAAAGCGAAGCAAAAACCATAGCTATCTTAAAGATATTTAAAAAATGATAACGCTCATTAGGAGCGTAGAAGATTTATAATAATGGTATTGAGCAGTCGACCACAGCAGCGTCTACTTATTACGCTTCAACACCTGTTAGTATAAATCTATTATTACAAATCAATATAAGGCCACTTTAGTATTGCTCAGCTAATCAGCACTAGCATAACTAAGCCACTTTATATTTGAACCCTTTTTATTTTAATAGCTATCGTTCTAATCAATAGTGACTTGTGATACAGCTCGTAGCAGTACCGCATTACCGGTAGCAACCGTTAAGGTCACTCGTGAATTAGTAACGAAAGATACACTCTGGCCATCTTTAACCCAGCTCTCAGTAGTCGTCACGTTAGCTTTGGCTTGTTCTCCAGTAATCACTATATTATTGATACTGATCTCGTAGCGGTAATTTGAAGTTTGATTCCATCCAGTCTGTAACAGTCTTAAATAAGCCTCTTTATCCAAGCTAGTAGACTTGCCCTTTCTAGATAAAGAAATGAGCGCATCATCAGAGACTAGACGTGATACTTGACTGAGGTTTTTACTATTAGCTGCCGCTTTCATAGCCGCAGAATAATTCTGTACTAAGCTTTCATTCATAGTTGCCGCTTGCACACTAACAGAGAACGCACTAGCTACCGCTGCTACTGCAGCAATGCTCGTACCTCTGACTATCACCGTCAGCAATCGTTTTACCCATATATTTTGCATCGTAATCCTTAGCGATAATAGTAATATTAACTATTGATAGGTCGTTAAAATCAATTGGTATCGTTGTGAGCTTATAAAATTTTATTATTAACTGACTGTTATTACTAACTAATAGCGAGCAATGGAACGGATTTTTATAAGCTTCTATTGCTAAATACTAGAGACTTGCAGTCAGTTGAGTAGGCCTTAAGTCATTATTGTTTTAGCCTATCACTAATTTCTAACACTCATGTAACGCCCTAGATGACTATTGATAGGTCATAGCTATAACTACTGTAACATTTTGAAATAAATGCCTATAGACTAGCCGCTATAACCTCAGCATTAGTCTATTAGCAGCTGTATATTTAATTGCTTGTAAGATAAATAGTAATAGGCTTAATTATTATAATCTTCATCATCACTAAGCTTCATACCTAAGCGCTCTACTCGTCTGTCCATCATCTGTCGTGCTAGCGCCTGCATATCCTCAACCCGATCAATCTCATCGACAATCTCTAAGCCCAATAGAGTCTCAAACACATCCTCTAAAGTAACCAAGCCTTTGACTTCACCATACTCGCCTACGGTAATGGCAATGTGAATACGGTTCTTTAACATCAATTCGAGCAGATCAAAAAGTTTCATCTTGGAGAATACAAAGCTAATTTCACGTTGAAACTGAGTTAAAGGCTTGTGTACGGCATGATTTACTTTTGCCAGTAACATGTCTGTTTTTAACACAAAACCCGTTATGTTGTCCAAGTCACCTTCATATATAGGTAAGCGAGAAAAAGTTAATTTTGGTCGATCCGCCATCACTTCAGCGACTGTTTTGCTTTGCTCAAACGCTAGCATAACCGAACGTGGAGTCATAATATCTTCGACTTTTATCGCCCCAAAGGCTAGCAAGTTACGAATAATGCGGGCCTCTAACGGATCGATTTGGCCAGCCTCTTCCCCTATGCTAGTTAAAGCGGCGAACTCACGACGACTAAACACATTGGTATCTTTGCCACCAACCAAAAGTTTAGTTAATCGCTCAGACAACCAAATAATCGGATACAGTAAGATGATAATACCGCGGACGAAATAAGCTACTAACCCGCTTAACTGCCGCCAATAGACCGTCCCTAAAGTTTTGGGTATGATTTCAGAAAAGGTCAAAATAGCCAGAGTCATTAAAGCTGAAAACAAGCCAAACCAAGCACTACCGAATACGATAGTGGCTTGCGCACCAGCACCAATAGAGCCCAAAGTGTTGGCAATCGTATTTAAAGTTAGGATAGCGGCCAAAGACTGATCAACACTATCTTGTTTTAAGCGTTTGAGCATTTTAGCTTTTTTGGGATTGCTCTCTTGTACATCTGCAATGTATGACGGAGTCATGCTAAGCAAAACAGACTCGGCCATTGAACAGACAAAAGACAAGCCTATCGCCATACTGATAAAGCCTATGAGCAGCATGACGTTGCTAGTGCTTGGTTCAGCAAGGGCTTCGGCAGCAAAAGCCGGATAAGGGAACAGCAACAATAGCGATAACAACAACAGCGCAACTATAGTTAAGGGCTTACTAAAAAGCCTAAGATAACTATACTTGCCGCTATGCTGATATGAATAGTTGCCTAAATAGGCAAGCGTCGTCGGGGGAGGTTTCGCGGACGCGGGTTCACTATGAGCGCGCTGACGACATAAACGAGGTACAAACAAAAAAATGGGCAACAAGGTAGGTAACCTGAATATTAAGAGGACTTAAAAAGGATTAAACAATCTACTATTATCGTTCAATATAGACCATTTTAACGTTCTGATAGTAGCATTGATGTTGTGCTTTCACAATAATTTGTCATTTTATCTGAATTTTATTTTTTCAAGTTTCACTTTCACTGTTGCGTATAGAACGACTAATCCTTATATCTAAGTCAAATTGCCTGTCAATATCTTTCAAAACTGTCTGTCTTAGCGTATAAATATACCCTCAGCTTATGATTAACAGTTACCAAGTGGAAGAATTTTTGTTACTATGCGTCTAATTTTATTGTTATCTGCAACTCACTGAGAGAATTTATGAGCTTTTTTATCCAGTCAGCCCACGCTGCTGAAACTGCTGGCGGCGCTTCGATATTCGGTCAAATCTTACTTCCTGTAGCCTTTTTTGCTATCTTTTACTTTTTGGTGATTCGTCCCCAATCTAAACGTACTAAAGAGCATCGCGCTATGGTTACTGCCCTTACTGTCGGTAGCGAGATTATTTTCGCTGGTGGACTAATGGGTCGTATCAAAACTTTAGAAGGCGATTATGCTATCGTTAGTTTGAATAACAATACTGATATTAAAGTACAACGTGCTTCGGTCATCTCAGTATTGCCTAAAGGCACTATTGAAAGCGTTTAACTTGTGTCAACAACGCTGACTATCTAGAAACTTTATTACTGTATTAGCCTGCTCTTATATAATCCTATAAAATGACCGTTCATTACTTACGGTCATTTTGTGCTTACTTGTGGCCCGCATCGCCAATATTTTATTAACATAAAGAAGTGATTATGCAATATCCTGCTTGGAAATACTTCGTCATTATTCTCGTGCTTATAGTCGCTGGTCTTTATGCAGCGCCTAATCTTTATCCTGATGAGCCAGCAGTACAAATTACTAGTGCTGCGGCTGGGACACAGCTGTCTGAAAGTGTGTTGACTCAGTCTCAAAGTCTGCTCGATGAAGCTAAAATAAGCTACAAAGGCGGTAGCTTTGAGGGTAATAGTGCGCTATTACGTCTCGATAACTCTGTTACTCAGCTAAAAGCCAAAGAGGTTTTAATTCAGAACTTAGGTGATGACTATGTGGTCGCCTTAAACTCAGCGCAAACAACACCGCAATGGCTGCGTGATATCGGTGCTAAACCGATGAAACTGGGCTTGGATTTGCGTGGCGGAGTACGTTTTGTCTTAGAAGTAGACATGGATGAAGCGATTAAACAGCGTCTGAGTAGTGCTAGTCGTGATGCACGTAGTAGCTTGCGTGCTGAACGTGTGGCTATAAAAGGTATCAAAACTGAAAAGCGAAGTATCGCTTTGCATTTTGCTGATACTGATACTCGTAATCGTGCTCAGAATATTCTACAAGCAGCGATGGGTAATGACTTTAACTTGCAATCGTCTATCGATGAGCAAGGTCCATCCCTAATAATGGCCTATAACGATGCTAAGCTAGATGAGATCAATAGCTATGCGGTCAATCAAAACCTGAATACTCTACGTAACCGAATTAGCGAGCTTGGCGTTTCGGAAGCTTTAGTACAGTCACAAGGCTCTAGCCGTATCGTTGTTGAGCTGCCTGGTATTCAAGATCCTGCAGAAGCTAAGCGTGTACTAGGTCGTACCGCTAATCTTGAATTCAGAATGGTTGCTAAAGGCAGTGAAAACTTCACTGGTGGTATTGCTCCTGCAGGCACTGAAGCGTTTCCTTTTGAGACCCTCGATGGTCCTCCAGTACTATTAGAGCGTAAAGCTATTGTTACTGGTGAAAAGGTCACGGATGCACAGACCAATATCGATCCAGAAAGCGGTCAGCCTGAAGTCAGTATCACCTTGGATAGTGCTGGTGGTAAGCTGATGCAGAATGCCACTCGTACGGCTGTTGGCGATCAAATGGCGGTATTGTTTATTGAAAATAAGCAAAGAATTACTTATGAAGAAAACCCTACAACGGGTGAGTTGACTGAAATACGTACCCCTTACTCTGAAACTAAAGTAATCAATCGTGCCAATATTCAAGCGGTACTAGGGTCTTCATTCCGTATTACTGGTCTCGATAGCAGTGCTGAAGCTGCAGAGCTGGCACTACTGTTACGCTCAGGTGCACTTGCAGCGCCTATGTATTTCGTTGAAGAGCGTACTATTGGTCCCTCGTTAGGGCAAGAAAATATTGATAAAGGCTTATTCTCAACGCAAGTAGGTTACTTGCTTGTATTCGCCTTTATGATTATCTTCTATCGCTTGTTTGGGGTCATCGCCAATCTTGCTTTGGCAGTGAACGTGATAATTATTATTTCAATTATGTCTATTTTAGGCTCGTCACTAACCTTGCCTGGTATTGCCGGTATTGTATTGACTATAGGTATGGCGGTTGATGCCAACGTGCTGATCTTTGAGCGCATACGAGAAGAGCTAGCCAACGGCGTCCGGCCAAAGAGTGCTATTAGTGCCGGCTTCGATCGTGCTTTTAGTAGTATTTTTGATGCCAACGTCACTACCTTAATAGTTGCTTTTATTCTATTTGCCATCGGTACCGGTCCGATCAAAGGTTTTGCGATTACATTAGCTATAGGTATCATCAGCTCGCTATTCACTGCTATTTTGGTCACGCGCGCATTAGTACAACTTGCTTATGGTAAGCGTAAATCACTCAAACGTTTGAGCATCGGTTAGGAGAAACACATGGCGATTGAAAGTAATAATCCCACCAGTAAAGAAAACACACCGACTTCAAACAGTTCAGGTGGTGGTCCAGACGGCAATAATGGCAATCCTAGTGAAAAAACACGTCGCCGTCGTAATAATCCGCGTCGTGATGGTAAGGGTAGCAACACCCAAACCAATAAATCGACTAGTAAAACAGTAGATCAAACCAATGCCAAGTCTGCTACTAGCAAAACTCGTGGTGAAAAATCTAGACAAGCGCTGACAGCATCGTCATCAGTAGCTAGTACTGATACTAATTACGATCCTATTGAAGCTAGAGATAGCACCGCTGAGCTTGAAGCGGCTAATGCTGAGGGCGGTATCAAATCCCTTGGTGATCAGCGTATCATTCCCTTTATGAGTATAGAAAAGCCGATGGCGATTCTATCGATAATATTGGTTATTGCTAGTATTATTGCTATTGCAGTCAACGGCCTAAACTTCGGTCTTGACTTCACTGGCGGCGTATCAGCTGACATAAAATATCAGCAGCCTGTTGAACAAGCCACCGTAGTAAACGCATTGGCTGACAACGGCTTTGACGATGCGGTAGTGCAGTACTTAGGGACACGTGATGAGCTGTTGATTCGCTTACCGCCTCAGTCGGACGATGTTAGTGGACTCAATACCAATCTCGAAAAAGCCTTAGCATTGCCAAATAACAATGTTGAAATCAATAATGTTAATATTATTGGTAGTCAAGTAGGTAATGAGATTTACCTAAATTCCATTATGGCTTTAGCGTTAGCGTTACTTAGTATGCTGGGTTACGTGGCTTTGCGCTTTCAGTTCAAACTGGCACTTGGGGCTGTGATATCGCTATTTCATGATGCTGTGGTCACGATTGGTGTGTTTGCGCTGTTCGGTTTTCCGTTTGACTTAACAGTGTTAGCGGCTATTTTGGCACTGATTGGTTATTCATTGAATGATACTATTGTCGTCTATGACCGTATTCGTGAGAACTTCCGCCGCGTCCGAGGTATGACTCCACGTCAGACGGTCGATCTATCATTGACTGAGACTCTACGCCGTACCATTATGACTATCTCAACTGTACTGCTAGTAGTATTAGCTATGTTGTTCTTAGGTGGTGATGGTCTATACTGGTTCTCAGTAGCTCTATTTATAGGGTTAATAGCGGGTACTTACTCTTCTACTTATATCTCCAGCTCTATTCCATTGGCGATGGGTCTATCACGTGATGACTTCATAGTAAAAGTAAAGCCTGAGTTCGAAGAAGAGATCGTAAACTTCAATGATCCAAAAATGTTCGAACAAGACTAGATATTGTTTCTTGAGTGTCTAGAGCTAAGCGTTATTGATTATTGATTACTACTTGCCAATCACTAGTCATCAATCACTAGTCATCAATCATTAGCTCTTCATAACCGATATTGATAAAAGCACCTAACTTATAGGTGCTTTTGTCTTTTTAATAGAGTTTATTTTAACAGTATTTTAACTAACAGCTGTTAGAGTGATCGTTTTTATTATGCATTCAATAACAGTTTAAATAGTCATTATTAGCAGCACTTGTGCAACAGCAATTACTTATCAAGTCGCACTATCATTGAGGCTCAAAATAAGATGATAGGCCGTCTATTTTATGTTTTTATCTAAGTGATTCTTCTATGTCCTCTATTCCAGTATCACCCACATTAGCCCCTATAGATACTCGCTATCGGCATATTATCAGTATTGCCGTGCCAGTTATGCTTGCTAACTTGGCTATGCCGCTACAAAGCGTTATTGATACTGCTATTGTCGGTAATATGGATGATGCGGCAAAGCTTGCTGGTATGGGTCTGGCTATTCAATTACTGTCGTTGTTATTAGTAAGTTTTAACTTCTTGCAATATGCCTCCTCTGGCCTATCTGCTCAAGCGTTGGGGCAAATGGCTGATAACCATCATCTAGCTTCTAGTGCTGGCAACAGCACTGCAATTACCCCTTCTCCTCTATTGGCTATACTACAACGAGCGTTGCTATTAGCTTTTATTATTGGCGGCGTATTATTGCTTGCCAAGCCTTGGCTAATTGACTTAGGTTTACGGGCCTTATCGGCTAACCCAGACAGTGCTCTAGCTGCAAAAACTTATCTAGATGTGCGTTTTTGGGGAGTAATAGCTGAGCTGATGAACTTTGCTTTTATTGGCTGGTTTGCAGGGCAAGGTAAAACTCGCTACATGCTCTATCAGCAAGGGTTTATTGCTGTCGCTAACATTATTTTGACCTTGTTCTTTGTTTACGTAATGCAGATGGGTATAGCAGGTGTGGCTTTAGGAACTGCTATAGCCTTTTGGTCAGGGATACTATTAGCGCTATGGCTTAGCAGAAAAAACCTAAAAATAAGCTGGCAACAGCTATTTACCATTGATCCAGAGCACTTTACTAAGTCTAAGATGCTTAGGCTATTTTCGTTAAATAAAGATATCTTTATTCGCACCTTAATACTGACCTTGAGCTTTGCTTGGGTCACTCGCTTGTCGGCACAAAGTGGCGATTTAGTACTAGCAGCCAATGCCATCTTATTGCAGATACTCAGTATTTCAGCTTTTGCCTTAGATGGTGTAGCGGTATCTGGTGAGACTCTAACTGGTCAAGCGGCAGGACGACGTGATTGGCAACGCTTTAGTATTATCGTCAAACGTACTGGTATAGTCAGCTATGGATTGGCAATAGTTCTCAGTCTAATTTGGTGGCTTTTTACACCGATGTATTTGGAGTTAATGACTAATATTGAGCCAGTCCTAACTTTAGCAAATACTTATAAAAATTATGCCATATTATTACCGATAATAGGCGTAGGGGCTTACTGGCTTGATGGAATATTCTTTGGTTTAACGGCTGGCAGTGTGATCCGCAATGCAGCGTTAATATGGGCCGCTATCTTCTTCCCTATTAGCTGGCTGCTGTATCAGCAGTACGCTATGGCTGGTATTTGGCTAAGCGTCTGGTGCATACTAATACTACGTATGCTAGTACTTGGAGTGTATCTATATCGCGCCCAACGATCAGGTAATTATGAGATTTTGCAGCCTGACTTATAGATAAACTAGGTAACCCTTTAAGTTGTAATTTAAGTAGCAATTTAAGCTATGGCTATTAAAAACTAAGCACTAAAACTAAGCACTAAAACTAAGCGGTAAAATAAGTCGTAAAAATAACAAGCCACAGCTAGCGGGCTACCAGACTAACAAGCAATTGATAATCATGATTGGTTTTTTAGTGAAGCATACTGTTTATGAAATTATTAGCACTTAGGACATTCTGTGGATACTTATTCTCAAGGGCAGCCCAGTTATCAATGGGCTGCAGGTTTTAAAAAAAGCGTTCCTGTAGCTATGGGTTACTTACCAGCCGGTATCGCATTTGGGGTACTAGCTCAAGTCGCAGGCGTGCCTATCTGGGCCACTATTATGCTCAGTATTATTCTGTATGCTGGCGCTGCACAGTATGCTTGCTTGCCGATGCTAAGCGCAGGCTTACCTATAGGTAGTATCGCCACTAATATCGCCGCCATCAATCTGCGCCATATATTTTATGGGGTGCCCCTGTTAAAGTATTTGCCCACCAATAGACTGGCTAAAGCCTACTGTTTGTTTGCCTTAACCGATGAGACTTTTTCGGTAATGACAAGCTTACCTGCTGAGTCTCGGCATGCGCTGATATTACCAATAAGCTTATTTAATCAAAGCTGGTGGGTGCTAGCAAGCATCGTTGGGGTGCTGATAGGCAGTGCTCTTGATGATCTAGTACCGCATTTAGATTTTGCCTTAGTTTGTTTGTTTGTCATTTTGGCTTATGAGCAGTTTCAAACTATCAAACGCTACTTCCCTATCGGTATCGCGGTCATCGGCTTAGTGGTTGCCTCGCTATTCACTAGTAACTGGCTATTACTAGTCGCTATCATGATTTGTATGCTGCTAATATTGGCACGTGGTTATTGGCTCAATAAAACTCTTGGAGAGGCTAATGATTAGTAGTTATTTAATAGCGGCAACCCTAGCGATGGCAGCGGTCACTTTTATTACTAGGGCTGTTCCAGCGTTAATCCCGCAAAAATTGATGGATCAGCCTTGGCTGCATCGACTCAATGAGAGTCTACCGTTATCCGTCTTAGTATTATTAGTTCTAACTAGTATTAGCTACCAAGATTTAAGCCTAGCTACAGCCATAAATAGTGCGCAACTGCATTTAGTCTTAGCGCAAATAGGAGCACTGGCTTTAGTGCTATTAATCTATCATATCAGCCGTCAATTGCTAGTTAGTATGGTAGTTGGTATCGCTGCTCTAAATGGTTTGCTGTGGTTATTTGATCGTTTTTTAAGCTAACAGCAGCACAAATAAAAAGGCTGGATTCATATCGAATCCAGCCTTTTTGTTATAACTGCTAATAAAAGCTAATCATTGAGACTTAATCATTAAAACTTAACCATTAAATTTTAAAGCTTAAGTTTTACAGCTCAGCTACTCCCATCATGTCTACTGAGGTATCGGCAACTATTTGCATACCTTTTTTACTAGTTTTAGCGCTTTCGCTACGCTGTTCTTGTAAATGGTCAAGATAAGCTTCATTAATCTGACCAGTGATATAGCAGCCGTTAAATACCGCACAATCGAAGCCTTCAACTTTACTATGCTTAGTGTCTTTTACCGCATCGATTAAGTCGTCTAAATCTTGGAAAATCAAGCGATCAGCACCGATGATCTCGCGTACTTCCTCCACAGTATGACCCGCAGCAATAAGCTCACTACGCACTGGCATATCTATGCCATAGACATTAGGATATATCACTGGAGGCGCTGCACTAGCAAAGAATACTTTGCGTGCACCAGCATCGCGTGCCATTTGAATGATTTCATGACAAGTGGTTCCACGCACGATAGAATCATCCACTAATAACACGTTTTTACCTTTGAACTCTAACGGTACTGCACTGAGCTTTTGTCGTACTGACTTTTTGCGTTGCTGCTGACCGGGCATAATAAAAGTGCGGCCAATATAGCGGTTTTTCATAAAGCCTTCACGATACTTAATATTCATCATCAGCGCCAGTTCCATCGCTGAAGTACGTGAAGTATCAGGAATAGGAATGACCACATCGATATCGTGATCCTCACCCCACTCTTTAAGGATTTTTTGTCCTAACTTC
Organism: Psychrobacter urativorans; assembly: GCF_904846695.1. GTDB lineage: Bacteria > Pseudomonadota > Gammaproteobacteria > Pseudomonadales > Moraxellaceae > Psychrobacter > Psychrobacter urativorans. Next base: position 16,853 of record NZ_CAJHBR010000003.1, read on the forward strand.
TCACCCATACGTAAGCGTGATTTATAGACCGAAATATTATCCATAATAGAGTCAGGACGTGCAAAGTACACATACTCAAAGATACATGGCGTGTACTCTTTTGGCTCTACGCATTGATGAGTATGCAACTGATGATTAAGGTCAATAAAGATCGCCTCACCAGGTTTAACGTCACGAACAATCTTAAATCCTGAGCTTGATAACGCTACTGACTCTGAGGCAACCATATACTCAGTACCCCCATTAGCGGCTATACGCTCACCAAAGATCAAGGGTCGGATACCATTAGGATCACGGAATGCTAATAGACCATGACCGGTGATCAGTGCTACTACCGCATAAGCCCCTTCAACACGACCATAAACTTCTTTTACTGCAGAAAAAATATCTTCAGCCGTTGCATGGGTTTTGCCTAAACTTTGCATTTCATGAGCAAATACATTTAGCAAAACTTCAGAGTCTGAATCCGTATTAAGATGGCGACGATCTTCAATATACAGCGACTTAGCCAGACTCTCAGCGTTAGTCAGGTTACCATTGTGCGCCAGAGTAATACCATAAGGAGAGTTGACATAGAAGGGCTGGGCCTCAGCACTACTTGAAGTCCCCGCAGTCGGATAACGCACGTGACCAATACCGAACTTACCCACTAGCTTAAGCATATGACGGTTCATAAACACATCGCGAACCATACCATTTTCTTTACGCAGATATAGTCGTCCATCTTGCAAAGTTACGATACCTGCCGCATCTTGACCGCGATGCTGTAGCATAGTTAACGCATCATAAAGAATTTGGTTGACTGGCTCATGAGCTGCAACTCCAACGACTCCACACATAGATATATCCTGTTATTAAACAAATAGTAGTAATGAGGTGATTGTCAATTTGATCACAAAGTAGTGACAGTTGAATCGCTTACTGATTAGGGCTTAGGATTGGTTGATTTGATCCCAAGCAGCCCCTAATACATCAGCAGCTAAAGCCTTACCTATAGGAGCATAAGGCAATAGTTCAGGGGCTATAACTGAAGCTTGCCACTGCGGCGTTTGTACTAATAATGGGGCGCTAATACTTAGTATAACTAAGATAACTAACACGTTTTTTGCGGCGCCTAATACACCGCCTGCCATCTTATCGACTATGCCTAAACGCAAAGTTTTCAGCGCACTTGAGAATATAAAGGCTAGCGAGTGCATCACTGTCAAAATGACAATGACTACTATTAAAAATGCTAAGGCTGTTTGTAAAACTGGGTTTTGCACTATCGCTGATAACTGAGGGGCAACCGAGCTTGCTAAACGAGTGGCGGCGATCAAAGCAATAAACCAGCCAGCTAGACCAACTGCGGTTTTTATTAACCCTACCTGAAAACCGCGCCATAAACCAATTAGCACTACTACGGCAATGATAATATCTATGCCACTCATAACCACCGCCTTATTGTGTTATTGCCTTGACTGAGCATTAGGATAACTCGGTTTCCAACGCATCATAATAACCGCCAATAGCTTGAATACAAGACTGTACTAGACCCGGACCTCGGTATATCAAACCAGTATAAAGCTGTACTAACTCAGCACCTGCAGTGATTTTTTTCACCGCTTTTTCACCGCTATCGATCCCACCGACACCGATTAGTGCTACTTTACCTTCTAATTGATCCGAGAATTGTCTTAATATCTGGGTACTAATGTGACTGACTGGACGCCCAGATAGACCGCCCATTTGATCACCATCACGTAGATCTTCAACCCCTACTCGGCTTAAGGTGGTATTAGTAGCAATCAGACCGTCAATCTCAAAATCTAATAGTTGTTGCGAGATATAATCGACTTGTAACGGCTCTAAGTCAGGGGCTACTTTTAATACTAGCGGTACATAGAAGCCATACTCTGTAGCCAGTTGGCTATGGCGGTTTTTTATACGCTCTAACAGATGAGTCAGTGCTTCACCGCTTTGTAAATCACGCAGATTTTCAGTATTTGGCGAGGAAATATTCACCGTAATATAGGAAGCATGAGGATAGACACGCTCTAGACAATAGACGTAATCATCTGCCGCTTGCTCTACAGGAGTACTAGCATTCTTGCCAATATTAATACCTATATTGCCTTTATATTTGCACTGTTTAACTTTTTCAATCAGATAATCAACGCCATGATTATTAAAACCCATCCGGTTAATAATAGCGTTCGCCTGTTTTATTCGAAACATACGTGGCTTATCGTTACCTAACTGAGGTTTTGGCGTCACTGTACCTACTTCAATAAAACCAAAGCCGAGCTCAGCAAGTGCATCGATATAGTCGCCGTTTTTATCTAACCCGGCTGCCAACCCTACTGGATTGGAAAACTGTAAGCCCATACAAGTGGTCGGCTGCATATGTTGGCCATAGATCAAGCCCAAAGTCCGTGCTCGATGAGCCTTATCCAATAAGGATAGCGTAATATCATGAGCGTTTTCAGGATCCATCTTGAATAACAGCGGGCGTAATAGAACGTAGGACATAGCAACAGTTAACCTAATTAAAAAAAGACAAGACAAATAATATTTGATGCATAACTATAATCGCAGCGATTATATCAGCTAAACAGAACGAAGACTAAAGTTTCATACTCAGCATTGTCAATCAGCATCGGCTGATGAGCCATTCGTTTATAGATAAGAGGTGCTATGGGGTATTAAGGAATAGGACGGTTATCAGTAAGCGCTATCCAACCACGTATAATACGATACAAGTGCCAAATAAAAGCGATGCCAATGATAAATAATCCTAGGCCTGCTATAAAAAACGACCCAAAAGCCATGTTATTGCTTTCAGCCAACATACCAACGCCTAGCACCCCAAAGGCTGATAACACCATGACACTGCCAATAATAAACCAGAAGATGCTGTACCAAAAAGTCTTGATCTGCCAATCAAAATGTGTGGCAAGCCAAGTATTATCAGCATCATGGCGCTTAATATAGTTCATTACTATAGGCACAATCCACAATAGACCAGCTGTAAAGTAGCTCAGTATATACAGCAGATAAGTAATATGATTATAACCAACCAACGAGCGTTGTTGGCTATCAGTCAGATTAGAGCCGGGTTGTTGCGACAAGTCATGGGTGGTTTGCGATCTTATAAAAGAATCATTATAGGCTGGGGTGTGCTCAGCATTGAGCTCAACGTTAGTATCCGGTCGACGATCAAGATGAGGATCAGAATTATTGTTCATAGCGAACATCCCTAGTAAAGTTTCATAGTAAGTTTCAATAGCAAGGTTTAATAGTCAGCGGCAATCACTAATTAGTTTTACCCTTGAGGGCTTTTTATAACTAGTAGCTTTTTATTATTATCTGCAAGGACCAATTGTGGTTGTATGACAATTTAGTTGTATTGCGATTGATGTTGCTACTTTCAAGATCAGCACTAAAAAGAGACCGTCGCTTGCACCTGAATCTGTTTGCTGGCCAGATCTTGCTGCATAGTTAATTGGTTGAACTGTAATCCTTGTTGCTCAAGCTTAGCTAACGCTGCACTCACTAGCGCTTGACTGTCATTAGTGAAACTTAATTGCACTTTGTCACCCGCCGCTACTACTTGTGCATTATCGATCCCCGAACCATTTAATAAAGTATTAACTCTACTAGCGGGTGGCTGAGCACTGCTATCATTTTGGCTGTCGAGCGCTGCTAGTGCCGTACTGTCTATATTCGCAGCTTGCGAGCGCAACCAAAAATAATCTGTGACTTGTTGTTGATAGTCCTCTTTACTGGCTTTAGCGGCTTGATGAACCGTATAGCCGCCATAACCGCCAACAAATAGGATCAAAAACACCATTAAAATACTCAAGGCCAGCTGATCACGGCTTGATAGCGCTTGCCAGCGTGACCATAGCAGATCCTGCTGAAGACTTAAACGTGTTGACCAATTGCTTGCCACTGGCATACTCCTTTTAGTGCGACGCAGTAAAACACTCATCACCTAGCCTAGTGAATGATAGTAAAGACTATTAACACTTTTTCAAATAGTTATTTATAAACCATAAATCTTAGCCAATGCCCTTTTAATAGTCATAACTTTTACTCTAGGGGGCAGCTCTTGCCTAGCGCTTTTAACAACGGCTAGTTTGAGGCCCCCATCAAGAGGCAGTAGCATTGCCTGCTGTGGCTGGAGTAGCTAGAGACTCATTGGCTGAGTTATCCACTATATTGACAGTAATTTGACCACTAAATTGTCCCTGCTCATTGCTACTGATCCGCTCTAAATTAGCATTTAATCCTTGTTCATTCAAAGTAGCGGCGAACTGATCTAAGCTATTACGATCGGGCGCTAGCAAGGTAAAACTCAAAGCTGTCGGCTGTATACTCAGAGATTGCGCCTGTAATGATGATTGCTTGATAAGGGGCGATATCCGTGCCAAAGCCGCCATAGAGGAAGACGCTTGCGTATCAGTGCGTAATTTCGGGCGCAGCTGAGTTTCAAGTTTAGTACGTGGATTTAGACGCTCTTGAGGAAACCAAGCTTGATACTGGGTGCCAATCGTTTGCTGAGTAGCGGTAGCGGCCGCATCATAGCGATACCACTGTACAGCATCAGTGGCGATTTGTAGTACTAGCGCTGATAAAGCCACCATAAGCGCTACTCGTAAATACGGTGAAAGTTTAGCATCTGACGATTTAGTAAAAAAATTAAGGGTATGACGTTGAGGGTGCTCGACAGGTTTAGGCTTGGCTGCTAGTGGGGTTAACAATAGCTGCTGTTCAGCAATAAGCTGGGCGGTCTCAGCTGACACATTGGAATTATCGTTGCCCATAGTAGACAGCGCTAACGGCAAGTCGGTGTTCACTAGTTCAGTTGGGCTATCACTATCAATGATCGGCATAGCGCTGTTAGGATCAACTGAGCTTGCAACAGAGTGGTTAGGAGCATCATTAGTAGCGTTATTAGTAGCGTTATTACTTGCCTCGCTGTCAGACTCAATAGCCGACAGAGTACAAACTTCGCTTAAATGCGCTAATCGATCAAATATTAATGGCAAATAGCTAACGGCTACGCCTTGATAGTCAGCTTGTCGCAATAAAGTGGTAAAGCGGTCTTGATAAAGCACTACTTGCTGTCCGGCACCCTCTTCTGGCGTCGGCAATAATAAAAAGTCTGGTAATAAGGCACCAATAGATAAGTCGGCAAGAGTGGCGCTTTGTTGCCAAGCTTCAATGTCGTGCTGAGCCAAGGCATAAAGATAAGACAGATTAGCTTGAGTGGTCTGCCGTAATACTAACTGTTCTATCGGCGTTAACGAAGTTTCTTCAAACAAGTACTGTTTGCCAGTATTGCCCAACTGCTTAAGCTGCGTGGGGTTTAACGCCGTATCGACTTGTAGCATATGGCTAGTAGGAAAATATAAGCACAAGGTCTTGCTGCTATTGGTCTTATAACCGTTATAACCAACGTAATCCTGCAGTTGCTGCCAGCCCTCAAGCGTTTGCCATTGACTAGTTGCCTCATGCCAAACAGCAAGCGGACTGTGCTGCGCTCTTAACCATACGTGTAACACCAAGCGCATCCTTAAATCAATTTATCAAAACATCCGGTGTAGGGTACGCTATGCGCATCGAATTTTGTCTATAAATCTGTCATAAACAACGTCTTTATAATCTTAACCCTATCAACGCACTTTATCAATCAAAGCCACTTATTATCATTAGCTAAGACTTATTATTGCTAGTTATGACTGATTAAGGCGGCTCAAGGTTGCATAGGAACGAATCGATCACTCTCTGTGGCCATGCCAGTCATAACAAACTCCATCTCGAAGATTCGTGCCTCTGCCAAAGAGAAACTCTCTGGACTATCGCCGGTCAGCAAGCTGGCGATATAAGCCACAATAGACATATGGCAGACTACTACTAAGCACTCAGCGTCAATAGTAGCCAGTGCCGCCAAAGCAGTATGCGCATCATCAGCGGGAGTAATATTGTTCTGGATTTTTACTGGCACATCGATAGCGCGTGACTGTAACTGCGCCAACGTTTGCTGGGCTCTAGTGTAAGGACTGACCACTAGATAATCTGGCGTATAGTTGGCGGTAATATACTCAGCTGTTTGTGCCGCTTGTTGCTGACCAAAATCAGTCAATTGGCGCGCACTATCAGGACGAGTTTCATCTTCTGCTTGACCATGACGCATCAATATAATCTTCATAACTTTCCTTCTATATCACTTGCCAACATTTAACACTTTAGCATTTACGGCTATTTATCATCAGCATCATCGTCATTATTATCTTGTGCAGCTGCTTGCATTTGTGCGCTAAGCGCAGCATTGCTGTGATCATGCGCCATGACGAACTCTACGTCACTACGAAAGCCTGCTTCCATGAGGTGTAAAGCCACCCCTAAGGCTGCTTTGTCTTCATAAATAACCGCATATAAAGCATGAGTAATAGGCATATAAATACCTTGCTTACTGGCCTTTTCATGCACTTGCTGAATAGTATTAACCCCTTCAGCAGTTTGGCCCAGTTTTTTGACCGCAGCATCAATATTCATACCACGACCAAGCATATTACCTATTCGATAATTACGGCTCAACTCAGAGCTACAAGTAGCGTATAGATCGCCAACACCGGACAGTCCTAAAAAAGTCAACGGATTAGCGCCTTCCTCTACCCCAAAGCGACTCATTTCTGCCAGTGCTCGAGTCAATAACATCGCTTTAGTATTCTCACCGACATCGTAAGCGGCAGCCATGCCCATAGCAATAGCATAGATATTTTTGAGCGCGCCGCCTAGTTCCACACCCCGTATATCATCACTAGCAAACACCCGAAAAAAAGCACTGTGTAAAGCGGCTTGTACCGCATGACGTAGGGGTTCTGAATGACTAGCAATGACAGTCGCTGAAGGCATATTCTTCATGATTTCAATAGCTAAGTTCGGCCCTGACATTACCCCAAAGTTCACTTCTGGTAACTCTTCTTTGATGATATCACTCATCATCGCAAAGGTATCTTTTTCCATACCTTTAGTCAGCGACACGATCGATTGACCAGTAATATACGGGGCGATATTCTTTAGCGTCTCGCGAAAGGCTGAACTTGGCACCGCAAGGAATATAATGTCTTTGTCTTTGACGGCAGCGGCTAAGTCATGATTAAACTTGAGGCGGTCATCTAACTTAAATCCAGGGAGATACTTTTTATTCATGCGCAGCTTAGCCATAGATTTTACGATGCGCTTATCTCTTACCCAAAGCGTAGTATCACAGCCATTGCGCGCGGCTAAGTTTGCCATAGCCGTACCAAAACTACCGCCACCCAAAAACGCTAAACGTAATTGTGTTGGACTCTTATGGATTTCTGCCATATTTTTGGCTACTGCTGCTTCTACTTTGCTTGGGACCAGCTTTTTGCGCCCTCGCCCTGACTTCGTAGCACGCTCAATAATGCTAGCCAGCAAGCCACCTTGTTTTTCAGTACTGCCACTAGTGTTATCGTCACTAACATCAGTATCGGTATCGATACTATTAATCTCATTAGCATTAGCATCTTGGCTAGCCGTTAGTTGTTTGGCGGTATTTTTTTTACTAGAGCTTGTCATATCTCATTATCCGATCATCTGATGTTATTTATGCAGCTTATAGAATTGCCATACAAAGGTATAGCTTTATATTAACGCTTTAATCTGAACTTGCAAAAGATAAACTGTCAACCAAGGCTAAGATTCAAAACGTAGTAAAGGCTCTATATCGATAGGCTTGCGCAAATGTTTATCGACAGGACTAGTACCAGTATAGACAAAAGCGGTGACATAATCGTCGGCACCAACGCCAAAGTAAGCCTTTACCGCAGGCTCATTGCACAATAACCCAGTCCGCCATACCGTACTAAATCCTTGCGACTTTAACGCTAAGATTAAGTTCTGTACCGCCGAACCAGCGCTAAGCATTTGCTCGAAGGCTGGCACTTTTTTGTGTTCGTGCATATGGGTGACGACCGTAATAATCATTGGTGCTCGTAGTGGTAAGTTAGCGGTTTTATGCAATGTTTTCTCAGATAACTCTTCACCATCTATGGCCGCTTTATGTTGCGCAGCAGTGACTAAGGCGCGACCCAGCTCAAGGCGAGCATCCCCTTCTGTAACGATAAACCGCCATGGACGTAGTTTTTTATGGTCAGGAGCAGTAGCAGCGCAGCCTACAGCAGCTCGAATTTGCTCGTGAGTCGGTGCAGGAGTATCTAAGTTACCAATACTGCGTCTAGAATTAATCCATTCAATAAGGTCAATATCATTCCCTTGGTTTTCACCTACATCCTGATTGGTTACTTCAATTTTATTTGACTTATCTTTACTATTTTCAATGTCATCAATATTTTTAATTTCAACTATGCTCATTATTTATCCTTAGCTTTAATTTTTAATTAGTCGTTATTATTTGTTGATAGTTATTCTGTCTTAATTAAACAATAAAGCCATACAAAAATTGCTAGTTTTTGTATGGCTTTTGCTGACTATCCTTACCTATTACGGTAACAATGGCTCAATGCTTTGTTCGCTTAAGCGACATCATCAAGGCGATGCTTCATTTTTAGATAGTCCTCTGACTGCATCTCAAGCAAGCGCGAACGCGTACGTTCAATCTCAAAAGCCAGTTTTTCTCCTTGATATAAGTCAAGAATAGACTGCTCGGCTCGAATCAACAGCTTTACTCGCCGATCATAAAACTCATCCACCATATAAATAAACCGGCGGGTAGGATCACGTAAGTCGTCGGTCAAGGCCGGTACCGCATTGACTAGCACGGTACTATAACGATTGGCAATCTCAATAAAATCTGCCGCTGAACGTGGTTGCATACACAGATGACGAAAATCACAAAACAGAATAGTTTCAGTACGGGCATTTATTTTGATCTCCCGTCCATTGACCTCGATAGGCTCACTACTAATCTTAATATTAGCCGATAGACTAGCAAAACGGTTGGCCAACCAGTTATGGTTTTCTCGCGTCATCGGTGATTTATATAACTCAGCTTGCTGTAGCACTCGTAACCGATAGTCTATACCCGCATCGATATTCATCACGGTGGTATTAGTTTCAACCTCAGCAATCGCCGGCATAAAGCGATCACGATGTAAGCCATCTTTATACAATCCTGATGGCTCGATGTTTGATGTGGCTACTAAGGTTACGCCGCGATTAAATAACATGGTAAATAAGTCGCCCAAGATCATAGCATCAGAGACGTTGGAGACAAAAAACTCATCGAAGCAGATCACTACCGCTTCTTTATAGATGATATCAGCCACTTTTTCTAATGGATCCGCTTCCCCATGAATCAGATTAAGCTCTTTATGCACACGTTGCATAAAATGGTGGAAGTGCTGACGCATTTTGCGATCGATAAGCAAGGAATCATAGAACATATCCATCATCCAAGTTTTACCACGTCCTACACCACCCCACATATACAAGCCTTTTGGCGCAGCAGGCTTAGCTTTTAAAAAGCTAAAAAAGCTTTTCTTTTGCCCAGCACTTTCATTGAGCTGATTATACAAATCATCGAGATAACTCATAGCAAGGTACTGCTGCTCGTCTTTAGTAAATCCATCTTTTTCAATGGCTTGCTCGTAACGCTGCAATGGAGATAGACTCATAATGCGACTCATCATTAGACAAAATAAATAACAAAATAATGTGTTGATACCAATAGCCGCTACTAACTTATGACTTTTACACTGAGTGTTGCACTGAGTATAGTCACGGCTACTTTATCAGAATGATCTGGGCCGGTTTTGAGCCTCAGATAGTAATAATACTATTTATACACCCATTCTTTAGGTTAACACGGCTTAAGCTTAGCACCCAAACTTATACTAGGCTGCTATAAATACATACTCGTCAAAGCTAATATTTTAACTAGTAGTAACTAATTACTACTATGCTCAGCTAGCAACTTTTTCAGCTCCGACAAGCGACCGTGAAAAAAGTGCCCCGCTCCGTCTACTACACTAACGGCTATCCCTAAATGTTCAGCAAAGGCTTGCATATTAATAGGGTCAATCACCTCATCAGCACTGCCATAAATCTCAAAAGTTTTATCAATAGGCAAGCTGATATCATCACTAGCGTTTTTCTCTATTGAAGGAGAGATCAGCGCCACGTTGGCTATTTCAAAGTCGCTTAAACCCCAAACGTGTGCCGACATCAACACCTGCTCAGCGACTCGCGCCGTCACGTAACCACCAAAAGAAAAGCCACCTAACCATAATCTACGGGCATTGGTTTGTCCTGCCAGCCATTGTAGCACGGTCATAGCATCCAGCACTTCGCCATCTGCATAATCATGCTCGCCAGTAGATTGACCCACACCGCGAAAGTTAAAGCGCACCACATGCATGCCACTATCACGAGCAAAGCGGTACATAGTCGTCACTACTTTATTATTCATCGTGCCTTCAAATAAAGGGTTCGGATGACATAATAAAGCCACAGTGTCAGTGCTAGCATCATTAGGATTGTCGTTTTGCCAGAGCGCATCGACTTCTAACACGCCAGCAGGAGAAGGAATTAAGAGCATAGGTATGACTACGGGTTAGGAATATAGGGTCAATTATCCTAGAAATAGTTTATATTTCAAGTAATTTACTATTTATATTGTTGATAATTAGGATGTAAAAAACATAAATACCCAGCGCTGCTATTAATTTACTGATACTGCTACGCTTCAGTCATCGTGCCAGTGGTTAAAGCAACGCTTTGACCAGATTGCTTAAGCATAGGCAACACAAGCGTAACACCGAACACAATTGCCCTCTAGACCTTAAGGACACAAATCGGCTACATTCATCTTGTTTTTCGTATAACTTTATCTCATTTTGTGCCATCTATAGGATATGACCCATGAATACTTATTCCAATAAAGCTATCAGTAGTAAAAAAGCTACTAAAACCTTAGCACTAACCTCAAGCCTAGCCGCCGCATTGCTATTGAGCGCCTGTCAAAGTACGCCTTCATCACCAGTAATCCAACGGGCTAATTCTACTTTTGAGACCACAGGAATGGGGGTTACTAAAGTCAAAGCGCAACAAAATGCTATCGATAGCGCCGGCAAGACTTGTCGCAGTAAACAAGTCGTCATCGTTGAAGATAAAGTTAAATATAACGGTATCTTAGATGAGCGTGCTGGACGATTGCTTGGACAAGTTGGCTCTGTTGTTGGTTCAGTATTAGGTAAAGCCTCACCGGATCTATCACGTAATGATGACTACGAATACACTATCAATTTCCGCTGCCAATAAGCGACTAGTAACTCTATAAAACAACTGGCCAATAACTCTATTTTACAATAGGTTTATTGGCTTTTTTATGAATAGTCTTTTTGTCAGCCTACTTTTACGCTAAGCTATTACTCTAAAGCCTCAACGCTAATGTCTATCTGGTCTAATATTATGCGCAAACCCAAACTTATATCGCTTGATAGTATCACTCGTAACAAAGTAATAGTACCCGCTAAAGACTTGGCCACTTTAGAGGCTGAGCTTGCTGAGCAGGAACATAGTCTAGAAAACAGCCTTGAAGATACCGTGCTGCGCCTCAGCGACTATTTAGCAGCGGTAGAGATGGTGATTAAACAAACCTTTGAACATCGGGTATGGGTCAAAGCGGAGATTCGCAATCTATCGACTAAAGGCGGTCACTACTATTTTGAGCTAGCAGAAAAAGACGATGACGGTAAAGTAGTCGCTAGCTGTCGTGGTAATCTATGGCGCTTTAAGGCGACGCGCGTTTTAGCGAAGTTTGAACGAGCAACGGGTATGCCTCTCAATCGCGACTTAACTGTACTGCTAAAAGTCTCGGCCAGTTTTCATGCGCAATATGGCTTCGCTCTTACTATTGAGGATATCGATCCCAGTTACACTCTCGGTGATTTGGCACGCCAGTATGCACAAATGGTCGATCGCTTAACTGGTGAGGGACTGATGACTCTCAATAAGCAGCTGCCAAAACCTTTTGATATTGAGCACGTGATCGTTATCGCCCCTGAAAAGGCGGCTGGACTTGGCGACTTTCAAGCTGATGCTGATCGACTCGCCAGCACTGGGGCTTGTCATTTTCATTATCATAATGCTACGTTTCAAGGCAATCACGCCCCTGCCGAGATACGCCAAGCGATCGTCAGTGCCCAGCAACAATTCTATGCTAGCTACCAGCGCTTACCTGATTTATTAGTTATCATTCGTGGTGGCGGTGCCGTCGGTGATTTGGCTTATCTTAATGATTATGAGCTGGCGGCTATAGTTGCCGAGCAGCCAGTGCCAGTATGGGTAGGTATTGGTCATGAGCGTGACAAAGTCATCTTAGATGAAGTGGCGCACAGCAGTTTTGATACCCCCTCAAAAGTCATAGCGGCTATTAGTGCTCATCTAGCGAATCTAGTCAGCCAAACTTTGCATTATAAAGCGCAAATCAAGCAAGCAGCACAACGTCAGCTCAAGAGCGCTGAACAACAAGCCATACGTCAACTGAGTCAGCTACAATCGCAAACCGTGGGTCAGCTAACCGCACTACAAAAAGACAGTGACTATGCTTGGCGTAGTATTCAACAGAGTGCGCAGCGCCAAGTCAAACAAGCCGAACGCTTAAGCGCTGAGTGGCGAAACCAAATACAAACGGCCGCTTATCAACAGCTGACGACTGCTCGCCTTGATAGCAGTGATTATAAAAAAACTATTATCCAAACAGCTCAGCAGCAGACTCTACAAGCACAACGCCATAGCGCCCATTTACGTGATATCGTGCTGTTACATCGACCTGCACGTGTCCTCAAGCAAGGCTACGCTATGCTCACTAGCCAATCAGGGCAGCAGACTCTAACCAGCAGTGCGCAGCTACATGCGGAGCAGACTATCAACATTATTATAAAAGACGGTAAAGCAACGGCGCGTATCTTAGCAATAGAAACCACTATTAACTACTAACTATTAACTATTAACTATTAACTATTAACTACTAACTAAATATTAGGATCTGTTATGACTACTGAAATCGCTAAACCCGCTACTCGCAAACGTAAAAAAGCCGCCCCAAAGACCTTTAAGGCGGCTTATGATATTCTAAAAACTAATGCTGCCGAACTGCAGCAACAAGAAGAACCCGATATCGATAACTTGATGACTACTGTTGAAGAGTCTATCGCTGCTTATAGAGTCTGTGAGACCCGTATCAATGCTGTACAGCAAGCATTAGATGCCGCATTTGCTGAAGAACAAACTATTACTAGCACTGATGATTAGCAATGAATTAAATAGTCTATAGGCGGCGGTATTTTGAATTGCAGAGTGTGAACCGCTCACTTACTTCAATTCATCGACCTCAAATACTTGACGTAAATAGGCTAGATAAGTATCGTTATTGATCATCGTTTTGCCTGGACTATCAGACAGTTTAGCGACCGGCTGACCATTACATTCAACTAGCTTTAGCACTATATTTAGGGGCGTTAGGCCCATATCATTAGTCAAGTTGGTACCAATACCAAAGCTGGTCTTGATCTGCTCCTTAAAGTATTGATGCAGCTCCCAAGCCTTATCCAAATCTAAGCCATCGCTAAAAGTTAAGATTTTAGTCTTTGGATCTATTTTTAGTTTTTTATAATGAGCAACGGCTTTATCACCCCAGATATAAGGGTCGCCACTATCATGACGTAAGCCATCGAATAGCTTGGCAAAATACAAATCAAAATCACGTAAGAAGGCATCCATGCCCACCACATCGGTCAGTGCGATCCCTAGATCACCACGATACTCATGAACCCAAGCTTCAAGAGCAGCCTTTTGTGAGTCGCGCAGGCGCACATCTAGAGCCTGAAATGCCTGCATAAATTCATGCGCCATCGTGCCTATCGGTGTCATCTCTAAATTCTTAGCGAGTAGTACATTAGAGGTGCCACTGACGATACTTGGCTCAGCTAGATGCAAAGTCTCAACCACATGCGCTTGCCACTGCTTACTAAAGCGGCGGCGAGTACCGAAATCTGCCACGATAAAGGGAGGTGCATCTACCTTTGGATTAGCGGCCTGCTGCTTAGCATAATGATGTAATAGCGCAACTTTAGCCTCTAATCTTCGCTGTCCTTCCTCAATAACCCTAGGATCTGATAGAGCATTGAAATATAGCTCATTGACGATAGCCAATACAAAAACTTCAAAGAACATCGCTTGAATCATCGGTCCTTCAATATCGATGAACAGCCGACCTTTACTATCAGTGCTGACGGTAATAAATCGGCGTTTTAATTTGAATAATTCTAAATAATCGACAAAATCTGAGCGCATAAAGCGCAAGCTACGCAAGTAATCCAACTCATCTGGCAAAAAACGTAATTCACATAAACTATCCAATTGCTGTTCAAGCGCTTCTTTGATAGTCGCTAATGGATAAGCAGCATCACTATTATTACGGCAACGGAACTTATAGACGCCGTGAGTTTGCGGGAACTGATGCAGCATCGCTTGCAACATAGTAAATTTATATAAATCATTATCGAGCAATGAGGTGATGATAGGGGCATAAGTAATAGGGGTAGAAGTGATGCTCATGCAATAACCTTAAATAAATATAAAACTGTACAAAGAGACGATAACAATATTATCTTACGAGTAAATCATAACCATAAGCAATATAGCATTGCATAGGGGCTAATCTTAACTGCCGCTGCATTATCAATAAATCAATAAAGTGCTTAGTATAACTAAGTTTGGTATTGTTTGTGATATTCGCGCCCCATAACAGCAAAAAGCCTACGTTTGATAACAGCTTTTAATACCCTTCAATAGCCTTTAATAATGACAATTAGCATGTTTTTAATGAGGCCACTAACAAAGATAACTCATAAAAAAAGACGCTAAGCTTATCCTTAACGTCTTTTTTTAGATTAAATGATGCTTATGTATAACAGTACTAATAGACAATATTAACTACTGTTACTACTTCACTAATTTGACTAGTGGGCCGTAACCTGACTGGGGCATAACGGCTACTGGAATAAACTGTAAGGCCCCGCCGTTAATGCAATAACGCAAGCCGCCACGGTCTTTTGGTCCATCAGGGAATACATGGCCTAGATGGGAATCAGCGACTCGTGAGCGGATTTCTGTACGCACCATATTATAAGCCATATCATCATGCTGAGTGATCACTTGCATATCGATAGGTTTAGTAAAGCTTGGCCAGCCACATTGAGAGTTGTACTTATCTGTTGACAAGAATAACGGCTCACCGCTGACTACATCAACATAAATACCTGGTGCAAATAGATTGTCATATTCATGACTAAAGGCACGCTCTGTTCCCGCATCTTGAGTAATATTATACTGCTCTTTCGTCAGAGTATTCTTTAGTGCATTCTTATCAAAGCCAGCATAACGCTTAGCTGCCAAGGTCTCTGCTACGGTGTTAACCGGAGCAAGCTTAGTAGTGGCCGTACCGGCAGGCTTATCATCAGCCAAGCTTAAATCGACATGGCAATAGCCATTAGGATTTTTGGCCAAGTAATCTTGATGATACATCTCAGCCAAGTAAAAGTTATCTAACGACTCATGCTCAACTACTATTTTTTGCTCATATTTATCTTGTAGCTTGGCAACCGCTGCGTCTACTACGGCTTTATCCTTACTATCAGTATAGTATATACCTGAGCGATATTGGACGCCACGATCGTTGCCTTGCTTGTTAAGGCTAGTGGGATCAATCACTCGGAAGTAGTACTTTAAGATAGTATCAAGATCGGTTTTATCCGCATCATAAGTGACTTTTACCGCCTCAGTATGCCCTGAACCACGAATAACTTGCTCGTAACTTGGGTTCGGCTGCTTGTCATCGCCATTAGCATAGCCTGAGACCGCATCAATAACCCCTTCAACACGCTCCATATAGGCTTCAACGCCCCAGAAGCAACCGCCAGCCAAGTAGATCGAGCGAGTGTTAATCGCCTTGCCTTTATCATTGTAATAAATACCATCTTTTTGCTTAATAGTTTCAATCTTACTATTATTGTCTAGCGCTTGCGTTGCCACAGGTTTAGCGTTACCCGCTTTTAGTTCAGCGAAATCATTACCTGCATTCTGAGCTAAGGCATAAGCTTGTTCAGCAGTCATATTGCCTTTTACTAAATGTACTAGATTGCCTTTTTTATCCAATATAGCCCAACTGGGATACACTTGTACGCCAAGCTTAGTAATCAGCCCACCAGAAGCATCGACTAATACTGGTAATTTTGGATAATCACCTTGCACGCCAGCATACCACTTTTCAAATTCACCAGAGGCTTTTTCATTAAGCTGGCCGGGACTAGCGACAGTCACTACATTTAGGTTAGCGAACTTTGGATCAGTGCGCCACTGTTCAGTCTCAGCAAGCGTGCCTAAACATAGTGGACACCAACTGGCCCAGAATTTTACTAATGTAGGCTTATTTGGATCTATAACTGCTGCGCCATTCTTACCTAGGCCTTTAGTCAGCTGCGGTAAAGCTTGTATTTGCTTTAGCATATCTGACGGCAACATATCGCGTGAGTTAGTTACGCCGCTGTTTTGATTATTGATTTTTTTGCTAGTGCTAGTGCCATTTTCAGCATTGCTCATCTGACCGCATGCTATCAATAATCCAGCACTTAATACACTAGTCACCCCAAAGGCGCTAACGTTCTTTAACCAACCTGATGGCTTTGAGCTTGTCGCTGAGCCATTATCATGGTCTCTGGGAGTATTATTATTGAGCATAAGAGGTCCTGTTTACGAGAGATAGTATACTGTCTATTTCATTATATTCATTGATAATCAAACTTACTCAAAGGCGCTGTCTATACAGCGATATTGGCTATGTAACGACATTAGTTAATAAGTGCCGGTTAATAGAGGCCATACTACTGATAAATACAGGCTTAAAATAATAGTTGCAAATGCCGCTAATCAATACTAAGTATATCTTAGGAAAAATTAAAGCAAGCTATCATAAAAAGCCGACTATAACGAAATAATTGCTGAGCTAATAATAAATAGGCTCAGAGCTAGACTTTAGAGTGATGGAGAGTGGCGAGATACGTTTGAACTTCAGTAACTTTAGACTAATAATAAAGTTATTATAGAGTAATTACAATTAGATTTTATTAACAATAACTATTTATTATTTAGATAATGTTAATAATTAGTAAGATAATGATACTGTTGTTTACACAGCTGTTAGACAAGAAATAAATAGGGAATAAAACAGTCACTTTAATAACTAAATAGCTATTAAAGCGGCTTGTTTATTACCTATTAACTAGCAGCCCTTATAGTCAGTATTAGGCTCGACTGCTATTAGTCTATTGACCATTAGCAGAGGTCATTGCGGTCAGAATCAGCACTCTAGCTAGTAAAGTGCAGGATTACAGGATTACAGGAACAGACAGGTTTAGCCCTGCTAATGCTTAGCACGCATAAACTGCGCCACATAATCATCAGCTGGATGCTGACGTAGCTCTTCAGGAGTACCAGTCTGTACCAACCGCCCGCCATTTAAGATACTAATACGCTGCCCCACTTTAATGGCCTCATCAATATCATGAGTAATAAAGACGATAGTTTTATTAAGACGTGCTTGTAGCTCAAGCAATTGATCTTGCAGCTGATTGCGAATCAGAGGGTCAAGTGCAGAGAATGCCTCGTCCATGAGCAATATAGGAGTATCAGTAGCTAAAGCTCGGGCCAGCCCAACCCGTTGTTGCATTCCACCCGATAATTCATCAGGATAGCTGCTTTCTAAGTTAGGTAAGTTGACTTCATTAAGCCAATGCTTAGCAGTTTCATGGCGCTCACTGATACTCATCTTACGTACTCGCAGTCCATAAGCGACGTTTTGTAGCACTGTCATATGCGGCATCAAACCAAAATGCTGAAATACCATACTGATAGTTTGCTGACGATACTGCTGTAGCTCTTTATCATTGAGCTGCAAAATATTGATAGTTGACTCTGCAGTGTGCAGCGTCTCTGTTTTTATCGAGGCTAATGGTGTTGTACTATTAATAGCCGTATCCACCCATATTTTGCCACTAGTAGGATCGATCAGGCGATTAATATGACGTATAAGTGTCGATTTCCCCGAACCTGACAAGCCCATAATACAATGCAATTCGCCAGCTTTTATAGTCAGATTGATATCATAAAGACCTACTGAATAGCCAGTCTGAGCTTTGACTGCTACGCTATCCATGCCTTCAGCCAATAGTGCCAACGCTGACTGTGCTTGGCTATCCGTGGCATTATAGATTTTGCTGATGTTCTCTAGTTGGATATGATTCATTATTATTCTCTTTTAAGCAAACCTTTAAGACAGTAGTGTCGGCACCCAAATTTTAGCTATTACCCTGTAGTAGCCGAGCGCTTAGCCAATATGATGACGACCAGCTGCGATGGTTTTTTGCCTTGCACGGCGACCTTGACCGAACGCTTGGGTAATGCGGTCAATAATAATGGCCACGATCACAATAGCGGTACCAGCTTGTAGACCCTGACCAATATTGAGGGTTTGAATCGATTGTAATACATCTTCGCCTAAACCTGGCGCACCAATCATAGAGGCCAATACTACCATGGCCAATGACATCATGACTGCTTGGTTGACACCAGCCATAATACTTGGCAAAGCTTGCGGCAACTTAATCCAAATTAACAACTGCCAATGGGTTCTACCAAACGAGCGTCCCGCTTCAACCATCTCATGATTAACTTGCGTGATACCCAAAGTGGTCAAGCGAATCAGTGGCGGCAGGGCATAAATAATAGTAGCGAATAACGCTGGGACTTTACCAATACCGAACAGCATAAGCACCGGTATTAGATATACGAAGCTG
The DNA here is from genome assembly GCF_904846695.1 of Psychrobacter urativorans. Taxonomy (GTDB): domain Bacteria; phylum Pseudomonadota; class Gammaproteobacteria; order Pseudomonadales; family Moraxellaceae; genus Psychrobacter; species Psychrobacter urativorans. The sequence goes on from NZ_CAJHBR010000003.1 coordinate 35,743, forward strand.
GGCATAGTCTGCATCACATCTAGTATTGGGGTGACTATTTTGCGCAGTAGATTACTGCTCGCCATAGCGATACCAATAGGGACGCCGATCACCACCGTCACCAATACCGATACGATCAATAGAGCAAAAGTAGCAATCAAAGCTGCCCATAAACCGAACGAGCCAATCAAAAACAACCCTGCGCCACAAGCAAGCGCAAACCATATTTTACGCACCCCAAACCAAGCCAATATCGTCACTGCCAAGATAATTAGCCAAGGCGGAATCACAGTTAATAAGCGCTCAATAGGCAATAATAGATAAGTTAATGCCAAATGACTGATACTGCGAAAAACATCGCCATAGTTTTTGACCACAGCGGACAAGGAGCGGTTTAGCGGACCTTCAAGCGACCACGAAGGAAAAGTGGATGACCATCCTAATAAGGTATTAGGAGCAGGTGAATTAACCGAACGGGTGCTGCTGGTATTATTAGAGCCGTCCTCGCTAAGACTAATGCCCAATTCGCCCGCAAGCTTGTTAGCGGCAGTTTCAGACAGCCAAGCTTGCCAGACATTAGGATTATCACGTAAAAACTCAAGCGCCTGCTCATCCCCACTACGCTTGTTCTCGCTCATTGCTAAGATAGCACCGTTGAGCTGATCAGCAGTGAACTGTACTTTTTCATAGACCGCGGACAACTCTGGATTGGCGCTAATAAAAGGCGCAGAGACAGCAATCGCTAATGGGGATACTGGCGCACCAGTGACACAATCAGAGCTACCATCGGACAGTAACAAGTCTTGCCAGCAGGCATCATCATGAGCGGGAAACTCTATCTGAGCGAAGTCATATTTAGCGATTAAACCTGTAGGCTGCCAGTAGTAGAACAATAACGGCTTACGCTGCTCAAAAGCCGAAGCAATCTCTGCATCCAAAGCGGCACCAGTACCAGGATGAACATTATTAAAAATGCTGTCTAGGCCCGTATTCTTCAGCAGACGAGTATTAAAAATCTCACAAGCCCAGCCAGAGGGACAATTCATAAAGCGTGATTTACTAGGGTCTTCGGGGTCTTTAAATAGGTCTTTATATTTAGGCAAGTCTTGATAACGGCGTAGACCTGGATTGTCATCCATCACATACTGCGGCACATACCAGCCTTGAGTAGCACCGCCTTTGAGCGTATCGCCAATGACCATCACTTTATTATCAGCAATAGCTTTTTCCATGATAGGAGAACGCCCTACCCACTGCTCACCAATGATTTGAATATCATTTTGAGATAAGGCTGTCTCTAACGCTGGCCCGGCTCCAGGTACTTCTTCGATCTGACAACCATAACCACTCTCAGTTATATACTTGAGCACGCCAGTAGTAAACTGACCACTCTCCCAAGTCAAAGCACCAAATTTTATAGGAGTGCTACACGCTGCTGCTGATGCGGTTAGCGGTATTAGTAATGAGCTTAATAATAATAAGCTTAGCGCAATCCATTGACGCATAAATTATCCTATTTATTGATATTCCGGTGGTCAGCGTTAGTAGGCTGTAGCTGTTGAACCATAACAAATAAAGCTTAATAAAAATAATAACTGCTCGCAGCACTTATAGAAGCGCCCTAATAAAAGCAGCCTAAACATAAAGATAAAAATTAATATTCACTTTAGTTACTATCGTAGCTCTTACTCAGGATTCTAGCTGCTTATGCTGTTGATAACCAACCTTTATTTGGTAACCAACTGGCTACCGATGTTATTAGCACCGACTTGCTTGCTAAAAAGCTCATCAAAAATTATAAAGATTCATTACAAGTGGTTAAAAAAATATCAAAAAAAGCGCCTATGGTAATAAGCGCTTTTACAGTTAGCAAAATAAGGGTTATGCAATATCAGCTGTTTCAAGAGACCATTACTTTACACGGTTACTTTAGAAATATACCCATAGCTCTTTTAAACAATCCCTCATAAGGCGGTAAGAACAGATTCAGACCGTTTATTTTAGCTTGCACAAACACTGGCTTCATATGACTTAAACGTTCAAAGCCAGCCTTGCCATGATAAGAGCCCATGCCTGAATGACCAACCCCACCAAAGGGTAAGTCGTGTTGCGCCACATGGATAATCACTTCATTGATGCAGACGCCTCCTGATACGGTATGTGTCCGTAATTTTTCAATGCTGCGATCATCATTACCAAAGATATATAGCGCCAAAGGACGTGGACGAGCATTAACAAACTCAATCGCCTCATCTAGGGTCTCATAATGCATTAAAGGTAATACTGGTGCAAAGATTTCATTCTGCATCACTTTGCTATCAGCTGCCGGCTCGGTGATAATCAGTGGTGGCATTAATCGACTGTCATTATTAGCATCAACATCGGTAATCTTGTGCACTTGATCGGTAGGTAAGCCTGCTACATACCCTTGTACTCGGTTAAACTGCTCTTTATTAATGATATAACTATAATCTTGGTTATTGGCGATATTTGGATAGTGCTGTTGCATCCAAGCAGTGGCCAATTCAATAAAGCGCTGATGATACTTACGATGAATCAACACATAATCAGGGGCTATACAAGTTTGGCCGGCATTGATGGTCTTGCCCATCATCACTCGATTAACTGCTGACTCTAGATTGACGTCATCTAAGACAATCACTGGTGACTTACCACCCAACTCTAGGGTCACTGGTGTCAAGTTTGGTGCAGCGGCCGCCATTATTTTTTTGCCCACTTCTGTAGAGCCGGTGTAGAGTAAATGGTCAAAAGGCAGCTTACTAAAGGCTTCGGCAATATCGACCTCCCCTAATACGACACTTACCATATCTGAGGAGAAATAATGAGCCACTGCTTTAGCAAAAGCTTCAGCAAATTTAGGGGCGGCTTCACTCATCTTCACCATTATTCGATTACCAGCAGTCAAAGCATCGATCATCGGCCCAATCGCCAAATATAGTGGATAGTTCCAAGGCACTATAATACCGACAACCCCTAAAGGCTGAGGTTGAATCTCATTGTGAGCGGGCAAATATAAAGCTGAGATAGAAGCTCGGCGCGTTTTCATCCACGATTTGCCATTCTTTTTGGCATGACTGATACCGGTAAAGCTCGGAAATAGCTCAGCGAACTGGGTTTCAGAAGTACTGCGATAACCAAAATCAGCGCTGATAGCTTGCGCCAAACTGTCTTGATTATCGCTTAGTAGCGCCTCTAAGTTATCCAGCTGATCGAGGCGAGTGCTCCACTCTATTATAGGCTGGCTACGACTCAATTTTTGTAGATGTAAAAACTGCTTTTGCAACTCATCTATGCTGGCTATAATGCTTGGGTTATGTTTAGTCACCGCTTGGCTGCTGGTATTTGAGCTATTGGTAGCTTGGTCATTGAGCGGTTGCTCGTCAGTGCTTTGGGTATTATCAATCATTAGTAATCCTTGTGGTCATAAACTATAGAGCCAATATATTATGGGGTTAGTCATTCATTAAGAAGGCCAGTAAAAGACGCTCAACTCATGACAAATGTTATTTGGATGCCGTTTAATGTAGCCTATTGATTAGCCAATGAAAAGCCTATTTAGGATACTGATAGGTTTGGCATAAGTTACAAATGCTACAGGCTCGCTCGCTGCAACGTCATGATTAGCTAATAGACCCTCGACTTATTCTATAGTCAGTCCTAAGTAAAACAAATACAATGACCTACTACTAGGATTAAAAACTGCTAAACTAGAGGCTCAATGATTACTTCTTATCTGTGGCACAATCCACGCTATTTATTATCACAGCAAAATCATAAGACGCTTACGCTCATGACCTCATCAGCCCTACCTACCCTTTTAGCTACTGACCCCAGCATAGTTGACCTTGCCATTGCTACGAGCATCGCTATTAATGGCACTGTTGCTAATAATACGGTTATTAGCGAGACACTTATCAGTAGATCTTTGAGCGCGGCTGAGTACAACTCTACTCATGAAGCGATGCTGGCGCGCACTCTACAGCGTATCGCCGTCAAAAAAGAGCAAGGGCTACGCAGTCCTGACGAGCTATGGATTGTCGATCATAATGATGTCTATACTTTAGGACAAGCGAGTAAAAAAGAACATATCTTGCAGCACACAACCACTCCTATTATTCAAACTGATCGCGGGGGTCAAGTGACTTGGCATGGGCATGGGCAGTTGGTGATTTATTGGTTATTTGACTTGCACAGTCTGGGCTGGAGTGTGCGCCATTTAGTCTCTCATGCTGAACAAGCAATTGAAGATGTGCTTAATGACTGCCTAAAGGCAACTGAGTCAAATGCGGCTGTCAGTACTAATACTATTAGTGCTCATGCTCGCCGCGATGCCCCTGGGGTCTATCTATATAGTAATGCTGGCCCTGATGCTGATACTGATACTGATACTGATACTGATAAAGACAACACTATTATGCTCGGTAAAATTGCCTCTCTAGGCTTCAAAATCAAGCATGGTTTTAGCTATCACGGCATTGCGCTGAATATCAATTGTGATCTAGCAGCGTTTAATGCTATCAATCCTTGTGGCTATGCTGGCATGCAGATGTTACGAATAGCTGATTTTATTAGTATGACTGATAGTATTGACGACGCTGTTGCCAACAGTGCTAATAAGAACAGTAATGAAAGCGATAAATCATTGAGCTATGAGCAAGTGACCCAAAAGCTTATTGATAACATTGCTCAACGCCATGCCGGGCTGATAGAACTACGGGCTATTGGTACAAAATAATTTTTTGCTACTAATAACAGCTAATAATGACTAATAAGAAGCAATAGCTGATAATCATAACTTATAAGCAGATAAGGTCTGTTACCTTGTTATTATAAGGTCTTTAAGTCCCATAAACGATAACCTGTTAATAGCTTAGTTAGCCATTGAGTCCAATTTTGCATAATATCGTGCCTGCTTTGACTTAAGCATAACAAGAAAAACCTACTCAAACTTGCTATACTCGCACCCGATATATTAATAACCCTTGTTGTTTACTGCATTCTTACTATTTTGTGTAGTCGACGACGAAAAATAGATAACCTTATCTTCAGTAACCAATAAAAATATAGGAGCCTCTTATGGCAGATTTTAATAAAATTTTGGACGCAGGTGATGTTGACGGCGGTATTATTAATGTAGTCGTTGAGATTCCAACTGGCAGCAGCCATAAAATAGAATGGAATCGTGAGTTGGCAGTATTTGAGCTAGATCGTATTGATCCACAAATATTCGCTAAGCCTTGTAACTATGGTTTTATTCCACAAACTCTAGACGAAGATGGTGATGAGCTGGATGTGTTGATCATCACTGAGCAACCTCTGACTACTGGCATTTTCTTAAAAGCTAAAGTTATTGGGGTAATGAAGTTCGTCGATGATGGCGAAGTTGATGACAAAATCGTCGTTGTGCCTGCTGATGATCGCAATAACGGCAACGCTTATAACTGCTTAGAAGATTTGCCAAAACAAATCATCGAGCAAATACATTTCCACTTTAGCCATTACAAAGATCTAAAGAAAAAAGGCACTACGGTAGTAGAGTCTTGGGGTGATGTGAGCGAAGCTAAAGAAGTGATCAAAGAGTCTATCCAACGTTGGAAAGATTTATAAGACGCGACTTACTAAGATCAATAGAACTACTAGTGAGTTAGTCAAAGATTTAGCTAGTAAAATATTCGGTTGGTAAGAGACCAGTGTTATAAAAACCGCAGTCATATCAATGAATGCGGTTTTTTTACGTTCATTTTTTAATTATAAAATTGCTATAATATAAAGATACTTTTGCCTGTACTCTATATATCGCACTAAAGCTGTCCATTAATAACCGCTTGTTATCAATAAGGATTTTTATGTTTGACTCCGACCCTAGTGCCAAATCAGTGAACGCTAAACTGCCTCGTGCGGTCGTTATGATGATCGAAAAAAACAATCTAGTGATGGCGATAAAAACTTTAGCGGCAGAAGAAAAAATAAGCATGGAGGAGGCAAAAGCACGTATCGATGCTTATGAAACTAAGCTAAAGGTCAAACAACAACAGAAACTAACCATTATCGCCAATAAACAAGGCATACCTAGCAGCGCTCTTAACTTCGATACAGAGCAAATTGAAGACAAGTTTGAGCCGCTATCTAAAGATTGTGTCAAGACCACACCAAGCCAACAAGGCTTTAAGAGTCTGCAAGCTGGGCTCGATAGTCAGCTCGACAGTTTAGGTTATAAAAAACCTCTACTACCTCATTGGGCCAAGCGTTTGCTGGTTATTGGCATTGTCATGCTAGGAATTTTTTGGATTCTATGGCGGATTTTTGCTCAATAGCCTCATTAATAACAGTAACGGACTGGTCTGGACTTAAGATAAAATAATGCTAAAAAAAGGATGCCGAAGCATCCTTTTTTATGACCATAGCGCTAGTGATAGACAAGTACTTAGTGATGTTCACCTGGTAATATTTTGGCAAAAGCACGCTGGGCTAGATTGGGTTTAATACCAGTAATCTGCGCCGCTGATGAGCTTGGGAAAATACGATAGCCGATAGACTGCACACTAACGTTGAATGCTGGAATTAGCGAATAGGTAGCCGAGGCAAATTTGCCCATACTACTAGCTATGCTGTGCGGCTGATCAACGATGGCTTGAGCTACCATTAATGCTGCCTCGTCAGGCATAAGCGCTGGCATATAACGATATAGTTTAGTAGGGGCAATCATCGGGGTACGTACCAACGGCATAAAGATATTAGTCACTTTAATATTATGACCTTTCACTTCAGCAGCTAAGCAACGGCTAAAGGCATCCAACGCGGCTTTTGAGGCCACATAAGCTGAAAATCTTGGGCTGTTTGCTAATACTCCAATGGAGGAGATGTTGACGATTTGACCAGATTGTCTGGCGATCATAGTCGGCAAAAAGCCAAGAATAATTTTGACGGCGCCAAAATAGTTAATTTCCATAGTCCGCTCAAAATCATGAAAACGGCTAAACGATTCATGAACTGAACGACGGATTGAACGTCCGGCATTATTCACTAATACATCGATATGATCGAAGTCTGCTAATATTTTATTACTGGTGGTTTCGATGTCATCCATATCAGTCAAGTCACAAGGATAGTAGCTGGCTTTGCCGCCAAGCTCCTCGATAGCCTCTTTGACAGCTTTTAATTTTTCTTCAGTACGGGCCAATAAGATAACGTGCGCGCCACAGTCGCTAAGTAAAAAAGCGGTACGTTCACCGATACCACTTGACGCCCCAGTGATGAGAATAACTTTGTCTTTTACCGCTTTAGTGATTGCTGCTTTTGAAGGAGTAGCCATAAAAATTCCCTTTTAATTATTCAAGTTCCATGAATGTTTAATATCAGTATAGCAACAATGCCTCTTACCTACCTAGCAGAAGCACTAGATGCCTAGGAGTGGCTTGTAACTTGATTCTAACCCCAGACTACTACAAAGCTAAGAGCATATATTATCACTATCACAAAATGAGGGTTAGTCTATTATGCCGTTATTCATAAGCCGTCAAAAAGGTCTCAACCGCTCTAAATTGTCCAGCAGTACTCTCCTCGCTATACATTGCTTGTCGAAAAGCGTTAGAGTTAGGAATACCAGTGGTATACCAAGCTATATGCTTGCGAGCAATGCGACAGCCAGAGTATTCACCATAAAATTCATAGAGCTGTTGTAAATGAGCTAAGACGATTTGTTTGATTTCACTAACCGTTGGTGCAGCTAAGCTCTCACCAGTGCGCAAGTAGTGCTCAATATCACGAAATATCCACGGTTGGCCTTGTGCCGCACGTCCGATCATTACTGCATCGCAACCCGTCAACTCATAAACACGTTGGGCCTTTTGCGCGCTATCAATATCACCATTAGCAATCACTGGGATACTGATACTTTCTTTAACCTCACGGATCAAATCATAACGCGCCTCGCCGTTATACATATCTTCACGAGTACGCCCATGAATAGCGATAGCAGCGATACCTGCTTGCTCAGCACGACGCGCCACTCGTAAAATATTCTCACGACCATTCTCATACCCTAAACGAGTCTTTAAGGTTACTGGGGCATTGACGGCATTGACGGCTGTATCGAGTAATCTAGCCACTAAGTCTTCATCCTGCAACAGCGCTGATCCTGCCAGCTTACGACAAACTTTTTTGGCTGGACAGCCCATATTTATATCGATAATCTGCGCCCCATTATCGATTTGATAACGAGCAGCTTCGGCCAGTTTATCGGGCTCAGCCCCTGCTATTTGCGCTGATATTGGCGCAATCTCACCATCGAAATTGGCACGATAAAGCGACTTTTTGCGCGCATAAAGAGCAGTATCGGCGATAATCATTTCACTGACCGCATGACCAGCACCAAATGATTTGCACAATTTACGAAAAGGATTATCAGTGACCCCAGCCATCGGGGCCACCATTAGACGGTTTTCGATAGTCAGGCCACCTATAATTAATGGCTGCAATAAGGGATGATGAGGGTTATTCATTACTGGGGAAGCGGCAGCATTAGCCCTAACTTCCCGACTCACTAAAGTATCTATAGACATAAATAACCACTTGCATCCTGATGAAAATCAAGCGGTTATTTTAAGCGTTATTACTGTTATTGCAAGGTATTAACCTCAGCAACTTAGATAAACCCCTATTAAGCATCAATAGCTAATCAGTCTCAATGAGCTAATAGAAGAAGCTATTTATCAAAAACGCTACCTTGTTCCACAGTGATATCATCATCGTGAACTTGCATGCGCCATGGCAGGCTATTAGGAGACTCATTCAAAAAGTGCAAGTATTTTTCGAACTGGTCAATGATATCATTAATAATCGATTCTGCTTGATAGCCATACAAATCGTAAGTTTGTGCGCCCCGACGTAGATACACTTGCGCTCGATAAAAGTGCTTTTGCGACAAGTCACTTTTGGTGTCTTTTGCATAGTAATTGGGCTGGTCACGATGTGATAAGCGCACTTCATACCAGAACTCTACATCATCACCGCGCTGTAGCTCTAGTACCGCTCGATTATTAGTATCATCATAATTGACTTCAGGTAGCCACCCCGTTTCGGCAAACTTCTCCGCCACCTCTGTCATTGCTGATATTACCGTGCCTTGAATATAGCTCAATACTTCCTCACGGCTTGGCTGTTCAGTAATGTAATCGATACGTTCACGCCATGAGTCCAGTTTCAGCAAGTGCGGTGGCAGATGATTGTCATTCGCTAAACTCTGATTGCGATGACCCTCAATACGTAGTGCCCGCCACATCCCAAACATAGCTATTAAGATGATAATAGTGAATGGTAGCGCGCTGACGATAGCCGCTGTCTGTAGTGCTTTGAGGCCACCTGCAAGTAAAAGTACCGCAGCAACAATACCTAATGTTACCACCCAAAACGTTCGCTGCCATGCAGGGGTATCACTTCGGCCTCCTGCTGCTAGTGAATCGATCACTAATGAGCCTGAGTCAGATGAAGTGATAAAAAAGGTCATGATAAGCACTACGGCTAGCGCAGATACTACTTGGGTAAAGGGTAGATTCTCTAGTAGTTTGAATAAGGCAATCGCTTGGTTATTCTGTACTTCGGTAATTAAGGAATCATAGCCTTGAACCATAATCATATTGAGCGCTGTATCACCAAATACTGCGAACCAAAAGAAGGTGAATAAAGTTGGTACTAACATCACCCCAGCGATAAACTCACGAATAGTACGACCGCGGCTGATTTTGGCGATGAATATACCTACGAATGGCGACCATGAAATCGTCCATGCAAAGATAAATAACGTCCAACTAGTGATCCAATCACCTTGCTGATAGGCCTGCAAGCTAAAAGTACGCTCAACAATATTACCAAGATAACCGCCAGTATTTTCCATAAAAGCATTTAAGATAAATACTGTCGGACCAACGATGAACACAAAAGCCATCAACGCTGTTGCCAGTGCCATATTGATAAGCGACAGCCTTTTCACCCCTTTATCCATTCCTGCTAGTACCGATATTAGTGCCAGTCCGGTAATAACTGCAATCGCAATAACTTGTACTGTAGTATTTACTGGGATACTTGGTAATAGATAATTTAGACCCGTATTGATCTGCGAGACTGAAATACCCAGACTAGTTGCTAAACCAAATAAAGTGCCCAAAATCGCAAACACATCGACGGTATGGCCTATGGGACCATAGATTTTGTCGCCAATGAGTGGATAGAGTGTTGAGCGCATCGATAAGGGCAAACCATGACGAAAAGCAAAATAAGCTAAGCTCAAGGCTACTACCCCATTGATTGCCCAGATATGAAAACCCCAATGAAAATACGCAATCTGCATCGCCTCTTTAGCAGCAGCAATAGTCTCAGGCTCTGAGAGAGGCGGCAGCGCAAAATGAGTCACTGGCTCCGCCACCCCATAGAATAGTAACGCTATGCCATAGCCTGCCGAAAACAACATGGCAAACCATTCGATAAAGTTATATTGCGCATCGCCATGATCAGGACCAAGCTTGATATTGCCATAAGGAGAAAAAGCCAAAGCCACAATAAATATCAAAAATAGCGCCGTTGCCAGCATATAAAACCAACCGAAAGTCTCAGTGGTAAATTCAAGCACTTGCTGAAACAATCCGCTAGCGGCTTCTGGGCTAACTGAGGTGCCAATCACTAATAAAATCATTACCACTGCTGTGGGTATAAACACAGGCATTAGGATAGTAGAGCGTAGCTTATTACTCATAAAACGGTCTCGTAAAACAGACTTTTGAAGTGAAAGTTTGGAAGGGATCTTTAATATAGGTCTCTATAACTTTAACAGACTTGCTAAAAGCTAATAACTAATAACTAATAACTAATAACTAATAAATCGTAACTGGAAACAATAGTCTTTAGTTATAGCGAACAATAAAAAAGGCGACTTATTCGCCGCCCTCGGTATATATTAGAAATCCTAGGGCATTTAAGGCTAGGCATTTAACACTAAAATTTGTAAAAAATCAAATAAATAGCAATAAAATCAAAGCTTAGTCAGCACTTTGTTACTTAATAATTATTACTCAGCAATGGCAGCTGCAAGCTGCTTGGCGGTCTCAGCAAGCTCTACATGGTCCGCAGGTTTAGTGGCATGACGCCCTAATTCATGAATACTGTTTGGAATAAGGTGCACGTGATAATGAAATACCGTCTGCCCTGCTTGCGCACCATTTAACTGCATTTGAATAATACCTTCACGCTCAAACACTTGACGTTGCGCTTGCATCACCTTTTTACAAGTCATCAATACTGCTGCTGCATACTCAGGTTCAAGATCAGACAAATCAACTGCTTTTTGCTTAGGAATGACCAATACATGACCTAATGCTTGCGGCATGATATCCATAAAGGCGAGGGTTTTATCGTCTTCATAGACCTTATGGCAAGGGATATCACCATTAAGCATCTTGGCAAAGATGTTATTGTCGTCATAAGTGTTTTGTACTTTAGCCTGACTCATTGTTTTACTCCTTTAGTGAATATTGGGGTTAAGATGAGAGTTTACATTCTACGATATAGTGAAGCAAAGGCGGATTGAGTACAAGTTATCGTCCGAACATAATTAGCCAGTCGTAAATGAGAGAAACACCATAAGGCACTACTAGGATTAATTTTTCTTGCTCGCTGTGTTTGAGTAGACAGAGGCTATCAATCTCAGTAGCACGCTCCTGTTTTAAACACAAATCGCCTATGTCAGTGCCGATTAAGCGCTTATTTGAGAAACTAAATTCTATTTTTATAATGAAAGCTTATACTTTACCGCTAAAACATCAAAGCTCAATAAAATATAGCTTTGCCGAGCAAAAAACACTAAACTCTTGGCGAGATCGAAGACAAAAAATGTTATATTAGTAGCCTACCATTTATAATAGCAAGCTTATGGATTTGACTACTTTGCCAACTCAATCATCAGATTATACTGACGCTTCTACAACTAACGCTATTGCTGGCAGTAGCACTCATGATGAGACATTGCAGGCTACTATAGACGATAGCCCAGCTATAACCCTTAGCCCCAATACTATGGTTTTGGCTGAAGTCTTGAGCGATGAAACCCTCAACTGGCGTATTCATAACTGCAAAATCAGCGAAAAGACGGTCACTCAAGACTTGCCAATGCTGTTTTTATACCATTATGATAGTCTAGATGACAGTATTAAGCAGGCTTATCCACTAACTCCCTCCTTACTTGCCAAGTTCAATACCCCAATGACTGCCAGTGAGGCAGCAACTTTTATTGGTATTGATAGCAAGTTAATAGCTAGCCCTTGGCAGGTAAAAGTTATTGGCTCATTAGTGGTATTTAGTGAAGCGTTACAACTGGCAGTGCGTCTGCATTGGACTAATACTGGCAAAACCACCGAACAGCTTTATACCAAAGACGCCGCTGAGGCACTAATCGCTGCCTTTAAAGAATGGCAGTTCTTTGGTCGTATTGATGTACTGTATAAAAACCAACAGCAGACCTTAGTCAGCATCGACGAGCACAACGCCAGTGATCAGCCACTTCTGACTTTCAGTCCCAGTACTGAGTATCACTACTTGCCAGCAAGCCACGCCTTAACCATTATCGCTAAATTAGAAGCGGATAAAGTACAGCTACCTTGGTTTGAATCAGCAATTCTAGAGCGGCTTGGGTAGCACTTTGTGCTGATTGTTTGATATTATCTGCGTATTATTTTAGCTACCTTCCAGTTACCTATAGCTAATGGTATGGTAGCGACCTAGTATTATTCACTAGTACTCACTGTTGATAAAAAGCACACTATTACTATCCCCCTACTGCTGCACACTTTAATAAATCTCGACTAATTGTAAGGACTATCGCATGGACTATCGCTCAAAAACCTCTACCGGCGGCCGTAATATGGCAGGTGCTCGGGCATTATGGCGCGCCACTGGCATGACTGATGGCGACTTTGGTAAGCCAATTATCGCTATTGCCAACTCTTTTACCCAGTTTGTGCCGGGTCACGTGCATCTAAAAGACTTAGGTCAACTAGTCGCCCGTGAGATTGAGCGCGCTGGTGGCGTGGCCAAAGAGTTTAATACTATTGCGGTCGATGATGGTATTGCGATGGGTCATAGCGGTATGCTGTATTCCCTACCAAGTCGCGACTTGATTGCTGATTCTGTAGAATATATGGTCAATGCTCACTGCGCCGATGCGCTAGTTTGTATTTCTAACTGTGATAAAATTACCCCCGGTATGTTAATGGCGGCGTTGCGCCTTAATATTCCAGTAGTATTTATCTCAGGTGGCCCTATGGAAGCCGGTAAAATTCTAGCCAGCACTGTTGCCAAAAGCCACAATAATGATGATGACAGTAGCCCTAGTGCAATTCGTAAACTGGATCTCGTTGACGCGATGATGGATGCTGCAGACGATAACATCAGTGACGAAGATGTCGCCGCTATTGAAGCCTCAGCTTGTCCTACTTGCGGTTCTTGCTCTGGTATGTTCACCGCCAACTCTATGAACTGCTTGACTGAAGCCCTAGGTTTAGCATTACCAGGCAATGGCTCGCTATTGGCGACTCACTCACTTCGTCGCGAGCTATTCTTAGAAGCGGGTCGCACTATTGTAGCGCTTGCCAAGCGCCGCTATGAGCAAGATGATGATTCAGTGCTACCACGTTCAATTGCTACAAAAGCGGCTTTTGAAAATGCGATGACCTTAGATATCGCAATGGGCGGCTCAACCAATACTATCCTGCATTTACTAGCCGCTGCTCATGAAGCAGAAGTAGACTTTAAAATGCACGATATTGACCGCTTAAGTCGTGGTGTTCCGTGTTTAGCTAAAGTTGCCCCAGCTTCGCAAAAGTATCATATGGAAGATGTGCATCGTGCAGGTGGAGTGTTTGCGTTATTAGCAGAGCTAGATCGTGCTAATTTACTCAACACTGATATACCAACTATTCATAGTGCTACTATGAAAGAAGCGATTGATAAGTGGGATATTATGAATCCTGACAATCTCGAAGCGCGTGCACGTTATATCGCCGCCCCAGGTGGCGTACGTACTACCGAAGCTTTCTCACAGTCAAAAGAATGGTCAAACTTAGACGTTAACCGTGAGTCAGGCTGTATCCGTAGTGCCAAGCATGCTTATTCAGAAGATGGTGGTTTAGCGGTGCTGTATGGCAATATCGCTGAGCGCGGCTGTGTGGTCAAAACGGCTGGGGTTGATGATAGTATCTTAGTCTTTACTGGACGCGCACGTATTTTTGAATCGCAAGACGATGCCGTAGCCGCCGTACTTAATGATGATATCATCGCTGGAGATGTCGTTATTATCCGTTATGAGGGGCCTAAAGGTGGTCCAGGTATGCAAGAGATGCTCTATCCGACTACTTATTTAAAGTCCAAAGGCTTAGGAAAAAAGTGTGCACTACTAACCGATGGTCGCTTCTCTGGTGGTACTTCAGGCTTATCAATTGGACATGCTAGCCCAGAAGCGGCTGAAGGTGGCGCTATTGGACTGGTTCACGAAGGCGATACTATCCATATTGATATCCCTAACCGTACCATCAATATGCAAGTGAGTGACGCTGATTTAGCTGAGCGACGTCGCGAGATGGAAAGCCGTGGTAGCGCTGCTTGGAAGCCTACTAATCGTGATCGCCATGTTACTCCTGCCCTACGCGCTTATGCCGCTATGACTACTAGCGCCGATACTGGTGCCGTACGTGATGTGAGCCAAGTTGAGCGCTAAATGCTGACAGTTATTGTTCGCTAATCTCACGATTTCTATTTAAAACGTCCTCTAAAAAGCCAGCTAAATGCTGGCTTTTCCATCAAAAAAATACCAAAAAACAACGTTTTTTTTATTATGATAACGATTATTTGCGAAACGACTTATATTTTCCAGTCATTATAAGCGACTTTTAATTTTTATAAAAACTACTGGTGCTCATAAATCTTATGATCGACAACTATAACTTACTTTTATTAGTCTGTGGCATTGCATTCTTGTTCGGTGCCTTGTTTCCTATTATATTCGGGCGCACGCCTATCTCGTTGCCTATGCTGCAAGTAGTTTTTGGTATGGCTGTAGGTTACTGGTGGACCTCGTTATCATTTTTAGATCCTATAGACAATGGCATAGCTATTGAGAAGCTCACAGAAATAGTAGTGTTAGTCTCTTTAGTTGGTGCCGGTATAAAGATTGATACTCCGCTACTTTGGCGGCTCTGGCGGCCTACCTTACGTTTATTGCTAATCACTATGCCCATCTGTATATTTGCAATGGCAGTGTTAGGTTACTATGCCTTTGGCCTCAGCTTAGGTGCTGCTATCTTACTAGGAGCAGTGCTTGCCCCTACTGATCCCGTATTGGCCTCTAGTATTCAAGTAGGGCCACCGAACACTGGCGGTGAAGACACTACGCGCTTTGCCTTAACCTCAGAGGCTGGTCTCAATGACGGCTTAGCCTTTCCGTTTGTGTATTTAGCTATAAAAATAGCCGAGGCCTACGGTCAAGGGCAAGATTTTACTACTGAGATGCTTTGGTCATGGTTTACCCACGATGTACTATGGCAAATCGGTGCCGGAGTGGTCGTTGGTGTGATAGTGGGTAAAATTTTGGCAAAGCTAGTGTTCTCTAAACACACGCTTAATACCACTATATCTCAAGGTTATGTGGTGATTGCCCTTACGTTATTAGCTTACGGCTTGGCGGAATATATCCACAGCTATGGTTTTATAGCGGTGTTTATAGCAGCGTTCACTTTCCGGCGCTCAGAATGCGAACATGACTATCATTACAAGCTACATGACTTTGCCGAGCAGTCAGAAGGCTTACTAATGTCTCTAGTATTAGTAAGTTTCGGTATCTTGATTGGTCAAGGCTTACAGTCTGGAGTGGAATTGACTTGGCGCGTCTATGCTGTCAGTTTTGCTTTTTTAGTACTCATACGTCCCTTAGCTGGCCTCCTTGCCCTATCAGGGTTAAAGATGCATCGAACAGAAAAATATGCTGTGTCAGCTTTAGGTATTCGGGGCATCGGTACTCTGTATTACTTGTCTTACGCTATTAATCAAGGCTATTTCAATGATCAAGATGCACTTAAACTATGGATAGTATGCTCTATCGTCATATTGGCTTCGATATTTATCCATGGCATAAGTGCCCCATGGCTACTAAAAATGACCCCTAATAAATCCCACCATTGATTGTCATTATTGAAGAATTTTAATAGTGCAGTTTAATGATGAGGCTAACTGGCTATTGATCAAATAAAGCCAATACTGCTTCCGTCAAAGCGAACTGTCTAATGTCATTGAGCATAGTGACATCGAAATTATGCACAAAGGCAAAAGACAGTTGTCGAGTAGGCTCACACCAAGCTACTGAGCCGTTATAACCCATATGGCCAAAACCTTGTTGTATAGTGTTAGGGTTATTGCTATGACTAACGCTATTTTTACAAACACTAAACAAGCGATGATAGCCCAAGCGCCAATTCATCCTAGCTGGCATGACCGCATCCATACCTGTCTGTTGTACTATTGATAGCTGCTCAAAGGTTTGACTATCTATCAGGATTTTGCCTTGCCAGACACCACCATTAGCGAGCATGGCATAAATAGTCGCTAACGCCTGTGCTGACGCCACACCATTAACCGCTGGCATAACTGCTTGTAGAGTCTGCTGGTCATAGTAATCGATAGGCTGCTTGCTGGCAGGAAATAAAGCTAACTTATAGTTGCTAGCATTTATACTACTAGGATCAAAATAAATAGCATTAATTTGACTAGAAGTTAAGGCCGTTTTATCACCCATTGCTAGTCTTTGCCAGCAACCATAACTTGCTAACTTTTGATAAGTAGCTAAAGTAGCTATAGAATCCGCTCTTAAGGTGGGTTTACGGCGTTTACTACTCGGTTGTGACGGTGACGGGCTAGTATCAGGAGCTGTAAAGTCTTTAGCCAACTTAGCTACCTCGTTCACTCGCTCGGCTGGTACACCAAAATAACAACTATCTGCTATACCTAAAGGCTCAGTTAAATAATGGCGTAGCGCTGCAGCTAAGCTCATATCTGTAACTTTTTCTATCAATGCCCCCAATATCCAGCCATAGACTAAGGCACTATAAGCACTGTCATAAGCTTCGGCATTATCAGGCTTAGTGATTGCCATGGCAGCAACTTTGCCAACCATCTTATCCCAATCAAGCAAAGTTGCAATGTCCGCCTCGATAGTGTTAATAGCGAATAAGCCCGCTTGATGTGACATCAGCTTTCGTAGGGTAATATCAGCTTTGCCATTGACCGCAAAGGCTGGCCAGTAACTAGCAATCGTCTGGTCATAGTCAAGCAATTGCTGTGAGACTAAAACATGAGCCAAAGTAGCGAGTACTCCTTTGCCAGTAGAAAAATTCAACGCCAAAGTAGTGGGTTGCCAAGGGACATTTTGTTGGGCCATACCGACACTAGCTTGCGCTATACAGCTACCTGCATGATAGACCGCTAGTGCGCCCCCTGCTGGCGCATCATCTAGTTGCAGATCATTCAATAACTGCTGCAAGCCTTTCTCGATTTTGAGCTGAGTTGCTTCAGCAACTGTACTAATGTCATTATCAATATTGCTATGGCTAGTTTTATTATCGATCATCATCAAGGCCTTATAGTGTGCAAATAGTATTGAAGCAATAGGGAAGCAGTATTTAAGCAGTATGGAAGAAATATTTTTAAGGTTAGCACTAGCTATCAATTACGGTTAACGATGGACCGTTAATAGTAAAACAGGCCACCCAAAGGTCACCTGTTTTATAACTAATTCACTACGCGCTATCGCCAACTATTACCGAGGCACTAATAAGCGCTCGTGAGTCTCTTGTTCTAGCATTTTCGTCAACCCGTGACTATAGCCTCTTGCCATCGCCGTTTCCATCTTACGACCACGCAACCAGCCAGCACGTAGAGCAGTTGCTGCACCGACTCTACCACCAGACTTGCAATGCATGGCTATTTTTTTACCTTGATACTGACGCAAGATATTATCAAAGGCTAGTATTTTGAGCTGCTTAAGATCAGCAGCACCATTGATCGCTAACTGCTCATAAGCCATGCCGGCTTGAGTAACTGCTGCACCCTCATCAAAGCTTAACTCCTCATCAGGCTGCAAATTAACGACTAGCTCAACCCCAGCTTTAGCCAACGCTTGAACTTTTTCCTCATCAAGCGCCCCGCAAACGATAGTCTGCTCATCAGGACGATAATAAGGCGTCAGTATAGAGGCCAGATCGATAGAGTTATCCGTGTCAAAATGGTCAGTTTTAATATCCGCAGTTTGCGGACTGCTGGTTTGCCAATCATTATTAGGGTCTTCGTTATTAAGGGCACCATTAGCTAGAGTACTCGTAACAGCCTCAGGGTTAACCTTAGCTTCAGTATTACTTGGGGTATTAGCAGCAGTATCTTGGCTTGGCGAATAGTCTGAGCTTTGGGCAGAATTATAAGGGGTCATAATCATAGTTTTCATGATGGCTAATGGAATTTAAGGCTAATAGCGCCGTGTTTGATTACACAATTGTGGCGCTACTAAGGTAATTATATGAGCATTTAAGCTTTTTTCTCGTCCACTAGAGTCACATGACCGGCAAGATGGGGTTTGTCATTTTTGGCACTGTACAAGCCAAACACACAACTGTCATCAGTACTCTCAAGCTTAGCAATAGGTTCAGCGATCAGCTCTACTTCCGCTGGCAAGAAGATCGGTAGCTTAAAGGATACTTGGGCAGAGCAAGCTTCTGGCAACTCGCCCATCATCGCCAAGCATTTGGCTTTAGACCACATACCGTGAGCGATAGCTTTAGGAAAACCAAACGCACGTGCTGATAGAGGATGTAAATGAATCAAATTAAAGTCACCTGACACAAACGCATAACGGCGACCGATATCTTCAGGAACTTCAAATATTTTATGTACGCCTTTCTCATCTACCATCGGCTTGACGGTTACTGGACGCGGCTTACTCTTAAGGCCAGCATTGTCCTTTTTATCACTACGAGCTAGATAAGTAGAAGTACCTTCCCAAATCACATCTTCTTGCGATTTCACTGTAGTGACAAAATCAAACTGTTGACCTTGCGCATGGTCACGTAGATTATCAAAAGTAACTGATAAGCTAACCGTCTCACGCTCGCCAATCTTACGATACTGAGTGACTAAATTGTCGACATGAACTAAGCCTAACATCGCAAATGGGAACGGCTCTTTGACCATCATATTCATCTGCAGGGCTTGGGATAGCACTGAAAAGTAAGTAATAGGAATCTTACCATCGTCCATAAAACCACAAATCTTGCGGTAGTCGTCAAGGTTGTTTTGGTCAATATGTAAGTTATCGACAGAGTAAGTCGCTTGTGGCAATTGATCTTTGCTAACTTTACCGCTATTACCAATAGGTAATAAGCTTTTTATAATATTGGCATAAGTAGTATGCGCTTTTGGTAGTGCATCAAAATGTTTATCTGACATAAGTTAATCCTAGATAATACGAAGTAAATTTTAGGGCAGCTGGTTACTGACCAGTTGTTAAAAGCTTATCCAATAGTTATTAGCGGGCAATTAGACTGTTATGGTACTCATTTTACAGCATTTTATAGTAGTTTTCATACTAGGTTTTATAGTACGACCGTGCGCATTACTCAGTCATTAGCTTAGCTATAAAGTGCTCGCTAAGCCTTTAAAATAAAATATAACTATCATCAATAACAGCCGTTCGGCCAGCTATCGAGTAGTTTATAGCTTGCAATAATAAACCTAAATACCTACTAGGCTCAGTCAAGCTAAAGGCTTTTTCATCTTTATAATAGTATTAATTTTTATCTTTATAATTATATGAAAAAAGCCACCCACAGGCAGCTTTATCAATATTAATTAACAAATTTTTGGTAAGTATTTATTACTACTAGAGCCATTTTAAGCAATGATAATCCAATCAGTTACTCAAAATCTGGGCTCAGCAGCGTTTAGCTAAGTGCGGTAAGACTAGGCACCTAACAAGCTTTGACCACAAACCCGTACTGTATTGCCATTGAGACCACCAGAAGCTGGAGAAGCTAACCAAGCGATAGTTTCAGCAACATCTATTGGTAGTCCGCCTTGACTCATAGAGTTCATCCGGCGACCCGCTTCACGGATAGCAAAAGGAATCACTTCAGTCATTTGAGTCTCAATAAAACCTGGGGCTACTGCATTAATAGTAATACCTTTATCACCACTTGCTAACTGTTTAGCAGTAGCATCTACTAAGCCGATAACGCCAGCTTTTGAGGTAGCGTAGTTAGTCTGACCTAAGTTACCAGCGATACCTGAAATTGATGAAACGCAGACTATACGGGCATCTTGATTGACAACGTCATGGCTAAGCAGATATTTATTAAGTTTGGCAATACTAGCCAAATTAATATTAATAACCATATCCCACTTTTGCTCATCCATATTGGCTAGAGTTTTGTCACGCGTGATGCCAGCATTATGGATAATAGCATCCAGTCCGCCACGCTTTTGTGCTGCATCTGCGATCTGCTCTCCAGCATCATCAGTAGTAATATCAACCAATAAAGTTGAGCCACTAATCTCGCTGGCTACTTTTTGTAAGTCCGCTTGTTGTTGTGGGACATCTAAACAAATAACGTGTGCTCCTTCACGAGCTAGTACCCGAGCGATAGCTTCACCAATACCACGACTGGCACCAGTCACAAGCATAGTCTTGCCGCCTAACGGTTGAGTCCAATCGATATCGATAGCGGTGCCATTACCCACTCGGATCACTTGACCTGATACATAAGCTGAGCGCGCTGAAGTAAAGAATCTTAAAGTTGAATCTAAATTCTGTTCAGCACCTTGAGCCACATAGATAAGTTGAGCAGTAATACCGCGTTTGAACTCTTTACCTACTGACTTGATAAAACCTTCAAGTGCTCGTTGAGCCAAAGCCGTTTCGATATCGTCGGCAGCTTCTGGCGGACGACCGATAATGACTACTCGTCCTGAACGTTCAACGCGACGCGCAACGGCATGAAAGAATTCATAAACTTGCTTAAGCTCACTAGCGTTACTGATATTACTAGCGTCAAATAATAGAACTTTGTACTTGTCTTCACCACTAGTGCTGGCTTTAGCTTCCATGCCAGCATCAGCAAGCGCCTCTTTAATACCATCGTCGCTATTAACAAAAACTTCGACATGCATCTCTGATAAAATTCGAGCGATAGCTTGGCTGACACGACTATCATCGCCAGTAGCTGAACCAATCAGCGCACTACCACGTACCAAACGCTGACCACTCTCAAACCTATCTAAACCTACTGGTAGTGGTAATCCTAAATTTTTTGCAACTTTTTTGCCAATAGACGATTTAACAAAATTGCCATAACGGTCTGACATAACATAATCCTGTGGTTGAGATCAAAAGGGTGAACATTAAGGGGCTAAACATATAAAGGTGATGGTTAGGCTCTGTTAAATACTGACAAATTTATATGGCTAATAGCAGATAGCTTAGCAAATTTATATTTCACAAGAGCGACAAAACCCAGATAATTATAATAATAATTTGTAAAAATTTTTGATAAACGACTTTTTACTAATTAGGGTTACTGGGGCGTATGCAACTTTTGCTAGCAACTACTGCTAAATAAAGCTGTGGAGTAATCAATACTGGTGAGTGAGTTTTAAACTTTATCAACTATACACGCCCCTACTAGACATGTCCAAAAAACAGCCTTGTCTATAGCAATCTGTAAACAAACCAGTATACAAGATAGCCCACTAGCTTATCATCACCTTAGCAAGGCTTGTGTTAAAATCAAGCCTATAGGTTATAGCTTATGTGAATAATGATAACAATATATTATCAAAACTGCCATTATGCAACTTTGGTTATAGATACTGAGTAGTTCTGTAGCGCTATATTTTTACTCTCTCCTAAGGATCATTTTTTTGCAGTGTTAATTTATGGTTACTTACAGCACTACAGCCGTTACTCGATTTGCTAAAGACCTACAATAGCATGATAAAAACTTATTATTATAGGCAACTATAATATTCACCATTATTAGTGCTGCTCAACGTTTGCTATTCCATTAATCCGACTATTATGTTTATTTTGGCTTATGAACGTTTTTAACAAGCCATCTTTGGTTTACTATTAATGATATGCAAAGCAAAATATTGGATACCTACTGGATACTTAATGGCTTGATGCTAGCAACTTACTGTTGACCAGTTGATTTATAATGCTAAGCGTAGCGCCCTTATCTATACTACTGTTTACTTTATAAAACTAGAAGCATAGCGCATGACTTAGTAGCTTTATATATTTTTTGTATGACCTGATATACAGCCTGCATTTTTTAACTTTGTACAATTAACTATATCTATATACCTAAGGAACCTATTATGAGTAACCCAAAAGACAGTCCAGTCATCGACAGTACCGTAGTAAAAAAAGGGGCCGTAGCTACTGCTAGTAAAACGGTTACTACCCCAAAAACTGAAGATAAAGATAATAGCGCCCATTACGACTCTATTGCTGAACTCAAAAAAGCTACTGATATTGTTGATGCTGTTGGCAAACCGGTGCAAGAAACTGCTGAAAGTGATCAAGCGGCTAAAAAAGCCAAACTAAAAGACCAATTGATCAGTGAAGCTAAAGAGCTTGAACAAAATACTGCTGTTGAGAGTGTTAATAAAGCAGCGAAATCAAGCGCAACTGACACTGACAAAGATAGTCAAACCACTGATACAGTAGATGCTGATAAAAAAGCCAGTGCAAAACCTGACAGTAACAGCAATGATGAAAAACAACTAAAAAAAGCTAGCGATAGTAAAGAAGAGCCGAAACCAGCAGAGAAAGCAGAGCCGAAACCAGAACAAAAAGACGATAGCAAGCAACAAAAAACTACCGCTACTGATAGTTCTGCGACTAAGCGTTCTACTGAGGAAAGTGCTACGGATAAAAGTACGGCTACTAAGAGCCCTGCCGCTAAGAAAAGCACTGCAAAAGTGGTCTCAGGCCAGCATCGTGTAGCTATCTTAGGTGGTAACCGTATTCCTTTCGCACGCTCTAATGGTGCTTATTCAGAGGCTAGTAATACTGATATGCTTACTGCGGCCTTTAACGGCTTAATCGAGCGTTATAACTTACAAGATGAGTTATTAGGTGAAGTAGTTGCTGGGGCAGTCATTAAGCTTAGCCGTGATATTAACTTGACTCGCGAAGCCGCCCTAAATACCGCATTAAATCCACAAACACCTGCTTATGACATCTCACAAGCTTGTGGTACAGGCGTACAAGCAACCTTCGCTTCAGCGAACAAAATTGCTTTGGGTATCATCGATTCAGCCATCACTGGCGGTGTGGATACTACCTCAGATGCCCCTATTGCTATTGGTGATGGCTTGCGTAAAGTCCTACTAAAGCTGGGCTCTGCCAAAAATATGAAGCAGCGTCTTCAAGCATTAAGCAAGTTTGATCCGAAAGATTTAATCGATGCGCCACAAAATGGTGAGCCACGTACGGGCCTATCTATGGGCGACCATCAAGCGATTACTACGCTTGAGTGGAATATCAGCCGCGAAGACCAAGATGAGCTAGCCTTTAACAGTCATAAAAACTTAGCACGTGCTTACGATGAAGGTTTCTTTGACGATTTATTAACGCCTTATAAGGGCTTAACTCGTGATAATAACTTACGTCCCGATTCAACTATAGAAAAACTGGGTAAATTGAAGCCAGCCTTTGGTAAGAACAATGCCAATCCAACTATGACAGCGGCCAACTCAACCCCATTAACTGATGGTGCTTCTTGTGTACTATTATCTAACGAAGATTGGGCTAAAGAGCGTGGACTTAAGCCGTTAGCTTATATCGTTCATCAAGAGACCGCAGCGGTAGATTTCATCGGTAAATCTGGTGATAAAGAAGGCTTATTGATGGCTCCTGCCTATGCAGTGCCACGTATGCTTGAGCGTGCAGGTCTGACTCTACAAGATTTTGACTTCTATGAGATCCATGAAGCCTTTGCCTCACAAGTATTGTCTACTATGGCAGCTTGGGAAGATGAAAGCTTCTGTAAACAGCGCTTAGGTCTTGATGCACCTTTAGGCTCGATAGACCGTAGCAAACTAAACGTTAACGGCTCATCACTTGCTGCCGGACATCCTTTTGCCGCTACGGGTGGTCGTATATTAGCCACTGCTGCTAAGCTACTTGATCAAAAAGGCTCAGGCCGTGCGCTAATCTCAATCTGCGCTGCTGGTGGCCAAGGAGTTACTTGTATCTTAGAGAAGTAAGCTTTTAAGATAGAATATTCGCCTACTGTTATTTACCCTTTAATCGCCTGATTAGAGGGTATTTTTTTGTCTACGGTTGAAGCTGTCATCGCTTGATGGTTATACTAATTAGGCGTTAACAGACAAGCGCTTATTACACAGCAGCTTTGAAGGTATACTATATAAGTAGAGCTGAAAACCATAGACTAAGTCTAAGTCCGCTATTAGGAGTTTATTATGGCTAAGATACCCTCATCCATTGATCCAAAATCATTGACCGTACAAGAGCTTAGCGAACTAAGCGCCGCTGAATGTGATAACTTTATTGAACGAATGGATAAGGAAGTTTTTGATGATGAGCTACGCCGTAAGATGCATCAGGATTTGATCGATGATTATGATGAAGAGCTCGAAAACGAGATAGATGACTACATAAATGACTCTCGTTTTGATGGGCTAGTGATGACTGAACAAGAAAAGCTTGATCGCCGAACTTATTTTCAACAGTTAGTGCGCCTACAGCGCGAGCTGATAAAACTACAAGATTGGGTAGTTGATCGCGGTGAGCGTATTGTAGTAATCTTTGAAGGACGTGATTCAGCTGGTAAAGGCGGTGCTATCAAACGTATCACTCAGCGCTTAAACCCACGTGTTTGTAGAGTCGCAGCTTTGCCCGCCCCTACCGAACGTGAGCAAACCCAATGGTATTTTCAGCGTTATGTTGCTCATTTACCAGCGGCCGGTGAAATTGTATTATTTGATCGCAGCTGGTATAACCGCGTAGGTGTTGAACGAGTGATGGGCTTTTGTACCGATGCACAGTATGAGGAGTTTTTTCAGTCGGTGCCAGAATTTGAGCGCATGCTAGTACGTTCAGGTATACGCTTAGTCAAGTATTGGTTTTCGATCACTGATGATGAGCAACATTCACGCTTTATGAGTCGTATTCATGATCCTCTTAAACAGTGGAAACTGTCAGCGATGGACTTACAATCTCGTCGGCGTTGGGAAGATTATACTAAAGCTAAGGAGACTATGTTTGAGCGTACCCATATTCCAGAAGCTCCATGGTGGGTAGTCGAGGGTAATAATAAAAAACGTGCCCGTCTTAATTGTATTGCTCATCTACTAGAGCAGATACCTTATGACGATGTCCCTCGTGATGAAGTTCAACTGCCTGAACGCAAGCGTGATGATGAATACTATCGTGAGCCTATTCCTGATGATATGTATGTACCTCCACGCTATTAGCATTTTTAGCCAATAAAACAGCTATTATTTTCCCATCATTTAAGTAAAAGAAATAATAGCTGCTAAGCTGTAAATCATAGTGCCCATACTAACTTATACATTGAGGAACTAACTGGTATTTAGCAGCTATGTAATATTTAGCACTGATAGCTAGGACTACTAGTCAGCAATTAGCAATCACATAGTATAAGTCGCTTGCTGGCTATCAAGTTTACCGGCCAGCAAACGCTCAACTTCGTTTTTGATCTTCTGGCCACTAACATCTTTGCCTATTTGTACCGCAAAACCTGCCGGACGATTGGCCTGAGCCTTACGATTAAGCCAAACCACTTTGCCATTCATCGGCAACCGCTCACTAGAATTAGGTAGTGTCACGGCAACAAATACTTCATCACCCAATTGCTGAATGCGCTCGCTTACTACAAATAATGCTCCATTATCTACAAAAGATAAGTAGCTGGCATACAGCATTGCTATATCTGTAATATGACAACTAAGAATTCCACCGCGACTTGGCATTACCATCGTTAGCTCCTAATATAAAAGATAGGTTTAAGCTTGGTTTATGACCAGCCTTAATCATTAAAATACTTAGTTACTGCTGTGCTTAACTAGCATAGATAAGCTTATAACTGTGCTAACTGCTGCATCAGCTTATCATAGGCGAATTTTTCTTGCACATTTTGTTGTAGAGCTATCTTCACTTGCTGTAGTTGGTACAGCATAGCTTCAAGCGCAGCCTCACTAGGCTGATAAGTGGTGATAGCTTTTGGCAACTCTATATCTTGCTGACTGCTTGTTAGCCCTAAACAGACCCGCTGAATATCCAATATCATCATTTCAGTCAACTTTATAAAATCAGCTATATCCAGCTGACTCTGCCAGTAATCACTAGCTGCTATAGCGCTACGTTTGCCACTACGTAAGGCTTGCCATGTGGTTAGCCAAAGCGCGCGCTTACTATACCAAGCGGCTTGCGCTAAATCTATTGCTGCTAACGGAGCGCCATTAGCCAACTGCAATAACTGCGCTATTTGCGAAGATCCAATAGCTTCACGGTTAATAGTGCTACCTAGAGCTTGGGTAACATAATGCTGGGCAGCGCTAGCTTCTATTTGTTGCAATGGCAGCTGCTGCACCCGACTCTTAATAGTAGGTAGCAGCTGAGTTGGCGTATCACTGATTAGGAACAAATGCACTTGCGCTTGGGGTTCCTCAAGGGTTTTTAGTAGAGCATTAGCAGCAGCAATAGTCATCTGTTCGGCATAATCTAAGACACAAATACGTATACCCTGCCCACCTTGATAGATAAAAGGTTGCAAGGCACGAATATCGTCAATTTTTATGGTGAAGGAAGCTTTAGCAATCGCTTTGGCCGACTTTTTGCCGGTTTTAGTTGCCAGCTCAGCGGCTTGACTGCTGTTGGCGCTCGCCACACTAATAGGCATTTGCGTTAATGGCAGTACTTGTAAGCTTGGATGGGTACCTGATCTGAGCCACTGGCAACTGACACAATGACCACAAGCGCCAGCTGGATGTTGATCACGCTCTCGACATAATAGCCAAGCCACTAATCGCCAGACAAAAGCGCGCTTGCCCATACCTTGCATGCCAGCCGCTAATAAGGCATGTGGTAAAGATGATGATGGCGACAACACTCGTGCTGTTATTTGCTGCCATAATTGGTGTTGCCAAGGTAATAGCTCTGCAAAATAAATGTCGTCGGTAATCTCGTCCACGCTTGATATCCCTTTATTCTTTTAATCTAGCTAAATACAAAATATATTGCGCCGCTGACTACTATCATTTTTGGCTAGTATTAATGTTTATAGTGATGTTCTTAAATACTAGTATTTATAATAAAGCAGATATTTGCTTAGGCTATTTACTGGCCAGTATAGTCTTTAAAGTCAGCTAAACTCATAGCATTTAAGCGTTCTAAATCTTCCTGAGTATCTACTCCTGCTGGCAGCTTGAGGGTTGCTGCTTGGATAGCAATTGCGCCCCCATTCTCCAAAACGCGTAGTTGCTCTAGGCTCTCTAGGGTTTCTAAGGCGGTAGGTAGCCAATGTACAAACTGCTGCAGTAAGCTGACTCGATAAGCATATAAGCCTAAATGACGCTTAGCATTTTGTGGTGCTGCTGTTACTTGTAGGTTTTCTGCCAAAGCACTATCACGATCACAAGGAATTGGGGCGCGGCTAAAGTACAGTGCCCGCTGACACTCAGTACGGTTAGTACTACTATCAGGACTATTTCCGGACTGATAGCTACTAGGGTAAGTCGCGCTTACTACTTTGACTACTGAAGGTCGTCTAAAGGTTTCGTTATCTTCAATAAGCTCATACAAAGTTGCCATAACACTAGCTTCATCTCGTACTAGTAAATCTTTGACTTGCTGCAACAATGATGGGGGTACTAAAGGCTCATCGCCTTGCATGTTGATGACGATATCTTGCTGTGCCCAACCCTTTATAGCGGCCACTTCTGCCAAACGATCGGTGCCAGATATATGGTCACTACGAGTCATCACCACTTCAAACCCGGCATCACGACAAACCTCAGCGATACGTAAGTCATCAGTAGCAATGCACATGTCATCAGCGAAATCTGCCGCTTTTGCTTTTTCAGCGACCCAAAGTATCATTGGTTTACCGTGAATAGCTAATAACGGCTTACCAGGTAGACGAGTACTTTTAAAGCGCGCAGGAATGACGATATGAGTCTTAGCAGACGATGAGACGATCGACATGATTGAATCCTATTTTTTTGAGATCTGTTTTTTGAAATGATGATAGTGGCAGCAAGCTATTATAAATCATTGCATTTCGATCAATACTGACTATAGCTTCAGCCCCAGACTATTTAATTGCTGCTGTAGCTCATCATAGCAACTAGCCGATAGCTTAGCAGTCACTGGTAATACCCAAATTCTAGCAAGCAAAGCTTCAATGTCAGTTTTGCTTACCGTTGAGGCGGGCATACTCAGTTGATCGGCCAAGAGCACGCTTATTTTTACTGCATCCTTACTAGTGACAATAATAGGATACTGCTGATACTGCAATAAATCTGCCAACTCAAAGTCATAGTGGTCAGGGTAAGGGTGAGCGATCACTACTAACCCTAAGCTCTCAGCAGTAGCAAAGAATCGCTGCGGATAGCCGATACCACTAACCGCATGTACAGTGCTACCTGCTACAGGCGCATCACTCTGTATTATCAGCGAAGAAGATTGCTCATTGCGATTATTAGCGACTGAACTGCCCCGCAACGCCCGCAAAGTATTCGGCTGCAACTGCATAGTTAGATGATGAGCGGCAAACTCAGAGTCAGCACTATCGAGCTTTTTATGCTCAATAACCGTCGCCCCATTGAGCCTTGCCAGCGGCTCACGCAAAAACCCAGTAGGTAATAGCTGCTGATTGCCAAAGCCGCGAGCCACATCGACTACTATCCACTCTATATCTCGCTGCAAGGCATAATGCTGCAAACCGTCATCAGCGATTATCAGCTGTAAGTCAGGATGCGCTTGCAATAAAGTAGCAATGGCTTGCTGTCGATTCGGGCATACCGCCATCGGCACCCCAGTCATACTGACGATTAAACTAGGCTCATCCCCTACTTCATTTGGCAAGCTAGTCCTAGTCACTAGAGCTGGCATCTTATCACTATCACCACCATAGCCACGACTGATCACACCCACTCGTAGCTTGTGCTGTTGTAGATAATCAACTAATGCCATAATGAGCGGAGTCTTACCACTACCGCCAACAGTAATATTACCAATTACCATTACTGGAATAGGCGCACGGTAGCTTTGCAACCAGCCAAGCTTATAGCCTTGACGACGTATTAGACTGAGCAAACCATACAGCCAACTCAGGGGCAATAGTAACCACAGCCAAAGCGCTTGACGTTGCCATGCCTTAGTAATCGCCGTCTCCAGACTCATCTACTAACTCTCACTCAATTATCCAGTTGGTTGGTCGCTCAGTTAATATTTTGTCGCACTATTTAATGGTTATAAACCTTTAACTGTGCCAGCGTTTATTACTTAACTCACTACTGAACTATGCCATTACTTAAAGTCACGCTCATACATCTGCGCATAGTAACTCTTATTCTGTAATAGCTCGTCATGAGTACCAATCTCCACAATCCTACCGTTATCTAGTACGGCAATGCGATCGGCGGACTCAATAGTAGTCAGACGATGGGCAATCACTAAAGTGGTACGATCTTTCATAACGTTATCGAGGGCTTGTTGAATATAATGCTCGGACTCATTGTCCAAAGCACTAGTAGCCTCATCTAATATGAGAATAGGTGAGTCTTTTAGCAAAGCACGGGCAATAGATAAGCGCTGACGCTGACCACCAGATAACTGTAGGCCTTCAGCACCTATTTCACTTTGATAGCCTTGTGGCATCTTAGTAATAAAGTCATGAGCAAAGGCATCTTTGGCAGCTCGTTCTACCTCAGCTTGCGACTTACTGGCCAAACTACCATAAGCAATATTATTAAATACCGTAGTATTAAATAATACTACTTGTTGATTGACCATAGCAATCTGTGAGCGCAGGCTCTCCAAAGTGATGTCTTCAATAGCCATACCATCCATAGTGATCTGCCCTGAAGTGGTGTCCAAGGTACGAGTCAATAGATTAACTAATGAGG
Source organism: Psychrobacter urativorans (assembly GCF_904846695.1). Lineage (GTDB taxonomy): Bacteria > Pseudomonadota > Gammaproteobacteria > Pseudomonadales > Moraxellaceae > Psychrobacter > Psychrobacter urativorans. Next base: position 66,001 of record NZ_CAJHBR010000003.1, read on the forward strand.
ACTTGCCAGCACCACTTCGGCCCACCAACGCGATGGTTTCGCCAGCACGGATATCTAAGCTGAAATCTTGTAAGGCAACAGTTGAATCGGGATAGACCAAACTGACTTTATCCAGCTTAATCTCACCAGAAAGTACCGGACTGAGTACACCAGTGTTTTGCTCTTCAGGCTCATCTAGTAGCGCAAATATAGACTCACCAGCGGCGAGGCCTTTTTGCAGCTTTTGATTGATATCGGTTAATGAGCGTACTGGCTTACTAAGTAGCCCTGCAGCAGCAATATAAGAGATGAATTCTCCTGCTGAGATATTATCAATCACTGCAGGGCGCAAAGCTAACCATACCACCACCGACATCGCTATCGCCATTAATAGCTGCACAGCTGGGGTGTTGATACTGTTGGTCACCACTATCTTCATACCTTGGCGCAAGTTGCGCTTAGAAGTATTATCGAAACGTTGCGCTTCGTAGGCTTGACCGCCATAATTTTTGACAACTTGATAACCCGTGACGACCTCATTGGTAATATGACTGACATCCCCCATTGTCTGTTGAATATCTTTTGAGAGGGTCAAATAGCGTTTTGAGGCAACCCGAATAAGCCATAGTATAGGCGGTAACACTAAAAATAAAATTAGAGTTAAACGCCAGTTGCTATATAGCAAAAAGCCAATCAACGCTACTACTGTCAAGCCATCACGTAGCAGAGTCTTCATTGAGTCAGTACTAGCTGCGGTAACTTGCTCAACGTCGAAGATAAGTTTAGAGGAAATAGTACCAGAAGGATTGGCTAGATAAAATGAGCTAGGTAAGCGCAAAAGTTTATTAAATACTTGCACGCGCAGCTCATAGACTAAGTTACGCGACACTAGAGCCGTATAATAGTTACCCAAAAAGCTACCCACACCCCGTACGAAGAACAACAGCACAATAATCAGCGGAAACAGATTTTGTTTTGCTTGGTCATTTTGATTAATGGCGTCGGTGATGTATTGTAATAGTTTAGCAATCCAAATCTCAGTACCAGCATTGATAGCGAAACCAATGATCGTCAATGCTAGCGCCCACCAGTAGGGCTTTAGATAAGCTAGCAGACGGAATAGAGTTTTATGCTTAGGAGGGGACGGTAGCAGTAATTCCGACTCTTGCGGATTATTAGCAGAGGTTTTGATTGTATCAGCTTGCAAAGATTGGCTCATAGAAGCCTCAGTTTAAATAATGTTTTGTGAGTTTTTCACTTATATAAGGTGGTTAGTCCAATGCAAACCACAGCAATAGCGAGTGACTTATACAATTAATAAATTATGACTAATAGCCTAGGATTAACCCAATAAACTATAAGACATAAAGTTAGCAAAAGCACTAGATTGTAGCATTCCACTATTTACGCTATATTGCTTTAATATAACGATTATTGACAATATTTAGCGCCAGCTACTATTCATATATCAATTATATATAAAGGCTACGCGGTGTTGAACAGTCATCAATGATCAGTCATCAGTGCCGATAATTAATACTGCTCTACGGTAGCTTACTAGAGCTTATAATGGCATCAATTAGCCAATAGCCATACCGCACTACTATTTAAGCTTAAAAACCCTAGCTTGCCTGCCACATCCATTACTAGGGCCTGATGAGATGGCTATCTGTTAGCCAAAATATTTATCATTAAGCTTAATGCTGTGCCGCCAACTGTTCAATCAAAGCCACTAATTGCTGTTGATCATGGAAAAATATCTCTACGCTACCTTGACCATCTTTTTTATGTTTAAGCTTAACTTCAGCTCCCAACGCATCCGTTAAACGCTGAGTCATACGCTGAGCATCGTGGCTTACTACTGCCGCCACAAGATCAGCTTTTACTGGAGGTTGTAAAATAGATTTAACCAATTTTTCAGCTTCACGAACGGTCATACCACCATCAATAATTTTCTGGGCAATAATCGGTTGTTGTTCTGAGGATAGGGCCAATAGCGTGCGAGCATGACCCATATCTAAAGCGCTATTGGCTAAATGGTCTTTAACTGTGTCATGGAGCTGATTTAGGCGTAGTAGATTGGATACTGTAGTGCGGGCTTTACCAACCACTTCGGCAATCATCGCATGACTCATGCCGAATTCTGTATGGAAACGTTGCAGAGCAGCGGCTTGCTCAATCACCGATAGATCTTCACGCTGAATATTCTCAATCAACGCTAAGGCAATAGCTAGCTCATCAGACAACGCTCGTTCAATCGCTGGAATGACCGCTTTACCTGCCATTTTTGCTGCACGCCAACGCCGCTCACCAGCAATAATTTCGTGAGTAACTATAGCCGTGCTTTTATCTTCAGTTGCTAGCAATGGTCGAATAACAATAGGCTGCATCACCCCATGCTGCTCAATAGAAGAAGCTAGTTCTGCCAATGCAGTCTCACTCATATCACGACGGGGCTGGTATTTCCCTGCTTGCAACTTCATCACATCAATCTGTATCAGACTGATCTGATCTTCACTAGCGCCAGTATCAATCTGACTACGTACTTTAAGAGTGCTAGTTTTACTATTAGCACCACTATTACGTACTGTACGAGTGCGATTAGCCGCCTTTGCAGTTTTACTATCGGTTTTAGTACTTAGTGTATCAACGGCTGACTGCTCAGCGCTCCCATTACTACCTTTAGTAGGCTTAGAGTCGATAGCCTCTGACGAGACACTTAATGCTGTAGCTGGCAAGGTTTCTTCTACTGCTAGGTCATGATGCACAACCCTATCATCTCGTAAAGCAGAGGCGGTGATTTGCTTTTCTTTTTTGATTGATCCCAATAGGGCATCTAGACCTCGATTGGCAGCCAAACCTCGTTTTTTCGCCATGATTACCTATCCTTTAATACTAAAATAAAAGCCGCTTGCTGGTTAATAACGGCTTACTAATGACTACAGTAGTTACTGTTAAATATGTTCGCCACTTAATCCGTTATTTAGCGGGTTTTTTTGGGCTTTGCTTAATCACTTCTGCTGCCAGTTGTTGATAGGCCATCGCCCCTTTTGAGCTTTTATCAAACATCAATATCGGCATGCCATGGGCAGGCGCTTCTGCCAAACGAATATTTCTTGGGATATGGGTTTTGTACATAATATCGCCAAAATGGGCTTGTAGCTCAGCAGAAACATCGTTGGCTAAAGTGTTACGAGCATCAAATAAGGTTCTGACTACACCGCGTATATATAGAGGTGGGTTCAGCTCTGTCAAGCGCTCGATAGTCTGCGATAGATCGGCTAAACCTTCTAGTGCATAATATTCGCACTGCATCGGAATAATCACGCTGTCAGTAGCAATCAAAGCGTTAATAGTCAACAAGTTCAAGCTGGGCGCACAGTCCATAACAATATAATCATAGGCCTTTTTTTGCGCTTGCTGTTGATCAGCTACTAATACCTGCATAGCTGTCTTTAATAATTCGTGACTATTGGTCTGCCCCATCAAGGTAATATCCATACCGGCCAGCTCACGATTGGCACCGATTACATCGAAACCTGCTGGACTTCTGACGGTGGCTTGCTGCAAGGAAACCCCATCGAGCAGAACGTCAGCTATAGTCAGCTCCAAATCGTTCTTGTCCAAGCCTGTCCCTGAGGTTGCATTGCCTTGTGGGTCTAAGTCAATCAGCAGTACACGCTTGCGCTTGGCCGCCAAACTGGCCGTCAAATTTACCGCCGTTGTGGTCTTACCAACGCCGCCTTTTTGATTGGCAATTGCTATGATTTCCATACACTCACTCAATTTGATTAATTTGGCGCTTATCACTAGCGCCTGTTTTATTATTAATAGGTTTATTCTACTCGGCAGTATACTTGCTCTACAGCGGCGCACTTAGTAGTATCACCCTAACTTTAACGTTAAAAACAGCTTATAAAATGGGCTATCAGCAAAAGCTGGTTAGTCGAACTATTAAACAGGCAGTAGCATACGCTAGCCTATTTTAAATAGTTCAATCAAATGCCGACTGTCATCTAAACCAGGAACCGTTAACTTAATCGTATCAATTTGCCACTGTTGATCTAACGCTTGCAACTCTTCAATAGTTGGCGCTTTACCTTTCATAGCACATAAATGACCACTTGCAGCTAGCTTTGGCTCAGCAGCCAATACAAAATCAGTCAAACTAGCAAAAGCCCTAGAAGTTACTACATCATATTGTCCTTCATGGGCTTCAATACGTGCGGCAATTGGCTGTACATTATGTAAACCAAGCTCACTACTGACTTGCTTAATAAAACGAATCTTTTTTTGATTGCTATCAAGAGCGCTACACTGGCGTTCAGGCTGACAAATAGCAATAATAACTGCTGGTAGTCCAGCGCCTGTACCGATATCCAACAAAGCCCCAGCTGGCAAATGCGTTATAATAGCCAAGCAATCGATAACGTGCTTAATTAAGGCCTCTTTAGGCTCAGTAATAGCCGTCAGATTATAAGCTTTGTTCCATAACAGTAGCTGGTCTAAGTACAATAACAATTGACGCTGTTGATTATGGTCTAATGACAAACCCAGCGACTGTATTGCTTGCGCTAATATATCAGCTAAATGAGGCAATTGTGCAGCAATTTTTACAAACCCAGTAGTGTCGATAGCCATGTTGGCCTGCTGACTCGCTGCTTGATTGGTAGTATTATTCGAGGGTGTAAAAGGGCTTTTAATAGCGCCATTAGCAGAAGCTGACATACAACGAGTTATCCTGTTTTGACACGTGAACCGACTATTTTATCATGCAGGCTGCCCCTTGAATAGTTGCAGATTGCCTCAATGTCCGACATCTTATACTATCTACGCTTAGATTGACGATTTATTCGGTTTTAATCCTCTTTACAAGCTAAAAACCGTACTAGTAGACCTACTGATTTTAGCCTCTATAGTAGTTTTACTTACTCAATGTTTAATGCTACGACTTTTAACCTTTAACAACGCAAGCTTTATCTACTAAGCTTTACAAATTTTGAGATAGTTTACCGCTTATGATTGAACAGCCTTACACCGCGATTACCCAAACATCAGCTAACACTGATATTAATGATAGGCTCACTAATGATACAGCTATAACAGAAACTATAGCTGCTGAAGTGAGTTCGGCAGCTGAGTCATTACCGCATCCTATTTTGGCAGAAGTCAATGACCGTTGCTTTATCTCAGAGGAGCATCTAAAACGCTATACTGACCCCAGCCAACTGCCGACAGACACTCGTACGGCAGATGATCTAGACGTGGGTTTTGGTCAGCAGCGTGCTATTAAAGCCTTACGGACAGCTTTAGATATTAATGCTAGTGGCTATCATGTGTTCGCTGCTGGTGAGAATGGCTTAGGTAAGCGCACTATTATCACGCGTTTGCTACAACGCATCGCTAGTGATGCACCAACGCCTGATGATTGGGTCTATGTGCATAACTTCACTGACCCACGTAAGCCTTTGGCCTTACGACTGCATACCGGACAAGGGATACTATTACAGCAGCAAGTCAATACCTTGTGGCAACAAGCCAGCAAACGCTTGAATCAACGTTTCCGTAGTGATCACTATCAAAGTAAAATAGAAGCCATCAACAATACCTCCCAGCAGCAAGAAAGCCAAGCTTATGAGGCACTCAATGCTGAAGGCAAAGCTTATGACTTAACCTTGAGCTTTCGACCTTATGATAATAAAGCAGTCTTTGTCCATCCTAGCCAGCTAGCAACTTCGTCTGATAGCGCGGCAGCTGACAATGCCATGACTGCTGAGTCAGTAACTGAGCAAAGTTACGAGAGTAAGCTGGATAACTTCGTCCAAAAAAACCACATGCAAAAGCGTCTTAGTCAGCTGACTATCACTTTAGAGCAATTAGAAGATGAAGCCAACGCTAGCATTGAAACGCTACATCATGACATAGCGCAGCGTGCTCTTGAGCCTCTATTCACCCCTCTTTATGAGCAGTTTTCGGCTCAGCCACTAGTAATAGACTATTTAAAAACGATGCTTGCCGATATGATTACTCATGTTGAGCGTATCGTTAATGCTGATGATGAGAAATTTGTCGCAGCAGTATTGGGGGCTACGCCTAGCCGTTATACCGTAAACGTTATGGTCAGTCACCAGCCTGATGAGGGTGTACCGGTTATCTTTGAGAACTTACCCACTCATCTCAATCTATTAGGTCATGTTGAGCAAGTCACACAATCAGGGACGGTTATCACTGATGTCAGTATGATACGGGCTGGCGCTTTGCATCGTGCTAATGGCGGTTATTTATTACTCGAAGCTAGCCAAGTTCTTGAGCATCCTTATGCTTGGCAAGGGCTCAAGCGTGCTTTGCAGACTCGTAAAATAAAACTATCAAGCCTTGAACAAATTCTGGCATTGACTGGTAGCTTATCGCTAGAACCATCGCCTATTGAGCTTGATATAAAAGTAATCCTGTTAGGAGAAGCTGATTTATATTATGAGTTATTAGAGCTTGAGCCTGAGTTTGATGCGGTGTTTAAGATTCGTGCTGACTTCCATGATGATGTCATCCGTACTAGCGAGCACGAATTAGCGCTAGTGGCTAAAATGGCTGATATTATTGATTATGCTGACCTTTGCCCTTTTGATAGTGAGGCACAAGCTACTTTACTAGAGCACTTAAGCTTACAAGCTGAAGACCAAAACCGCTTGAGCCTACATAGTGATCGTCTCATCAAGCTATTGCATGAGTCTAACCGCCATGCCCGCTTACAAGATCAGGAGATAGTCACCGCTAGCCATGTTATCCAAGCCATCGCTGATATGGATGAGCGCTCAGGATACTTGCGTGACTTGTATTGGCAGGAGCTCAAAAACGGTCAGCAACTTATAAATACTGATGGCGGAGCTGTCGGACAAGTCAATGCGCTGACCGTAGTCAGCTATGCTGATAGCGAATTTGGCATGCCCGCACGTTTGACCGCCTTGATTCAGCCTAATATTGGTACTGGTGATATTTTAGATATCGAGCGTGATGTCGAACTGGGCGGCAGCTTGCATGCCAAAGGTATGCTGATTATGACTAGCTATCTGCGTGCCTTGTTCAGTCAGCATCATGCGTTGAATTTTAGTGCCTCCTTAGCCTTTGAACAAAGTTACGCTCATATCGATGGTGACAGCGCTACGGTTAGCGAAGCTTGTGCCCTGCTCTCAGCACTGGCCAACGTCCCTATTAACCAAGCCTTTGCTATTACTGGCTCGATGAACCAGCTGGGTGAAGTTCAAGCGGTTGGCGGCATTAATGCTAAGATCGCCGGCTTCTTCGATGCCTGTCGTGAGCAAAGCTTAACTGGTCAACAAGGGGTAGTGATTCCAATGGCCAACGTCAAGCACTTGATGTTACGTGATGATATTATTGAGGCAGTTGCAGCCGGACAATTCTATGTTTATGGGGTCAATACTCTTAGCGAAGCACTGACGCTAATGACTGGACTGCCTATCGATACTATGAACAAAAAAGGCCGCTATCGTAAAGAGACTTTATTTGGTAAAGTATTGCAGCGCTTGATGTTATGGGATGAAAATCAAGCCAACGCTAATACCGATGATCTAGAAGATAAAAAGTCTAAGAAAAAGAAAGCGGCAAAGAAAAAAGATAAAAACAAGAAAAAGTCTAAAAAAAAACCTGAAGATAAAGCAGTTGACTTAGATCAAAAAAACCACGGTAAAGCCGAGAATGATGAGGGTAATATGCACTCTAAACAGCCCCATGCAGATAATACTTCTGCTTAAGCTAAAAGGTCAGTAATCTAGCCTAGACGCTACTGAGATTTTCTGCGCTGATAAAATCATCTAGCGCTAAGCCAGATTAATCTATAAAGGTAATCTTTTTATGACTGAGCAAGATAGCAATTCTATTAGTGCTGACAGTACCAATAATAGTAAAGATAGTGATAGCCGCAAGGATGCTGCCAGTCGCCATGGCGCCGCTACTACTGCCCGTCAATGGCAAGTGCTATCGCAGCTGCAGCGCAATCGTTGGGTAGGCACTACTCATGTTTATGAGCAGCTTATGTTGGCAGGTTTTGATATCAGTTTGCGCACCGTACAAAGAGACCTAAACGCCTTAGCCAAACGCTTTCCTATCGAAAAAAATAATGCCAATCCGCAAGGGTGGCGTTGGTGTGATGATGCTCCATTGCAGAGCCTACCGCATATGAACTTATCACAAGCGGTTGCTTTTAATATGGTTGAGGCCAATCTTACCCAGTTATTACCACCCGCTATTTTAGATGAGCTATTTCCTTGGTTTGATCTGGCGCGGCGACAACTCAAAAACAGTAAAGTCACCCATTCTTGGATTGATAGAGTACGTATTGAACCAGCTACTCAACCGCTGATTGCCCCGAATATAGACTTGCACAGTAAAGATAACATCTATCATGCGCTGTTTTACCAATTGCAGATTCAAGCTTGTTATACCCGTAGCAATAAATCACAAGCTAGCGAATATACCCTCAATCCTATTGCTATTATTCAGCGCGGAGTTATTATTTACTTATTAGCTACTCGTACTGATGATTCAGAAGCCATTATTCGTACTTTTGCTCTGCACCGCTTTGCTAGTGTTGAGCTGTTAGAAACAGCAGCAAAAACTCCTGACAACTTCCAATTAGATAGCTATTTAGATGCAGGCAGCATGGGCTTTACCCACCCTCTACTTAGCCAGTTACCGGATCACGGAAAGAACAGCGCCATTGAGCTGCATTTTACTCAAAAAGCTGGTAGAAGTCTGACTGAAAGTAAATTGAGCGATGATCAGACGGTGACAATGAATGATGACTATACGCTGACGATAACAGCAACCGTCAATTTGACCTCGCAGCTAGTATGGTGGCTACGTGGATTCGGTAAAGGGTTATTAGCCGCCAAGCCCCAACTACTTTATCAAGCGGTCTCTGATATAGATCTAGAATAACAGCGCACTAAAAGCTTCTCTATAAAAATGCCTGTCTATACTAGTCCCTACTAAAATCAATAGTCAGTAAAATCAATACTCAGTAAAATCAATAGCAACTAAAATAAATCAGCTTTAGCAAGGAATATTATGACGACCCCTACTCCTTCACCTTTATTATCAGATAGCTTGTCTGCGCTTGGTCTGACTGCCAAAACTTTGTTTTTTTCGTTGAATTTTGACTTCTCTGCGCCTAAGCCTGAGGGTAAAGATAAAATGAAACGTTTTAAGCAAAATCAAGGGGCGTTAGATCTCGATATTGCTTGTGTGCTCTATGATGATAAGTGCACTATTAAAGATCTAGTATGGTTCAAACAGCTGCGTGATGAGGCACAGTCAGTACGTCACCAAGGCGATAGTCTCAACGGCAAAGATCGCGGTCAGCAAGCGCTGTACGATGCTCCATTAGACCAAGAACAAATTCGTCTTTATTTGGATAAAATACCAGCTCATATCACTAATATTGCCATGATTGCCAACTCCTATTATGGGCAAGCCTTTAAAAGGGTTCATGCTGGCGAAATCCATTTGAGCGATGATGAAGGCAATCGTGCTTTTGAAGTTAATTTAAAGCAGCTGCCTGCCGACTGTCATACTTTATGGGTAGCTAGTTTGCGCCGTGAAGTAGATGATTGGCATTTAACCTTACAAAACCTGCCCCTACCAGCCAAAAACCTCTCTGACGCTGCACAACAAGTCGCTCATGAGCTGGCACGTGCCTTGCCTGTGCAGCTCTCACCACTATCAGCTAGATAATCACTTTTGCTTATCGATCAATTAGCTGTTAGCAATCAGTTAGACTACCGTATTATTGGACTATAAAAATTATTAGACTATAAAAATTATTAGACTATAAAAATTATTAGACTATAAAAATTATTAGACTATAAAAATTATTAGACTATGAAAATTATTAGACTATGAAAAGCGAAAGGGCTAGTTTCTATTGAGTAGAAGCTAGCCCTTTTTTATTGTATATCCTATCCCTGGCTACTTAAGCTCCTTAAGCTACTTAAGCTACTTAAGCTACTTATCCTAAGCTATTAACCGCTACATGCTAACGGCTACTTGCTGACCAGAAGACTTAGTCTAAGCCCTCGCCACAGTGAGGACAGAAATTCTTTTTACGTACTTCTTTTTCGCGTTGTTCAAGCGCCTGTTCACGTAGTACTTGCAGCACGATTGCCTGCGCTTGTTCTTTATCTAACCCTAAATCACGACGTATCTTATCAATCATAGTCTGATTCTGTACTAAGTCAAAATCACCATCAACTAAAAACTCACGAAACTGTTGCTCAATCTCATCGCGACGTTGCTCCAGCTCATTGGCGAGACCAGTAGCTAGAATACCTGCCGGTAATGCCGCTAAGCCTACCCCCAAAATAGTAATCACAGCACCTAAAAACTTACCCGCATTAGTGATTGGAGTCACATCGCCATAGCCTACTGTAGTCAAAGTGACCACCGCCCACCACATAGCTTTGGGTATCGATTCAAATTCTTCAGGCTGAGCATGATTCTCCACTAAATAAATACCACTAGAAGCAGTGACTATCATAATGAGGAGTATAAAAATAACTGCTTGGAAAGACCCCTTCTCTTTGCTAATGACCACCAATAAAATGCGCATCGAAGCAAAGTAGCGGGTAAGCTTGAGAATACGGAACAGGCGTAGTATACGTAAAAATCTTAAATCGATACTGACAAAGAAGTTTAAGAATGCTGGTGCAATAGCGATTAGATCGATTAAAGCTGATGGGCTCTTTAACCATTGCCAACGTTGGCGCCAAGTGCTGTTGGTAGGTTTAGCTTCAGCAACGCTCCATAACCGCAATAGATATTCAACGGAGAAAACCACGATAGAAAAGCGCTCAAACCAAGTGAAATACTGTTGGTAAGGGTAATACCATTGATCGACTGACTCAGCAATGACTGCCGCTACATTAGTCATAATTAATAAAATTAAAAAGTAGTCAACACAACGACTAAACAAAGTGTCATGTTCATCATTTTGCAGAATATTATAAACAAAATGCCGCGAACGCTTTATAGCTTGGAATAACATGCTGACCCTAAGTTAGGTTTTAATCATAATACCAAGATGAATTTGATTAGCAACTCTCAATGTTACTTAATATGCGGTTGCATCCATAGCTAGTAACTAGCAGTTGAGTTGAATGCCGACTGAACTAGGAGAGTCAACACGCCCTACCTAGTTAGTTAGTTAGTTAGTTTATTTGCGCTAACCCGTGTGTCAATTATACAAAATTTGCGTAGTAAATATAGGTCAATACCAATAACAGCACTGCAATGATGACCAGCCCCATACCTATAAATTGCTGTTCTTTATAGGAGCTGCTGCTCAAATTATTAGTAGGTATTAAAGACAAGCCACAATCAGCACAACAATTGTCGTCCTCAGACATTATTAGCATCAAGCGGGCGTTATTGCAGCGTAAAGGGGAGTTACTGCAGTATCCAGTCATATTACTTACCCTTTGTTTATTGGTTTTCTAAACCGTTATGCAGTCAAGAGCGGTTACGAATTTAGAAACATTGATTTAGCTAAAGTATTTTACAGTATTTATGAAGTTAGAAAAATTATGGTTTTAGATTATATAAGCAGCTACCTGTAAAAATAATCTTTAAAGAATTGTTTAGGGCTTGTTTGTTGTTCATAGCTTTATTTATGGCTTGTTTTTAAATCATTACTATTTGTAGGGATTTAATGTATAATAGTAAGTATGAGCTACTAGTTGTCTTTTTATAGTAACTCTATCTCTCAGTGACCGATGTTATCCCTCATCCATAATTACTGAAAATCATTTATCTTGTTAAGGATTTAATCCGATGAAACTACAATCCCTAGTTTTAGCCGCTGCTACTGCACTTACTATGACTACTGCCTTTGCTGTACCTGCTGGTACTTGGTCAGTGGCGGCTGGTGCCCACTATGTTGACCCTAAAAGTGATAACGGCACTGTCAATGCCGGTGGCACTGATTATGCGGTTGATGTTGACGGTGATGTACGTCCAACGATTAGTGGTGAGTACTTTATCGCTAATAACGTTGGTATCGAACTATTAGCAGCGATTCCTTTTCATCATGACTTTACCTTAACCGATAATCTGGGTAATCAACTTACTGGTAAAACTCAACACTTACCACCTACTTTGTCACTACAGTATCATTTCGATGGCTATAATATGCCTATGAACCTAAAACCATTTGTTGGTGTTGGGGTTAACTACACTACTTTCTTTAAAGAAAGAGTTTCTACTGGTGGTGACTTAGATCTTGACGATAGCGTCGGTGTAGCTGGTCATATCGGTGTTGATATCCCATTTGCTGCTACTGAAGCTTTCCGTATCGATGCCCGTTATATGGACATAAAAACTGATGCTACTTTAAATGGTAATGATATTGGCCAAATTGATATCAGCCCTTGGGTCTATGGCGTTGCTTTTGTAAAACAGTTCTAATACGGTCTAATATAGTGATCTAATTACTAACAATCGCAGTAAAAGAAGCCAGCATAATAGCTGGCTTCTTTGTGTCTACTATCAAGGACCGTTAACGCTAAACGGATAAAACCAACACCAAAAAAAGACCATCCGTAGATGGCATCTTTTAATAAAGCCTGATAAAACCTGATAAGCTCAAAGCCTTTATTTTACGTGCCTTTAGTGCTAATATGTCACTTGTGATAACGTTAGTGCAAGTGTGAAAAAGCCGATTAAATGGCTACCAAAATGGCTACCAGTTTGCAGGTGATAAGATGACAATCAAAACAGACTTAACAACCGATACCCAAATCAAACGGGCAATCAAAAACACTATCCAAACTGACAAGACTATAAGTTACGCTATAGCTGGCTATAAAGGCCTAGAAGTACGCATAAGAACACACAAAGATAGCTCAGACGCTACAGCCGATTTTAGACACCGTTACACCCACCCCATCACTGGCAAACGCCCTTACATGACGCTAGGACAATACCCAGCGTTAAGCCTTGCCGATGCCCGTCAATATCACAGCGACAATATGCAACTGTTAGCTAAAGACATAGACCCAATAGAGCATAGAGAAAGTCAAAAGCAAAAAGACATAACAGATCGTCAAAACACGTTAAATCATTTCATCAATGAATGGTTAGAAATACAGCACAGCAAAAACTTATCACCTTCTAGTATCAAAAATATTAACATTGCGATAAAGCCAATCCAGCAAAGACTTGGCCATATGAAAGTGACAGATATCAGCCCTAGTATCGTCATTAAGTTTATTAAGGACATACAAAAAACATATTCATATAAAGGCTTGCAGGTCAAAACTATATTAAAAAGTATTCTACAGATTGCTAAGGCTCATATGATTATTGAGTACAACCCAGCCAGCGACCTACAAGGAACACTTATTAATCACAAAGTAAAACATCATGCAGCACTAACAGACCCTAAAGAGTTTGCCGAACTGCTAAAACATATTGACCGCTTAGACGATGCAAGCCAGCTACACAATAAGCGCATATTGCAGCTATTAGCATTAACGTTTGTTCGAGTTGGTGACATGTGTGCTATGAAGTGGGCGGATATTAACTGGTTTAAAAAACAATGGGAACTTAAGCCACAGAAAGCTGGCAACAGGGCTGACATGGTAGCCAGTATTGTTATACCACTAGCACCGCAAGCCATTGCCCTATTAGAGCAGATGAAGCCACTTACAGGTAATAGCGATTATGTATTTCATAACCCTAGACGCAAAAAAGAGCTTTATCACCATACGCAAGCAATCAACAAAGTATTGAATAGTGATCTAATGAATAACGGACAAGGCTATAAAGATATTCACAGCCCACACGGTTTTAGAAGTAGTGCCAAGACTATGCTAATGGAGCGACTAGGCTATGATGAATTGATAACTGAACTGGCACTAGGCCACCGCATGCTAAACGCTTATGGTACAGCATACAACCGCATGACTGGACTAGAGCAAAGAGCAGATATGATGACAGCATGGGCCAACTATTTAGACGATATAAAGGCTGGCAAGTTTGATAACGTGATACGTGCAGACTTTAAGAAAGCAGCCAAACAAAAACACGCCTAAAGCCATATAACAAACAGATTAACCAGTTTTGATAGCTCAACGGCTATCAGCAATAATTGCAAGGCTAGGACTAATTACCCGAACGGCTGCTATTCACACACCTTAAAGCAGCCAGCGCCTTGCACCTATTTTTATTAAGGTGTGTAAAGGTGTGAACATGACAAATGACAACCCAAGTTATGTACCTATATCAAACATCAATGATGACTTGTCTCTAAGTTTATCGAGACGGTTGAGATTATCATATTATTTAGACTGGCTTAGGTTTTTCAGTTATGCCTCAGATAAAGAATCGCCTCATTCAGAAGAAATAATTGAGTTTATCTACTTTTGGCGTGAAGAAATTAGATATATAGTTGAAGAAGCTATTTTTAACCAAAGCGATTTTGATCAAAAAAGAGTGGCATACCATCGCTGTTATGAAGAAATAATGTCAGACTTTAATAGGTTGAGTTATATTCCACAGTCAATATATAAAGTTGAAACCATCATAAGAGCTATAGCATCTCTTCAACTTGCTTATACTGCTTTTAATAATACAGACTTCTATATTAGTCTATGGTATCAGCAAGCGTATGATTCTAATACGCTACAACTTCGAAGGTTCAATGGTTTTGATTCTAACGAAGTACAAGATAAAGGTTGGCGTAAACCTAATAGAGGTAGCAACATAGCACAATATGAACTGATGGATAAAGGAGTAAGTATTGCTTTAAGCGTGCTTAATGATGATAAAGAAAAGAACTTAACAAGCACTGATATAGCAACAATCGTAAGAAAATGCCTAAAGTCTATACAAGACAACAAAGTGCCTGATATTAAGCAGATAAGAGAAAACTGGCTTACTGACAAACGCTTTGACGAGAGAAAGAAAAAAGGCAGACCCAAAGGTAAAGCAGAGGATAGAGAAAAAATCAGAGAAAACATAATTAAAAATATAATAAATAACTACCAGCACGGCGTAGGGTAATTTTTTAGCATAATCTCACGGTATAGACTTCACTTACACCTTAACAGACGTTAACTAGGAGTAAGTGAAAATGTCTAGCATACCTAGCAGTAACCAGCTCACTACAGAACAACCCACCCCATTAAACCCTCAAGGCTATTCACGCATTCAGCCAACAGCCGAACTTATCGGACTTCATCACCAAACACTAAGACGCTGGTGGAAAGCGGATAAATTCCCTAAGCCAATTAATATAAACGGTATTCCTATGTTTAGGAATAGCGATATTTTGCGCTTTATTGAAAATCAGCAATCAGTTAGCGAGGGGGTTTAATTATGACTACTACAGCCACCAGCACCGCCCCAGTGACCAACGAGCCAGCACCTAAGACACAAATAGAGATTGTTAGAGCGCACCTGATGACAGGGGCAACAATCAGCACATGGGACGCATACCGCCTTTACCAAATTACATGCCTAGCTCAACGCATACATGACTTACGCCTAACAGGGCTAGTTATTCAAAGTGAGATGGTCAAACACAATAAGAAATGGTTCGCCCTTTATTGGCTTGATGAACACACATTACTTGAAAGCGAATTATCTAACAGTGAGGTGAACTAAATGAGCCAATCAAACGACATATTAGAGCAGCGCCTAGTGGCAGTAGATAGCTATTATTTATCTGTCATCAATGACCGCATACAAGACCTATCAAACGATAGCGAGCACCTATCAATGGCGCTTGATGCTATCAAGACCGATGATGACACAAGTAAGGGCGTGATAGTCGCTGTGAGATCCGCCTTACTCGCTAATAGTGAACTGGCAACCCTTTTAAGCGAGATGATGGACGGGCTTATATCACTGCCAACAGTGGAGGTAATGCGCCATGAGTGATAGCACCTTTATAAACCAAGTCATGGACGGGCTAAAAGAACAAGGTTATTTGATGATAAACGATGACTTTATTGACCACCTAATCATTACCTTGCACGCCAATGTGACTGCCATTAATAGCCTGATAGAGATGGTAGAAGTAGAAAACAAATTACTAGCGTTACGTGGCTCGCTACCGACAGGCAACCGTCAAGTAGAGTCATTAAAAGAGCTATCGACACGCATAGCAGAAATAGCCTTTAACGTGGAGGACGTAAGAAATGAGCAACGATAAGCCGCAAAGCACACGCAGTAAGCGAGGCTTTATATTTTATATGCTGCTATTAACTGGCTTGATGATCTTGTTATTACTTGTAGCTTGCGAACCAGTAAACGTCAAAACACTAACAAAATTAGAGGTAACTAATCATGCGTAACTTAAGCAGCACACCAGAGATATTCAAAGATGGTAACAGCGTGCTATGCCCGTCTGTGGGTAATGGCACTTACAAGCTATTCAATGATAAAGAATATGACTGTTTAGGCCTTACTGCCAACGGCAAAACATACCACTATCGGACTGATGGCAATGTAAGCCGCAATGATGCCGCCCAGTCATTATTCCATGACACGCCAGCAAACCGCCAAGCGATAGCAACATTATACAGGGGCAATCAATCAATCCAGCGCACAGTTATAGACACCACCGAAGCAGACGACAAAGAAGTTATTTTAATATCTGCTTTTGATTTATCCGATATTGTTTGTGACATTGAGAGCGCAGCAACGGTTATTAGTGACATAGGTAAGCTATTAGCACTCATTCACTACGAAAAAATAGACACTAACACCGCTATATCAATGGCGAGATTGACGCATGATACCACTGTAACGTGGGACGACTTATTACAAAGACAGGTAAGCTCAATCAAAGAAACCCTAGCAATGACCCGTTACGGTAAGGAGGGTAAACAGTGAAAACCTACCCACCAAAGCAAAGCCGTAAGCACGCTAAGCGCAAAAGCTACTACAAGAAGTATAGAGAGCAGCGCAAACCGAACCAGTCAGAAGCAAGGGGGTACAGATGACCACCCCACCAACCGACAGCCAAGAAAAAACCCACGGCAAGGTGGGCTTATCTGGCATTTTAGGCGACTATCCAATAGCAACTATTGAGGCGCTATCAGGCTTTACTATTTTAGCCCAAAACTACCCGTTATTGAACCCTAAAAGCTTAATAGTTATTGATGACAGGGTAACCGTAACCAAAGGAGAAAATGCAGGGGACAAGCTGGACACAGTAGGCACTATAGGAATGATTTTGCATAACAAAAACTATGAGGCGGTGAGCTTACTATGCTTATATGCTGATAACCATATCAAGCCAATCATAACCGATACTAGCCAGCCGTCTGCTTACTTTATTGGCCAATCGAGCAATGATAGCGAGCTTATCGCAGCAAGCAACCTTGATGATGGTATGGCGTTAGCTGAATGCTTGAAAGCTGACCATGTAACAATGGCTATCAGTCCTAATGAATGGCTTTTTAATGACACCGTTAAGCACTTATCACAAGATAGGCCCGTTACTGTTTTTACGACATTAGACAAGGCAGACGAAGTAAGCAAGCCGCTGGCAGGTCATAACGTAAAGGTAGTAGTGACCAGTGACAGAACAGTATTAGAGCACTTAGAGTATGGCGGCTTAAGTTATGCCGATATATTAGCCCTTGATGATACAAAGATAATCGACCTTAAAGCTGTGGCATGGCCCACACCTGAACCGCTTGCAAATGACCCTAGCAAACCGACACGCTACCCAATAGAGGCATGGGACGGACTACTACAAAGGGTTATTAAGAAAATAGCTTATTATCAGCAAGTACCTGATGCTATGGCCGGTCAATGTATCTTAGGCGCCCTAGCCCACATGGGACAGGCCCACGTTGATGCACCTATTGGCTATAAGCACATGCCGGCAAGCCTGATATTAATTACTGAGGGTGAGAGTGGCAGCGGCAAAACGCAAGCTATGGACTTAAGCCACCATAAAATAAAAGAATATGAGCAGAAACAGTATGAGCAATATATAACAAGGCATGAGGAGCACAAAGCACAGCTTGCCAGCTTAAAAGGTGCAGAACTCAAAGACTACCAAGCCAATGAGCCAGCACCTCACAACCCCGAACGGCTATTTAAAGATGCCACTATTGAGCCGGTACTCGATAAGTTTGTTAATGGTGAAATTACAGATGCATCATGGTCCACTGATGACGCAGCCCAATTCTTTAATGGTCATACTATGAAAGGTGACACAGCCGGTAACGCACTGGCAGCAATCACAGACCTTTATAGCGGCGGCGAAGTGAACCGGACACGATCACAAAAGAATGCTTATGCCAACCCACGCACCAAAGCCTACAACGTGCGTATGACGTTAATGCTAATGGCTCAACGTATCATCTTAGAACCGGCCTTAACTGATGACATGATGAACCAGCAAGGCTTTTTAGCAAGGGCCTTAATTGCTTGCCCTAACAGCTTGCAAGGTTATAGAACATGGGACGATATAGAGCGCAGACAGCAAAGCCCAATGCTTGACCCTGATCTAATAGCTTACTGGGACAGATGCAACGACCTACTAGACCCCGTGGACAGTAATGCGCCCACCGATGAGAAAGGAGCACCCAAACGCTTTAAGATGCGCTGGCAAGACAAGCAGACAGAACAAGTATTTTATGAGCACATGCAAGCAATAGAGAATCAGCAAGCCAAGAACATGCCGTTAGAATACTTAAAAGCGTATGCCTCACGTATGGCAGAAAATGCCAGCCGTATAGCCACACTGATAGCATTCTTTGATAAGCGTAAGACCATTACCACAGACGATATTAAACGGGCCTTTATGTTGGTTAGTTACTCAACCGCCGAACGCTTGCGCTATCAAGATGCAACGCCAACAGGTGAACAAACCGACATTGAGAAGTTAAGTCACTGGTTAATCACTAAGGCCAAAGCTTACAACCCAGCGGTATTGAACAAGTCTTTTGTGACACAGCACGCACCCAATGCGTTAAGAGGTAAGAAGCTTAATTACTTACTTGATGATCTTGAAAGTATGGGACACATTAGGCTTGAAAGTGAGGGGCGTAGGCGCTTAGTTTATGTTAACCCTAAGCTTATTATTAATTAGCGGATAGAAAAACCCGCTAAACTTGCTAAACTTGTCTATAGCCCTTACCAGTTAAGGGCTTTGCTTTAGCTGGGGTGCTGCTAAGCATTGCTAAACTTGCTAAACTTGCTAAACTTTAGCTAAACTTAGCGAATATCAAACGAACTTTAGCGGAACTATAGCAACTTTAGCGACCCTTAGCAGGTGGCAAGCTAAGCCAAACACTCTATAAACAAAGGCATACAATGAACTTTAGCAACTTTAGCGACTTTTTGTAGGTATAAAACTGTATTGGTGGGCGTTTAGCGTCTGCCTTTTTTTGTGCCTAATGTTTATAAAAGCTAAGGTTAATATAATTCACAATGATATAATAAAGATGAAATTTACTAATGATTTAGATAACAATTAGAGATCATCATGCCAGCCCTTGCCACCACCCACAGCCTTAACGACTATTCAAAGCTGAATATCTCAACATATCGCAATCAGTTAAAGCAAACCAAACAAGATTTTATAGAGTTTAATTACTCATACCGTGGCAAGGCTTATAACTACTCTATCCAAGTATCAAAGACCCCATGCAATTATGGTCATTACCGCCATTGGTGGTTATGCCCTAAATGCTCAAGCAGGACATCGGTATTATATTGCGCTGGTACTTACGTCTGTAGGCATTGCATAGGAGCAAACTATCAAACACAGCTACAGCAACCCATTGACCGCATTTATAGCAAGCTAAACGCAATCAGGGCACGTATGGGCTGGCAAGTAGGCGTTATTCATGGCATTGGTGAACGTCCTAAAGGAATGCACCACAGCACCTATAACCGACTGCTTAACGAGTATGAGCAACTGACAGACAAACTACTAAGGACATTCAAACAATGAGCCAATCATTAACGCTCGATGACTTAATAGCAGACTTGCAAACAGCCAAACAGATAGCGATTGATGACCGCAATCCGAACGCCATAGTTACCGCTACAGTCGCACAAGCTAAATTGCTTGGCATGGATAACATGAGGGACGTAACGCCAAACAGTAATGGACTAGGATATATTCCTGATCTAACCCCTGAAATAGCACTGGCAATCAGTAAGCGATTAGATGAGGAGTATTGAACCATGAGCAGACTAACACTTGATGACTTACTCAATCAGTTAGAACAGGCAAGGCAGATAGCGATTGAGGAACGTAAACCCACCGCCATGATACAAGCCACTACTACTATGGCAAAGCTGATAGGGTTAGATAAGCCAGTGCTGAAAGATGTTTATGCAGACAACAAGCCAGTAGTTTTTAATATTACAGGTATATCACCTGATGAGGCAGCACAAGCCTATCAAGATATTATGAGGTAAAAGTGAAAATGAGTATTGATGATCTAATGACAGAATTAGACGATGCTAGATTGACTGCTAAGGCTAATGGACAGGCATCTGCTATGGTTGCTGCTACGATGAGCAAAGCAAAGCTGCTAGGGCTATTAGACAAGCCACTAATGAAAGATGTTGAGCCAATAGTAAACAGACCTACAGTGATAAGACTGGTAGCACCGACATTGGATAGTAACGGTAAAGCGATATAAGTAAACGCTAAAGAAGCTCGCAAAGATGACAAGTAACAGCTAAATAATTACATCACCCTACTGCTATCAACAACCAAAAATTAAAGCTACTGGCTACCAAAACGGCTACCAAATAAAACCTACATAAAAATATTACTAACAATAACAGTTACTTAACGCAATAAAAAAGACCATCCGTAGATAGTCTCTTAATAAAATATTTTGTTTAGTTAAACAAAGCTAGCCGCTCTATAGCAAGATACGACGTGGATCAGCCAGCAGACTCGCCACATAACGAGTAAATACTGCAGCATCAGCACCATTAATGACACGATGATCATATGATAAAGAGAGCGGCAACATTAAACGTGGCTCAAAGGCTTGCTTACTAGCGTTCCAATGCGGCTGCATAGTCGCCTCTGATGCGCCTAAGATAGCTACTTGCGGCCAATTCACTAAAGGAGTAAAAGCCGTACCCCCTAAGATACCTTGGCTTGAGATAGTGAAACTAGCACCTTGTAGATCTTTAGTACTTAGTTTCTTATCGCGAGCTTTTACAGCCAGCTCACCAATCTCAATAGCGATCTGCTTGATACCTTTGTCTTGAGCATTCTTAATAACCGGTACGATTAGACCATCATCTGTAGCTACCGCAATACCCATATGCACGCTCTTACGCAAAATAACTTGGGTATTGTCATCACTTAAATGACTGTTAAAGCGTGGATGCTGAGTTAAAGCATAAGCCGTTGCTTTGACAATAAAGGCCAAAATAGTCAGGCCAATACCTTGCGCTTTCATACCACCTTTAAGCTCACCACGTAGTTTTTCCGTCTCGGTGATATCTGAGAGATCAAACTGGGTAACTTGTGGCAGATAGGTATTGTAATTAAGCTGCGGTATCGAAACTTTCTGAAGACGGGTAAGGTCTTGAGTTTCAGTCTCGCCCCAAATCTCAGCATTGCTCATATCTGGCAATGTAGGCAAGCTTGCCCGCGCTGCGCTACCAGTAACAGCGCTTGCAGCGGCTGGCTTAGCAGTCAGACTATTTTTGACATAGGCAAACAAGTCTTCTTTTAAGATACGGTCATTGAGCGCACTGCCACTAACTTGAGTGACATCTACCCCTAATTGACGAGCAAGCTTACGTACCGCAGGACCTGCATATACTGCGGCTGACTTAACATTTACTTGAGCTTCTGTTAATTTACTAGCCGTGGTATTGTTAGGCGCGCTATTGACCACAGGAGCAGGTTTAACAGCGGCCTGCTTTGGTTCCCCTGTGGTTTGCGCTACCGGCGTGGCAGCCTGTTTAGAAGTTGTAGCTTCTTTAGCCTTGGGGGCTTCAGCTTGCTCATTACTAGCGCCAGCTGCGCTACTAACGATAACGATAAAGTCTTGACCGTTAGCTACCATGTCACCAGCTTTTACCAATATCTTCTCAACTCTACCGGCTACTGGCGCAGGTACTTCAACTGAGGCTTTATCAGATTCAATCAACAAGATTGACTGATCAGCAGTGACCATATCGCCTTCGCTGACCATAATCTCAGACACTTCTGCCTCATCAACACCTAAATCTGGTAGCGCATAAGTAGTCGCCGTCGCTTCTTCAGCTGCGGACTCTGAAGTGCTAGGCTTAGTAGCCGCACTAGCATCATCCGTTTTTTCGTTAGCAGCAGAGGTATCAGTATCAGCTTTATTGGTTGCCGCTTCTTCAGGCACTTGTTCAGCTTCTTCAGTACTTACCTGTTGGTCAGCATTGTCAGCATTGTCAGCTTCGCTATCAACCTCAATAAGTACAGTGCCTTCAGTAACTTGATCGCCAATAGCAACATTGATCTTAGTGATTTTTCCAGCAGCTGAGCTTGGTACTTCGACCGATGCTTTATCAGACTCTAATAAGACGATATTATCGTCCTTTGCAATGACATCACCGACTTGCACCATAATCTCACTGACTTCGGCACTATCGACACCCAAATCGGGGGCTTTAATTTCCATCCTATTTCTCCTTGTCTTATGTTCGTCTTATAGGTTTTATTCTTTGACGTCATCATCGTTTAATAGCTCGGCATCGGCTTGATCTTCAGCACGGCCTTCACTAGAGATTTCGTCATCGTCTTCACTGACAAACTCAGGTACAGGAGTCGGATTCACATTATCAGCTGCTGGTGCTGGTGCATCTGGAGAATGGTCATAATAAGGCTGTTGCTGCCAAGCAGGTGGCTGATCTACATCAATACCCAAGCTTGAAATGGCATCTTTTACTAAGCGCATTTCCACTTCACCTTCGTCGGCCAAACGTTTAAGCGTGGCGACAACAATATGCGCTGCATCAACGTTGAAAAATCTACGTAGGTTCTCACGAGTATCAGAGCGACCATAGCCGTCAGTACCCAAAGTCGTATAAGGACGACTATCAGGTAACCATGCACGGATTTGTTCTGAATAGTTGCGCATATAATCAGTTGCTGCTACCACGATACCTTCATGTGGAGCTAACTGCTCAGTGATCCACGAAACTTTTTCTTCTTCCATAGGGTGCAGACGGTTGTAATCATCACAAGCCATACCATCACGAGTCAGCTCGTTAAAGCTGGTCACACTCCAAACGTTGGCGGTGATATTGAACTCATCTTTTAATATCTGCGCCGCTTTTTGTACTTCACGTAAGATAACCCCAGAACCTAATAGCTGCACTTGTGTTGAGCCATTATCTTCCAACAGGTACATACCACGCTTGATACCTTCTTCAGCACCCTCTGGCATAGCAGGCTGATCGTAGTTTTCATTCATTAAGGTTAAGTAATAATAAACACGCTCGCCTTCACCATACATCCGGCGCAGGCCATCATGCATTACTACTGCTAGCTCATAACCAAAGCAAGGATCATAAGTCACACAGTTAGGCACAACGTTGAACAAGATTTGTGAATGACCATCTTGATGCTGTAAGCCTTCACCGTTCAAGGTAGTACGACCAGCGGTCGCGCCTAACAAGAAGCCTTGTGCTTGACAGTCGCCTGCCGCCCAAGCAAGATCCCCAACACGCTGGAAACCGAACATTGAGTAGTAGATATACATAGGGATCATAGGTAGGGCGTTCACAGAATAGCTGGTTGCTAAAGCAATCCAAGTACTCATCGCACCCGCTTCATTGATGCCTTCTTCTAACATGTGACCGTCGATGGCTTCTTTATAACCCATCAAAGCTTCACTATCTTCTGGGGTATATTTTTGACCAACAGCAGAGTAAATGCCCAATTGACGGAACATACCTTCTAGACCAAAGGTGCGCGCTTCATCAGGGACGATAGGCACTACGCGATCTTGGATATCTTTATTTTTTAGCATTGCAGATAGCAGACGTACGAAGACCATAGTAGTCGACTGCTCTTTGCCTTTACTACCTTGCAATACCCGATCAAAGATAGACAAATCTGGAATATTCAATGGAATATGTCCACTACGGCGATTAGGTAGATGACCACCTAAGGCTTCTCGGCGACCTTTTAGATATTTCATCTCTGCTGAGTCTTCAGCAGGACGATAAAACGGTAGGGTCTCTAACTGCTCATCAGTAAACGGCAAATCGAAGCGATCACGGAAATACATTAAGGCTTCTTGATCAAGCTTCTTAACTTGATGAGATTTGTTAACTGCTTGAGTTTGAGTAGATAAACCATAGCCTTTAACTGTTTTAACTAAAATAACGGTTGGCTGACCTTTGGTTTTCATAGCTTCACTAAAAGCGGCATAGACTTTCATCGGATCATGACCACCACGATTTAAGCGTGAGATATCATCATCAGATAGCGCATCAGCCATCTCTTCTAACTCAGGATATTTACCAAAGAACTCTTTGCGAGTGAACTCAGGGGTACGGGCTTCATACAGCTGATACTCACCATCGACCGCTTCTTCCATACGATGTTTCAATACACCAGTATGATCATTGGCCAGTAAGCTATCCCACTTACCGCCCCAAACAACTTTAATCACTCGCCAGCCTGCGCCACGGAATACTGACTCTAGCTCTTGGATGATCTTGCCATTACCACGTACTGGACCATCGAGACGCTGCAAGTTACAGTTAACTACCCAAATAAGGTTATCCAGCTTTTCACGACCGGCCAGCGAGATGGCACCTAAGCTTTCTGGCTCATCAGTTTCGCCATCACCTAAGAAAGTCCAGATTTTACGACCTTCTTTTTCGAGTAAACCGCGGTTTTCCATATAGCGATGCACATGAGCATGATAGATCGACATGATCGGGCCTAGACCCATAGATACAGTCGGGAACTGCCAGTAATCAGGCATCAAGTACGGATGCGGATAGCTAGATAAGCCTTTACCACCTACTTCACGGCGGAAGTTATCCAGTTGCTCTTCAGTTAAACGACCTTCTAAATAAGAACGGGCATAGATACCAGGTGCTGAATGACCTTGGTAATAGATCATATCGCCGCCAAAGTGATCACTGGCTGCACGGAAAAAGTGGTTAAAGCCGGTCTCATACAAAGTAGCACTAGAGGCGAATGTCGCTAAGTGCCCCCCTAAATCGTCATCATTTTTATTGGCACGCATTACCATAGCTAGAGCATTGTAGCGAATCAAAGCGCGAATTTTACGCTCGATAGACAAGTCGCCTGGATACATCGGCTCATCTTCAACAGCGATAGTATTGATGTAAGCGGTGTCCAAACGGTTAAACGGTAGATCTTCTTGCACCGCCATGTTGTATAACGCTTTTAGTAAGAATTGAGCACGATCTTTGTCAGCATGTTTAATCACGGACTCAAAAGCATCCAGCCATTCTTGAGTTTCGGTGCTGTCAGCATCCTTATAATAATTCATCGGTAAATATCCTTTTAAATCAATCTTCCCTGCATCATAACAGGGTGTTATTGAATAGTATGATGAGACAATAGTTGGCTTAGCGACGTCCTTGCTACATTTAAGCAACCCATTGTCCAACGAAATAACAAATCACGCCATATGAGCGTGCTTGTTGTCAAAAGTGATAGGTCTAACTAGAGGTGACATAAGTAGCCATGCTGAGACAGCGATAAAAAAGCAGCTGCATTAACATAACTATAAAGGCTAACTATAAAACTAAATACTGTTATCTGCAATATAAGCGGGCTATATCTAAAGGGTTTAGAGCTAAGCTAATATCATTGGTGAGAACTGATGATCCGGTAAAGTAGAAGCTTGTCGGCGAATCAACAAAAATGCCAACTGTTATCACCAGTTAACAAAGTATTTATTTGGTTAGTTGACTATAACATATCGTGGGCAAACTCTAACTTTATATAGTGAAATCTAAAACTATAAAATATCGCAGCTCACTATTATAAACTATCCTTACGCCATTAGTTATAGTTGCGAATAAATACCATTATGATAAGTATTTATCAGATGAATAGTAGGTCTATTTCGGCTTAGTCTAAGGCCATTTAGCAAGCCCTTGCCTGCTAAGTACTAACCCTCCTTGCTAAGCGACATTTCATTGGAGCCAATCTCTTACAGACTAATGCTCTGAGTCTACATGGCAGACTTATTGCTCTGACAAGCTATCTATGGACTACCGGTATAACTTAACTCATTGATAATACTAGAGCTTAATATTATCAGGCACCGACACTGATCATTACTCTATTGTCTACCGTTTTTTATACCTCAGAGCCTCAACTAAATTTTTACCTATCGCCCACCCTTTTACCTTCAAAACAATTCTAGCTACCGCTTGTCTACTTTATAGTGACTTTATGTTTATCTTTTGTAAAAATGATCTTTAAAAATCAATAAATTTCTGCCAATGCCATCATTTATGCCTAGGGCGCATTCAACCTTTAACCACAGCACTGACAGAGACTATTTTTTAGGCGATCGAAACTTAAAAGTATCTAGCCAATGCCTATGTCTTACTGTCGATTGTGACGATAACTAAAATAATTTTGGCTATCAGCAGTGCTTAGTTATAAAGGTTCAAAACACCCTAACAGTGAGTTCAAAACTAATCTGTTTTTCAGTTTTAAACTCACTAGCAGCTACTATAAAGTTAGTATTATTTCAATAGAATGATCTCATAGGAAATATCGGATGACATACGTAAAGTCTTTGCAGAACACTTTAGTCGCCAGTTTAGGCTGCGCATTTTTACTCAGCGCAGCTCATGCTGATCAGGCCTTGAGAATGCAGCTGACAGCCAACCAAGTAACAATTAATGATGCCGGTAAAGTTATTTACACGCCTGTAAGTACTGCGCCTAAAGGCTCTGTTATTCAATATAAAGCCACTTACTCCAATATTATTAATAAAGATATCAAGGATTTAACAGTAGTACTCCCTATTCCTGCTAATATGACTTTTACTGGAGAAGCTTCACCTGCCAGTGCCCAAGCCAGTATCGATGGCAAAAACTATGCTGATATGCCCTTGCTGCGCAAAGTGGATAGCAAGCTGATGAAGATTCCTTATTCTGAATATCGTACATTACGTTGGGATATCAAATTATTACCAGCACAAAAATCTGCTGCCGTGGCTTTGAATACTATTATTGAATAACTAACGGCCGTTTAAGAGCTGACAGCCATATACCTTAACCCCTTACCCATTCTATTACCTTTTAGTTTCTGACTATAGCCACTCATCTAATCTTAGACTCCTAATATTACACCTCTATAGAAGAATAAACCTATTTAACCCAAGCCTTTTGTCTGTTAGCATCGCAGCAGTACTAGGATGACTAGCGCTATGGCGCTTGCTAGCAGCAACCCGATCACAATAGAGGTAAAAATAAACAACATAAATGGTGCCGATTATAAAGTGGGTAATACTACTCACCACCAGTAAAGTCTAGCGAAGTGGTTATTGCAGTATCACAGCAAGTGCAAGCCTCCTTACCCTAAAACAAT
Source organism: Psychrobacter urativorans (assembly GCF_904846695.1). GTDB lineage: Bacteria > Pseudomonadota > Gammaproteobacteria > Pseudomonadales > Moraxellaceae > Psychrobacter > Psychrobacter urativorans. Next base: position 93,575 of record NZ_CAJHBR010000003.1, read on the forward strand.
GCAGATGTAACCTCTGGTAACGACTCAAATGCCAATGAATTATCGGAAACATATCAATCATTCATTCTTGTTTTGGTGGATAAGCGCCAAATGACTCAACCCATAATGACCCCTTCTAAGCGTATCGCATTGCGTATAAGGAAGATTTCTGCGCGGTCATTAGCAATGTTGCTTATGCAATCAAATATGGCAATGGCAGTTGGAGTACCAAACCTTGCCCTAAATTCTGATTTACAGATTATCCATAATATTGCCAATGCTAGCGATAACACTAGTTATAACATCGATAGCCAAACTGACCCTACTTTCAGCTCCACCTCTCATACCGATCAAATCAAAGCTGCTGCTGTAGCCGAATATGGGGTGATGTTAACCAGTCCACAGATAGCAGCTCCTGATATCAAATTCACCACCGCTGAATTTGAGGACAGTAAAGAAACCTCGCAAATTAGCAATGATATTTATATCCAAGCCAGCTATGCACAATGTAATGTACAGCTCAACAAGCAAGATCAAACTTGGATAACTATCACCTCCTCGTTAACTGGTGACAAATACTCGCTAAAAGCCCTAGAGACTGGTGAAAACACTGGCAAGTATCAGCGGTTAGTAGCTACTGAAAATAACGCTAATGCTATCTTGACTGATCACATTATTCAAACCTTACAAGGTGATAAGCTAACCGCTACTTTGGACGCTTGTATCTCACCTGAGGTCGGCACTGACCCTAATGATCTACCTAATGTCGAAACTGACTTTCCGATCCGTATTGATCATATTAGTAGCCAGATTAACATTATTGATAATAACCCTAACCTACAAGTCATTAAAAAAGGCGATGTTAGAACAGCATCGTTTGGCGATTATGTTAATTACACTATTCAAGTAACAAACAGCGGCAAAACCACCGCTTATGATGTACAGCTAAAAGATACTCTGCCACGGGGCTTTGACTATGTCGAACATAGTGTCCGTATGAGCAGTAAAAAAAACCGAGTAGATATCAAGCAAGCCCGAACTACTGAGTTTAAGAGCGAAGGCAAATATCAGGTTTTAGGTTTAGGTGATCTTGCTGTCAATGAGAGCAAAACCTTTACCTATAGAGTGCTAATAGGGTCTACCTCATTAAGCGGTGATGGTATAAACCGTGCTGTCGCTGTTGGCCGTGACAGTCTGCTGAGTACGAGTAAGTTACTCACTTCAAGAGAAGCCCAGTGGAAGATTGAAATTGAGCGTGGGGTGACTAATACTGACGCTATTATCATCGGTAAGGTCTACTACGATATCAACCGCGATGGCATCCAACAAAAAGACGCTGGCGAGCTCGGTGTAGCTGGGGTACGTATCTATATGGAAAACGGTAACTTTGTAGTGACCGATCCACAAGGTAAATATAATTTCTATGGGGTTAGCGCCAAAACCCATGTCCTAAAAGTAGACCGCACTACTATCCCTATTACTACTGAGCTAGTGTCACAGAGTAACCGCAATGCTGGCGATGCTGGCAGCCGCTTTGTTGATCTAAAATATGGTGAATTGCATCGAGCTGACTTCGCTATCGTTGCCGATAACAGGACTAGTACTGAGCGCCTCAACGCTGAGTTACTAACTCGCAAAAAAACCATTGGTGCTAGCAACGATGCACTCGAGCAAGCAGTCAAAACTAAATTGGATCTATACCCCATTTATAATCGTAATTATAGAGACCACATTGATGCTAGTGGCTGTAAATCAAACGATAGCCTAGATCGAGGTATCAAGTGTGACTCAGCGATAGTTAATAATATGGCCAACCCTATCGCTGATCGTATCAATCTGACGGTCAATAAAATCGTGCAACCACCAACAAAATTGCTAGAAGAGTATCTAAACCAAGTAGATAATAATGACGTTGCTTTTATTAATTTAAGCCAAGATCAGCAGTTAAGCACTTATAAGCAGACCATCCAAGTGCAAGCACCTTTAGGGTCATTATTCACCCTCTATGCAAATGGTGCAGCAGTATCAAACGATCAAATTAGTAAAACGGCTGAGCAAGAAAGGCAAAACGTTAGCGCTTTTGATTTTTATGCAGTAGATTTAAAACATGGCCTTAATACTCTACGCGGGGTTGCCACTGACGTTAACGGTAAAACCATCTCTGAAAAAACTATTACAGTGACTACACCCGATAGCTTACACACCATCGACTATCGTACCCAAGAGCAGTTAGTACAAGCGGATGGTATCAGCGAATACCAGCTTGTTATTAGTCTAAAAGATGTTGATGGTCGTCCTTATTTGGCTCCTACACTTATTACTATCGATACTAATATTGGTCGCATTAATCTAAAAGATAGTAATAAAGATAAAGCGGGAATCCAGTTTATTGTCTCTGGTGCTGAGCTACTGATACCAGTTGTGGCCCCAAAGGTACCAGGCAAAGACCAGCTAGTTATCGATACAGGGACTAGCAAACTAGTAGTTCCATTACAGTTCATTGCTAAGCTGCGTCCACTAATAGTAGTAGGTATCGTTGAAGGAGCGCTATCGCTAAAAGACTTTGACGGTAGTCAAGTGACTGACGCTCAAGGCGCGTTTGAAAAACAACTGCATGAGTTGGCTGCTCATGATGACTATTCGACGACTGGTCGTGCAGCGCTGTTCCTCAAAGGTAAAGTGCGCGGTGACTATCTATTGACCTTGGCTTATGACAGTGACAATAAAGGCGAGCGTTTATTCCGTGATATTCAACCGGGCGAATATTATCCAGTCTATGGTGACTCATCAGCCAAAGGCTTTGATGCTCAATCTACTAGTAAGCTCTACGTGCGCGTTGACAAAGGTCGCTCATTTGCTATGTATGGCGATCTAAAAACCCAAATAAACAGTGATGAGGGTATTAAGCTTGGTCAATACCACCGCACTTTAACGGGTGCCAAAGCTCAGTATGAAGATGCTAATACTCAAGTTACAGCTTTTGCTGCTGAGACTAGATCATCACAACGTGTTAAAGAGACTCGCGGCTTAGGTATCTCAGGTCCCTACCCTCTTGCTCATAACTTTGAGCAAGTTTTAGAAAACTCTGAAACTATTGCAGTGCTCACTCGCGCCGCCAATAATCCTAGTCGCATCATCCTACGTAAAACTTTAACTCGCTTTGCAGATTATGAGATTGATCCTATTAGTCGTAGCTTATATCTCAAATCTCCGATTGCTAGTCAAGACCTACAAGGTAATCCTATCTACTTACGGGTCAGCGTAGAAGTGGATGAAGGGGGCGAGAAATATTGGGTTGGCGGTGTTGCTGCTAAGCAGCAGCTAACCAGTAAAATCGCTATCGGTGGTAGCTATGTCAACAGTGATAACCCTGTTAATAAGGAAGCGCTGGCGAGTATTAACAGTATCATTAACTTCAACGATAAGTTCAAATTAGTCGCTGAATATGCGATGAGTAAAGCTGAATATATTGATAATAATGCAGAAATAACTGCTGATAATTTCAATAATCCTAATTATCAACCAAACGATAAAATAAGCAATCAACCAAGCAAGCAAATCAGCACAAAGTCATTAAACAATAGTAATACTAAAGGCAATGCCTTACGCATTGAGCTTGCCTATGATGATAAGAAGAACACTCGCGCCAAAGCTTATTACAATGATGCTGATAAAGGTTTTGTCACTGCGGCCTCACCACTTAGCGCTGGGCGTACTGAATCAGGAGTAGAGATGACTCGTCTACTCAATGACAAAAAAACAGCGTTAAAATTAGAGGCTGTACTTATCAAAGATCATACTACTCAAGCCCGTCGCCAAGATGTTCTAGCTAGTATTGAACAGCAGCTTAGCAAAAACATCGTTGCTGAAGTCGGCTTTCGTTATTACCAGCAAGACGCTACTGCCGCCTCACGTCATTTACAACGGGCCACTGAGGCCATTAACGTTACTACTAATAGGCTATTCAATGATCGTATTATCAATCAATCAGCGCTAAACCGTTTGAGTGCGGTGGATGAAGATGTCGAAGGTATCGAAGGTACGACTGCTCGTGCTCGTCTAACAGCGCGACTGCCTAAGTTTAACCAAGCTTTAGTATTTGCAGAATATGAGCAAGACATTGACAATAGCAGGCGTAATGCTACTTCTATCGGTGGCGAGACCCCTATCGGCAAGTTAGGTCGCTTATACGCGCGTCATGACCTAATCAGCAGTTTATCTGGTAGTTATGGGCTTGATGATAGTGATGAGCGTCAACGTACTGTAGTCGGAGTTGATGCTAATTATACCAAAGATGGAAAAGTCTATAGTGAGTACCGGATGCGTGATGCCATCAGCGCCCGTGAGGCAGAAGCAGCTATTGGTCTAAAAAACCAATGGTATCTACAACCTGGTTTAACCTTAAATACCTTATTTGAGCGTATTGTATCTATTGAAGGCGATGCTAATAATAGCGCTACGGCAGTCGGGGTCGGCGCTGAGTATGTTGCTAAAGAAAACTATAAAGCGTCAGGTCGATTAGAGAAGCGCTGGGGTAATGCTAGCGACACCTTACTAGGCACTGCTGGTATAGCTTACCGCTATACTGATGATATTACTTTATTAGTTAAAGACATCTACTCACGCGCTGATCATACTCAAGGACTGCGTACTGTTAATCGCTTTCAACTGGGTGTTGCGTACCGTGATTACCATAGTAATAAGCTTGATATGCTGGCTAAACTTGAGTATCGTTTAGATGATAACCAAACCGGTACTACTGCTTATCAAAAAGACGCTATAGTTTGGTCTTGGAGCGGTAACTACCATCCAACACAGCCTTTAACTTTGTCTGGGCGCTATGCCGGTAAACATAATGCATATCAGGCTAGCGGTATCACTAGCGATAACACTGCTCATGCTGTCTATACTCGCGGTCTTTATGATCTTAGCGAACGTTGGGATCTGGGCTTACAAGCAGGTAGTTATTGGAATGCAAAAGCCGATGATCGGGCTTATATGCTAGGAGCTGAGGTTGGCTATAGCCCTATGACTAATCTATGGTTATCGCTTGGCTATAACTTGATGGGCTTTGAAGATGAAGATATCGCCTATGATGATAGTACTCAGCAAGGGGCTTACTTTAGGTTGCACTTCAAATTTGATGAAGGATTGTTTAAACGTAATGTCTTGGGTAAAAATAATCGCTTAGCCGATGAGCCTAGTCTATAATACTGAACTGATCATTGTTCTGTAAGGCCCACTTTATGTTTGCTCCTATAACTTTGCTAACTAAGGTTTATCACCCTCATTTATCATTCGCTACTAATACCTTATCAGCGCTGCTATTAGTCGCCTTTGCATCGTCTGCGCAAGCTGCAACCTCAGACTCAGCTGTCAGCGGCCGCTTTGAGGAAGCAGCGGCTCCTTGTGCTAGCCAAACACAAGCATTACCAGCAGAGTCACTGAAATCTTTAAGCGCAAATCGCCTTGTTATCGACTGTAAGCGGTTACAACTTAAGCGCTATCAAGCTGAGCAAGCCTTACATAGCCGTACAGTAGAGCAAGCAGCCCGTCAACAGTATCTAATTTATAAAGCGCGAGCTTGGCTCGACTATGCTAGCTACCAAGATACTGTAGACAGCCGCTTTGTTGCCGGAACACAAGCGCTACAAGCCGCTGATACTATTTTGCAAGCGCTGCTAACTTCTACTGAGCAAAATCTGGCGCTAAACCCAGATATACCTACAAGCTCAGCATTAATGCGCCCTGACCTTTGGGCTATACTAACGGCCTTAAAAGATAGTGGCGGTATAAATTATGCACCCAAAGAGTTAGCATTTAGTGAAGTTGGCTTGATATGGGCGGCAGCAGATCACTGTGCGCATGGTTCGAGTCAGTTAGGCTCGCGTTTTACAATGGCTGATCGCTGGCTTGAACAGGCTCGTGAATCCTATATCAATGTGCATGATTCAAAAGTAAATGTTGCTCTTGAGCAGCTAATTAACCGCTACTATAAGCAGTATGCCTCTTTGGATCCTAGTGATGATAGCTGTCATGGTCAATCCTTTTTAGCCCCTATTCCAGACGCTGATACCCTTTAGGGATTAGTCACTAGTAAGGCTTTAACTAATGTAGAGACTTAAGTTATTGGTAAAGATAAAAAGCTCTCGTGCAGCAGGCATTACGGCTACTAGAATAACGGCTACTCATAGCATCCTTGAATAGTTACCTTTACTAAACTAACAGCCATAAAAAAGCCGACATAAGCATGTCGGCTTTTTTTATTTTTATCGTAACCATTGCTAATAACCACAGCTTAACGGTTTTTATGCGGTAGTTTTTCTGGTAAGTAACAGCGTAAATAAGCAATAGAAGCGGTAGTCGCTTCTTGTAAATAGTTATCAGTGATACTGGCATGACGACGATAAGATAAAGTAAATATACCGTTTATAATGCTATAAGTTACTAACAAAATATCTTGTATATCGTCATACTTAGGCATCTCATAGCCCTCAGACAATCTTTCATAGATTAGCTTTACGATTTGATGATCGATATCTTCACCAAAACTATCACCTTCAAAATCTGGTGTATTAGTATCGTATATTAGCTTAGCTTTGGTTTGATCAGCATGAAATATATGCACACAACGTTCAATTAACGCGGTCAAATATCCCTGCCATCTATCATAATTTACATTTTCTACTGTGCCTAATACTTCTAGAATTTCAATAGCATTCAAGAAACGTAAAGCTAGGAATATCGCTTCAATATTTGGAAAAAAGTGATAAGCTGAAGCTCGCGGAATACCCGCTTCTTCACATACTGCAGCTAAAGTAATATCATTAATAGGGTGAGTTTCACTTAGCTTTTTAGCACCCATCAGTAATTTCTGACGGCGAATACGACCTTGTTGACTGGTAAATTTGAATTTATTAGGCACTAGCTTTTTTGCCAGTTCCGAGTCTACTAACACATCTTCTATCTTGTCGTCTTTATAGTCGCTCATTACAAACCTCTTAGTTTAATACTCTTTTTTATGATTAAGCCGTTATTGAGCAACATCAACACTCAATTTGCGTGTTAACGGTGGCTTATAATTAAAATATAACTGCGGCCACGCTCAATACAGGGCATCATAAACCCTTGTACATTGGCAAGCAAGGGGCATGAATAAGTTACCAGATAATGTACTGATTAATCATGTCTTTGATGCCTATTCCAATCTTATTTTTGCTCGTACGATACCGTGATCAATGACTCTATCTGGATAGTCCCATTTGAGATGGTCATTGAAATAATCTACTCTCTCAATGTTCCCAATAGTGAATTTACTATCGGGTAAGAACTCTTCTGAAACGAATAGCTGATCGATAACTTCTGGTATTCCTTGATAAATGTGGGTATAAGCCACGTCTTTCATCCAACCATAGCGAGACTGAATACGTGCTGCATCGAATAGTGCGACATCACGCATACTTTTATCATAGTTCACTTCTCCTGTTTCGGCCATTAATTGAGTAGTTACGCTCCCTGTGACATCATTCATATCACCCAGCAAAATCAATGGCTCACGAGTATGCAGTAGGCGCTCAATAATTGTCATTCTAATCGATGCAGCTTCTGCTGCGCGCATGCATAAACTGCGAAGCTTAGCACGCACTCTGATATTAGGATCATCCATATCTTCGAGCAACTGCCCCTTGTCATCTCGCAAAAAGAATGCTCGTTTGCTTTTGAGATGCGCGGTAATGATAGTAATAGGCTGGCCATAAGCATCGACTCGTAGTAACAATGGCGGGCGCTTAAAGTGAGTATAAGGTCCGATATCAGGGATATCTATTACGGCCTCAGTGACTACGTTTTCGAGTAATTGACTCTCTAGCTGATCGAAGCGAGTTATAATCCCTACCGCTGGAGTGCCTTGAGCGCCATGACCTTTAGTGTGTAAACTTGCACTATCATTACTAGCTAGCGGAATAACTACTTGTTCAGGGCTAAAACCTAAATTCAGGGCGATCTCCTCGATTGCTTTGCTGTCCCAAACCTCTTGTACCGCAATAATGTCAGCATGAGCCTTAGACAATAGCTCAGTAATACCGGTTATCTTGTGCTGGTAGGCCTGCTGGTCATAAGCAGGTGCATTTTCATAAAAGATACGCTTAGGATTAGCAAGATTAAGCAAGTTAGCAGTAGCAATATAAAACTGTTTATTGCCCTCTGAATTATTATAACGAGTCATATATTACCTCTTATTATTGGTTGTCTTATTATTAGTTATTCTAGGGCTTGTTGAACCCTCTCAAGAAGGCACTGCTGGTAGTAAAAAATTGCTCATAACTCATTAAAAAGTAAACGGTGAACTAATAATGTGACTCGCAAAATCACGTCTAGTAATAGCTAAATAGCTAAATAGCTATCTAAATAAACAATCAACAGGCCCAATTTTGACTGAGGGCTAGGTAGCTAATTTATATTGTAGTTTTTGCTGTGCTAAGCAATTAGGGGTTACTGAGCTGATAATTTTCAACAGCTATAAAAAAAGCCCCTAGAGTTCTCCCTAGAGGCTTTAACATAGCATAACTAATATTCTTATATTATCTACGCACTTAATTGGCTACATTTAGTCTCAGTAATTTACAAAAAATTAAGGTTCTACAATATTTACTTGCTTATTGTTGTCTAACTCAGCACTTATTACCAATATGTATAATATAAATTATCGATAAGTATTAGTTTTGCTACTCAACTATCTTGCCCGATTCCAAGCATCACGTGAAGCCATGCGTGCATCGTCCCATTCCATCCGTGACTCTCCTTTGACTTCTTCCCATGAGCGTCTTAAATCTGCTTCATGATCATCAAAATTTGCATCAACAGGATAGCGAGCACGGTTAGCATAACCTACTGCATAGGCCGGATGCATATCACGGTCAAATTCATAACCGTCTTTATAATAATCGACATTAGCATGTTGAGCGCGCCAGTAAGCTTCTTCATGGGTCGGATCAATAGCTTCTGCTGAGGCATGACCTGCAGTACCACCAGTAACCGCACCAATAGCACCACCAATTAAGGTTCCTAACGGACCAGCCATAGACCCAATAGCAGCTCCTGCTATCGCACCGCTTACGCCACCTACAGTAGTCCCTACTGGATGTGAACCTGGCTCACCAGTAATAATATCGGCATTCAAATCTTCTCTAGTTTCTTTTGACATATGCTTTACTACATTACCATCAATGTTGCTAGGGTCGTTAGTGACCACTCTTCTATCAACGACTTCTGGGTTGGCCATTCTACGAGCATTGTCATCGATAATACGCTGTTTGTCAGCTATTTCCATATTATCGCTAGTGAGGACATGATCAGTTTCAGTGATGACACGGCCGTTAGCGTCAACTCTATGAGTAGTGTTATCTATGATATTGTCATTGTCTTTCATAATAGTATCCCTTCATTCATTATTATTGATTTACACGAAATTGAGGCCCTATCAAAACGGGCTAATTAGAGACGAACTAATTAAATGTAGATAAGTCATCTTTATGTTCTTTAGACACTCTACTTATTACAGCTTAGGTTTATTAGAGCCTAGGCTTACCTTCCTTAGTATAGGGATACTATAATATCGACTGCTAGATTGATTATGTAACCTATGTCAGCATCTCGATTATCTTGCGTTACAGCTTGTGTACTTATGACAAAATTGCATAACTAGCTCGCATTTAAAGTAAAATGAGCTATTTAGAACCCTTTATTATCTTAATCCATCATGGCTCTTCTGAGCGCTCGCTGCCATTTTTCCAGATGAGTATCTCGCTTATCTTGAGCCATATTGGGCTCAAATATTCGCTCTACTTTCCAAGACGACGACATCGTCGATTGATCATATAAGCCAGTTTTTAGCCCTGCCAGTAAAGCCGCTCCTTTTGCAGTAATCTCGGTATCCTGTGGCCGCAGTACTGGCACGCCTAGTAAGTCAGCTTGAAATTGCATCAGCAGATCATTATTAGCAGCACCGCCATCGACCCGTAGCTCAGTTAGGGGATGCGGACTGTCTTTTTGCATAGCTATCAGTACATCATAAGTTTGATAAGCTATTGATTCGAGTGCGGCGCGAGCAATATGGGCTTTAGTAGTGCCACGATTCATCCCACTGATACTGGCACTAATATCAGAGCGCCAATAGGGAGCTCCTAGACCAGTAAAGGCTGGTAGCAATACCACCTCTTCACTACTCTGTACTTGCTGGGCTAAAGTTTCGACATCGCAACTTTGTTCAATCATACCTAAGTTATCTCTCAACCACTGGACAATTGCTCCTGCCATAAACACACTGCCTTCTAAGGCATAAGTGACTTCACGCTCCGGCTTAAAATTTGAAGCTTGTAGCAAGCGCTTACCTGAATGCATGATCTGACCAATAGATGAGCTATCTGCTTTGCTTGTGTTGGCTTTGCGTTGCCAAGCGACTGTAGTCAACAGTTGATGCTCGCTAATTTTGGCAGTATTACCAATATTCATTAGCATAAAACAACCTGTACCATAAGTGTTTTTTGCCATGCCAGCCTCTAGACAGCCTTGACCAAATAAGGCGGCCTGCTGATCCCCAAGTACCGCTTGAATAGGAATTTGTTTGGCAAACAATCCTTTTTTGGTTTTACCAAAGTCGCCATCGGAAGGTAATACTTTAGGAAGTATTGACTGCGGAATATTAAAAACAGTGCACAGCTCATCTGACCAAGCTAGCTTATGAATGTCATATAATAAAGTGCGCGAAGCATTAGTGACATCTATAACATGCTCAGCGCCTGTTAGCTGATAAATCAACCAGCTGTCTATAGTGCCTACGGCAACCTGCCCGATTCGATCGCTGTTGACTAGCGCCCTAATCTTCGGATTATGCTCCAACAGCCACGCAATCTTACTGGCGCTAAAGTAAGGATCTAAACGTAATCCAGTAATACGCTGCACTTGATTTGCTAAGTCAGCGTTGCCCTTATAAGCATTATGGTCAGCCAATTTTTGGCAGTAATCTGCGCTACGTCTATCTTGCCAAATAATCGCTGGTGCCAAAGCATTACCCGTTTTTTTATCCCAAATAACGATAGACTCACGCTGGTTGGTAATAGCAATACTTGTCACATCAGTTGCTAGCAGTCCCGCTTGGTTAATCACATCATGAGCACAGCTAATTTGAGTCTGCCAAATTTGACTAGCATCTTGTTCGACATAACCGGCTTTTGGCGTCTGTAGGCTGGTAGGCTTCTGTACTATTTTAATAGGTCGTGCTTGATCGTCATACAAGATAGCTCTGCTGGAAGTAGTGCCTTGATCCAATGCTAATATATAGCCTGCCATTATTTTCTCCTCGTTTTTTTATCTATTATTAATAGCGCTGAGTACATTAAAAGCAATTACTGGCTATGCCTGCCACTGTAGCAAAACCCAATGCTAAGCTACTAATAAATTTTTATGGCTTAGTTAATAATAATGCTATTATTAAGGCTGCAATTATTGAGCTAACACAATCGATATTTTTATTCAATGCGTAAACAGAAACTAATGAGCATTGACCCGTCACGATTGTCGCACTACAGTGTACGCTTGGTTATTCACCTACGCTTTTTAATTATCGGCTTCTCATACTATGAAACTTGCTTTATCTGCACTCCCTGCTGCTATAGCGCTGATTGTGCTAGCAGGAACGTCAAGTCAAACATCAGCTAGTAGCTCTTTCGGAGCGCTCCCTAGTATCAGTACTAGTAGCTATGATAACGACGTACAAGACGGGGTAATGCCAGTGGCAACTACTCAAATTACTGACAGTGATTATGATAGCCATGCTGACAGACTACCGAGTGCTGCCAATAATACACGGCTTCTTAATAAGGCAGACGTTGCGCTGACTAGTACGCTGGCGACTTTAAGAGACCCTATCACTGATAAGTATATTGAAAACAGCTATCCCTTGGAAGTTTCTAGCTTTTTAAGTCTAGAGCAAGCCCAAGCAGTTCTGCTGCAAGTCTCCCCAAAAATTGCTGCTAACGAGGCCGCTATTGCTGCCAGCAACTATCAAACGGATGCGCTCAGCACTATTGACAAACCTTTTGTTTTTGCGCAAGTTTCAGCCAGTGCTTATACTCTACAAGGAGATGTAGACCTCTCCGATATTAAGAACGGCATCATTAATGGCGTCAATAATGCAGGGGGCAATATTGGTGAGATTATTCCCCCTATTCCCAATTTACCCCAACTGCCAAACTTCGGTGAACTGGTTGGCGATCGTCTACCAGACTCCTTTGAATTTAAACGCTCAGGAACACGTACAGGGGCAGGAGTTGGCGTAGCTTGGCCAGTCTATACCGCTGGGCGCACAGAAGCGCTAGTAGGAATATCAGATGCCCGCACTCAAGAGGCGGTTGCTGATAGTATCTTAGATAAGAATCAGCTTTATAATACTTTAATTGAGCGCTACTTTAAGGCGCAGCTAGCTATCATTGCCGCCTATTTACGTGAAGATGCTTACGGTACTTTGCAGCAGACTGATCATATGGCTCAGCGTTTGTTTGAAGAAGGCTTTATATCACGTGTGGAGCGTTTAGAGGCACAATCAGCACTTGCTGACGCTAAAAGCGAGGCTATCAATGCCAATAATGATGCCCGTTTGGCGATGATCGCTTTACAGCGTTTACTACGTACCAATTACCGCATTAAGCCGACTACTCCGCTATTCGTGTCTAGCAAACCACTGCCTGATGTCAGCTACTTTCAAGAGTTAGCCCTAACCAATCATCCAGGATTACAAAAAGTTGCGGCCAAACGCGCGCAGGCTCAGCAACTGCATGCCTTATCGGATACTGGATATAAGCCGACCGTGCTGCTGTATGGCTATGGTCAATTAGAAAGAGACCCAAGCTGGGTTGCTGGGATCTCAGCCAGCTGGAAGCTTTGGGGTGGGCTGGATAAAAACGCAACCTTAGCCTCTAGTAACGCGAAGATACGTCAAGCGGACTTATCAGAGATCGAAGTTGGTGATAATTTGTTATTACTGGTCGAAAAAAACTGGCACGATGTTAATAATGCGCAATCACGCTATCAAGCGCTACAGAGCAATGTTGATTTAGCGGCTGAAGTGTTGCGTTTACGGCGCTTGGGTCTACAAGAAGGGGTTAATACTACTGTCGATGTGGTACAAGCCCAAACCAAGTCACTTAAAGCCCGTACTGAGCAGGCACAAGCAGCAAATGATTATGTACAAGGGTTAGCCGCATTAATGCAAAGCTGCGGTACTCCTCTGGCATTTAACGCTTATGTGAATGCTGCTGATATTCGCCTACCGGCTTTGTATAGCCAATAATATGGCCTGTAGCAAACTTATAGTCAGCACCTTATAATGCCCTACCAAAATTCTGTAACCTTGACCCTTATATCGATTATTAGAAGGCTAACAAAATGTGCTCTAAAAACTTTATCATCATCCCTGATAACTTTACCGCGTTGCCAATACTATGACTATGAAACATCCCCAAATATCGAAATGGATGCAAATGCTTGTGCCAGCATGGCGCAATACTAGTAACTCTAACGTCTGGGCACATTGCGCCAGCGTAGGGTTTTTTGGCTTTTTGTCTATTTTTCCAGTAATGGCCGTATTTGTGCTGATTTATGGCCTAGCTTTTTCACCTGCCGAGATGCAGGAACAGATTTCATTTTTGCGACCTTTTATACCCACCACAGTATATGAAGTACTGGATGCGCGTTTGAGTCAGCTTATCTCTAATACTACTACTCGGCTTACCTTTAGCCTAGTGGTCTCAACCTCGTTAGCTCTTTATGCCGGCTCTCGTGGTATCAAGAACTTAATCATTCTAATCAATCTTGCTTTTCATATTGGCGAAGAGCGCAACTTTCTGCAAAGTCTTATCAGAGCGATCGGTCTGACCTTTGCAGCGCTCATAGTATTTATTATAGCGCTGTCCTCTATCGCTGCGCTGCCACTAATAGCTGGTTATTTTCCTTTTGGACCAGTTGTGAAGACTATCGCGCTTTGGAGCAGATGGCCGATCTTGACTATTATCATATTCTTTAGCTTTTTGGGCCTTTATCGCTTTGCGCCAAATCGTGAAACCGTAAAGTTAAGCCAACTAGTGCCAGGCTCCCTGTTAGCGACTGTTCTTTGGATACTACTATCTGGCCTATTTTCAATCTATGTACAAAACTTTAATAATTATAGTGCCGAGTTTGGTGCGCTGTCAGCTGCGGTAGTAATAATGATGTGGTTATATTACTCAGCATTTATCGTGGCCCTTGGGGCTGTTTTTAACTTTGAGATTGCCGAAAACGCTAGACCCCATGCTTTTCGAGTCTATCCTTAGAGCCCCTGCTAGACGCTTGATTAGGCCATAAAAAGCTACTGTAAAAAGTCATGCTTACTGTCTAGGGATACTAGGCCGTTAAAAAAACTTAGCACTATTATTTATAGCGCAATCATTATCTATAAAGTACTTATTTAGCTTTTGTAATAACCCTTTTGTTATCCACTTTACTGCTCTAGGAAGTTCGCTATTATGCCTGAATCTCATGATGAATCTGACCACTTAAATGACGCAGACATCGTTGATAACGAACCAACGGTTAGTACCTCTGATCCTAATAGTACGGAGCAAACAGTGCCTGCCTATGACCGTAGTAAGGGACAGCCTAAAAAACCCTCGTTAGTCAAAAAAGCTATCTTGGCACTATTAGCTATAATAGTACTAGGCGTGATCGCATACGGACTGTTCAAGAGCAACCAAAGCAAAGAGCCAGAAGTGGTTACTCTACAAGGGCAAATGCAGATGCAGCAAACTTCTATTGCCGCAAAAGTACCCGGCCGCATTGCCCAAATATTAGTTACTGAAGGCGATACGGTGGAGGTAGATCAGCAACTCATCGAGATGGATTCGCCAGAGATTAATGCTAAGATTAATCAAGCGCAGGCTGGTAAGGAGTTAGCACAAAGCCAACTGGATAAAGCAGAAAATGGCGCACGCCCGCAAGAGATTGCGCAAGCTAAAGCGGCATGGCAAGCCAACAAAGCTGCCTCTGATTTGGCAGAAAACACTTATCAACGTATAAGTCGCCTGTATGAGGAGGGGCTAATGGCACGGCAAAAACGTGATGAATCATTTGCCCAGTACCAAGCTACCCAAGCACAAACGGAAGCGGCCCGCTTGCAGTATGATATAGCGATGGAAGGGGCGCGCAGTGAAGATAAGTCTGCTGCTACAGCGCAAGTGGCGCAAGTGGATGCTAAGTTAGAAGAAGCCTTAGTCGCTAAGCAAGAAGCCAACTTAAAAAGTCCGATTGCTGGCATTGTAGATAGTGTGATTGTCAGTCCTGGTGAGGTTATAGGTCAAGGCGTCCCTTTATTAACCTTAGTCGATACTAATAAACAGTGGGTAGTGTTAAACGTTACTGAGACTTATCTTAATCAATTCGCTATTGGTCAGCAGTTCACTGGCACTATCCCTGCTCTGTCCTCTACCGAGCGCCCTTATACTAAGCAATTTACCGTCTATGCAACCTCTACTCTATCTGACTTTGCTACGTGGCGACCAACCAATAATGACGATGGCTTTGATGTACGCACCTTTGAAGTCAAAGCACGACCAACAACCCCAGACTCGCGTATTCGCTCGGGTATGAGTGTTATCATTCGCATTACTCCGCAAGTGGCCAGTCCATCAACTAGTAAGCAGACCCCAGAGTAAATGATGCGTTTGACTCAAGCTTTTGTGCGTAGTGCTGCTTATGAGCGGCGATTTTTAGCCAAGAACCCATGGGATTTGGCAATGGTGCTGTGGATTCCTTTGGCAACTGTATTGCTGATTTGGTGGATATTTTCGCAAACTCAAATCAGTGACTTGCCTATTGGGGTGATTGACCAAGATCAAAGCCCTATGGCTAATACGCTAGTGCGCTACTTAGAAGCTAGTCCTGACATTACCATCGCTAACTTCTATAACTCGCCAGCTGCGGCCAAGGACGGGATTTTGCAGCGTGATGTCTATGCACTAGTTATTATTCCAGAGAACTTCTCGCGTAATATTTTATCTGGTAAGCTGTCACCTATCATCTTGCAAGTCAATGCTCAATACGGTACCCATTCGGGTATTATCCAAAAAGGCGTACAGTCAGTAGCCGGTACTTTGTCCGCAGGCGTTGAGATTCAGCGCTTAATCAAACAAGGTATCTCTCCTACGCAAGCCGCTATCGCCTACTCACCTATTAATATCCAACGTACTAGCCTATTCAACGCGGCGACTAACTATCAGCAGTTTTTGGCCTCGACGGTTATTCCGGCGTTGTTGCATATTTTGGCTATGGTGATTGGTGCAACGACTATCGGTCGCGAGCTACGTGATAAGCAACTGGGCCGTTGGTATCGCTTTATAGAGGGTCGATCTTCTAAATTGAGCTTAGCTACAGATGATATTCTAAGCACTAAAAACTCAGCAAATGACCATTTAACAAGCAGTTCAGTGAGCAATAGCAATAACATAAAAGATCAGTCAGCCCGCACTAACCTAACGGCGCCAATAGCAGCTGTGACAAAATCAGTCAGTATCTCAGTATTGCTAGCAGGTTTAGCCGGTAAGTACTGTTGGCCAGCTCTGGCTTATAGTCTCTGGGCGCTCCTAGCAATTTGGTTAGCCACTCCGCAATATCCTACTGCGCCGAGCTCCTTACTAGCGACTTATATTGGCTTAGTATTATTAATGATGCTTTCGCTTTGGCTGGGGGCTATCTTTACTTTAGCCTCTTTCTCACTGCGTGCAGGCTTATCGGCTACTGGCTTTATTTCTGCCCCTTCCTATGCTTTTGCTGGCGTTACTTTTCCTTATATTGCTATTAGTGATGGCGCTAAGCATTGGTCGGATATGCTACCTTTAACCTATTATCTCAAATTACATATAGCACAATTACAAATGCACGCCCCACTCGCCGTTTCTTTGTCTATCGTTTATGGATTAGCGCTAGCCACTATCATTGCCATGTTGCTGACTGCATTGCTGAGCAAACGTGCATTGGCAAATCCTCAACGCTGGGGAGCACGCTAATGTCAGCCGCTAACAATACTAAAGATACTAAAGACACTAAAAATACGAAAAACGTTAACCAGCCTAATAATCTGAATAAAGTCTCCTCGCCAACTACTTTTTGGGCGAGCTTTTTGCAAACCTTTAAAGATGTCTTTAAGGACAGCGGTGTGGTGCTGATGCTGCTTATCGCTCCTGTTATTTACGGTTTCTTTTATCCATGGCCCTACTCCAGTGAGGTAGTCAACCATGTGCCAGTCGGCATTATCGATAACGATAACAGTCAGCTATCTCGTACTATCATACGCTATGCTAATGCCAGTCCGCAGTTAGATACTCAAGGCTTTATTAATGAGCAACAGGCTAAAGAGGCTATTTGGTCTAATGATATCGCTGGCTATATGATTATTCCAAGCGGTCTTGAGCGGCAAGTGTTGTCCGGTAAGGCCGCTAGTGTCAGCGTCTTAGGTAATGGCGGCTATTTTATTTTAAATAAGAACGTACAGTTAGGATTTTTAAAAGCGGTAAGTACTGTATCAGCTGGTATCGAAGTCAAAAAAAATGTCGCTCAAGGCGCTTATCTAGCAACAGCAGCCAGTAATACTCAAGCGGTGCCGCTACAGATTATCCCACTGTATAATCAAACCGAAGGCTATGGCGCTTATGTAGTGCCAGCAGTGGCTATATTGATCCTTCAGCAGACCTTACTGATGGCGACAGCTATGTTAATTGGTACTTGGTATGAGCAGCGTCGTCATGCTACTAGCGTGCGCGGCTGGCTGGGTCGTATTATGGCGCTGAGTATGCTCAGCTTCGTTGTAGGCTGCTTTTATTATGGCTGGGCGTTTGAGCTGCATCATTATCCGCGCGGCCAGAATATACTGGGTAGTTTGCTATTCTTGACGATTTTTTGCCCAACGGTCGCTACGCTTGGCTGCGTACTTGGCTTATGGTTTCGCCAGCGTGAACGTAGTTTGCAGATATTAGTCTTCAGCTCGCTACCCATATTCTTTGTTAGCGGCTATCCATGGCCTGCCAATCAGCTGCCTGAAGTATTACAGATCATCCGCTGGCTAGTACCCACTACTCCTGGGGTAAACATGTCAGTACAAATGAATCAAATGGGGGCTAGCGTTGCCCAAGTGGCTACTGGCTTTTATGCACTGGCAGGATTGTGGAGTTTTTATTTTATCCTTTTACTTATCTTTCGCTGGCGTACTCAGCCTAGCAGTGAAATGCGTAAATAATCTTAATAGCCGTAGGTTAGCACTTACGCTACTTATCGAATAAATTTGTATTTTGCATAAAGCCTGTCTTTTTGCATGACGGAATCCACCCTATAAAGACCCTAACCGCTAAGCAAAAAAAGCGCCTGTAAAATATACAGACGCTTTTTTATTGCTATCAAATTGGCTTTTTAAGGGTTAAAACACGCGGTTAAGACCATTCAATGCTGCTACCCGATAAGCTTCTGCCATCGTTGGATAGTTAAAGGTAGTATTGACAAAATACTCAAGCGTAGCATTACACTTCATCACCGCTTGACCAATATGAATAATCTCTGAGGCATGGTTACCATAGCAATGAATACCTAATAGCTCTAGCGTCTCACGGTGGAATAAGATTTTCAGTACTCCAGTACGCTCACCAATGATTTGAGCACGTGCCAAGTCTTTAAAGAATGCCTGTCCTACTTCGTAAGGAATCTTATCATCAGTAAGTTCTTGCTCAGTTTTACCGATACTCGATATCTCAGGAATAGTATAAATACCCGTTGGTACACTAGAGACTGGCTCTGCATCACTATCACCGACCATAAATGCAGCTGCACAACGACCTTGATCATAAGCCGCTGAGGCTAGAGATGGCCATCCAATGACATCACCAGCAGCATAGATATTATCTACATCAGTACAATAAGTATCATCGACTTTTAATTGTCCACGGCTATTGGGTTTAAGACCAAGCGCTTCTACATTCAACCCTTCAGTATTTCCTGAACGCCCATTACACCAAAGAATAGCATCGGACTTAATTTTTTTACCGCTCTTTAGGTGCAGAATAACATAATCATCATGAGTTTCTAGATGATCGATCTCTTCATTGTTACGAATGACTACCCCAAATTGTCTAAAGTCATGGGCAAGCGCATCGCTGATCTCACTATCCAAATAGCTAAGCAGTTGGTCGGTGTTATTGATCAAGTCCACTTTGCAGCCAAGACCAGTAAAAATAGAAGCATACTCACAGCCAATAACGCCTGCACCATAGATTATGATTTTTCTGATCACATAATCCATTTGTAGTATTTTATCTGAGTCAAACACCCGTGGATGATTAAAATCTAATAGGTCAGGACGATAAGGACGGCTACCGACAGTAATAATAGCTTTGTTAAAAGTGATGGTCTCAAAGACGCTTTCTTCGGTCTCAACTTTTACGGTATGCGCATCAACGAAGCTGGCCCAGCCATGAATAACTTCTACTTGATTACGCTCATAAAAGCGGGTGTGAGTAGTGACTTGGCGACGAATGACCTGACGAGCATTAGCTAGTACTTTATTTAGGGGGACTCGGTGGTAATCCAAAGTTTTAGTGAACATCGGATCACGACGAAAGTTAATCAGGTTAAACACCGATTGGCGTAGTGACTTACTTGGTATAGTACCGACATGAGTACAGTTACCGCCAACTTGATCACGGGGATCAATGACAGCGACTTTTTTCCCCGATTTAGTAAGCTTCATAGCGGCCGCTTCACCTGCAGGACCTGCTCCTAATATTAGGACGTCGTAAGTATACTCGTGCTTATCTTTTTTTAAGCGCTCAGAATCTTTACCAAAGCCTGATTTAACATAGACTCGTGTGTCATCTAGCGGACTGACTAGATCAGGATGATGCATGATGTCATCAGTGACTTGCTCATGAGTTTGTTCGATTTTTTCTTGTTTATCCATGCCCTTGGTTTTTTCCGGCATAGTAATCGGCGCACTGCCGTTGTTGTTATTAGAAACTTCGGTTTGCGTATCTTTGCCAGTATTATTAGTGGCACCATCTTTGCGTTTGCTTACCATTTGGTCCTCTTTATTCATTCGTTCATTTAAGTAGCAGCTACACTGCTATATCTACGCTTTAATTTTTAAAATAAAGTATGAGCTATAAGATTGCTAATAGCGATTTGATAGTGATGGTGTGTCATTGAGCTGTATTATCAGCTCAGCTTACTCTTTTATCTATTAAGCCTCATTTTCATGAGTTAAAACCTTGCTTAAAAATTTTTGGGTAAGCTATATTTAAGAGCTGAGAGCGGTATTGAAAAGCCGTATTTAACAGCTGTAGCTCAAAACTATAGCTAAGAGCCATAGTTAAAAACTAGGTTTGAAAACTAGATTTGAAAACCAGACTTGAAAACCAGGTTTGAAAATCAAGTTTGAAAGCTAGGTTTGAAAATCAAGTTTGAAAGCTAGGTTTGAAGAACCTAACTTACTGTAATTTAGTATTGAGCAAGTATTCTAACTTACCCAATTCGGCGTTTAAGACCCGTCATTTGCAAGATTCGAGTAGCAATCTCTTCTACCGACATCTCTGAGACATCAAGGCTTGGAATGCCTTGCGATATGTATATGCCTTGGATGGCACGCTGCTCTTGCTGAACCTGCTGATAGCTAGAATAGCGACTACCGGCACGGCGCTCTTGACGGATTTTTACTAGACGGTCGGTATTGATAATAAGACCAAACAGCTTATCCTTATGCTCTCGTAAAGATTTTGGTAGCTGATTGTCGTATAGATCATCTTCGGTCAGTGGATAGTTGGCTGCACGAATACCAAACTGTAATGCTAAATATAAAGAAGTGGGCGTTTTACCTGAACGCGAGACGCCAATAAGAATAATATCAGCCATACTATAATGACGCGTACGCGCCCCATCATCATTGTCTAAAGCAAAGTGTACCGCATCAATACGGTCTTTATAGTTTTCAGAATCGACATTATCATGAGCGTTACCTGTATGACCATCAGGCTCGACGGCAATCTCTTCAGCAATACGACCAATCAAGCCTTCATACATATCCAAATTACAGCCCTGCGCCGAATTGACCTTTTCACGAATCTCAGGATTGACAATAGTATCGAATACTAATGGTAATAGACCATCACGCTGATAGGCAATATTGATCTGCTGTACCGCATCCTCAGCACGCTCTAAGCTATCGACATAAGGCAATACTCGAGTCTCAAAAGGCACCGAAGCGAACTGACTTAAAATAGAACGTCCAAGCGTCTCAGCAGTGATAGCAGTACCATCAGAGATAAAAAACGCACTCCTCACGGCTTGTGAGTTATCCAACCTCAAAGCATGTCGATTTTGGATAGTAGGCATGTCCTGTTCAGATGGACTATTAGAATACATAACTAAAGGACCTCAATAATTGACTTTATTTAACCAACCAAAAATTAACTTGCCACTAATGGACAATTACTAATGGATAATCACTGAGCCATTGCTGAATTATTGTTCGACGCAGCTGTCGACGCACGCTTGATATTTTATGCTCTACATTATACCCATAATAGCGACTCAATAGGAATCAAAGTTGCTATAACTGGCAAAACACTAGGCTGAATTGAGCGCATTTCTGATACGATCTTATACTATCTAGGTATAGCTATTCTAGCTAAGCATCGATATTCTAAGCATCAATATTATAGATATCGGCATTATTTTAGACTTGCCTGTAGTTTGAAACACTGATTTACTCCTTTAGCCCTGTTTACTGGTAAAAGCTCAATACTCTTGTAGCAACCCTAACAAAATATTGTTAATAAATCGATCATCGTGCTAATCTTTTTAGCTAGCCTATAAGCATTTATTACTAAGCCGCCAGTGTCAACTAATACTCATCGTTATAAGATAACTTTAAAGAAAAACAAATCACTGAAGCATAATTCACTTAAAAAACATAAAAATTTTAACATTTTGAGGAGTTTTTTGCTTTCACCCCTCGAAATTAGCAAAATATAGCGGTATAATCACCCCTTTATAATCCTTACTAAATAACCTTATTTTCTGGAGTTATCATGGCAGAGCAATCTTCAGCACTTGTAGTCAATCTAGATCAGCTAGGAAAACACGACGTTGACACGGTGGGTGGCAAGAACTCTTCGCTTGGCGAGATGATCAGTCACTTATCAGATTTAGGCGTAAGTGTCCCCGGTGGCTTTGCAACAACTGCCGATGCCTTTAATCGTTTCTTGACTGAAACTGGTCTGTTGGAAAAAATCAACAACGAGCTTAGAGACTTAGACGTTAATGACGTTAATAAGTTGGCCGCTACTGGTAAAAAAATCCGCGGTTGGATTATCGACCAAGAATTACCAAGTGACCTTGAGCAACAAGTGCGTCAATCGTTCGAAGAAATGAGCAATGGTCAAGATATCGCTGTTGCCGTACGTTCTTCTGCTACTGCTGAAGATTTGCCAGATGCCTCGTTTGCTGGCCAACAAGAGACTTACCTAAACATTCGTGGTATCGATAACGTCCTTATTGCTATTAAAGAAGTGTTTTCATCACTATATAATGACCGTGCAATCTCTTATCGCGTGCATAAAGGCTTTGAGCACGAAGGCGTTGCCCTATCTGCTGGTATTCAGCGTATGGTACGCTCAGAAACGGGTGCTGCTGGTGTTATGTTCACTCTAGATACTGAGAGTGGCTTTGATCAAGTGGTGTTTATCACATCAAGCTACGGTTTAGGTGAAATGGTTGTGCAAGGCGCAGTCAACCCTGATGAATTCTATCTTTCCAAAAAATTGCTAGCCAATGGTAAGCCGGCCGTTATTCGCCGTAACTTAGGTAGCAAACATAAAAAAATGATCTATGGCGAAGAAGGCAGTACTGCTAAATCGGTGAAGATTGTAGATGTTGAAAAACAAGAACGTATGCAGTTCTCTTTATCTACTGAAGAGCTGACTTCACTTGCTAAGCAAGCGATGACCATTGAGAAACATTACGGTCAAGCGATGGATATTGAGTGGGCAAAAGATGGCGATACTGGTGAAATCTTTATCGTTCAAGCCCGTCCAGAAACTGTCAAAAGTCGCCAAGACAGCAACGTTATGGAACGTTATGTCATTAACACTACCAATGCTAAAGTACTTTGTGAAGGTCGTTCAATCGGTCAACGTATCGGTGCTGGCAAAGTGCGTATCGTTAGTGATATTAGCGAAATGGATAAAGTTCAAGATGGTGATGTTTTAGTTTCTGATATGACTGATCCGGATTGGGAACCAGTAATGAAGCGCGCATCAGCTATCATCACTAACCGTGGTGGTCGTACTTGTCACGCTGCTATTATCGCTCGTGAGCTTGGCGTACCAGCTATCGTTGGTTGTGGTAATGCCACTGAATTGCTAGTTGACGGTCAAGACGTTACTGTCTCTTGTGCAGAAGGTGATACTGGCTTTATCTACGAGACTCAGATTGATTTTGAAATTCAGACTAACTCTATCGAATCTATGCCAGAGCTAGCCTTCAAAATCATGATGAACGTTGGTAATCCAGATCGTGCCTTCTCATTTACCCAAATGCCTAATGAAGGTATTGGCCTTGCACGCTTAGAGTTCATTATTAACCGCATGATTGGTGTGCATCCAAAAGCTCTACTCAATATGAATAGCTTACCACGTGAAGTGGCGCAAGCAATCAATGAGCGCATTGCAGGTTATGCCTCACCGATCGATTTTTATGTTGATAAATTGGTTGAAGGTATCGCCACTTTAGCAGTAGCCTTTATGGATCAGCCGGTTATCGTCCGTATGTCAGACTTTAAATCGAACGAATATGCCAACCTACTAGGTGGTAAATTATACGAGCCGTCTGAAGAAAACCCAATGCTCGGTTTCCGTGGTGCTAGCCGCTACGTCTCTGACAACTTCCGTGATTGTTTCGAGCTTGAGTGTAAAGCCCTTAAGCGCGTACGTGATGAGATGGGTCTGACTAACGTTGAGATCATGATTCCATTCGTACGTACGGTTGGTGAAGCTAAGCAAGTTATCGAGTTACTTGAGAAAAATGGTCTTAAACGTGGTGAAAACGGTCTGCGCGTCATCATGATGTGTGAGCTACCAACCAACTGTTTATTAGCAGAAGAGTTCCTAGAGCACTTCGATGGCTTCTCTATCGGCTCAAACGATTTAACTCAGTTAACTTTGGGTCTAGATCGCGATTCAGGTATTATTTCGCATCTGTTTGATGAGCGTGATCCTGCAGTCAAAAAACTATTGGCGATGGCGATTGCTGCTTGTCGTAAGCAAGGCAAATATATCGGTATCTGTGGTCAAGGTCCATCTGATCATCCAGACTTAGCTTACTGGTTGATGGAGCAAGGTACTAGCTCGGTATCGTTGAACCCTGACTCCGTACTAGATACTTGGTTCTTCTTAGCAGGTGAAGAAGCAAAGTAATCGGCTAAAAGCGCCAAAGTGTGATACTGAGCCATTAGGGTTTGTTTGCTAAGCATCGGTAGTTTTGATGCCTTAGTGAACAAACCCTAAGCCGTATTTAGTATTCAGTTATAGTGATATCATCATTTTACTTGTGAATAGTAAATACGCCCTAATATAATAAAATAAGATATGACTAACTATACAGGCAATTATGCAGATTTTCCTTGCTCGAAATAATGTCCAGGCCGGTCCTTATACCTTAGATCAGCTCAATATCATGCTGACCTCTGGTGAGGTAACGCTTGATGATTTGGTGTGGCATGAAGGCTTAGATAAGTGGCAGCGTATTGGTGATTTAACGGGCAATCAACACACCTATCGCCCTACTAATACTGCGTCCACTACTACAGTCGTTGCCAATGATTCTATTATTAATAATGTCACTGTATTCCCAGAAGACTCTGAAACTAATGCTCTCTCAAAGAGCCCGGATGGCAAAAAAGTATCCATAGATAGACTTTATGGTAAGCCTGAGTCAAAGCCGAATACTAAAGTGGATATGACCAGCAATCGCCAGCATACTCCTGGTAATATGTCATTGAAAAAGCCTAACGCTGTCAAAAACGCTACAGCGAAAGACGTGGTAGTCGGTGATGTCATACTAGCGCCTATTATGTCGCGAATATTGGCTACAGCGATAAATGCTTTGATGTATCTGTTGGCAATATTTCCCTTAGTATTGGCCTTGAGCAAGATGAATGTAGATTATACTAAGTTTCAAAACATTCAAAATATGGACGCCGCTTATCAGTATTCTTTGACCCTAATGGAAGCTATTCCTAGTGGGACTTTGATGATGTCGCAGGTATTAGTATTTGGCTTGTTCGCTCTACAGCTGATATTTATTACTTTACGGGGTCAATCATTAGGTAAGGTTATTACTGGTATTCGAGTAGTGGATCAGACCACACACCGCTTGCCTTCTTTTATTAAGCTCATCGGTACTCGGACCTTGATGCTGTTTATTATTTATAACTTGTTATTCTCTTTTACTAGTTTTTTGGGATTTGTGGTTATTGCTATTCATTACTACATGGCCTCAAGAAGCCCAGAGAATATCGGTTGGCATGATAAACTAGCCAAAACCTTAGTAGTCAAAGCTGATAATAGCCAGTTAGTTAAACACCCTAAGAGATAGTTTAAAACAGTTTATAGGTCAACAGCTTTCATAGTTTAAGAGATAGCAAAAAGCAGCGCCTAGTCGTTGCTTTTTTATGGTCAGTAGCTTAGTTTGCTTCTAGCCGTATTATCTTAAATAAATACTATTTATATATATTTAATAGTAGCTGCTTATTAAGCTTTGTATTAATAGCCAGTTACTGTTATAATACGGCGCTTTATATACTAAGCTTATTTGTTACTTTTTTTAGCTGATTTTTATTTTTTAGCTGATTTTTTTGATATTAGGTTTACTTTATAAATCTCCTTGCTATTAACATAGGGTTGATAGCTACTAATCCGTAAGGAGTCCAAATGCGACATTACGAAGTGGTGTTAATTGTACACCCAGACCAAAGCGACCAAGTGGTCGGCATGGTTGAACGCTATATCAAGTTGGTTCAAGACAACAATGGCGTTATCCATCGTTTAGAAGATTGGGGCCGTCGTCAACTGGCTTACCCAATCAACAAGATTCACAAAGCTCATTATGTCCTTTTCAATATCGAAACTGACGGTGATACTTTAGCTGAACTTGAAGAATTGTTCCGTTATAACGACGCGATCATTCGTAGTCTAGTTATGCGCCGTGACGAAGCTGTCACTGAAGAGTCGCAGTTAGCCAAGAATGCCGATGAAAAACGCGCACGCAAAGCTACTACTCGTCGTCCAGATCGTGATGATAATGACGACAACGACAACAACAGTGATGACTAATTAAAGGAGAATACTCATGGCACGTTTCTATCGCCGTCGCAAATTCTGCCGTTTCACTGCTGAAGGCATCACTCACATCGATTATAAAGATGTTGAATTGCTAAAACAGTATATCAGTGATAATGGCAAAATCGTACCAAGTCGTATTACTGGTACTTCTACTAAATATCAGCGTCAGCTAGCTACTGCTATCAAGCAGGCTCGCTATCTGTCTCTATTACCATACACTGATAACCATCAGGGTTAACCGTTAACTAGGAATGACTCATGCAAATTATTTTGTTACAGCGTATCGTCAACCTTGGTAGACTCGGTGAAACTGTCGATGTAAAACCAGGTTACGGACGTAACTTTCTTATCCCTCATGGCAAAGCTTTGCCTGCGACTAAAGTTAACATTGAAAAGTTCGAAGCACGTCGTGCTGAGCTTGAAGCTGAAGAAGCAAAAGAAGTCAGCGTAGCTCAAGAACGTGCTGATGCCTTGACTGATGTTAATGTTATCATGCGTGCAAAATCAGGCGACGAAGGTAAACTATTTGGCTCTATCGGTACTCGCGATATCGCTGAAGCGTTAACCAACTCTGGCCTAGAAGTTGACCGTGCTGAAATCAAACTTCCAGAAGGTACTTTGCGTCAAGTGGGTGAATATAGTGTTGATATTCAACTACATCATGACGTTACTGCTACTATCTTAGTTACTATCCTATCTGAAGATGGCGATGACGAAGATCTAGAAGAAGATGCAGCAGACGAAAGCGAAGACTATTCTGAAGAGTAATCTTTAGCATAGCTAGTTTAAGTCTAAAAAAAGCCAGTAACTTTACGTTGCTGGCTTTTTTTATGCAGCAGATTTACTATGGTTAGGCTACTTATTATAGATCATTGCTGATTGCTGATTTCTGATTGCTGATTTAATGGGCTATTGCCTATTAGGGGATATTTTAAATTTGCATAACGGTTTATAAGTTCATCTACTCGGCTAGCGCTATCGATTTATCAGCAAATAGGAGTTCTTATGACCTTTTATTCAACGCCTCATTATTCTGAACATTTACAGGGGTGGCTTAAGCGTGGTCGAAACTGGCACATTGAGTATGGAGGTTATCTATCTAATCACCTCACTCATAATTGGATAGCTCTAGATGCTGCTGGCGCGGGCTATGAAAAAATGCAGTGGTGGGAACAAGTTTATACTAATAAAGCGACTAATAGCTCAAGCAACAACACCCCTATCAACCCTGCAACAGAGCTGTCAATGCTAGAGGCTCCTCGTAATAACCCGATAGACTATACACAAATAACAGACGTCAACTGGCTCAATAACTTGCAATCCACCCATATTGGCTTTGAGTCGTATCGAGACTTTTTCGATGCAAAAATAGTAGAGCTAGGCTTAAGCGCTTGTCTTAAACGCTACTACCCTACTTTGTCTGAAGGCCTAGCAGGAGCAGCGCTACATCCAGTCATCCATACAGGCTGGGCAGTCGATGTAGAGTGTAATGATATGGCCGCCGAAGGACTAGCTTATATGGCCACAGCCTTTCAGCCATTAGCAACTGGCGCAAACCATAGTAACTATCAACCTTGTCAGCTATGGTCACCTGATGCGCCAAATATACTCGAAGCACTTAAGCAAATTCTAACTGATGATAGAACTGTTAAGCTGACGGAACAAGCTTATATATTAAGTAAAACTGAAGATTATAAAAAGTTAAATAGAGGTAAATTTCAGCAGCGCTTGATTACTTTTGACAACCCTGATGAACCTATGGCACAGTTTCTTAACAACATGGTGACACTAAGGTTACCTGAGATTGGTGAAGATTTAACGGCTTCTATTGAAGTGCTAACAGTTATTGCAGCGGCTACGGTGTACGCTAGCGATAATGAGTTCTTTATCGTACATGGATTAACCAGCCTACATGCAGTATTGTGCGTGCTGCCACATCTCGATGACCATGCACAGCGTAATGCTTTGGGATATTGGTTTAGAGCGCTAGTAGCCGTCGTTATCGTTCAAGGCAGTCCTAGCGTGACAGATACTATTATAATGTTGGAACAATGGAATGCTCGTAAAGAAAAGGGAAAGACTAGCGGTTACCAATTAAATGAAGAACTAAAGACGTGGTGGCTACAAATCTTGCAATCAACTACCGAGAGTCTAGATGAGCATGTACCAAAGACAGTATATGTATTGAAACGATGGGCGGAATGGCAAACGTTTTCGAAAGCTTCACATGATATATTTGCAAAAGCTGCGCGTCATATCACCACCCCTAATAAAAGCGGCGGACTTGAAGATAATCTTTGGTTTGGTCGGTAAGTTTTGATCCTATTTATGTCAACTCATTATAAGATGAAACAGCCAAAAAATAAGCCAGTAACTTTGAGTTATTGGCTTACTTTTTTATTTAGCGATCTGCTATTTATGCTTTATTTTTCTTATCATATGCCTCAAAGGCTTCTTTGCTTTTTGCATCTGGGCAATATACGACTTCGACACCTTGCTGACCAAAGTCTTTTTTGAGTTTATCATATAAAGTCTCTGTGCCCCATCCATAAGCATCACCAAGATCATCATCTGCTGCAAACACTATCCGTGCTATCTTTACATTCAGCATAGCAGCCATACACATAGCGCAAGGCTTACCACTTGCATACATAGTAAACCCAGAATCTTGAGCTAAGCTCAACGCTTTGCCAGCCTGACGAATGGCTTGCATTTCTGCATGTGCCGTAGGATCATAATCGATATAAGCCTCATTGACCGCTTCTGTGATAACTTCTTCGCCTTTGGTCAGAACAGCGCCAAAAGGTTCGCCGCCTTTATCTACGTTTTCAATAGCAAGCTCAACAGATCTTGTTATCATCTGTCTATCAAAGTCAGTTAATTGATTTTTCATTATTTTGTCCTTTATATTTTAGGTAAAACAAAAACGCTAGCCATGATTATCGCTACTAGCTTATAAATACGCTTAAAAAGCCTTAATTATTTAGTGAACTAAGTTGTTATTGGACTACTTTTTGTTAGTTTGCTCAAAGATAACTAAGCTTCTCTGCCGTTCCAGCAGGCATAGAGTATTGCCATCCCTATGTCAATTGTCAAGCCAACCGAATTCAATTCAAAGCCCCAGCTAATACTTCATAAATTCTCGCATTAGACGCTTGCGCCACATTGAACCGCATAAAATTCTGCGCATTCTGTGCTTGGCTAAAAGCATTACCCGGCGCTAATACTACCCCTTGCGCTAAGCAGTGAGTTGCCAATTCAGCCGCACTGTTATCATCCGGTAATTGACACCATAAGAACATACCTGCCTGCGGTACTAGCCATGGTACGATGCCCAATTTGGCCAGTCTTGGCACTGTCTGCGCACGAGCTTTTGCTAAGCGGGTATGAACCGTATTGATATGCTTACGATAGCCACTATCAGTCAAAGCTGACAGCACGACCGCCGCTGCTAACTGACTACCACCAAAGCCAGTAGCTATCTTTAGATCCAATAAGCTCTCGACCCACTCTTTCGGTGCTGCAATATAGCCACAGCGCAATGACGCCGATAAAGTTTTAGAGAAGCTGCCGATATAGAACACTTGTGATAAACCATCCAATGCTGCCAATCGTGGCGCTGGTGTAGTCTCAAAATCAGCAAAGATATCATCTTCAACGAGGTATAGACCCGCTGCTTGCGCTAGTTGTAAAACTTGGTAAGCAGTGGCTGGTGATAAAGTCGCCCCTGTAGGATTATGAATAGCTGCGTTAGTTATATATAGCCGTGGTTTATGCTCTGCTAATATCGTCGCAAAAGCAGCTACGTCTGGGCCAGTCGCTGTGTATGGCACCCCGACTACTTTTACCCGATGGGCTTTAAGTAGCGCATGAAAGTTAAAGTAACAAGGATCATCAACGACTACCGTATCGCCAGGCGTTAATAAGAAGCGAAAGATTAAGTCTATCGCTTGCGTACCAGAATCGGTCAATATCACTTGCGAAGGCTCTGCCTCGATACCTAAGCCCGCCATACGTCTAGTCAGTAATTGACGTAACTCCAATAAACCTAAAGGCGTGGCATACTCGCTCATTACCTTAGCATCAGCTCGCGCTACAGTCTTTAATCCACGACGCATACCTTGCTCATATAACCAGTCCGGCGGTAACCAACCACAGCCTGGCTTTAAGATATCGTCAGCAGGTTCAAGCGCCTGCCGTGATATCCATAATGGATCTACCGCCCGATCAAGATTAGGTCCGATATCCGCTAGCGACAAGGGCGCTATAGAGTCAGCGACATAAAAACCAGCGCCAGGACGCGAGTATATTATCCCTTGCGTTTGCAGACGCTCATAAGCTTCTACTACTGTCGAAGCTGAGAAGCCATTAGTCTTAGCAGCGGCACGCACAGAGGGCAGGCGTGTACCCGGCATATAGATCACTGTGGCTATTTTTTCTTTGACTTCAGCCATCACGATTTCGATTCTTGTTAACTCAGCTTTCATATTTTACTCATCTTAATAGCCGCTACCTTTTAGCTTATAAGCTTGTCATCAGCTTTGTTGCCTGTCGTAGACTGGTGCTAAAAATAATATAAAAATCAGCTTTAAAACCGCCCTGTATGGGTTAAACATACCAAACAGTTCTGCTTAATTGTACTGGATTGTATATAGATAACCTACCCCGCTTTTGTTTTAATCATCCTCTTAGACTCAAGCTCAAACCCAAAATCAAATACAGGATGATATTTATAATGAAAAACAGCGCTCAAGGCTGGCTTAGTGGCTTTATTGGGGTAGTTATTTTTGCCGGCTCCCTACCAGCAACCCGTTTAGCGGTCATGGGACTCGACCCTGTATTTCTTACGAGCGCCAGAGCCGCTATTGCCGCCTTACTCGGTGGCGCATTCTTGCTACTACTCAAACAGCCTATGCCTACTAAAGCTGATCTCCCTAGCTTAGCTATCGTTACTTTTGGCGTAGTCATCGGCTTCCCCTTACTCAGCGCCTTAGCATTGCAGTACGTTACCTCAGCACACGCTATCGTATTCTTAGGAGTTTTGCCGCTGTTTACAGCTATATTTGCAGTTT
This sequence comes from Psychrobacter urativorans, assembly GCF_904846695.1. Taxonomy (GTDB): domain Bacteria; phylum Pseudomonadota; class Gammaproteobacteria; order Pseudomonadales; family Moraxellaceae; genus Psychrobacter; species Psychrobacter urativorans. The sequence goes on from NZ_CAJHBR010000003.1 coordinate 125,088, forward strand.
GGCGTGGCGGTGAACGTCCCCCATTATTATTTTGGCTATTTGCATTGTTAGGTAGCTCATTTATAGCAGGGTATGCGGCAATAAGCAGTGCTCATAGCTCGTTGTTAGGAGGCTTACTGATGCTAGGCGCTGTGATAGTCTGCGGCTTAGGTTATGCTGAAGGCGCACGTCTATCTAGAACACTTGGTGGCTGGCAAGTGATTAGCTGGGCCTTGGTTTTATCGTTACCTATTATGCTCCCTATTATCTGCTTAACTTGGCCTGACTCTTTAGCAGAAGTCAGCGTTACTGCTTGGGTTGGCCTAATGTATGTTTCGATATTTAGTATGTTTATCGGCTTTGTTTTTTGGTATCGAGGCTTAGCCTTGGGCGGTATTGCGGCGGTCGGTCAACTACAGCTGTTACAACCTTTTATGGGGCTAATGCTCGCCGCATTACTCCTACATGAGACCGTCAATACAGGTATGCTGATAAGTACTTTAGGCGCTATCGTTTGTGTGATTGGCGCAAAGCGATATGCGGTATAAAGTTATGATTAACATAGCTTTTAACTCACGCTAGCAACTAACGCTGCCATCTCATCCGCCCTTAAAGTTTTAAGCTGTTTAAGAGCTAGAACCACACCAGCTTGATTTTCAGTAGTTTTATTCTGACTCAGCTTAAACTGCGCTTGAACATTGGTGATATCAACACGAATACCAACGATGGCGCGGCACATAGCTTGAATGTACTCTACGGGTGCATCATTAAGCGACCATGGCTTCGGTTGATTGGCTTCAAAATCAGCGGTTTGTTTTGATAATATCTCAATAAGCGCCTCTGGTTCAGTTAATACGCTGACATTACCGGTAATATGTACGCTGTGATAATTCCACGTCGGTACTTCTTTGTGGGTCGCCGCTTTACTCGGGTACCAGCTTGGACTAATGTAATGGCCCGCACCTTGAAAGACAACCAACCACGGCGCGCTAAGATTAGCAATATCATTTAGCGCATTTACCTTAGCAATATGACCATATAAACAACCAAACTCACTGCCATCATCTTGCCAATACATCGGAATATGACATGCCTCTAACCCTATAGCTGTTTGCGCAATAATGGTCGCTTGCGGATGAGTTTTGATAAAAGCAGTTATTGTAACGAGGTTTTCTTCCTTAAAAGCTCTAGGGGTAAACATCATGGCTCCAAGTCATTGTGTTATATACGGAGTAATAATACGACTTCACTACATAACCGTACCGATGCATTTTTTAAAATTCTCAGCAAAGTGTATAGTTGCATAGCCCTTAACAATTATGGGCATAATATGTGAACTCTAATAAGCCGGCCACGTTATGAATGATACTTACACTCTCAATCCTAATATTAGTAAAACAGCAGCGGTAGTCGAGTGGATTCAACAACGTATCGATAGGCAGATTTATCAGCCTTATCAACGCGTGCCCTCGGTGCGTAAGTTAACAACAATGTTGGATGTTTCGAGCTTTACAGTGACCCAAGCTTATGAGCAATTAGTCGCGACCAATGTACTAGTAGCAAAACCAAATTCAGGTTATTACGTTTTACCTCAAATTACTCAACATAGAAATATAGAGGTTTTGGTTAAAGAGCCTATGGTTGATACCAACTGGCTTGTACAGCAGATGTTTAATGACATTCCCGATTATCGCGCCCCAGGGTCAGGTGAGTTGCCCGTTGAGTGGGTTAAGAACGATAGGATGCAGTGGGCAGTTAGACAGGTCAACCAAGATATTGACAGCTTTATTTATAACTATGGTGAGACGCAAGGCTATTTACCTTTACGTGAGCAATTGACTCAGTATTTAGATTTGCTAGGTATTCATACTAGCGTTGATAATATTGTTACCACAACGGGCGTGTCACAGGCTATCTTAACCGTTACCCAACTGCTTTTAGAAGCAGGAGATACGGTTGTAGTAGATAGTCCAGGCTGGTATTGGACATCCAGCACTTTGCAACAACAAGGCTATCAGGTTGTATCGGTTGCCCGCGATCATCAAGGTCCGAACATTGAACAAATGAAACAGGTTTTGGAACAATATCGTCCCAAGTTATATATCACTAACAGCGTACTACACAATCCAACGTCTTATAATTTGCATCCTGCCCGCGCCCATCAAGTCTTAAACTTAATGCATGAATACGATACTTATATATTTGAAGATGACTTATATGCCGCCTTTTTAGCTGATGATAAGCCGCTTCGATACGCCAATATAGACCAGTTTGAACGGGTGTTTTATGCTACTGGTTTTTCAAAGTCGATGGCATCAGGCTGGCGTATAGGCATGTTAGTGAGTCCTGATAATTTTATCAATCAAGTGCTCAAGCTTAAGACCCTTAGTAATATGACCTCACCAGAGTTTGGTGAGCGTGTGATTCATAAACTATGGACGCAAGGAGAATATCGGCGTCAGTTAAGAAAAGTTCAGCAAAAACTTTACCTCGCTCATCAACATATGCGTGAAGCACTGTCAATAATAGGTCTATCTTACCCTGAACATACCCATCCTGGTATTTTCGTTTGGCTTGACACTGGAGCGGATTCTGGAAAGCTTGCAATGGACGCTTATAAGGATGGTTGGCTAGTCGCGCCTGGTCAGCTATTCAATCCAAGAGCGCAGGCATCAACGTATATGCGGTTGAACGTGGCAACGACTAGTGATGAGTTCTTAGAATGGCTAGGTAATTATTTAATAGTAAATTCTACTCATATTTAATTAACCAATCTCAAACAGTAAACATATTAATGTACATGACACAAGTTTTCCACACCCATAAAAAAACCAGCCCCCTAAGTGACTGGTTTTTCTATTAATATTTGGTGGAGATGGCGGGAGTTGAACCCGCGTCCGCCAGCATTACGCTCATGAATCTACATGTTTAGTTTCTGTCTTTAATTTTAGTCTGCACCGATCCGACAGTCAGGATGGATTAGCCGAGTCTCTACTTTTGAACCCAAAGGATTGAGACAATCCCTTGTGGCGATCCTACATGCGGACGCTTCAACTTAGTTGACCAACTGTAGGTGATCAGCAACCAAGTAAACAGGGTTTAAGCTGCTAGAGCGTAATTTTCGTCGTTTGCGACTATAACAATATATGTTGGATTAACGAGAGGACATATACTCTCGACATGCATCATTGAGTTTCATCACCAGCGTCGAAGCCAGAACATCCCCAATAGAAGAGCGTATTATATAGTAAGTCACTATCCTATTTCAATCGATAACTGACAATATTACATCACGTTACATCTACTGCTGTTTAGACTTGCTTGCCAAGCTGACTTGATAGCGTTGACTAACCTAGCAGACTAATAGCTTTATTGGTTATAACTTACTTTATAGTATTAGCTCACTGTATGTAGCTTACTCTATAAAAGTATCTTATTTAACCAAACACCAATGCCCTGAATCTGTGGCATGCATACTTGATGGGCCATAGGATAAGTACGGTAGTCGACATTATAGCCTTTAGCGGCTAAGGTTTTGGAGGCCTGCTCACCTAGCGATACTGGCACTACTGGATCATGAGTACCATGCTCGATCAATATCGGCAGCTCTTTATTGGCTGCACTGTAATCAATAGTATCATTGGTGGCCAAATAAGTAGATAAGCACAACAAGCCAGCCAAAGGCTTAGGATAGCTCAGCGCTAAATGATAAGCTACTGCCCCACCTTGCGAAAACCCAGCAATAACGATATTTTCAGCAGATATCCCACGCTCTATCTCACGGCTAATGAGATCTTGAATATACTGAGTCGACTGCTCGATTTGTGCCACATCTACTTTGCGATCCAAACTCATCTCAAATATATCGTACCATGACGGCATGATCATGCCACCGTTGATAGTAACAGGACGCTTAGGAGCATGCGGAAATACAAAGCGCACAGCCATGTCATCGTTCAAGCCCAATTGCGGTACTACCGGCTCAAAGTCATGGCCACTAGCACCCAAACCATGTAACCAAATAACAGCGCAATCTATCTGCTTTTGGGCGGGATTGTGCTCAACTATGACACACTCTAAATAGTTACTCATAAAACATCCTTTAATTATATAAAATTATCCATCAATTTTTCACAACTTTTGGTGGCTAAGCAAACAATACTGAACGGCTTTTATGCTACGATAATTTAAAGCGCTTAAAGCCACTAACAGCTCACTGCTAAAGCAATTAGCAATTTATGGCCATTTAGCCATTAGCGTTTTATGATGCTTTATCCTCAGTTTTCAATGTCTATTGTTAAATGGCTTTTTTTAACTGACTGTTGTTGCCAGTATATTTTAAATATCCATCCACTAACGTCTTAACGACTAAGTAGCGCTCATGACTCATATTTTATTGGTAGAAGACGATCCAGCTATCGCTATGTCATTAAAAGTCACTTGCAAACGTGAAGGCTGGCAAATCACTTGGTTAGACAATGCTAGTAGCGTATTGCCCATGCTACATACTGCTGAGGCGCAAGATCTATCGGCAATAATACTCGATGTTGGTCTACCAGATGGTGATGGCTTGAGCCTCTGTCAACAGATTCGCCACGCTCCTGATATTCACCAGTTAAAAGACACGCCTATCATTTTCTTGACCGCTCGTAGTGATGAGGTCGATCGTATCTTGGGCTTAGAGATGGGCGGTGATGACTATTGTGCCAAGCCCTTTAGTCCCCGAGAGTTAGTAGCTCGACTCAAAGCTATTTGGCGTCGGGAGCAGCTACTTACCCAGCAGTCTGCCAAGCAACAGAATGCCTCTGTAAGCTCGCTCGATTATAACTCAAGTCAGACTGTTAATAGCAATACTACCACTGCAGCACAAGCGCTAACTTTTGAGTGCCTAGCAGGTATTTGGTACTATCAGCCGCTTAATTATTCGCTGACATGGCAGCAACGAAAGCTGGAGCTTAGCAATACCGAACGTAAAATCTTATTGACCTTATTACAAGCACCCAATCAGGTCTTTAGTCGTGAACAACTCTTAAATGCCGTTAGTGACTATCCCGACCACCGTTTGGCGCGGACTATTGATAGCCATATCAAGTCTATTCGCAAACAGCTGGCTACTATTCGCCCAGACATTGATGTCATCCATACCCATCGCGGCTTGGGTTATGCGTTGTGCCCTGCGTAATGGCTGACGATAATCAACACCCTCATAGCCCTACTAACTCGCAGTTGAACCAGAGCAACTGGTACGCCAAACTGCATCCGATAGGTAGTACCCAGCAGCAAGATGCGCCCCCTAAGCGCTTGCTCAACTTGAGCATATTTTTTCGGATTTGGCTGGCGGTAGCGCTAGTGCTTATCATCTGCGGTATCGTAGTATTTACTCAGCTGTTCGGTCACGTCAAACCTACCGCCCAACAAGTCATTGAAGATACTTTATTAGATACTAGTAAGCTGATGGCGGCCAATCTACGCCTGCCGTTGCAGTCCGGACAGCTCTATACTGACGTTTATCAAAGCCAGCTCGATAGTGCTTTTGCCAGCACGCCAGCGACAGCTAAAGCGCTGAACACTGATAGCAGCGTGGCTAACCAGGGCGCTAATTATCAGCAGCAACCTGCCTATCGACGAAAAAAATTCAGTAGCTTTCGCATTTATGTCACTGATAGTGCTGGTAAAGTCATTTATGACTCCTTGCCCGCAGCTACTAATGCTGAAGGACAGGATTTTAGCCAATGGAATGATGTGTATTTGACCTTGCGTGGACTATATGGCGCTAGAAGTACTTCTGATACTTATAGTGGACCTGATAGCTCCATTATGTATGTAGCGCAACCTATCAAAGATGCTACAGGCCAGATTATCGGGGTCGTAAGTGTCGGCAAGCCTGTCGCCAGCGTGCTGCCCTATTTGGACCATACTCGGCGACAGATGCTGATTACTATGCTCATCATTAGCCTAGCGGCGCTGATCTTAGCCGGACTAGTCGCTTGGTGGCTAAAACAAAGTATCACTTTAGTCACTCAATATACTAGTGCCTTAGCAGAACAAACAAAAAAGCCTTATTTCTATCTAGGCCATGAGCTCAACAGTTTGACTGACACTATCGAGACCATGAAGCATCGACTAGAGAATCGAGCTTATGTCAGCGACTACGTGCATACCCTGACTCATGAGCTTAAGAGTCCGCTGACCGCCATCCGTGCCAGTAGCGAATTGCTAGAAGACGACTTGCTTGATGCTGAGGATAGGCAGTTATTGAATGAAACTATCGGTGAGCAGAGTATCAAGATGCAGCAGCTGATTGATCGGCTGTTATTATTGGCGAAAGTTGAGCAGCCCAGTTTTAGATTAAACCGTCAGCCTATAGCTTTACTACCGCTACTCAATAGCCTTATCAAAAACAGCAGTCCCAAGTTACAACAGCGGCGTTTAGCAGCCATTGAGCTGAAAATAAATCACCAGCAACTAGCAACTATTACTGAAAATAGCGCTGTACAAGCACAACTAACTGCCAAGACTACGGTTTATGCTGACAGTTTTTGGCTACTACAAGCTCTGCAAAACGTGCTGGATAATGCGATTTACTTTGCGAATCATAAAGTTATTTTTGCTATCTATACTAACGCCGAACACACTGTCACTATCACTATCTTCAATGACGGTAAGCTACTGCCAGACTACGCGCTGACTAAAGCTTTCGATCGTTACTTTAGCTTATCTCATCAAAGCATTGCTTATCCCAATACTAGCGATCTAAACCCTGATCAGCCAAACATTGCTCAGCCAAGTAATGCTCAGCCAAGTGATACTCAGCAAAACGATTACCTCCAGAGTATGGCGCAGAACCAAGCTGTAGTGTCTAGCCCTATGCCCAAAAAAGGCACTGGACTGGGGCTAACCTTAGTCAAGCAAGTCATTGAGCATCATGGTGGTACAGTAGCTATTAGCAATACGGCTGCCAACCCTATGCTCAATCAGCTCGCTGGCGTAACCTTTAGCATTACTTTGCCATTAGCTAACAACTAGAACTGAAAGCTAAAAAGCCAATCGAAATAGTAGAGGGTTATTTTCACTTTAAATGACTCTATTGCTATAGTCGATTCACTACAAAATATTAGCTTAACAAATGATGTGCTACTGCGATGAATTTTGTGCAGCCTCTAAGAACTCAGCACGTAAGGAGAATTTATACCATTAGCATACCTTAACGGCTGTCCTGTTTTTATTGAGGATTAACCATAGCAGTCCCCTAAGCTTAGCTACTAATCCATCAAATCTCCATAATGCTTACATCAGTTTTATATCTAGGTATCCTAAAATGGTGTTAACCAACTCATTATTAATAAAACACTTAACTATAGGCCAGTAAGCTCATGAAAAACTCCTCTATCGCCAGTAAATTTACCAGTAATTGCTTAGGCTATAGTCGTCATGACTGTATCCAAGCCTTATTAACTCAAGGTATAGACAGTGTCGACTTTGGTCACTGGTTGGCAATTCCTAGTGAAAAGCTATTACTAGTCTTCAGAAATCAGCACTGTATAGCTATTGATGGCTATCAAGCGCTCGCCTAAGCCCTTCAATCAGTGATAGCTTAAGCGCATTCACAATATCTAGCCGATAAAAAACCCTCTACCTTGTAAGATCAAAGTAAAGGGTTGTTTAAGGATAACTAGCTTCAATAGCGGTTTGACTAGCGCCTAATGCTAACGCCCAATTAACAAGCAATAAAGTCCTAAGTAATTGACGTTACTGGTGGCTCAACATCGGCGTTTTGACCACGGTTACGTAGATAATGATCTAGCAACACGATAGCCAGCATTGCCTCAGCGATAGGCGTTGCACGTACTCCAACGCAAGGATCATGACGACCCTTAGTCAACATATCAACCGCTTCGCCTTGAGTATTGATACTCTTGCCAGCAGTAGTAATACTAGAGGTAGGTTTCAGCGCAATGCTCACACTAATATCTTGTCCTGAAGAAATACCGCCTAGGATACCGCCGGCATGATTGGCAGTAAAGCCGTCTGGCGTCATCTCATCACGTGCCTTGTGACCGAATTGTTCAGCGACTTTCATCCCATCACCAATCTCAACACCTTTCACCGCATTAATACTCATCATCGCATGAGCAATATCAGCATCCAAGCGATCAAATACTGGCTCGCCCAAACCAACTGGCACACCGCTGGCAATAATCTCTAAACGTGCGCCACAACTAGTACCTTCACGGCGTAAGCTGTCTATTAGAGTCTCAAAACGTCCTACTGCCTCTTTATCAGCACAGAAGAACGGATTGCTATTCACAAACTGCCAATCAATAATGCTAGGATCGAGCACTTCGCTACGCTCGTTACCTATTTGAGTCACATGACCACGCACTTCAACACCTAAGCGCACTCGCAAGTATTTTTTGGCGATAGCACCAGCCGCTACCCGCATAGCCGTCTCACGTGCCGATGAGCGTCCGCCACCACGATAGTCGCGAAAGCCGTACTTCATGCTATAAGTATAGTCGGCATGGCCAGGGCGAAAAGTATCTTTGATTTCGCTATAGTCTTTAGATTTTTGATTGGTATTACGAATAAGTAAACCAATAGAAGTACCCGTAGTTAATCCTTCAAATACACCAGAGATAATTTCGACTTCATCAGACTCACGGCGCTGAGTTGAGTATTTAGAAGTACCAGGCTTGCGACGATCTAAATCGATTTGCAAATCCTCCGCACATAACTCAAGACCAGGTGGCACACCATCTACAATGGCCAATAAACCTGCGCCATGCGATTCACCGCAAGTAGTTACACAAAAAAGCTTACCAATACTGTTGCCTGCCATGTCTATCCTTAACAAGTAAAATTTATCTTTAGGTATTAAACTAACTATCGAACCCACTATTAACCCAACTACCGAATCAACTATTAAAATCTTGCTTACTAGTAACGATAGCCGTGCTCATCTAGCATCAATAAGCATCAGATATCAAGTATCGAATGCTCTAATAGTAGAAGGTTCAATACCATCAAATCCTGCCATCATAAATATTAGCTAGCATCATTATTGACATAACGAGCAAACAGTGCACGATGCTCTACTAGCTCATCAAAGGTTATAGCGAACACTCCATGACCACCGTGAGCGAATTTGAGCCAATCGAACTGAATATCAGGATAAGCTTGGCTTAACGCCCACTCACTGTCACCAACTTCGCAAACTAACAACCCTTCAGGGCTCAGATAATCTGCGGCTTCAAACAAGATATGATGAACTAAGTCTAGGCCATCTTGACCAGCAGCAAGAGCTTGTTCAGGCTCATATAAGAACTCAGGCGGTAAGTCAGCCATGATAGCAGCATCGACATAAGGGGGATTGGTGACGATTAGTTCGTATTGATTCTCAGCAGGTATCTTGGCGAACAAATCAGACTCAATCACATTGACTTGATGATTGAGATTATGATGATCAACGTTGACCATAGCGACTTCTAGCGCCCCTTTATCGATATCCACTGCATCCACTAATGCATCGACAAAACGGGTGGCCAAGGCAATAGCGATACAAGCAGAACCAGTACATAAATCTAATATGCGCTCTGGATGTGAGAGCTGCTTCATCTCTAAACCATGCTCATAAAAAGCTGTAGACTGCTCATTGACTGTTGTGCCTAAAGGTTTGGCCAGCTCATTAGCATCAAAATATGGATAGAACTGCTGACGAATCAACTCAGCGATTGGTGAGCGTGGTATCAGAACTCGCTCATCAACATAAAAAGGCAAATCACAGAAATAAGCCAAATTAACCAAATAACTCAATGGCTTACGCTCAGCTATGCGCTCTTCTAACAAGCTCAATACTGTTTGCTTCTCACTAGAGGTCAGACGACAATCTAGAATCTGTTCATTAGCAGACCAGTCCAATGCTAACGAGTGCAATACAATCGCCGCGGCTTCAGCGAATTCGTCTGTTGTTCCTTGGGCTACTACTACATCATAGTTGCGCAGTTGGGTGACAGCAAAGCGAATAAAGTCACGGATGCTAACTAGCTCTTGGCGAGCTTCTTCGAGCTCTGCTGGCAAATTAGCAAACTCATTTTCCTCATCGCTCTGTAAATTATCCAGATTAAAATCATCAACATCAAAGCCATATTGATCTTGAAACTCTTCGGCGCTCATAGTCTGTTCTTCTGGCATATCGTACCTTATTAATTACATGTTGATTGCGTATGGATGACGTGTTCATTGGTGAGGTGGGAGTAGAGTGAATAAACGGCTGAAGTTTTATGGTTTGACCGTGACTAGCTGTGCAAATAACAACTTAGCAAGCAGATAAAAAAGTCTACTAAAAACTATCCCCTATTATAGACGCAAATCAATAGCAGCGCCAATAACTGTAGTCGCTATCTAGTATGATAGTAATTTTAGGCCTTTTTTGCTTTTATGCCCTAGCGAGTAGTCTATTGTTAGCTACTTATAAGTTATTAACAGAAAAATCGTCTCAGCTCCTGTGATTACAAGCTTACTAAAGTAGAGAAATACTGCCAAATTAGGGAAAAACTTGACTCAATTATCACGGTATTGTAGTGAATACGTCAGTTATTGACGTCTAACATTCTATTGCTTTAAAAAGATGTATCAAAAGTTTGCGCAGCGTCTCAATTATGCGCATAATAGTCCCATTAGTAGCAACCTTGTGATCAAATATTATGAAGATAAAGTTAATCGTTACCTCGATGTCAATAGCCGCACTTACCGCTGGTATCAATATCAGCGCTATCGCGGCTCCTACTGATAGCGCTCGCACTTTACCAGTGCGCACGGCAGCGGGTTTGCCGGATATAGCGGTGTTGGCTAGTCTTAAAGTTGAAGAGAACCGTAATCGTTCTATCGATGCCAACTCTACTGCTAGTAAGCCCTCTAAAGCTAAAACCGCTAAGACTACGGATAGCATGGGTAAACTGATTGATAATCAGCGTACTCAAGTAGCACCGAGTGTCAGCGCTGATAATATGAGTGTTGAAGAGCTGACTCGTAAAGATCAGCAGTCTCAAAGCACTGACGACATGAGCGACGGACAAGCGGTTGCTGGCCCTAGCGCCGCCTCACTTGCTTCGGCTGACTCTTCATCTTATGAGCTTGCAGAGAGTCAACCAAGTCTAGACGCTAGTACCGATTCTTCTATCAAGAGTATCGAAGATGTTGATGGCAAAACTCATACTACTTTGAACTTGTCTAGTTATGCTAAACAAGTCAACGGTTCCACTTGGTCGCCGAATATGAACGTCAATTCAGCAATGACGATCAAGATACAAGCATTGTTGGATTGGAATCATGCTTCTCCTGGTCCGATTGATGGCGGCTGGGGCATGAACAGTAAAAAAGCTTTGATCAACTTTCAAAATATGAAGGGCTTGCCAGCGACTGGTAAAATGGATCAAAAAACTTGGGATGCTTTAGTTAAAAACATTCCTGCGAACAAACCAGTATTAGTAACTTATACTTTGACTGATGAAGATCTCAAAACTAACTTTGCCACGACTCCTACTGGATCAGAGGCAAAATCAAAGGTTAAAGGTCTTTATTATCAAGATATAAAAGAGATGCTAGGTGAGCGTTTCCATATGGATGTGCGTTATCTAGATAAGCTTAACAAGAATAAAGCTTATAAAGCTGGGGAAACGATTACGGTATTGAACAATCGTGGGCCACTTAATCAGCGTATTAACCGAGTAGTTGCCAATAAAGCCGATCAAACTTTGTATGCTTATAATGGTGACAAGTTAGTGGCTACCTATCCGACTACTGTTGGTAGTAGTAGCACGCCTTCACCACAAGGCACCTTTAAAATCGTCAATAAAGTCAAAATGCCGTGGTATAAAGCAACTGTTGGCGAGGGTGATCAAAAGAAAGTACATATGCTACCACCAGGACCTAATAATCCAGTAGGCGTAGTATGGATGGGGTTATCTAAACCTTCTTATGGTTTGCATGGCTCTCCTACCCCTGAAGGCATCAGCCGCCAAGCGTCAGCAGGTTGTGTGCGCTTGACCAACTGGGATGTACTTGAGGTTTATGCCAATATCGAAAATGGCGCTACTGTAGTACTACAATAATTGGTTATAGCTTTACAGCAGATTAACTATTATCTCAGCTCAATTAGTAATAAAAAAACAGCTCCTTTTTTGGGAGCTGTTTTTTATTGGAATAATTTCTATTAGTATAGTTAATGACTATGCATATTAGTTGCTCTATTTATTAATAACTATGCGTATTAGTGCTATGTCTCTCGTTCAACATGCCCTAGTTTAACAGGCTCTAGTTCCTCAAACTTCGCTACTATTTAAACTTGTCCCTCTTAAACTTGTCCCTCAAAAGATCGCAGTGAGCGCTTAAGCAATAATGTCTTTATAGCCTTCTTCGTTACCAGTAATACTACCTATTTTTTTAGTGAAATATAGTCCTGCTGGTATAGAGACTAACAGACCTATTGCTACCGCAATTTGAATATGGGGAATTTCATTGAAACCCGTGACTAAAGCGGTAATCATGAATATTCCGACGATAACCGTAGACGCCATAGAGTAGATTACAGAAAATAATGGCCAGTTCATAATTTAATCCTTATTTAAGTTGTGTGTTTATCTTGTATATCTACTTTATACCTTATATCCACACAATTAGTAAGTATTTCCAATAGACGCTACAGCCTTTTATTTTCAGTGACTCCTATCTAAAACCATGATAAGATTAGGGAGTTATTTGAGGTGCAAAAAAATATCTCTAGTAACCACCTTTTACTCAGTATTAAACCTTAGCGATAACTTTGTTACTATATAATCACCATAAAGTTACTAAATAGTTAATGAATATTTAATGAATAGTCACTGCGTGATTACTTTATAACTACTTTTACCATGCCTCTAACACCTCCGCCTTTTAGCTTCTCTTTATACTCCTATTGTTAACAGAACCTCTGCTATCGAGTCATAAAAATATAGACATCTTTTGAGCTTTATCATTACAATAAGAATTTTGTCTTATTCTATGACTAAAGTGACCTTATCATGACTTCACCCTCTAACCCTCAGCAACCATCCGTAACACAGACTGATAATAGCGACGGTTACGAAGACGCTAATTTGCAAAGTGCACAGGCCGAGAATGAAGATTATGCTAATGGTGATAATCTGCTAAGCACTCAAGACGATTTAGCCGCCCAACCCTTTAAGTTCAAAGTAAAAATGACCTCACCTAGTCCCGATGTGGTTATCGCTACTGTAGAGCCTGAAATCGAAGCTGTTGCAAGCTCTAGTGATGAGTTAAACGCAGGCTTAGATACAAGCTTAGATACAAGCTTAGATACAAGCTTAGATACAGAGTTAAATGATGTTATCGACATAAACGCTGAAGATAATAGTCATACCACTGTCGATAGCACCCTTGATAGCTCCCTCGCTAAAAACGGCGCTGACGATATTTCTTCTAATAGCCCTGCTAATGGCCCTTCTAATAGCACTCTACTAGCGGCAGCAGACCGTAAGAAAAGCAATGCAGCGCTAGAGTCAGAGTCTATAGCTTCGGTGGAATCTGCAGAACAGGAAGAGGAAGAAGAAGTTAAAGAAGTCAAAGAAGCTAAACTCGAGTCCTACAAACAGTTTATCGCTAGACAATTTAGCGATAAAAAAATAGATTATCCGGAAGTACGGGTTACTATCGAAGCTAACGCCTTACCTAGCAAAATGTATTTCGTGATGAATGTCTTGTCAGCGATCATTGCCAGCTACGGGCTAGTGACCAACTCTGCGGCTGTAGTCATTGGTGCTATGTTAGTTGCGATGATGCTCGGCCCTATTACTGGCGTGGCGCTAGCTATCATTGATTACCGTATGCCACTACTACGCAAATCGTTAATTACTGTCTTGCTTGGTATATCTTTAGTAGTGCTAGTAGGTTTTGTGGTCGGCTGGTTACATAAAGATCAAGCGCTGACCGCAGAGATTTTATCGCGTACTCAGCCTACCTCGATGGACCTAATGATAGCGCTAGCTGGTGGTACGGCAGGGGCTTATGCCATGGTATCGCCGCACTTATCGGTGGCGGTAGTGGGAGTGGCGGTAGCTACCGCTTTAGTACCCCCTTTAGCCGCCAGCGGTATCTTATTCGCCAATGGCGAGATGCAGCTTGGACTGGGCGCTTTACTACTAGCCATTACTAACATCATCGCTATCCAATTCACTAATGCGCTGGTGCTATGGTTCTTAGGCTTTCGCCGTTTAGTAGATGACGATTATAAGTCGAATACTTATTTAACTTTTTTGCGACGTAATGCGGTTACTTTATTGTTGTTAGTAGGCTTAGGTATTTACTTAACTATCAACCTCAATACCAATGCCAAGCAGCAAACCTTTGAGAACAATGTGAAAGACTCGATTAACAGCTACTTTATAGATAAAGGTAATGTATTGACTAATACTCAGTTTGATAAAGCCAATGGTTACCAAACCATTCGTGCGGTTATTCGTGGTGAGACTACGCCTAGCTCTTACGATGTCCGTCAAATTGAAGCCACTATCACTCAAAATATGGCTGATAACTTTCCCGATTACTTACCCATTAAGCTGCAGCTGCGTTATCTACCAGTGCAAGTTATTGAGTCCGATCCTCTTATTGCCGACCAGCTGGATAGAACGGATGCCGCTATCTTGAGCAACTAATGACGTTGTACTTTACAAAAACTAAGCCTAAGCTATTAGCAGTAACATTTACTGCTAAGCGTAAGCGTGAATGGTCAAACACCTTATAAGCATTTGTGCTAAAATCGCTTGCAAAATTATTTAATCAAATTTTGCGCCATTTTCACTTCGTTCTACTTCATTTGTCACTTATTCTATCCGCCAGTAAGGAGCCGCTGTGAGCCAGCCATTTCGCTCAGCCGATATTCGCCAAGCTTTTATCAATTTTTTTGTGAGTAAACAGCACACCTCAGTACCCTCATCGAGCTTGATTCCTCATAATGATCCGACCTTGTTGTTTACTAACGCCGGTATGAATCAGTTTAAAGAGACTTTTTTGGGTATGGAGCCGCGCGATTATACTCGTGCAGTGACCTCGCAAAAGTGTGTACGCGCTGGTGGCAAACACAATGACTTAGATAACGTTGGCTATACCGCACGTCACCATACTTTCTTTGAGATGCTAGGTAACTTCTCCTTTGGTGACTACTTTAAGCAAGCAGCTATCGCTTATATCTGGGAATTTTTGACTGCAGATGATTGGTTAGCTATCGATAAACAGCGCTTGTATGTCACAGTCTATGAGACTGATGATGAAGCCTTTAACATCTGGCATAAAGATATCGGTATTCCAGTAGAGCGCATCATCCGTATTGGTGACAATAAGGGTGCCCCTTACGCTTCTGATAACTTTTGGACTATGGGTGATACAGGTCCTTGCGGCCCTTGTACTGAAGTGTTCTATGATCACGGTGCTGATATAGAAGGCGGCTTACCTGGTACTCCTGAAGAAGATGGTGACCGTTATATTGAGATTTGGAACTGTGTGTTTATGCAGTTTAATCGCCAAAAAGACGGCACGATGCTGCCTTTACCTGCTCCTAGTGTCGATACTGGCATGGGTCTTGAGCGTATCAGCGCTATCATGCAAGGCGTTCATGGTAACTATCAAATCGATTTATTTGAGCATCTGATGGATGCAGCTGCTGCTGTTTTAGAGATTAATAATGAGCAACAAGCCTCGCTTAAAGTGATCGCTGACCACATACGGGCGGTATCGTTCTTAATTGCTGATGGCGTGATGCCTAGTAATGAAGGGCGTGGCTATGTGTTACGTCGAGTCATTCGTCGTGCCGTGCGTCATGGTAACAAGCTTGGCGCTGAGAGTGAGTTTTTCTATAAAATGGTTGCGCCTTTGGTTGCTGAGATGGGTGCTGCCTACCCTGAGCTAACTGAAAAGCAAAGCATCATAGAAAACGCTATCCAAAAAGAAGAAGCGCAATTTGCTAAGACTCTAGCACAAGGGTTACGCTTATTGGCTACTGAGCTTGATGGCTTGCAAGATGGTGACGTACTCTCAGGTGAGGCCGCTTTTAAACTTTATGATACTTATGGCTTCCCACTAGATTTGACTGCTGATATCACTCGTGAGCGTGGTATTCGCATCAATGAAGATGAGTTCGATGAACACATGCAAGCGCAGCGTACTCGAGCGCGTGATGCTGGCAAGTTCGATGTTGATTATAGCAGCGTCATTCAAGTCGATAATCCTACTGAATTTATCGGCTACGAGCATTTAGTAGATACTGATGTCGAAGTTATCGCTGTTTATCAAGACGGTAATCCAGTGACTAGCTTAGCTGAAGGCGACGAAGGGGTTGTGGTACTCAATCGTACGCCTTTCTATGCTGAGGGCGGTGGCCAAGTCGGTGAGCTTGGCGAAATTCGTACGGCTTCTGGGGTTTTTGAAGTCCAAGATACCAAAAAATCTGGCCAAGCGATCATCCATTATGGGGTGGTCAACATGGGTACTATTAATAGCAACCAGAGCGCAGAAGCTCAAGTGCTCTCTAGTATTCGCGCCGCTAGTGCTAAGAACCACTCTGCCACTCACCTATTACACGCCGCATTGCGCGAGGTACTAGGCGATTTAGTCAGTCAAAAAGGCTCTATGGTCTCCAGTGATGTGCTACGTTTTGACTTTGCTTATGATCAACCAGTAACTGCTGCTGAAATTAGCCGAGTCGAGCGCTTGGTTAATGAACAAATTCAGGCCAATACCACTGCTCATATCGAGAGTATGTCTATCGATGAAGCTATGCAAAAAGGCGCTATGGCTTTGTTCGGCGAAAAGTATGGTAGCGATGTTCGAGTGCTAACTATGGGTACTGATAGCATCGTTAATGGCAAACCGCAGCCTTTCTCTATCGAGCTATGTGGCGGTCTGCATGTCAAACGTACTGGTGATATTGGCTTGTTTAAAATCACTAGTGAGTCTGGTATTGCTGCTGGCATACGCCGTATTGAAGCCGTTACGGGTATGGGTGCTATTAAGTATATTCAGCAAAATGATGAGCAGTTAAGTACTCTTGCCAGCCAGCTAAAAGTCAAACGTCCCCAAGTTGCCGAACGGGTACAGACTATGGCTGATAAGCAGCGCGATTTAGAAAAACAGCTGGAGCGTTTACAACAGAAGCTAGCCAGCGCTCAAGCCGCCGATTTACTTAGCGAAGTACAGACTATCGCCGGTATTCCAGTATTGATTAGTACTTTAGCTGGCATTGACGGTAAATCGATTCGTCCCTTGATGGATGATATCAAGTCAAAACTACCTGATAGCGTTATAGTGTTAATCGGTGATAAAGAGGAGCAGCTGGCCCTCTCAGCGAACGTTGCTAAGTCAGTCACTAGTCGTATAAAAGCGGGTGATATCATTCGTCATTTAGCTGGTGAGCTTGGTGGTAAAGGTGGCGGTAAGCCTGACTATGCTCAAGGCGGAGCACCAAAAGCAGCTAACACTGTAGCAGTTATCAGCGCACTACCCGCTTGGATAGAAACGCAACTGGGCTAAGCTGTAAGCTGGCTATCCTGAGATAGCTAACTTGCTACAACCGTATGGCTAAGCAGTATGACTAGATAGCATGGCTAAACAGTACCAAGCGCTCAGATAGGATAAATAATAACGGCTACTAGGATTGGTTATGATTGTCTATAACCAATCGCCATGTATCTAACTATACTTGCGACTTAATTTTGGCGTGCAAATATGGTATAACGTACATGGCCTATCTGTATATCAAAGCATGACTAGCAAAGCTAATACAAGCTGGCAGAGCTAGGCTAGCACCCCATTCTTATAATCCGGCTTTATCTGTCATTGATGTCGATGCGGAATCCTATTGGTTTTAATCGACCATGATAGATAGCCCTTGGTGAATAATAGGTAAGAATTTTTATGGCATTAATAGTACAAAAATACGGCGGCACCTCAATGGGTAGTATTGACCGCATCAAAAATGTCGCTAAGCGGGTCAAACGTTGGCACGACCACGGTCATCAAATCGTGGTCGTAGTCTCTGCTATGAGTGGTGAAACTAACCGTCTGATCGATTTGGCACGCCAAATTAGTAGTCAGCCTGACCCACGTGAATATGATCAAATGGTGTCAACTGGTGAGCAAGTATCGATCTCGCTACTAGCTATGGCGATTAAAGAGCTTGGCATTGGCGCACGCTCATTCACTGGCCGTCAAGTAGCGATAAAAACGGATGCTGCCCATAATAAGGCTCGTATTGAGTCGATTGATGATAAGAATATTCGTGAGCAATTAGATGCGGGCAATGTAGTGATAGTCGCCGGTTTTCAGGGTATCGATCAGTATGGCAATGCTACTACCTTAGGTCGTGGTGGTTCTGATACTACTGGAGTCGCTATTGCTGCCGCTCTGGGCGCTGATGAGTGCCAAATCTATACTGACGTTGATGGGGTCTATACTACTGACCCACGCGTAACCTCAAAGGCCAAAAAGCTTGAAAAAATAACCTTTGAAGAGATGCTAGAGATGGCCAGTCTCGGCTCAAAAATATTACAAATCCGCTCCGTAGAGTTCGCGGGCAAATATGGCGTGCCGTTACGAGTATTATCGAGCTTTGACACAGACACTGATGGCAGCTTTGACGAGCATTTCAAAAACAACGTTGGCACTCTAATTACCATAGACGAAGGAGATAGTATGGAACAGGCAATCATTTCAGGTATCGCTTTTAACCGTGATGAAGCAAAAATTGTAGTACGCGGTGTTCCTGATCACCCAGGTATTGCTTCCGCTATCCTTAGCCCTATTGGACGTGCCAATATCGAAATCGATATGATCGTACAAAACCTATCGACTAATGGCACCACTGACTTCAGCTTTACTGTTAATCGCAGCGACATGGACAAAACCATGAAGGTGCTTAATGAAGAAGTTAAAAATGAGATTGGTGCTACTGATGTACTAGGTAACAGCGATGTGGTCAAAGTGTCACTAGTCGGTGTTGGCATGCGCTCTCATGCTGGTGTAGCTAGTCTTATGTTCCAAACTTTGGCTGAAAACAATATCAATATTCAAATGATATCGACCAGCGAAATAAAAGTATCTGTCCTGATTCAAGAACAATATTTAGATAAAGCAGTAAAATCACTACACACCGCTTTTGGTCTTGACCGTGAAGACGGTGAGAGTATTGTCGCCGGACAATAGACTTACTAATAGAGTTTATAAAAGACTTATAGCCCCAATTTAATAAAACAGGATTGTTTATAATCCTGTTTTTTATTATTAATTGTTACTGATGGCGGGTTTACCTACCAATTTTGTGAAAATCAGTGACAGCCCTTACTAGGCAACTTATAATAGACGCTTCATCTGGGCAAGATGAATTTTTTAATTATTATCATCGTTATTCGCACTATTTTTCAACAATCTACTGAACCTTAATTTTGGTTATGATTAACAAGTTAAATCACTCTGTTTTTCATAGTTTATAACTATTGGGCTAGTTTTTGGTAGCGATGGTATACTGCAACTGAGATATAACACCATGCATAATAGTTTATTACTGCGACATAAGGAGTGTGACGTATGTTGATTTTGACCCGCCGCGTTGGCGAGACATTGATGATTGGCGACGAGGTTAGCGTAACGGTCTTAGGCGTTAAGGGCAACCAAGTACGTATCGGGGTAAATGCACCGAAAGATATTGCGGTACACCGTGAAGAGATATACCAGCGTATTCAAGATGAACGTTCGGTGCAGTCGCAAATGCAGCATTTAGAGCAAGGCAATTTTGCACCGTCATTTGATGATGAGGACTATTTTAATCGTTAATAATCGATTGCTATAGAGTCTTATTAAGATCTTTCATTTTTAACCCTAACTAATAAGCATCTATTAAACACTTTTAATACTAATTAGTTTAATTTGCTTTAAGGTCATCTACTTATGAGTATTCGCCAGTCAGACGTATCAGCTCTGCTTAATGGTTTGAGTAAAAGAGCTCTTGGATTCAATGATGTTATCAGTTTTATTGATGACTTCTATCGTTACGCTCCTAAATCATTCACTAATGGCATGGTTCATAATGCTGCTGGTGATAACGAAGGTAGTGCCAAAATTTTTGGTTTTGCCCTGCATCATGGTCTTAGCCAATTAGACACTCTCAAACTATTTGGTGAATACTATAACCAAGTACTAGAGACGCCTAATGGTACTGATCACGCCAATATTCGTAACTTTCTACATTGGGGCTGGCAAGGATTCTTGATGCAAAAGAATCCACTAACTGTACGTCCAAGCGTCGATACTACTGCGCTTTAGCACTGTACTAGCTTAAAGTTAATATCAAAAAGAGCCAAGCTATTAGTAATAGCTTGGCTCTTTTTAATGGTTCTAGATTATTAGCACTCTAAGCCTAAACGATTAGCAATAATATTGGCTTAACAGGTAAAGATTTAGCGCTATATCTATTTGTCGCGGAATTTTACTGGCTGTATTGCCCCTTTGGGATTGGGCATATTAGGATAATGATGCTCATGTTCCACATCACATTCAGCGCCTACCGTAGAGCCATCTGCCGCTACTGGCTTATGTATGTAGCCAGTGCGCTCAGCAGGGGCTAAATGTTCATGCTCCCATATCATTACTGCTTGCATACAAGTCTCACGCTGATCATCAGTCAACTTGCGCCCATCAGGCCATTTTCCCAACTCAATAGCCATACGAAACTTGTCAGCAACTTCTGGGGTTAGACTGGCTAATATGCTTTGTTTATCCATGTTATTTGCTCCACTTACTTTTTTACAGGCTACTATTAAAGACGTTTATTGACCTTCTATAATATCATCATCATCATCAAGATCGAACTCTTCAGCATGGACGTTCCAGTGTAGCTTAGTACGACAAGCTTCATAGAACTCAAAGCCAGGCGGATGCAATAAGGTCAGCTTATCAGGATGCTTACGGATATATAGACGCTGCTGCTGATCTAAGGCAATGCTGGGCTTACCATCAGCGCTCACCATAGGCTGAGTGCGATTATCTTCATGAATACGGATGCAAATTTCACTGTTGCCACTGACCACGATAGGCCGACTCGACAGGGTATGCGGATGCATAGGTACTAGACAAATAGCATCCATACTAGGGTGAACAATAGGACCGCCCCCTGATAACGCATAGGCCGTTGAGCCAGTGGGCGTTGCTACTATTAGACCATCGCTATGCTGTCGATAAACGTCTTGACCATCAATTTTCATCTGAAAGTCAATCATATGTACTGACTTGCCAGCATGCAACACGATGTCGTTAAGCGCCATATCTTCATGAATGATCCTATCGCCTTCTCGTATCTCCATAGTTAGTAAGAAGCGATGATCGAGCTGGTACTCACCCATTAATACTTGGCGTAGCTTTAAGGCCACCTCATTAGGTTTTACATCAGCTAAGAATCCTAGACGACCACGGTTGACCCCTAGTACTGGTACCCGATAGCGAGCGAGCGCTTCAGCAGCATGCAAAATAGATCCATCGCCACCAACTACAATAACTAAATCAGAAATCTCACCGATTAAACTACGCTTGACGATTTTAACTTTTTCGATTTCTGTTAAGTCTAAAGTAGGCAGTTCTGCGGTTTCTACATCCATGATCAAGGTCAAACCCATCTCATTAACGATATTTGCAACTTGTACTAAACTTTGGGTCACACTACGCTTTCCAGCTCTACCCATTAAACCAATACGGCGAAATGCTGGGTTCTTTATAGCGTGAAATAGCTCTGATTGGTGTAAATGCGGCAATCTTGTCGACTGCGCTGAGTTTTCCATAGATGACTCGGCATAGCGTTGAGTGGGCAGACAATAGTAAATTGCCTGATGAAGGTACATCGCTTTATTGATAACAATGATAACGAGAAATAAGCGCTTAGACCAGCCCGTTTTATCAATCATCATTGTTAATAATGATAATAACCCCCATATATTGATTATCAAATATCTATTTATGAAGCATTATACTGCTACTTAGTGTCTGCTCAATGCTACTAATCTATTTATCTCGCTGCTTATTTATCTGAGTACAATTATTAGTTAATAGTAGGGAAGTTAGTAGCTAACCTCAAGGTAAGCAGGCGACTTGAGCGCTTAAAACACTCACGCAAACACCGTTGACAATAATTACGGTTTTGCTAAAGTAGCAAACATCTATATTATTTTTTTATTTCTTATTAAGGATACAAGTATGGCAAATCCTATTGTCAGTCGCGCAGAACTTGCGATCGGCGGTGAGCCAATGACCGTCAAAGGTGTAATACAAAAGACCAGTTTATTACTGGGACTGGCGGCTATCACTGGCGTCGGCTTCTTCTTTTATGCGCTTATGGCTGGTTTATCGCAAGGTTTTATTACCATGGCCGCTTTTGGTAGTATGTTTGCCGCCTTTGGTTTAGCTTTGTTTATTACTTTTAAACCTCATAAAGCCAAAACCTTTGCCGTACCTTATGCGCTATTAGAAGGTATTTTCTTGGGTGGTATCTCACTATTCTTTATGAGAATGTACCCTACTGTACCTGTAACCGCGATGTGTGCTACTTTTGTCACGGCCGCAGTAATGCTTGGATTATATCGTTCTGGGCTGATCAAAGTCACGCAAAAGCTCCGCTCAATCGTAACTTCAGCGCTTATTGCTATTATGCTAGTTTATGTGGCGCAATGGGTGTTATCTCTAGCTTTTGGTTCAAGTCTCCCTTTCTTGTTTGAAGGCGGCGCTATCGCTATAGGTTTTAGCTTATTTGTGATTGTTATTGCTTCTTTTACTCTATTACTCGACTTCGATAACATCGATCGTGGTGTAGCCGCTGGTATCTCAGAAGATTATGAGTGGTTATTTAGTATTGGTATTTTGGCTACTTTAGTGTGGATGTATATCGAATTTATGCGTCTACTTAGCTATTTACAAGACTAATTGAACGACTAGTATTAGCAGTATTAAATAATAAAAACCGTCGATAATTAGATTATCGACGGTTTTTTTATGGCTAAAGGTTTTATCTTTATAGTAAGTACCGCTATTAACCAAAGGCTATCAAATAACCTCTAGATTAAGCGCGTTTTAAACGTAGCGCATTTAACACTACCAACAGTGAGCTTAGCGACATGCCAATAGCAGCCAACCAAGGGGGTACATAGCCAAATATAGCCGGTATTAGCACAATGCCGTTATAAGCTAAGGCCCAGCGGAAGTTTTGTCTAATAATACGCTCAGTTTTATCAGCAATACGCTTAGCCGCAGTGATAGCTTCGATCTGACCATTAAGAATAATACTATCGCTTGATACTTGTGCTAAATCTGCAGCACCAGCAATGGATGTAGAGACATCAGCTGCTGCTAATACTGGTGCATCATTGATGCCGTCACCGACCATCAACACTACCCCGCCTTGCGCTTGTATCTGCTGAATATGATCGACTTTACCAGTAGGTGACAAACCATTATAAGCCGACTGCATCCCTAAAGACTTAGCCATAATTAGTGCTTGCGGACTAGGATCACCCGTCAGCATAACTGACTCTAGACCAGCAGCCTTAAGGGCATCAAGCATGGCTTGTGCAGTGTCACGTACCTTGTCGTTAAAATAAAAACAAGCTAGTGCTTGCCAGCTAGCTACTGGTTCGCCAGTAGTCGAAGACATCTGTTCGTTAACTTGCTGACAAGAGAGCACTACTGCTGAGCTGGCCCGCTGACTGACTAAGTCGATAGTGACTTTATCGCTAATTACTTTATCGCTGATTACTTTATCGTTGGTCGCTGAATTTTTAGAATTAGCATCGCCGCTATCTAAAGCAAAATCAAGATGACCGATTCGGTATCTTACCCCATCGAGTAGTGCCTCGACCCCGCCAGCTGGATAATGAATCAACTGTTGGGTTGCTGGTAAATGCAGTTGATAAGCAGCCGTCAGTAACGCATGAGCAATCGGATGACGACTACCGACTTCTAAAGCTGCGGCAATCGATAACCACTGATCTTTTTGTACTGCTAAGTCCAGCTCATTATTAGGCTTTAGTAGCTCAATATTTAATAAGTTAGGCTTACCATAAGTCAAAGTACCCGTCTTATCAAAGCCTACGTGGGTAATCTCAGCTAAAGTCTGCAAAGTATGACCACGAGTAGTTAGGAATCCGTAGCTTGCCAATCTATTGGTGGCTACCGTTAAAGCAATCGGGGTGGCTAAAGATAATGCACAAGGACAAGTGGCGACTAGCACTGCTACTGTCGCCCAAATCGCTTGACTAGGATCAACGATATACCAGCCGACAAACACGAATACTGATAACACTAGTATCCGCGCTACAAACCAGCGTGCTAGTTTATCTGCTTGCTGGGCCAGCTTAGGTTTTTCACTCATCGCCCGATTCATTAACCGATCAATCAGCCCGATCTGACTATCTGCTGGCAAGGCCGTAACTAACATCTGAAATGGTTGACTATCGTTTTGCGCCCCACCAATAATATAATCGCCTTGGGTTTTTATAATCAAGTCGCCCTCGCCCGTTAGCAGGCTTTGCGAGACTGTTGCCGTTTGACTGAGTAAAATACCATCACTGATAATCTCAGCCCCAGCTTCAATCATAATAATGTCACCGACTTGCAAGCTATGAGCGGTCACCATTTTCTTGGCTACTGCTGGCTCTGCTTGTTGCAAAGCGCTGTTGCTAGCTAGAGCTTGCTGCTTATTCTGCTGCTGCCAAGCAATGGCAACACACTCAGTGATAGCATACAGCTTACTATCCATCCCTTGCATAAAGTTTGCCGCTACATCCATAGTCGGCGAAATAGCTAGAGTAGCAGTCGCCTGGTTAGCAGCTGTGGTCATAGCGGCATTAGTATTAATATTAGCAGCGCCGTCGATATCAGTAGCAGCGCTAGGTGCAACCGGCTTCGTTGAGCTCATCTGTTGCAATATAAGGCTAGCAGCCTGTTTATCTTCGGCTATTTTCTCTACTAATATAGGCTCGATGACTACTAAATCATTAGCCATAGTAGCAGCTTTTAAGCGTGCATTGTGCTCGATATAGCGTCCAGCTAATAGGAAGAAAATAAACATACTAACCGAATCATAATAAGTCTGGCCGTTGCCAGTGATAGTGGCGTAGAGACTAGCAAAAAAAGTAACTATCAGTGCCACACTGACCGGCACATCCATATTGACTTGCCGAGCACGAACTGCTGACCAAGCGGAGGTAAAGAACGGCACGCCAGCATAAAAGAACACCGGTATGCTAACGAATAGAGATACCCAGCGCAAAAAGTCGCGTTGCAGTATTAACATACCGCTATGCTCACCAAAGTACAGCGCCACTGCATACATCATCGCTTGCATCGCCCCAAGCGCCGCAATCCCTAATCTCAATAGCATTTTATTATTATGTTTGGCGAGCATAGCCTCATGGGTGTCTTGCCGATACGGCTTGGCCTCATAACCGATTTCGTTGATGACTGCCAAGATACGACTGATAGGTAATTTAGCTTCGTCCCAAACGATGCGCATGCGCTGATTGGTCAGATTGACCTGACACTTACTGATACCGTCAATCTCATACAGTCTCGACTCGATCAACCAAGTACAAGCGGCACAGCGTAAATTATTAACAGATAACTCAGCGACGGATAGACCATCTTGCGCATAGACGAACTGCGACTTAATCTCTTGGTGATCATAAGCTTCTAAGCGCGTCAACTGGATAGGCAAGCTAGCCGTACGGTTAATCTCTGAGCGATCCAAATAATACTGCTCAAGACCGGCCTCAACGATACTTTGTGATGCCAACTGACAACCCATACAGCACATCTCACGTGCGCTACCTAGTACGTCAGTATGGAACGGTGGACGTGGTACAGGATCCCCACAATGAAAGCAGTGGCCAATTGGTGGCAATACTAGCCCTTGAGTAATCGAGTGATCATCGTAGTTAAGGGTATTCGATGGCAGTGATGAAACGCTAGACATGGTATTTAGTATTTCCTTTAGACAAATTTGCTAAGCGATCTACTGCTGTTAATTCATAAAAAACACATCATAACAGCGCCGATAAGTTGCTATTTTATATACTGTTTATAGACTAAATTAACGGCCTTAAGCGCTTTATTCAAAGCCAACTGGCATTTAATGCTATTATGATAGCGCTAAAGTCATAACTAGCAATGGTTATTATACACCCTCACAGCTCAAAGCTAATCAATAGCTATGGTGATGATGATAGATTGAAAGTTTTATCAATTTACGTCATTATAAAGCAGTTTTTTATATCCAAACGGTGCGTTATCAGTGCAAAAACCCTATTCTACTCCGCCAAAATCAGCCAAAATGGTAATAAGCACTCTGCCCTCGCAACAGCGCGGTTTAGTGATTAGCAGCATTTTGTTGATTATTGTCATTGCCGGTATGGTGCTCTTTGCCCTCTACTTAGTCAAACTTGATCGCACTATTACTAAAAAGTTTGAAGGCAAGCGTTGGGATATCCCAGCCAAAGTGTACTCGCAGCCCCTTGAACTCTATCAAGGCGCTAACGTCGATAACGATACTATGAAGAGTTGGCTTGAGCTGCTAAATTATCGCAGCAATACAGCTTATGACCGTACTGGTAGCTATCATAAGTCGGGTAATAATTACTTTATTCATACTCGTGGCTTTAGTTACAGCGCTAATGACGTTGATAAAGAACAAGTTATCAAGATGACCATCTCTGATAATAAAATCTCAGCCATTCAAAGCACTCAGCAGAATAAAACTGGTATTATCCGCCTAGAGCCAGTGAATATCGGTGGTATCTACCCTGATAATAACGAAGACCGCATGGTGGTCTCTTTAGAAGATGTGCCGCAACCACTTATTGATGCTTTAGTAGCGACTGAAGATCGTGGTTTTTATGAACACAAGGGCGTCTCTATACGGGGTATTGCGCGGGCATTCCTTAATAATTCCTCCGGCGGCGCTCGGCAAGGTGGCTCAACTATCACCCAACAGCTGATAAAGAACTTCTATCTGAACTCAGATCGCACTTTAAAGCGTAAAGCTAATGAAGCTTTGATGGCGGTATTATTAGAGTTACATTATACCAAGGACGAGATCCTACAAGCCTATCTAAATGAAATCTATTTAGGTCAGAATGGCAACCGTTCGATTAACGGTTTTGGTTTGGCCTCGCAGTTTTATTTTGATCAGCCTCTTAATGAGTTGCGGGTTGATCAACAGGCTTTATTAGTCGGTATGGCCAAAGGTCCTAGTGTTTATAACCCTCGTCGAAACCCTAACGATTCTAAAGCGCGCCGTAATACTGTGTTAAATAACATGCTGACTATTGGGGTGCTAAATCAACAAGAGTATGACGCCGCTATCAAGAAACCTTTAGGCGTGGTTGATAAGCCGGTAGAAGGTAAGAACCGTTTTCCTGACTTTTTAGATATCGTCAAACGCGAACTCAATGATGTTTACTATTCCGATGATCTAAAGAATGAGGGTTTGATTATTATCAGCACCCTCGACCCTATTGCTCAAATGGCCGCTGATAAAGCCGTCAGCAACAAACTTAGCGATTTGCGTCGCAATAGTAGCAAAACTAAAGACTTACAAAGTGCCTTAGTTAGTGCTAATCCTGAAACTGGTGAGCTAGTTGCCGTGGTAGGTAGTGGTAGTGAGTTTACTGGCTTTAATCGTGCTGTCGATGCCAAGCGTCAAGTCGGCTCGTTATTGAAACCGATAATTTATATGACCGCTTTAGAAAGTGGTCGCTATAATTTGGCAAGCTCTGTTGATGACTCTCCTATTACTGTCAACTTAAACGACGGCACTAATTGGAATCCAAAAAATTATGACAACCGTGATCATGGTTATGTCCCATTGACTACGGCCTTAGCCAAATCCTATAATCAAAGTGCGGTACGCTTAGGTATGGAATTTGGGCTAGATTCATTTGCCAAACAGTTACGACGCTTAGGAGTTGAAGAAAAAACCCCTCCTTACCCGTCAGCATTGTTAGGTTCTTTCAACCTTAGCCCGATGGATATGCTCGGTGTCTATCAAGTGTTTGCTACTGGTGGCTTTCGCACGCCTATTCATAGTATTCGTACGGTTGTCGATGATCGTGGACGTATTTTACAACGCACTGGGTTAAATACTCAGCGTAGCGTACCACCTGAAACCAACTACTTAGTTAATTATGCGCTACAACAAGTGGTTAAAGACGGTACTGCTAAGAGCATTCAATCTCTAGGTAGTAACCTCAATCTAGCCGGAAAAACAGGAACCACTAATGACTTTCGTGATGCTTGGTTTGCTGGCTATAGTGGCAACTATGTGAGCGTAGTTTGGGTAGGTCGTGATGATAACAAGCCTATAGGTCTCAGTGGTGGCAGCGGTGCGCTACCGGTTTGGGTCGATTATATGAAGCGCTTAAAGTTGACGCCAGTGTCTATGGCTGAGCCTGAAGGTATTGAGTGGTTATGGCTTGAAAACAACTCTGGTAAGCTCTCTAACGAGCGCTGTGCTAATGCCCGCTACTTACCGGTTCTCTCTGCTTATTTGCCAGAAGAAGCTAGCAGTTGTGCTCTTGACTTATATCAGCAAGATCGGGATCGTGAACAATCGCAGCTGGAGGGTGAACAAGACGCTATCAATCGCCAACGCCAGCGTGAAGGGTTAGATACCCCTAATGGCGATGGAACACAACAAAATGATAATCAAGCAGGTGGCGAAGGACAAAGAAACGCCGACACTTGGTATGATCGAGCCCTTGAGTGGTTCTAGTGCTTGACCCACTAGTAACTAATGACTCTAGCAGCTCATTAGTCTAGTAACTCATTAATCTAAGCAGCAGTCATAGAAAGTTATGACTGCTGTCTCTACACGTATTAAAATAAATATTTTATCAAAAATGTGGTGAGAAAAGGGTGTCAACATGGCAATATTTAAGCAATCAGCAGTGCCTATAGCTATAGAATATAACAAACCATCTATCCGCTTATCGGCTAAGGTCAGGCTGACTCAAATAATTATTGCTGAGACTACTACTGGCCACACTACAACTAATAAAGCCTTACTTTGGCAAACAAGATGCTCTAAAGGATTACTGTCCATAAGCGTATTGTGTGGCTGCTTGCTATTGGGTGCCTGTCAAACTGCGCCACTTTCGTCAGCAACACCTTCCGTGACTCCTTCAGTAAAAAGCCCCGATGCTTCAGTGACAGTAGACTCTGAGTCTACAGTACAGCGCACTATAATTATCCCTAGCGCCGATGAGTTAGCACAAGCTGATAGTGACTACACTATTGATGAGGATAGCTACGCTAATGACGATTACTCTGACGATGGCTATTATAGTAATGACGACTACGCGGATGATGCTAACGACTATACTATAGAGCCGTACATACCACCTGCTGCTAGTAATACTACGCCTTCTACTCCAGCACCTCCTAATGCGGCTGTTAATCAGTCAATTAATCCACCAGTGTATGAGACCAACACTGTGCCAAGTGCTGCTGCACCTTCCAACCGTGATCCGGTCAGCTCAAGGCTACCGCCTCTGCCCTCGCACAATGATCTATTAGAGCGTGCACGGCAAAATTCTCAACAGCAAACTCGTCAAGCCACTGCTAACAGTAGTAGCTTGCTGGCGTTTCGTAACTTGATGCAAGTTGGTATCAGTCAATTAAAAGCTGGGCAATTGACAGCAGCAGAGAGTAGCTTTACTCGTGCTCAACGTCTGGCCCCTAAATCTTCAGCGGTCTATTTCTATTTGGCACAAGTTGCCCTGAAGAAAAATCAGCCTCGTAAGGCAGAAGCTATGGCGCGTCGTGGTCTAGTCGTTTCTGAAGATGCCAGTCGTCGTCATGCTCTTTGGCAGATTATCCTAAAGTCTGGACAAGCGCAAAACAACACCCGAGTGATTAATGAGGCCAAACAAGCCTTGCGCTAACCACTAAGGTGCTAAGGCAAATACTTTACCTATTTTTATACTAATTTTAACTGAGGTTATCTTATGGCATGGCAACAACTACACTTACAATGTGAAAAAGCGAATGTTGATCTTGCTGAAGCGCTACTGCTAGAAGCAGGCGCTTTATCTATCGCTCTCGATGATGCTGGAGATCAGCCTTTGTTTGAGCCGCTTCCTGGTGAATCACCATTATGGGATGAGGTAATCTTAACGGGGCTATTTGACGCTAGTGCAGAGAATGGCAGTCGACAAGCCGTTGAACAACTAAGTCATGAGATTGCTGCAGAAGTTAATGCCAGTCGTATTTGGCTTACTGCTGTTGCCGACAAGGATTGGGAACGTGAGTGGATGAGCCATTATCATCCTATTGAATGCGCTAATGATCTATGGATTGTACCTAATTGGCTGACCCCACTTAAACCTGAAGCTACTAATATCATCATGGATCCGGGTCTAGCTTTTGGTACTGGCTATCATGCTACTACGCGTTTATGTCTAGATTGGCTGACTGAACAAGACTTAACCGATAAAGTAGTGATCGACTATGGTTGCGGTTCAGGTATCTTGGGAGTGGCTGCTTTGTTATTAGGAGCAAAGCATGTTTATGCCGTAGATATCGATCCACAAGCGGTACTTGCCACCAATCAAAACGCTGCTCGCAATAATGTTGAAGGTCAGCTACAAGCGTTTTTACCTGACGATTTCCGAGCCTTCTGTGCTGAGCAGCAAGTCAGTGCGGTTAATGTGATTGTGGCTAATATTTTGGCCAAGCCATTAATAAGCCTAGCTCCTTATTTTGCCACCCTAATTGCCGATAAAGGTCGAATCGTGTTGGCAGGCTTGATTGAGTCGCAGACCCAACAAGTTAGTGACGCTTATAGCCCCTATTTTGCCTTAGATGCCAAGCATGCCTATACGGCACAAGAGGATCAACATTGGCAGCGCTTATCAGGGACTTTTACAGGCTAGCAACATCTGATTACATCTGTTACGATAGTTACTCAGCTAAAGTTTATAAATTTAACACTATAATCTGCCTATAAACTTTTTTTAGGGCAAATTACTAGAGATTCTGTCTTAGGGAGCAGCATTCGGTAAACCATACTATTGCTTTATCTTTTAGGATTCAATGACATGACCCCTTCGACTCAAACTCTCTGTCCGCATTGTCTTAGTGGTTATGACTTGCCAGCAGCAAAGTTAGACCAAGCGGCATATAGGGGTCATTGTAGTGACTGTCAGCAGATTTTTTTAGTTAATAAAGCCTTATTTGATACTAGTGTTTATAAAGCTTCTAAATACTGTAAAGCTTCTAAATATAATGGAGTCAGGGCTAACCAAATTAACTCTGCTGTTGATATGGTCAGGGGTATACAGGGTGTTACTGATGTTGATGTTGATACTGCTAAGCTAAATAGTATTAATAGCGCTAAATTTCATTCTGAATCGATAGAGCCAATTGACTCTATAGCTTGTCAGCACTCAGCAATTGATGATGGTGAGACTAATGTGTGGCAAACCCTGTTAGATGAGGCATTGAGTGAGGATATAGACAATGTTCACCCTTATCAGGCTACTGATAAAGTCGCTGAACCCAGTGCGGTTACTCCTTTGCCAACTAGTAAAAACGCTATAGACTATTCTCAATCCATAGGTCAACAGTCTAGAAGTAATGCGCAAGCTCGTAGTCAACCTATAAAGGCAAATCCACACACACCTTTAGCTTCACTACTATGGTTAGTAGGTTGTCTGGTACTAGTGCTATTACTATTTGCACAATACGTTATTTTTAACTTAAACACTTTGATTAAAAACCCAGCTTATGCTGCAAGACTACAAGCCCTTTGCTCGGTAGCCATTTGTAGCTTGCCTAGTGCTAACTTAGCTATGTTTAGTATAACTAAGCAGTCTTATAGCAGCAGTCAAGTAAATACAGGCAATAATTTTAGTGATATAAAAGCAAATATAATCAATAAAAGTACATACAAACAGCTACTGCCTAGTTTAAAAGTGACTGTTTATGATAAAGCTGGCTTGCTTGGCGCTTTTATCGCTATGCCAGAGGATTATTTACTCAGTAACCAAAGCCAAATTGCGGGTAATAAGAGTAAATCATTAATGTTCACTATCCCAGTAGCGGTACAGAAAATTCAGCAAGTTACTATCGAGGCTATTTATTAGTTATTAGGTCGCTGATTGCTGCTTACCGACTATCAATAATAAGACCTTTTGCTTGTTACTGACTCTGTCATCTTATAACCCTATAGTTTATTATCAGTGTTACCTGCTGCTCATCTCAAGGATATTACTTTATGGCATCCCATGCACACAACTCTGACCATTTTGCTCATAGTGCTGATGCTACTACTGATCACAACTGCCCTAGTCAAACTATGGCCGCTATAATCTATGAGGATAGCAATAAATCCCTAGAGGCAACTAGCGCTATAGAAAGCGTAGTACCGCTACATATCCATGTAGAACATGCTGTGCGCCAGTATTTTAATGCTCTAGGCGATGAGCTCCCGACTGACTTATACGAGCTTATTTTGAGGCAAGTAGAATTACCGCTACTAACTGTAGTCCTTGAGCAAAGTCGTGGCAATCAGTCCAAATGCGCGCAAATTTTAGGTCTCAACCGTGGCACGTTACGCAAAAAACTAAAGACTTATGGCTTGATGGCATAGAGTGACTGTTTATAAATTGCTTATAGATTATTTATAAACGCTCATCCACTTTTGTATAAAGTGCTTAAATGTTTTATGATGCTTACTCGTTTTCCCTCGTTCTCCTTTGCCAGACACCGTGTCAGGCTTTTTTTATGGAAATTTGTCTTATGGGTACAACAGCACTTGCACTACTCTCGGTCTCTAACAAATCCGGTATTGTTGAATTTGCTCAAGGTCTAATCAAATCAGGCTTTGGCTTATTATCAACTGGTGGCACTTATCGCTTACTTAAAGAACACGATATCGCCGTTACTGAAGTGTCGGATTATACCGGCTTCCCTGAAATGATGGATGGGCGTGTTAAGACACTACATCCTAAAATTCACGGTGGTATTTTGGGTCGTCGTGGTGTCGATGATGAGATCATGAGCGCACATGCGATCGATCGTATTGATTTAGTAGTCGTTAATCTATACCCGTTTGCCGAGACTATTGCTCGCGCTGATGTGACTATGGATGAAGCTATCGAAAATATCGATATTGGTGGCCCAACTATGGTACGTGCAGCCGCGAAAAACCATGCTCATGTGGGTATTGTGACTGACCCTACTGACTATCAGCGAGTGCTTACTGCCCTAGGTGACGATACCAAATTGAGCGCTGAATTACGCTATGATTTGGCAGTAAAAGCCTTTGAACATACCGCTCAATACGATGGTATGATTGCCAACTTCTTAGGCTCTCGTGTTAATGAAACACAGCAACCAGAAGCCTTTGCGCGCACTTTTAATCTGCAGCTCAATAAAGTTCAAGACCTACGTTACGGCGAAAACCCTCATCAACAAGCCGCCTTTTATGTTGAGAGTCAATCAGCAGCTAGTCAAGCTTCCATCGCCACTGCTAAGCAGCTACAAGGTAAAGCGCTGTCGTATAACAATATTGCCGATACCGATGCTGCTCTTGAATGTGTCAAAGCGTTTAGCACCCCAGCTTGTGTCATCGTCAAACATGCTAACCCTTGTGGTGTCGCTATTAATAACGATCAAGTAGCGGCTTATCATACCGCTTTTAGTACGGATCCTGAGTCATCATTTGGTGGTATTATTGCGTTTAATACCCCATTGACGGTGGCTACTGCCAAAGCTATTATCGATAGTCAGTTTGTAGAAGTTATCATTGCCCCTAGTATTGAAGACGGTGTATTGCAAGTAACTGCTAGTAAGAAAAACGTCCGCGTACTAGTCTCAGGTGCGCTACCTACTCCAGCTGAGCGTCATGCGCAACTAGATTACAAGCGGGTAAATGGTGGTTTACTAGTACAGCAGCAAGACTTAGGTATTATCACTGCTAATGAGCTTAAAATTGTCACTGATATCCAGCCTACTGAGTCGCAAATTGCCGACTTACTATTTTCATGGACCGTGGCTAAGTATGTGAAGTCTAATGCTATTGTTTATGGCAAAAACCAGCGTACTATAGGCGTGGGCGCAGGACAGATGAGTCGCGTTAACTCAGCTCGTATCGCTGCTATCAAAGCTGAACATGCTGGACTTGCTACTGCTGGTGCAGTCATGGCCTCAGATGCTTTCTTCCCCTTCCGTGATGGTATTGATAATGCGGCAGCAGTCGGCATTTCTGCGATTATTCAACCGGGCGGTTCTATGCGTGATGACGAGACTATCGCTGCTGCTAACGAGCACGGTATCGCTATGGTATTTACTGGCATGCGTCACTTCCGTCATTAAGCTGACAGCAATAAGTTAGTAGCAAAAGCGTTTAGCTAGTTACCGCTTAAACCTTAAAACCAAAAAAGCCACTGCGTTAACGCAGTGGCTTTTTTATAGGCTTCAGTTAAGGTAGCGGCTGACTTAGCGGCTAGTAATAGCACTTATTAGCGACCTTGGGCACCAGACAAGTTACTTTCGTTAACCTCAACTTTATACACTAAGCGTAAATACTCTAGATAATCTTGTAGTTGATCTTGACCTAAATTATCACGAATGATGCGTGCTGTTTGTGCTTTCTCAAGCGCTGATAACTGCGCTT
The DNA here is from genome assembly GCF_904846695.1 of Psychrobacter urativorans. Classification (GTDB taxonomy): domain Bacteria; phylum Pseudomonadota; class Gammaproteobacteria; order Pseudomonadales; family Moraxellaceae; genus Psychrobacter; species Psychrobacter urativorans. The sequence continues at coordinate 159,826 of NZ_CAJHBR010000003.1, forward strand.
GTTGTTGAGTCTTAATCTTGTCACCGACAATCAAAGTAGCCCCTGTTTCGGTGATGCTGGCTAAGGTTACTACTCCGTTATCAGGTGCTTGCTTACTGAAAGCTAAACCACGTTCTTTTTCACTCAATAAGGTGGTTTGACGATTCACTTCACCTAAGAACTGAAAGCCTACAGCTTGCTTATTAATATCAGCTGTAGATTTGATGCCAGCTGCTGCTTTGTTAGCGTCTTCGAGTGCTAGAGCGCTGGCTTTTTGCTTGAGCAACGTCTGAGTAATACTCGGAGTAGCAGCAGCCAAGCTCATAGTCTTAGTAGGCCGATAATTAGTTGATTGTACCCATACTGTTCCGGTACCTATATCGATACTAGTAGTAACCGCTTGATCCTGAATAGTAAACTCATCAAAAGCTTGTTTAACTACTGCTGGTTGCGATAATACTGAGGTATTATTGTCTTTGCGATAATCTTTAATACGCTTTAAAGCAACCGCCTCTTGTTGAGCAATGTCTTCGATGCTTAAGCCATCAGCAGCCAAATCGTTAATCGCCATTACTTTATCAGCATAAACACTCTGACGCTTATAGTCTTGGGCTTTAGCAACTAGCTGAGGTCGTACACTCTGCATAGTAGGGACTTTACTACCACTATCTTTAGTCACTGTAAATATCTGATAACCAAAGCTGGTTTTGATTGGAGCACTGATACCACCAACGCTCAGGCCTTCTAAAGCTTTAGTTACTGCCTGTGCATCCTTACCGAATACTGCAGGGTTAAAGCGACCAATTGCTCCACCATCAGCGCCTGAGGGATCATCAGAGTCCTTTTTAGCAACTGCAGCAAAAACTTCGCCTTTATCCAAACGCGACTTAATCTTAGTGGCACGATCTTTAGCGTTCTCGCCTGTAACTAAAATCTGACTTATCTCACGCTCATCAACAACTTCTAAACCTTGCTTATAAGCTTCGTACTGCTGCTTGATTTCTTCTTCAGTCACCGTATCAACAGGGATAGTAGCTGGATCTAATTGAATATAAGCCAAATCTACCACAGCGGCACTTTTTAGCGCCTCTTTATTACGGTCATAATAGCTTTGTATATCTGCTTTGCTCAGCTTTACTTGCTGTTGATAGTCTTGCCAATTGAAGCGATGTACCCACAAATTTCGTGACTCTAATTGCAAACCGATCAGCTGACTGACTGACTGCATAGGATAGATAGCGGTACCGACGATGCTAGCATTTAGCTGATCCAAACTTAACTGATTGCGGAACTCTGTAAACAATTGCTCCTTATTCATGCCGCGCTGACGCAAGAAGTTGGAAAACTGATCATTAGAGAACTCGCCATTGGCATCTAAGAATATCTGCTCTTGACGCAGCAGACGATTAATAGTGTCATCGGATACAGTCATCCCAAGCTTACCGGCTTGCTGTTCTAGCAAAGTGCGATCAACTAGACCTTTTAGAACTTGCTGATGCAGTACATCTTCATTGAGTAAGCTGGCATCATTCAATTGCTCTAAAATCTCAGAACGTCGGCTGTTCACAGCGCTTTGATACTCTGATAGCCCTATACTTGCATCACCCACTTGGGCGATTTGGTTGGGATCATTGGAGCCGCCAAAGTAGCTCTCAATCCCTAAAAGTGCGAGGGGCGATAGGCATAGGATCAATAAAATGCGACCAGGCCAACTTTTCAGAAAATCGCGCAATTTATCCATAATTATTTCTGCTTCTTAACCTATAGTGATGAGGACCATTGCAACAATAAATGCACTCTTGGCGGGCAACGGCATAGTGAGAAACGTCAGTATGCTATAAAGCAGTAACAAAATCTATGCCAGCGATACTAATGCGCCGACTATGATACGTGAATTTTAGTCGATACTCAAAATATTCATCTATTGTTAGCTAAAATTTATTAATAAAAAAAGCACCTCGATTAAGGTGCTTTTTTATACAAATTATTAGGATTATCAATAGTGGCGACTTAGTTCAAGCGCTCTTTTAGGTTTTTGCCAGCTTTAAAGCTTGGTACTTTACTAGCTGGAATAGCCAACTCTTCACCAGTCTTAGGATTACGGCCAGTGCGCGCTTTACGATCTTTCACGCTGAAAGTACCAAAACCTACTAATGAAATGCTATCGCCAGCTTCTAAAGCTTGGCCAACACTTTCCATAACCGCATTCAAAGCATCGCCAGCTTGAGTTTTATTTAGACCACTTTTTTCTGCAATGCTATCGATTAATTCTGACTTATTCATAAATTTTCCTTCAAGTTTAAGGGCTGTAATAAACGCTACCGCCAATTATTGTATCGCTCTCATGAAATATAAGCAATATAAACAATATGCGCAACGCCTATCTGTCGGTAACGAAGTATTAACGTCTTTATAGCAAGGCAGGCAAGGCAGTGCAAGCGATTTTACATTTTTTAATGGGCGCTACTACCTATTTAACACTTAAGGTTACGCAAAACTCCTGTAAACCGCTACTATCTGTCCTAGCAAATCAATAAGTTATCAATTAATGGGTTATTTGCTATGGATAAGGCCAGTAGTAGCAATACTCATACTGACTATAACCAACGCTGGTGGTCAGTTACTACTACCTTCTATCCATTTATTTTTTGGTAGCTATGCTAAATATTTAAGCATGGCCTCTGTTAGAGTCTTTATTATAGCCCTAATATAGGCTATTACTTGGCGACACTAAGCTAAATAGGTTGAGCTGCGTTGAGCTACATTGAGCTTAGTATCGCCGCCAATAGTTATGGCAAATAGCTATTTTTGCAGCGTAGCATGTAAACAAACTTATAACAGGCCGTTACTAGCTAAAGCAACAATACACAAACTGACAGAGAGATACATTACTTTTTATTATGAAACCGTTATGATGAGCACTGTTGCACAGGATGGGCTTTATTTCAACCTGCTTATCGGTTATTTTTAGTCAGCCAAAGACTATTTTATACCCTTAGTTATATATATTTGTTATATAGATTTTATTTTATAGAATCGATTTTACTAAGTTAACTATTTGGGCATTTAGCACTATCCTGGAATACTGTTTATAGCACTATTATTAACTGTTGCGTCTGCTTATATCTATTTTGATTCGAGCCGTTACTGTTTATGATGCTATTGATGTACGGCTGCCTTATCTACCTTTAGCTTTTGTATTACTACTTTTTTAACCTGCTAAATTTAACGGATTATTCATATGAAGCGTTCTACGTTGTCTCACTCTCTTCTTAGTATTATCTTAGTCTTCATTGAGTCTGCACTGACGCTGCTATTACGTTTAGACTCTGATCTGCGCAAAGCCGCTTATCCCCTTGCTAAGCAAGGTACTGTGGTTTGTTTACGCTTGTACTTACCACACGTTCAAGTTTTTGCGACTTTTAGTTATAAAGGGGTATTACTAGATGCTAACTTACCTGCTGAGCGTAGCGAACCAGACGTCATCATTAATGCCTATAGTGTCGAGCTTTTAAAAGCGCTAGCAACGCATGACAGCGCTACTACCGATAAGCTGCAAATGCGTGGTGAATCCGAAAAAGTACAGTTAGTGAGAGGATTCATTGCCCAAGTAGGCATGGGTGGCCTGATTCAGAGTTTATTAAAAAGATTTAAAGGCTCAGACAGCAAGAATAAGCCAAACACGGCGGACAAAGAAGAGAAAAATAATAACTATAAACTACGTATTGCTGAGCAACAAACTCAAATTAACACCCTCACTATCAAAAATCGCGAGCTTGAAGCCACAGTGAAAGAGCAACAAAGTAAACAGAAGACGGTCACTATTGCTGCAGTGGTTGCTACTATCATCGCTATTGGTGCCCTTATTGCTTTGCTTATCAATTAACACTGTCTGCAATCTTTTAGGTAACCAGTTAACCGATACTCTAATGGCTCCCTTATTGATCTAACTGCTTGATAAGGGAGTCAATTTAGCTAACTGGTCATCAAACGCCTAAAAACTAATTGCTAAAGACTTATTTATTATTAGTCTTTAGCTGGTTTATTATCTTAGTTTAATAGTGTTTTTAGCAGAAAACAGTATTAATCCTACGATTACTTTTGTAAATAACAGTCATCTATCACGTTAATCATCAGCTACCATTTTAATCTTGACTAAATTAGTCGGGATTCAGTATAATAGCCGTATCGCAGCACATATTACACGCAACATACCTTATATTCAGGTTCAATAGTCTATTGTTTAATTGCAATAACAGGTGATTTAGCTTCTGTATTAGGTGCTCACGATAAGCTGTATTTCTATTATAAAAATCATAGGTCTATTCAATAAAACCTAACACAGAAATAAGCTCGTTATTGAATTTAACTTACTATGACTCAGTTGGGGATATATTATGCGCTTGACTACCCGAGGTAGATACGCGGTTACCGCCTTGTTAGATTTAGCATTACAAACCAGTCAACAAGACTGCGCAGTTTCCCTATCTGACATTGCCAAGCGCCAATCCATCTCTATCTCCTATCTTGAGCAGCTATTTTCTAAATTGCGTAAGCAAGGATTAGTTACTAGTATTCGCGGGGCATCTGGTGGCTATTATTTAGCCAAGCCGCTTAACGAAATCGATGTCATGACTATTATCTCTGCAGTTGATGAGTCAGTTAATGCGATGCAATGTGAAGGCCGTGGGGATTGTCAGGGCGGTACTATGTGCTTAACTCATGATCTTTGGTGCGCATTATCCAATCACATTGAACATTACTTAAAGAACATTACCTTAGCACAATTACTAGATATGGAACACGTACAATCTATCTCAGAACGTCAACAGATCTCTGTTTTAAAAGACATTAATACTATTACTTTATCGACCAGCGAGGCAAACCCAGCATGAGCCAACATAACCAACTTATTTATTTAGATTATGCCGCCACAACGCCAGTTGCCAGAACGGTAGCCGCTAAGATGAGCGAATATCTAACAGTAGATGGCATCTTTGGTAACCCAGCATCACGTTCACACGGCTATGGCTGGCAGGCCGAAGAAGCAGTAGAAACTGCTCGCCAGCAAGTTGCTGAAGTAATCAACGCTGATCCTCGTGAGATCGTCTTCACTTCTGGTGCTACAGAGTCAGATAACTTAGCTATCAAAGGTGCTGCGCATTTTTATCAATCACGTGGCAAACATATCATTACCAGTAAAATAGAACATAAAGCAGTGCTAGATACTTGCCGTGAGCTTGAGCAAGAAGGTTTTGAGATTACTTACCTTGAGCCACAAAAGAGCACAGGCTTAATCTTACCAGAACAAGTTAAAGCCGCTTTGCGTGAAGACACTATCTTAGTATCATTGATGGTAGTTAACAATGAACTGGGTACTTTGACTGATATTGCCGCCATTGGTGAACTCACCCGTGCCGCCAACGTAGTATTCCATGTTGATGCTGCTCAAGCGGTTGGTAAAGTGCTTATCGATGTGCAAACTACTAAAGTCGATTTGATGAGTTTCTCAGGTCATAAGGCTTATGGTCCTAAAGGTATCGGTGCCTTGTTTGTCAGTCGTAAACCTCGTATTCGTCTAAAAGCAGAGCAACATGGTGGTGGTCATGAACGTGGTATGCGTTCAGGTACTCTACCTACTCACCAAATCGTCGGACTTGGCGCCGCCTTTAGCTTAGCTAATGAACGCCATAAAGAAGACAATGCTCATGCAGCAAAACTACGTCAAAAGCTTTGGGATGGTTTACAAGATATTGAAGAGATTTACTTAAACGGTGACCTCGAGCACAGTGTGCCTAATATCGTAAACATCAGCTTTAACTTCGTAGAGGGTGAGTCATTAATGATGTCACTCAAAGATTTGGCAGTATCTTCAGGTTCAGCTTGTACCTCAGCTACCTTAGAGCCCTCTTATGTACTACGTGCTATTGGTCGTCCAGACGAGTTAGCGCACAGCTCTATTCGCTTTAGTTTCGGTCGTTATACTACCGAAGAAGACATCGATACCGTTATCAGTCAGATGCACTCTGCTGTAGATAAACTACGTGCCCTATCACCACTTTGGGATATGTATCAAGAGGGTGTTGATCTAGATTCAGTCGAATGGGCTGAACATTAAGAGCTGACCGTAAACAATTATTTATCAGACAATACCGTCAATTACGAGTAAATGTTTGACCCCAATTTAGATGAGCAACCAGCTGCTTAGCACCATTGCTCATCATCTAACCAGGAGAATACTCATGGCCTATAGTGACCAAGTTATTGATCATTACGAAAATCCACGCAATGTTGGCAACCTTGATAAAAATGCCAAAAACGTTGGTACCGGTATGGTTGGCGCTCCAGCTTGTGGCGATGTAATGCGCTTACAAATCCAAGTTGATGACAACGGTATCATTGAAGATGCACGTTTTAAGACTTACGGTTGTGGTTCAGCTATCGCTTCAAGCTCACTAGTAACTGAGTGGCTTAAAGGTAAAAGCTTGGATCAAGCAGGTGAAATCAAGAACAATGATATCGCCAAAGAGCTTGCGCTACCACCAGTGAAAGTACATTGCTCTGTACTAGCAGAAGATGCTATCAAAGCCGCTATTAGCGACTATAAAGGTAAGCACAGCGCTGCTAGCACTGAAGCGAAAGAAGCTGCAACTAGCTAAATAGCTCAAAGTAATTAGCACTTGATTACCGTATAAGTTATAACAAGCTGCTTGAGCTATAGAGGTGACAATAACGTTTATGTAATTGTCACCTTTTATTTTATGCTCATTCTTAACAGCAAAAATTTCTAAAAAACAAGCTATTAGTACTAGCCGTTACCTTGATTGGTTACTTGAATTTTAGTCTTGATAGCACAATATTATTATCAATAATTAATAGGAGTTGGCATGATTGAAATGACAGAACGCGCCGCTCAGCATGTTCGAGATTTTTTGGACAATCGCGGCAAAGGTGAAGGTATCAGAGTCGGTATTCGTACTGCTGGTTGCTCAGGTTTGGCTTATGTCTTAGAGTTCGTGGATACCCCTGACGACAATGACACTCGTTATGAAAGCCGTGACGTTAGTATTTTTATAGATCCAAAAAGCTTAGTGTATTTAGATGGTCTGTTGATGGATTATGAAAAAGAAGGTCTTAATGAAGGCTTTAAGTTCACTAATCCTAATCAAAAAGGTGAATGTGGCTGCGGCGAGTCCTTTACAGTATAGAATCCGTTTGCCTGTACAGCGCACATGCGTCAGGTTACTGTAAAAAATCTAGCCCTGTTTAGGTTAACTATTTCTCAAGGCTAAGCACCGTTTAGTTTATTGCAAAGCTCATTTACATAAGGCCGCTAACATGACTTCAGTTACTACCTCTCAGTTAGATACTTCTATCACTGAAACTAACCTTCCTGAGGCTCAGTTCGATAATTTTTTTGCATTATTTGAGCAGCCGGTACAGTTTGAGCTGATACAAAACCAGCTTGATCAGCGTTTACGTCAACTGCAAAAGCACTATCATCCTGACAATGTTGCCAAGAATAGCATTGAAGCTAATGTTGCCAAGTCTCTACAACAAGCCGAGCAAGCTTCTGCAATTATTAATCAAGCCTATCAAACTTTGAGTAGAGCAGATAGCCGAGCCGGTTACCTACTGGATATGGCTGGGCAAGCACAAACGCTAGAGAATTCAATCGCTGACTTAGATTTTTTAGAAGATGCTATGGATCTGCGTATTGATTTGGATGAAGCCATTGATAGTAAGGATAAGTCAACCTTACAACAGTTACATCCACAGATAGCGGACCGTCTAAGCACTCAAGCTATGTATTTTAATCAAGCTTATACTAGTCAGGACTGGCAAACGGCTATCGATGCTACGCAAAAGCTAAAGTTCTTAGTGAAACTAGACGCTGATATCACTATAGCCCTTGATAATTTGGCTGATAGCCATCAAACAGATGATGACTTGTACGTTTAATTAGCTTCCAAAGCTATTTAAAGTTGTGCTTGAGGTTAAATAGCGGTTACCAATACCGTATAATCTGCAAAACGTTATAGCAGTCTAATTACGATATTCTACTGCTACAGTTAGTTATTATTTTTGGCAAGTATTTTGCCCTTATATTTTATTCATTCTATCTTTGAGTTGTCTTATGTCTTTATTACAAATCGCTGAACCCAATCAAAGTGCACAGCCACATAAGCATCGTTTTGGTATCGGTATAGATTTAGGAACGACGCGCTCATTAGTAGCTGTGGTTCGCTCAGGTAAAGCGCAAGTACTAGAGGCCAATAACCCTAAAGATACTTTATTACCCTCTGTAGTTTACTATCCAGCGACTGGTACCCCTCTAGTCGGTGATGAGGCGCTAAATCACTTATCTAATGATCCTCAGAACACTATCATTTCAGCTAAACGCTTTATGGGTCGTAGCCAAGCAGATATCAAATTCTCTCATCCTTATCAGTTAAGCGGTGATAAAGAAGATATGCCAGCCTTTGTGACTGCCCAAGGTGAAGTGTCTCCAGTAGGGGTCTCAGCGCGAATACTAGCGGCACTTAAGCTGCGTGCGCTCAGCGCTCTACCTGAAGACAGTATCGAGGGGGCGGTGATCACTGTTCCTGCCTATTTTGATGAGGCGCAGCGCCAAGCTACTAAAGATGCGGCGCAAGCTGCTGGTATCAAGGTACTGCGTTTACTCAACGAGCCTACGGCAGCAGCAGTCGCTTATGGCCTCGACAAAATAGCTCAGCGCACCGATAGTACAGCGGATAGTAGTGCAGAAAACAATAGCGAACAGTACTATCTTATTTATGATCTCGGTGGTGGTACTTTTGACGTGTCTATCCTTAAGCTAACCGATGGGGTATTTGAAGTCTTAGCCACTGGTGGTAATAGTGCGCTTGGCGGTGACGATATTGACCGCCTGTTAACTAACTGGTTGATTAAACAGCTTGATATCGCGCCTAGTGATGTCAGCTTGCATGACAAATCGCTACTAGCGCAGCAAGCTAAGCAGTATAAGCAAGCACTGACCGACCATCAGCAAGTCAATATCAATATCACCATCAACGATCAAGCCTTTCAAGGGGTATTGAGTCGTGAAGATTTATTGACTATCGCTGAGCCAGTCAATCGTCGTACCTTAGCGGTATGTGAGCAAGTACTGCGTGATGCCAAACTTAATATCGACGCATTAGACGAGGTGATATTAGTCGGTGGCTCTACTCGTATGCCAGCCGTACAGCAAATAGTCACTGAGTTTTTTGCTAGAGAGCCTTTGTGTCGTTTGAACCCTGATGAAGTTGTCGCTTTGGGTGCCGCCCAAACCGCGCATCAGCTAGTTAATGGTGACAGTAACAACAACCTACTGCTACTCGATGTTACGCCTCTATCGCTTGGCCTTGAAACTATGGGCGGTCTGGTTGAAGTGCTTATCGCGCGTAATACCCCTATCCCAGTCAAGAAGCGCCAAGTATTCACAACATATCAAGATGGACAGACGGGTATGGTCATCCATGTAGTGCAAGGCGAGCGTGAGACCGTAGATAACTGCCGTTCGCTTGGACGCTTTGAGCTGTATGGTATTCCGCCGATGAAAGCTGGTTTTGCGCGCATTGAAGTTACTTTCAGTATTGATGCTAATGGTCAGCTGACGGTTAGTGCGCAAGAAACCACGAGCAAGACTGAAAGTAAAATTGAGATCACTCCTGCTTATGGTTTATCAGATGAGCAAAAAGAGCAGTTATTGATTGCTGGCTTTAAATATGCCGAAGAAGATAAAAACGCGCGCTCATTGATAGAGACTAAAGTAGAAACTGAGCGTGAATTATTGGCTTTACAATCAGCACTAACTGACTTTGCCCCCTTATTAGACGCAGAAGAGCAGCAGACTTTAGCCACGCAGATGCAACAAATGCAGACGGCTTTAAGTACTGGTGACTTAGCGTTGATTGACGCTCAACGAGCTAAGCTCAAGCCACACAGTGATAACTTCGCTGCCCGTATTATGAACCAAAGCGTCAAAACCAGTATGGCTGGAACTAAAGCTCAAGATTGGTAAATCCTAAATCGGTAGCGGATGATCGCTACTTGATGTTATGTCATTATTTTTATATCTCACTTTTTTTGAACTCATTAGCAGCGGATAATTAACCCATGCCAAAGATTACTATATTACCACATTTTGAAATATGCCCAGAAGGGATTGAAGTTGAACTAGAGTCTGGCAATAACCTATGCAAAGCATTATTAGAAAAAGGCATCAGAGTTGAACATGCCTGCGAGATGTCAAAAGCTTGCACCACTTGTCATGTAGTCGTGCGTAAAGGTTTTGATAGTTTAGAGGAAATGGATGATATTGAGGCTGACTTGTTAGATCGTGCTTGGGGTCTAGAGGCAGATTCACGCTTATCTTGTCAAGTAATGATAGAAGATGACGACTTAACCATCGAGATTCCTAAATATACTTTGAACCATGCTAAAGAAAATCATTAATTACATAAATTGCTGTTGATTGGATTATAAAAGCGGGTTAAGTTAATCGCCTATATTTGTAAAATCAGTCATAAAAAAGCCTACTATAGTTATGATAGTAGGCTTTTTTAATCGTCTTAAATAGCTTCTTTTGCTTATTAAGCACCTCAATTATAGTCTCGCTTTTCATCCTAGCGGCTATTTATCAGTCTCAGGTACTATTTATTAGTATCAGGTACTACTTGTTGCTCTGCTGGCTAGTAGTTGCCGCATTACTCTCTCTTTCAATGCGTTCAAGAGCAAAATTCAGCCTACTTCTGATCTCTTGATAATCCTCATCTTGCATGTCTTTAAAGTTTAGATGCAAGTTAAAACCAGGTAAAGTATGATCGACCCACTTCGATAATTGATCTTCATTGGCGCTAGGATCTAGTACTTGCCAAGTTTCTATTTCCTTGTTAAAACCTTTTAGCTGAAAAGCACCCACATACTTACACTCGTAATCGTGACAAACATAGTCATGAGTGCGTCTACTGATCAGAATCTCTCCTTTGCCAGCCATAACCTCTAAGCGAGCTGCTAAGTTAGCTTCTCTACCAATAACCGTATAACTGAGACGATTATCACTGCCAAAATTGCCCACATGACAGTAGCCAGTAGTGATTCCTATACGTACATATAACCCCTCAAAGCCCATTAACCGCCACTTCTGTCTTAAGCTACGCATCTCTCGGCGCATATCAATAGCCATAGCTACACAGTCTAGAGCATCTTGACGGGTACCACGGCTACTAGGCTCACCAAAGAAGCAAACCATCCCATCACCGATAAACTTATCGAGAACCGCTTCATGCTTATGAGCAATGGCGGTCATACACTGCATATAAGTATTTAGGATTTCTGCTAAGTTATCCGCACTTAGACTATCAGACAACTCAGTAAAGCCAGCGATATCCGAAAACATAATGGATAGCTTGGCACGTTTATTATCTATAGAGACCGGTTTATTTTCTTTTACAATCGGTTGCCATACTTGCAAAGGTATAAAAAGCGTTAACTTATTAATAATCGATAACATCGTTTTAGCTTGCCCTGTGGCTTGCTTGGCAGTGGTGTTATAACTAAGATACTGATGATGCATATGCCAAAACTGCTGCAAGATCACCGCAATACTAGCCAGCAATACTGAAGATGGTAGCCACCCTGTATTACAATCGAGTTTATTATCATTTAAGGTAATACTGACATAGTAAAATATCCATATACTGACCATAGAGATGATAAGTAATCTTAATCGACTATCAGGCTCACTAGTCAAAATGCGTACGCCGATCAATAAGCTTAAACTAAGCGATAACACTACACAAAACTGCATAGACCCAATAACAGTAGATAATAAAATCACTACTATATTAGAAGTCCAGAAGCTAGTTTGACGCCGATAGTTGTAAATCAAAATCATCAAACTAGGAATGCTGACAGCCACGAATAATGCCATCGATTCGGGAGTAAACTTGGAATGTAGCACTATGAGAGTCACAGTAAGCAACAATACTAGGACTTCTGGATAATCAAAGCTACCCACAGTATGGGATTTGGACGAGGGATCAGGTTTCAGTGGCTCTAAAACGACCATACTATTGACTCGTTATTACCAAAAGAAAATAAGGAGAAGGAGTTGCAAGACATGTCTTTTGATAAGGCTTTATCAGCTTATAGATTATAAGGATATAATCATATAGATAATCTACCGTTTGTCACAAAAAAAACGCCTTATATCAAATAATTTAGCTAAAAAATCCTAAATTATCGATAACGGCGTTTAATATATCAAACGAGCGGCGCAAAAAAGGCTCTATTCCCTAGTTATCTAGCGCTTACAGTACAGCAGTCGCCTCTCACATTTGCCAATCAAAAGGCATTTGATGATGTCCACGTAGCGCCATCATCAAAGTTTGCTGCATTTGTGCCATAACTTCTTGGCTATAAGGTATCGCAGGTATACCCCATACTGGGTTTGGCCATTGACTGTCATTTTGGTAACGTACAATATGATGAAAATGTAATTGTGGCACTTGATTACCAAGAGCTGCGACATTCATTTTATCCGCCTGAAAAGTCTTAGCTAACTGGCTCGATAACCAGCTTGACTCACGTAAAAACTGCGTCTGATCGCTCTCAGACAACTCATAAAGCTCCTTAATGCCTGATACTCGTGGTACCAATATCAACCAAGGAAACTGACAATCATTAATCAAACGACAAGTTGATAACGGGAAATCGCCCACCAAAAAACTATCGGCAGCAAGCTTAGGATGTAATTGGAACATAATGACGGTTTCTCTTGTTATAAAGTATTAATAAAGGAAATAAAACCCACAAAAAGTCTACTGATGTCATTTTATCAGTTATCTAACAGATAAAATAGCGTCATTGTCATATCTACCTTAACTGTACTAGGGTTAAATATTGTTAGAAATTATCTAATAGGCCAGTACAACCAAGGCCATTATTCATAGTCGCAATGACGACCCAATCAAACAACAAGCTTTATCCTATAATAAGATAGACAACTTTACAAATAACCCTTAGCGTTAATAAGGGCTACCCAGCTAAGTTTATAGTCTAAATGCCTAAGCTATAGTAAAACCTCTATGCAGGCTCTACTACTTTATGATTATCAAAATAGCGTAACAAGTCTTGGACCGCCGTTACCCGCTGTTGCGCAGTTGCAAGTTTAGCCGAGTCACTATAACGAATACCTGATGCGCCATTCATACGATAACGCTGACCATCAGTCTGAATCAATTTTATAATAGCTAAAGCGTCAACTGGCGTATCAGGAGCGAACTCTAAAGTCATACTATTACTATTAGCATCGATCTTATTAATCATCAAGGGCTCAGCTTGGATACGCAATCCATGTACTGCAAATAGCTGCTTAGTTTGATCGGGTAAAGTGCCAAATCGATCAATCATTTCAGTACGAATATCGATTAAAGCTTCTCGATCATCGGCATTACTAATACGCTTATAGAACAGCAAACGTTGATGCACATCATGCAGATACTCTTCAGGTATCAGCGCCGAGCTATGTAAGTTAATCTCACTAGTCAATGATAACGGGGTATTTAGATCGGGCTCACGACCAGCCTTGATCGCTTTAGTAGCACGCTCTAGCATATCCATATATAGGCTAAAGCCTATCGCTTGCATATTACCACTCTGCTGCTTACCGAGTATCTCGCCTGCTCCGCGAATCTCTAAATCTTCGCTGGCTAGCATAAACCCTGCCCCTAAAGTATTAGCACGCTCGATGGCATGCAAGCGCCGCTTAGCATCGCCTTTTAGCCCCTTAAGTGATGGCACAAGCAAGTAGCAATAGGCTTGGTGATGGCTACGTCCCACTCGACCACGCAACTGATGCAGTTGCGCTAAGCCAAATTTATCAGCACGCTCGATAATGATAGTATTAGCATTAGGAACATCGATACCCGTTTCGATGATAGTAGAGCAGATCAGCACATTGAAGTTCTTATGGTAAAACTGCTCCATAACTTGCTCAAGCTGACGCTCCTGCATCTGCCCGTGTGCAACCCCTACTCTAGCCTCAGGTACTAGCTCACGGATAGTTTCTGCCATACGCTCAATACTAGCTACATCATTATGCAGCAAATAAACTTGCCCGCCTCGTAGTAGCTCACGTAATATAGCCTCTTTCATCAAAGCATCTGTTTTTTGCATCACAAAAGTCTTGATAGCCAAACGACGTGCTGGCGGGGTGGCGATAATAGACATATCTCGCATACCTGATAATGCCATATTCAGAGTACGCGGAATAGGAGTAGCAGTCATTGACATGCTATCGACATCAGTCTGAATAGCTTTGATACGCTCTTTGTGCCGGACACCGAAACGATGCTCTTCATCGACAATCATCAAGCCTAAGTTAGAAAACTTAACATCAGGCTGTAGCAACTTATGAGTACCGATAACAATATCAACTTTACCCGCTGCTAAGTCAGTTAACACTGTCTGTTGATGCTTTTTGCCCCCAAATCGCGATAAGGTTTCGATACGTACCGGCCAATCAGCGAAACGATCACGGAAGTTATCTTCATGCTGTCCTGCCAGCAAAGTAGTTGGCACTAATACCGCCACTTGATAACCAGCACTAACCGCGATAAAGGCTGCTCGCATAGCGACTTCCGTTTTACCAAAACCCACGTCACCACATATCAAGCGATCCATTGGCTGATTTTGTTTCATATCCTCCATCACCGCATGAATAGCATTGGCCTGATCCGGAGTCTCTTCAAAAGCAAACTGACTAGCAAATAGCTCATATTGCGAGATATCAATTTTGAAATGAATACCAACTTTGGCTTCACGTCTAGCCTGTATATTAAGTAGCTCAGCAGCAACGTCATGTATCTGCTCGAGGGCTTTTTGCTTGGCCCTATCCCACTTCCCACTGCCAATCTTATGTAAAGGGGCAAGCGCTGGATCACCGCCACTATAGCGGCTAATCATTTGCAAATTAGCAACTGGCACATAAATACTGGCTTCATCAGCGTATTTTAAGTGAATAAACTCTTGGTCACCATCACCGACATCTAAGGTAATCAAACCGTTATAGCGACCGATACCGTGCTCAATATGCACAATAGGGCTGCCTTGGGTCATTTCAGTAACGCTCTTGACTAAGAACTCTTCTGACACCCCACTCTGGCGACGGCGACGAGTTTGCAACACTTGCCGGCCAAACAGTTGCGTCTCACTAATAACTACTAAGCGCTCAGGGACATAAACACCGCGCTCAATAGGAGCAACTGTGAGCCCGACATGAGGACGTTGGTTGTTAGTATTTAAAGCACTAGAGTGTTCAGCCGCTAGAAATTCTTTGAAAGTTGCATATGCAGTCACATCAATCTTGCCCTTAAACAGCTCAATCAAAATCTCTCGACGACCCGCAGTTTCGGCAACGATCAATACCGGGGTCGCAGCTTGTGCTTGTAACCCTAAAAAAGCTAATAGCTCAGCTAGCGGTTCAGACTTCTGATGATTGACTGCTAGCTGCGGTGGTGGTTGAACATTTAAGGTGACTAAACCTTGTTGTTTATTTACAGTTAAAGCTGATGGCGGCTCTGATACTGAGCTCTCGTTATCAATTGAAGCCACATCCGTCATCTGCACTAGCTCATTACGCGCGCTTAGGATAACTCGCGGATAACGGTTCAGATGCTCGTTTAGGGTATTAGATAACAAATACAATAATTCAGGAGCAACGATAGGCTTATCAATATCATGGCGACGCTCTTCATAACGCCGTTGAATCTGTGACCAGTACTCAACTTGATGCTCGCTAATTAGCTCATCAGAGATTAACAAGGCATTACTAGGCAGATAAGCGAAGAGGCTACTCTCCTGAGCCCAGTCTTTTAGATCAAAAAATAACGGCTGGTAATATTCAACACCACTACTAGAGATACCAGCCATTACATCTTTATACAGCTCAAATTTGCGACTACTGGTATTAGGGAACATCGCCGCAAAGTTCATCCGAAAGGTTTCTCTACCTTCTTCTAGTGGGAACTCTTTTGCTGGTAGAATCTGGAACTGTTGAATAGGCTTAGAGATATCAGGTAGCTTGTGTAATAGCGATATCGACTCTTTACCCATACTGCTATCATTGCCAGATAACATCGCTTTAAGATCATCCTCAGTAAGCGTACGCTGGGTTTGTGGATGAAAAAACCGAATAGTCTCAATCTCGTCATCGAACAAATCTAAGCGCAGTGGAAAGGGTTGGCCCATCGCAAAAATATCAATGATACTGCCACGTACAGCAAACTCTCCTGGCTCAAATACATTTTCGACCGCTCGGTAACCGGCTTTTGCTAATAACTCACGCTGGGTATTAATATCGAATTGATCGCCCACACTAAGATCAAAATGTTGACCTATTAACCAGCTTGGAGGTGCAACACGATGCATCAAAGCTTGAATAGATATCAACAGCACCCCTGAAGTTGGCATATCAGTCAGCAGGTTAATACGTTCGCTGACAATATCTTGATGCGGTGACAACTCATCGTAGGTTAAAGTTTCCCAATCAGGAAACACATAAGCGTCGACGCCACAAAACGCCAACTCAGTCTCAATTTGATTAAGCTGATTTTGATCGCGAGTGACTACTACTTTTAGGCGCTCTGCCACATCCCAAAATGGTGATTGAATCAAGCTTGCTAGCCATAAGCTACTGACAGCACCATGCACCGGCGTCAGCCAGCGTCGCTGCGCATTGTCAATGGGGAATAGCTGCTGGTTAATAGGGGCAAAAGCATCAGTCAGAGCAGTAATAGGCATAGATAGTAGGATCTAAGTTAAAAGTCAGAGGGTTATTATACGAATTTTTTGCCGTTTGACCAAAATGTATGCCGTAACGGTTTGTGATTAAGATGACAATTCGTTTACTAAAGCAAAAATCCCAGCCGCTAAGCTGAGATTTATAACCTGCTGTATTTTATCAGTACTATACTTGCTAAGTATTACGTTGTTATAAATACTACAGGTAAGCAATATAATAACGAATAAAATTATAGGCTATATCAAGGCTCTATCGCTAGCAATGATCCCATTGTTATCTGCATATATAAACATACCCGAATTAAGGGTCAAGTCACCAAAGCTAATTTCAAGATCGGTTTGACCTTCATCGCGGCGGTTAGATTTGCGTGGGATGCAACCCAATGCCATAACGCCAAGTTCCATTTGAGCCATATCATCAACATCACGCACACAGCCATAAATGATGATGCCCGCCCAGTCATTGTCTATCGCCGACTGCGCAATCATATCGCCTAGTAGCGCACAACGCATAGAGCCGCCACCGTCAACTACTAGCACTTTACCTTCGCCATTGCTGTCTTTGCCATCGCTATTAAGCAAAGATTTGACACGACTATTATCCTCAAAACATTTTACTGTGACAATCTCGCCACAAAATCTATCTTTGCCACCAAAACTGTAAAATGACTTACCCTCTATATTTGGCAGGCAAACTTGCGACTCAGGATTGGCATCTAAAAGATCACAAGTGACAAAATTCTCTTTATTCATAGTAGCTTCTGACATCTATACACTCCTTGTTGATAATTATTATTAAGCTTTATCTTAAAGCACTTCTAATAGTGATTATTATTGATAATAGCGTTGTTACTGTTACTGTTACTGTTACTGTTACTATAACTATTGATACTTAGGCTATTTTTAGCTTGTATGTCTATTTATTGCTACTGAGTAGTTAGCTTAATGTTTTACTCGCGTCATCGCAAGCATCTGCTTATTTTCGATAACAGTGACATTATTGATACTAGGTTCAGGGCGGTACTTGTTGCGCTCATATATATCGTGAGCGCTCATCGCCATAGCACTAGCGACACGTTTGGCAGAGATAGGATGTAGCGGTAGGGATTCAGATAACAGCGGCGAAATCAGCTGAAAAGCTTTTTGACTGATGCTCTCTAACGGACGCCCTTTGTGTTTGCCAAGTAATAATGAGGGACGAAATATTACCAACTGGCTAAAATCCAACTCAGTTATCGAGTTTTCTGTCTCAGCTTTCACTTTATTGTACAAAAAGCGGCTATCAATATCAGCATTCATTGATGAGAGTAAAAAGAAGTTTTCCACACCCTTGCTATGACAGAGCTTAGCAAAGTTAACATTATAATCATGATCAACTTTACGGAAGACTTCATCACTGCCGGCCTGTTTTTTAGTAGTGCCAAGGCAACTAAAAGCGTCAGTACTCTTATTTACCCCAATGCTAGTAAACACTTCGGTTAAGTTGTCAAAATCATTAACTTGATAAAAATGCATACTGGCATTGATATAGCGCGGTGGACGCCGTGCAATCACGATTAAGGTATCGTAAAGCTCACTAAGCTGCTTGACAAGATGTTGTCCTACCAACCCTGTCGCGCCAATAACTATTGCTTTTCGTTGCATATCTTGTCCATTTTTAGAGTCGTGAGGTCTACCGACCTAATTGTTAAAAAGGTAAGCCCATAACAACCATTGTTACTAATAAAAGCCACCAATGCAATTGGCTACTAAAAGTATGGTATTTCGGTGAGGAGATATTAATATCATACCTAAGTTGGCGAATAACGGAGTGGTTTGTTGACGATTTATTGTAAGGGATTTTATCAGCTAAGTATATTAGGGTCATATTTGCTAATCATAGCCGTATTACGCCAAATACTAGCTAAGTATTGCACTTGTTTACGCATTGGCTATCAAATATATTGTTCTAAGCGCAATAATTTGCTAAGATAACCGCCTTTACACGTTAAGACTATTTAATTATTCCAAATAGTCTCAGCGTTTGCGATGGCTTATTTATATTTGTCATCGATATTATTAATAATGAAACGGCTGTTCATTACTAATGATGATTAAGCCAATTATTGCAACTCACATTCATATTTTTATCTGTCTTTATCAAGGAGATACGCGTGGCTAATACTGCACAAGCTCGTAAACGCGCCCGTCAAAACACTAAACGTCGTCAGAACTCTGCGTCACAACGCTCTATGGTTCGTACTTACTTAAAGCGTGTTGATGCGGCAATCGCAGCTAAAGATTATGACGCGGCTACCGAAGCTTACAAAAAAGCGGTACCGGTTCTTGATCGTATGGCTGACAAAGGTATTATTCATAAGAATAAAGCGGCTCGTCGTAAAAGTCGCCTAAACAAAACTATCAAAGGCCTACAAGCTTAAGACTGTTTTAGTTTAGACTGTACGAAAAAAAACCTTGTCCTAGTGACAAGGTTTTTTTATGCCGATAAAAAGCTATTTAAATACTGCTAATCACCTTAGTTAATGCGTTAGTAAACAAACCGCAGACTCAATCAGTAAGCTTAATGCCACTTAACTTCAGGTGGTAGTAATAACTTGCTCTGATGGCTCTGAGGATAGCCTGAAGAGTAATAATCCTCCAGCAAGCTGCTCACGGTACGGCTATGGACTTTACCACGCCAGACGAGATGAACGCTAGTTTCAATAAAAGGTTTATGATCGAACCACAAAAACACTCCCTCCATCATCTTTGGCCAATCATTCCAGCCCACTTCTTTGATGTCGAACATTACAGCCAAGAATGCGGATAATAAAGTGTCATGACTGACTGCAAGCATTAAATGACCTTGCTCTGGCTGATGCTGATAAAACAGCGACAAGATATCTATGCCACCTTGATAAGAATTCTTGGTGCCTTGAAGATTACCTTGCAAAAACCTATTGATGAAATTTAGTACCCCAATCTCTTTAAATACCTCACTAACCGTTTCAGGCTCAGTCACTAAGCTGCCAGGCTCTACTAATAATGACTGATGAGCTATGCAACGTTGCAAGCCTGCACCTTCTTGCATCAATTGTGCGGTGTCAATGCACCGTCCTATAGGGCTTGAGATGCTATCAACATCAAGGGAGTAAGGTAGATTACCGTCTAGCCAACGCCCCCAAGACTTAGCCAGTACCCGACCCTTAGCAGTTAGTGGCAGCTGATAGCTAGTAAAGCCGTTACCATCAGAACGCTCACGTAATGAGTGTCTAGTGAATAGAATCAGTCGTTTGTCAGTAGGCAATAAGCTAACTGAAGGCACCATACTATCGGGCAGATGCGCAGGTGCTGATATGTTCAATACTGGCTTTACCAGCATTTCAGCTGATAATTCAGCACTAGATGATGTAGGGTATTTGCTCATAATAGCTAGCGTAGCAGATTTTTTGTCTGGAGTGAACGAAATACAAATTTGGTAGCAATATAACTAAAGATACCTGAAAATAACTAACGCTGTTAGCATTATTAGTAATTAACCATTAATACCCGGTAATACGCTCTAAATCTCGATCACTCTATCCCAAGCAAACTCAATATCGGTACTACTAACCTCATTAGGATAAGCCCGAGGATTAACGATGACTCTAGTTTTATCAATACGATAATCAAAGGCTTCATGGGTATGGCCATGCACCCATAATACTGGTGCCCAAGACTCACTCATCCATGCCGATAAATCACTGACAAAAGCGGCATTACTAGGTAAGGTGGCATACTTCTCTGACACTGATAGAGGGCTAATACTGTGATGACTCATCACTATCGTTTTTTTGCCTAATTGCTCAGCCGTGATCAGCGCTTGCTGAAGCCAGTGACGCTGCTTAGTATGTAACTGTATTGATAACTCAGGCGAGAATAGATCCGTACCAGCATAGATTTGCTTATAATCACGCATAAAGCGTCGGGCCGTTGCCATAGTGTCTTCATTGGCTTGATACTGATAATCTGTCCACAAGGTACAGCCTAAAATACGTACTTCACCTATGTCTATATGCTGACATTGCAGCACCCTAACGCCTTGGTTGCTCACTGCATTATAGTTGTCCCAAGTAGCCAGCTTCTGATCGAAATGTAGCACGTCTTCATTAAAATACTCATGATTACCAGCAACCGTAATTAGCGGTACTTGCAAGCGTTCTGCCTGCTGCTGCAGCCACGGCATGCCAGTATCACTGTTTGCAGTATCACCAGCCACTAACACTACATCGGCATCCGTCTTTGGGATGTGACCTAGCTCTTGTGATTGTCTGGCGTAACTGTCTATATGTAAGTCGCTTAAAATCTGTAGTTTCATACTATCCAATATTAATAAAAAATGTTAATTAGTTAACCTACCCCCTATTTATATAGGGCTAGAAACTAAAAAAGACAACTTTAAGCGTTGTCTTTTTTAATTATAGGCTTATTTGCAGATCAAATACTGTGCAATATTTGCTGTAACTTGGCGGTTGGATTAACTGCTTGAGTGATCGAACGTCCGATAACCAAATAGTCAGAGCCTTCTGCAAGTGCCTGTTTAGGGGTGCAGATACGTTGCTGATCATCATTACTATCTTCTGGCAGACGTATACCGGGCGTAATTAGCTTAAAGTCATGACCACACAGTGCCTTGATCACTTTTGCCTCTTGCGCTGAACATACTACCCCATCAAGACCTGAGCGTTGAGTTAACTGAGCTAAGCGACTGACTTGAGTATCTAAATCACTTTCCACTCCAATCTGCGCTAGCATAGTCTGATCCATAGAAGTCAGGACTGTGACAGCGATGAGGAGCGTCTGATAATTGCCGTCTAGCAGACGTCGCTTAGCTAATGACATAGCTTTTTCGCCAGCGCTAGCATGGACATTAACCATCCACACTCCCATGTCAGCAGCTGCTAGAACTGCTTGTGCTGTAGTATTGGGAATATCATGGAACTTTAAGTCCAAAAAGACTTCAAACTGACGCTGATGTAGAGCTTCTACAATAGCAGGGCCTGAACGAGTAAATAACTCTTTACCTACTTTTAAGCGGCAAAGCGTTGGATCCAAGCTATCTGCTAATGCTAGAGCCTCAGCTATTGACGCGCTGTCTAAAGCCACAATAATTGGAGAAGTTATCTGCTTAGAAATTTGTAAATTATCAGTCATAGCGATGCCGTTCTATATCATATTTTAAATTAATATTACGCTAGGACATGTTGAACCTTCGATTACAGCAATGACTACCTAGGAAGATTCAACACGAATAAATAGTAACTATAACTATTAGTCAAGTTTACGTTTGCTCAGTACTGTTGCATCTGAAGGATTAGCAATTCTATTACTGTCATTATCGATACGAACATTAGAGGCACCATAAACCGCCTCTTCTACTGTTGGTGCGTTAGCTTGTCTATCTATAACTACCTTGGCCTGATCTAACTGCTCTTGTAGGCTATTATTCTGCTTTTGTAAGCGCGATATTTCCCACTTGTTCTGCAAGACTCGGAACATTAACAACGCTAATAGCATGCCGATGATAATACCTAAAATCATACAAAGTATGAGCAATAACCCTAAATTCATAGCAGGGGCTTGCGAGAATAGCAGGTTTACACCTATATCAGCATTATTGGCTAAGACTAAGCCTAATGCATAAGCAAAGCTCAAAAATAACAATATAAATAACAGAATACGCATGGTATAAACACCTTAACAGTAAGTATTAGAGACTAATTTAAAACAACTCGTTACCAATAAAAAGCCAATAGTTAAGCTATGGTGTCGTTTACTGCCTCACGCAAAGCTTTACCGGGTTTAAAATGAGGAATAGCTTTAGCCGGTACTGGAACGGTTTCTCCCGTTTTTGGATTACGACCCATACGAGCTCGACGATGATGAAGACAAAAACTACCAAATCCACGAACTTCTACTCGACCATCATTCGCTAAGGTATCTACCATCAAGTTTAGTATTTCGCGTACAGCATCATCTACAACCACATCAGTCATAGTGTCACAGTTAACACTTAAGTTATTGATAAAATCAGATTTATTAATCGTTTGTTGCATTGTTACGCTTGCCTTATTAGTAAATGGTTACGTTTGCCAATGGAATTTTGACTCAAGCAAAATTTAATTAGAGAGGTTAAAAATTTCTCTAAAGATGTATATTTACTATTTTACATTTAGTTACTAGTATTGTACATAGTAATAGGAAATTCGGTCAATATCAACAGAATATCATGATCTTAAACAGCCATGGTTTTTGGCCTTAATCCTATAAAAGAGTTAATAATCGTAAAATACAAATGCAAAAAGAGCGACCTAAGTCGCTCTCTTATAGTATTACTTATTGATCAGTGGTTATTAAAAAGCAGCTTATTGCATTTGCTCTTTGATCAAGTCACCGATAGTTTTTGGCTGAGCATCAGAACCTGGAGCAGCAGCAGTAGTGCTTGCGCCGCCAAGATCTTTAATTGCTTGACGCTCTTCAGCTTCATCTTTAGCTTTGATTGACAAGCTGATGTTACGAGTCTTACGATCAACACTGATGATTTTAGCTTCAACATCATCACCAACAGTCAGATGCTTAGTAGCATCTTCAACGCGGTCACGTTGGATCTCAGAGGCACGTAGATAAGCTTCTACTTCGTCTGCAAGCTCAATAGTTGCGCCTTTAGCATCAACTTCTTTTACTTTACCATTAACGATAGCACCACGGTCATTGTTAACCAAGTATTCGTTAAATGGATCTGAACTTAGTTGCTTAACACCTAGGCTGATACGGTTAGCTTCTGCATCTACAGACAATACCATAGCTTCTACGGTGTCGCCTTTATTGTAGTTACGGATAGCGTCTTCGCCAGTCTCATTCCAAGAGATATCAGATAGGTGTACTAGCCCATCGATACCGCCATCTAGACCAATGAAGATACCAAAGTCAGTGATTGACTTGATAGTGCCAGAGATTTTATCACCGCGCTCATGTTTCTTATCAAACTCATCCCATGGATTAGCAAGAGTCTGTTTGATACCTAAGCTGATACGACGACGTTCTTCATCGATATCAAGAATCATTACTTCAACTTCATCGCCCACTTGAACTACTTTAGATGGGTGGATGTTTTTGTTAGTATGATCCATCTCTGATACGTGAACTAGACCTTCGATACCTTCAGAGATTTCAGCGAAACAACCATAATCAGTAAGGTTAGTTACGCGAGCTTTAACTACGCTACCTACTGGGTAAGTACCGCCAACGTTATCCCAAGGATCAGTACCAAGTTGTTTTAGACCTAAGCTTACGCGATTGCGCTCACGATCAAACTTCAATACTTTAACTTTTAGGTCTTGACCAACTTCAACGACTTCAGATGGATGCTTAATACGACGCCATGCCATATCAGTGATATGCAATAGACCATCGATACCACCTAGATCTACGAACGCACCATAATCAGTAAGGTTCTTAACGATACCTTCGATCTCGATACCTTCTTCAAGCTTGTTCAATAGCTCTTCGCGTTCAGCTGAGTTTTCAGCTTCCATAACGGCACGACGACTAACAACAACGTTGTTACGCTTTTGATCAAGTTTAATAACTTTAAACTCTAGCTCTTTGCCTTCAAGGTGCGTAGTGTCACGAATAGGACGAACATCTACTAATGAACCTGGTAGGAACGCACGTACTGAACCGATATCAACAGTAAAACCGCCTTTAACTTTACTTGAAATAATACCTTTTACAATCTCATCATTGTCAGAGATTTTTTCAAGGATATTCCAAGTTTCAACGCGTTTGGCTTTTTCACGTGACAGTAAGGTTTGACCCATACCGTTATCAACCGCTTCAACCACAACGTCGACAGTATCGCCAACTTCAACTTCAAGTTCGCCTTCTTCGCTTAAAAACTCTTCACGAGCGACAATACCTTCAGATTTCAGACCAGTATCAACAGTGATCCAGTCGTTATCGATGGCCACAACAGTACCTGTAATAACCGAGCCACGCTCGATATCAAGACCTGTTTCTTCAATGCTCGCTTCAAATAGTTCAGCAAATGATTCCATTATGTCTACCTTTGTATAGCCGTATCCTGTCCAGCACAGTACGGATCAAATTTATGAATACATAAAACGAGATACTGGTTTTATATCCTACATATTCATATAATAAAACAGTTGTTGCTAGTAAGTTTAAAGCGGTAACTCACTAGCAACAACAGTCTCAGCCTACTCAAACTCTATAATGCGGTTATGTATTTTCTACTAAATAACCCTACGCAAGCTATGTCATTCTAATTACTGCAATTTTATAGTAAAAACCCTATCTTTAGAAGATGTTTTACGTAGCTATTGCATTTATTTTTATACTACTAAAAATCTTTAGCTATTTATAACTAATCGCAACAGATACCCTTGGCTTGACAATGGCTCTTTATCTGCTGATAAACTTGTTGTGCATTTAGTGCTGAGCTATCGATTACTAGTGCATCTGCTGCCGGCTTCGATGGCGCAATCGCGCGATTCTCATCACGATCATCACGAGCTTTAATCGTTGCTAAAATTGAGTCATAACTTGCATTCTCTCCAGCATCCGTCAACTGGGTTACTCGGCGCGCTGCACGGGCTTGGGCACTAGCAGTCAGAAATACTTTAGCGTCGGCATCTGGAAACACTACCGTCCCCATGTCACGACCATCAGCGACTAATCCTGAACGACTGGCCATATCTTGCTGCAGTTGCAATAGCGCCTGACGAACTTGTGGGAATACCGCTACTTGTGAAGCATAGCCACCAACAGTTTCATTACGAATATCAGTACCGATTAAAGTGCCATCAACTAAAATATCTACATTGCCAGTGGCTTCGTTCGGCTTAAAGCTAATAGCTAACTTTTGAGTTAAAGCCGCAATAGCTTGTTCATCTAATAAGCTATCTGCTAATAGGCCAGCTTCAAAAGCCTTGAGTCCAACTATGCGATATAAAGCTCCCGAGTCTAGGAGTTGGTAATCCAGCTCTTTGGCTAAACGCCATGCTGCCGTGCCTTTACCTGCACCGCTTGGCCCATCAATACAAATAACTGGATAGCGTAGCACTTGGCTACTTTTATCAGCAGCTTTAGTATCAGATAATGACGTAAAAGCAGTCATAGAACTCACTTATAGGCACTCAGGGTAATGTTAGCTATATATTTTTCACAGCCAAATAGGCGCATATTATAGCAAATAAATAGGACTACCACTAGCCTAGTGACAGCAATTTTGTTTATTAATATTATTGTGGTTTATTTTTCTTAGCTGCTTTTCGGCGCTGACGAAAGAAGGCTTTTAGCAGCTGAGCACTAGACTCGTTCAGCAAGCCTCTATTCACCTGCAATTGATGGTTATAAAAATCTTTACTACTCAAGTCCATTTGACTACCTACCATACCTGCACGAGGCTCAAAAGCGGCATAGACCAACCTATCAACACGGGCATGAATCATGGCCCCAATGCACATTGTACAAGGCTCTAGTGTCACATATAAAGTAGTCTTTGGCGCTAAGCGGTAGTTATTCAAATGCTGACAAGCTCCCCTAATTGCCACGATCTCTGCATGAGCTGTTGCATCGTGACGGCCTATAGGCTCATTAAAGCCATTACCAATAATGGCATTGTCATGAATCAACACGGCCCCTACTGGCACCTCACCACAAGCGGCACCTTGTTGTGCCAGCGTCAAAGCATAATGCATCCATTGAACATCTTGCAATGACCAAAACTTACTATTAGCGAGCGACTGGCTTATTGATGGCCAGTCATTTGGCAATCGTCTAAGGTGCTGAGAGTTATTATTCATCATTGGCTACTGCGGTAATTGCCAGTCAATAGGGGTTTTGCCATATTGTGCTAAATAGTCGTTAGTCTTTGAAAAGGGTCTAGTACCAAAGAACCCGCCACGATTGGCTGCTAGTGGTGAGGGGTGCACGGCAGTTAAGATAAGATGCTTATCAGTATTAATATATTTACCAGTTTTTTGCGCTTTACTGCCCCATAAAATAAATACTGTATGCTCGGTTTGTTGATTTATCACTTCAATAACCGCGTCAGTGAACTGCTCCCACCCTGCGTTTTGATGGCTATTAGGCTCGCCTTCACTGACCGTTAAAGAGCTGTTTAGCAATAACACTCCTTGTTCAGCCCAATACGTCAGATCGCCATGCTTAGAAGTAGCAGTACCGATATCCTGAGCCATCTCTTTTAGCACATTATTAAGCGAAGGTGGTTTAGGAATGGTCTTAGGCACTGAAAAAGATAAGCCCATAGCTTGACCTGGGCGATGATAAGGATCTTGGCCTAAAATGACTACTTTGACATGCGCTAAAGGCGTTAAGTTAAAAGCATTAAACATCAGATTGGCTGGCGGATAGATATTAGCCTCTGATTGATAGGCTTGTTTTAAAAAAGCACGCAATTGATCCATATTGTCAGAAGTTAGCTCTTCTTCCAAGGCTATTTTCCAGTCCTGTGGTAATCGCACATTATCCAAGATAGCTTTTTTTTCTGCTGCTGTTTTATTATTACTGACAGCTTCATCGTCATTTTTATCAAACAAATTCATAGCCTTATTCCTTTATTTATAATTTTATAACGGAGCGAGTTTACAGTGGCGCTAGGATAACGCTTTTTAGCCAGATTTACTGACATTTGCAAGTGCATTATTAAGCTAATTATAGTAGCAAAAAAATCGCTTGTTTTTCATTATTACCCTTAATAATTATAGCCAATAGTTGTATTTCATAGCTATATTAAATAACTATATTTAATAATAATAAAAACTTTGATACGACAAAAATCTGATACAAGACTGTTTGAATATAACCCTCTAGTAAGACAAATTATCTTAAGGCTGGGCAAATAGCAGCTATAAAAAAACGGCTACCGTAGTAACCGTTTTTTATAAAGCAAAAGCTCTAGCTTAGCTTGCTAATGATTCAGAGTCTGAACGTGGCTCATGGGTTTCGACTACTGTGAGTATAATACGGCTATCCGCTGAACCTTTATCACTATTTTTATCAAGGTTAACCGAGTCTGTATCCGCCGTTTTCTCTGGCTCTAAAGTGAGATGTACTACCCCACCGTTGACCAAATCACCAAACAAAATCATACTCGCCAACGGCTTTTTGATTTCGTCTTGAATCAGACGCTGCATTGGACGTGCGCCCATTAAACGATCGTAGCCTTTGTCCGCTAAGTACTCACGAACCTCATCATCAATCTCTAAAGTAACTTGCTTATCATCAAGCTGAACTTGCAATTCAACTAAGAACTTATCAACTACTGAGACAACCACTGATGCATCTAAAGCATTAAACTGGATAATTGCATCGAGACGGTTACGGAATTCAGGAGTAAAGACCCGTTTGAGTGCTTCATTATTATCACGGCTGTGATCCTGCTGAGTGAAGCCCATAGAAGAGCGACTAATACTATCAGCACCAACGTTAGTGGTCATAATGACAACCACTTGTTTAAAGATAGCTACTCGGCCGTTATTATCAGTCAAAGTACCATGATCCATGACCTGCAATAGCAAGTTAAAGACATCTGGATGCGCCTTTTCAATCTCATCAAATAACAAGATACAATGCGGATGCTGATTGATCTTTTCAGTAAGCAGGCCGCCTTGATCATAACCAACATAGCCCGGTGGTGCACCAATTAAGCGTGAAGCAGTATGAGCTTCCATATACTCTGACATATCAAAGCGTACTAACTCCACACCCAACAAATTGGCCAATTGACGCGAGACTTCTGTCTTACCAACCCCAGTCGGGCCAGCAAACATAAAGGAACCTATAGGCTTATCAGGTGATTTAAGACCGGCACGTGACAGCTTAATGGCGTCAGCTAGATTAGCAATTGCCTCGTCCTGACCAAATACTAAACGTTTTAGGTCACGGTCTAAGTGCTGAAGGATACTCTTATCATCACTGGATACTGACTTGGGTGGAATGCGTGCTAGCTTAGCGACGATAGCTTCAATATCACTTACATCGATTTTTATAGGTGCTTTATTACCCTTAACTTTACCAAGACCGGCTTGCTGCGTATCGTTATCAGAACTAGAATCATCGTTTGCTTTAGCAGCAGTAGCATCATCAAGCATCTGGTTTTCGATATCATCATCTTCATCATAATCTGACTCATCGATCTGTTTTTCTAAGTCAGCGATAAAGCTTTCTTCAGCTTGAATATCGTCGGCATCAGGAATCACTCCTAAACGCTTATAAGCACCCGCTTCATCGATAACATCAATTGCCTTATCGGGCAAGAAACGCTCATGGATGTGCTTAGCGGATAGCTGTACTGCACTTATCAAAGCTTCATCGGTATACTCAACATTATGAAACTCTTCATAACGCGGTTTAAGACCTCGCAAGATATCGATGCTCTCATCGATAGTTGGCTCTTTTACATCAATCTTCTGGAAACGACGTGACAATGCATGATCTTTTTCAAACACTTGACGGTACTCAGTAAACGTCGTTGAGCCTACACAGCGTAACTCACCGTTAGCAAGGGCGGGTTTGATAAGGTTAGACACATCCATATTACTGCTCATTGACGAACCAGCGCCAATAATCATATGAATTTCATCGATGAATAAAATAGCGTTAGGCTTGTTCTTTAGTGCATCAAGTAAAGACTTCATGCGCTTTTCAAAATCACCACGATATTTTGTACCGGCGATTAGTGCTCCTATATCTAGGCTATAAATCACACAGCCATTTAGCGGTTTAGGGGCTTTGTCATTAATAATCAACCAAGCTAAACCTTCAGCGATAGAAGTCTTACCAACGCCCGGCTCACCAACCAATAGCGGATTGTTTTTACGGCGGCGGCATAATACTTGAGCCGCACGTTCAATCTCTGGGCCACGACCAATCAACGGATCAGTCTTGCCTTCGGCAGCACGCTGATTTAAGTTAGTAGCAAACTCGACCAACGGATCTTTACTAGTCTTTTCAGAAGCACTACGACGTTCGCCAGTGCTCGATGCACGCGGCTCAGTTGACTCAGCCTTATCTTGACCATGTGACAAGTATTGAGTGAGTTCCAGACGACTGATACCTTGCTTTTTGAGCAAATAGACAGCATAAGTATCATGCTCTGAGAACATAGAAACTAAGATATCTGAGCCTTCAACTAAACGACCACCACCAATAGATTGCACGTGAAATATTGCCCGCTGCAAAATACGATCGAAGCTTTGAGTAGGTTGTGGTGACTGCTCTATGTCGACATCCACAGTCGGCGTATGCTTATTAATATAAGCTTCAAGTTCCGTGCGCAAACTTGAGACATTAGCATTACAAGCCGTTAAAGTATTAACAGCATGGGTGTTTTCCAGCAGTGCTAACAACAGATGTTCGACGGTAAGATACTCGTGTGATTTTTGACGCGCAAGCGTCATAGCTAAACGTAAAGACACTTCAAGATGACGACTTAACATAACGGATTCCTACGGTTATACTTATCTTTATAAGCGGATAGCTTTATGAGTTACTTGATTGTTAAATCAGGGCGGTAAACAGTTTGTTCAAGGGCGATGGCATCATTATTACGTAATAGTATCAAACGAGAACACGTTACTAACCGCGTTAATAATTATCATAGCAATGACAATAGACATGCATTCATATCAACATGATAAACGCTTAGAGTCAATCTTTTAAGCGCTGCTAAAGTGTATCAAAGCTTGTAACTAATGGCACAAGTTAGATTAGGTGTTGCTAATTTGTAGAAAAAATCAGCTATTAGAGTAGCAATGCTAGAGAACTAAAAAGATACTTTTATGAAAACTAGATAATGAAACTAAAGAGTAAAAAGTGGAATAATCGAACAGATAATAACGAATGATACTTATGCTGATGACAAGTAGTATATAAGGCTGTTTGGTGAGGAAATCAAGAGTAAATAATACGCTTATTATCAACCCTTAGTGTCAAGAAGTTAAGTTGGTTTGTGACAAGGATAAAGGACTTATAGATACAACACTTAGATAAAAAGCAACACTGATGACCGTGAGTCATGGCTAGCGAGGGCGCCAGCCATCATAAACTGGCATAGGTAACGAGATGAGCATGACTATGCGTGCAACCAACTACTATTAGCGAACGTTACTAATTACTCGCCTTGATGTGGTTCAATTTGGGTCAATAAAGGATAGCCTTCACGATGGGCTAGACTGTTGACCTTTTTGGCTTTGGTTTCGGCGATATCTTTTGGATATATCCCAGCGATACCTTTGCTGGTATTGTGAATAGTGAGCATAATTTCAACAGCAGAGTCTACATTATGACGAAATTCTGACTGCAAAATGTACACTACAAACTCCATCGGAGTGTAATTATCGTTGTACATCACCACGGCATACATTGGTGGCTTAGCTACTTCTGGCTCAGCAACCAATACATCTGCCTGCGGAGTAGTCTCGCCTGCAGGGTCGCTATCTTGGGCACGCTGATCTACTGGTATATTTGGAAAATGCCAGTCAGCTACGGTTTGCTCATAAGTCATTAAGGTCTGCTTTGTCATAAAATCAATTCAAAATTTATTGTTAAACAAGAGTAATAAAGCAGATAGTACCAATGGCCATTAACAAGTAATGACTATTATAAAAACATAACTATGGCTACTGCGACTGTTGCGGATTTTTTCCGTTGATACTGGCAAGTTTTTCACTACCTATAGGGCTTTGATCAACTTCTGGTAAGTCCATTAACGACAACGGCATACTATCTACCATAGCCCCTACTGTCCAGTTATAAAGCTGCTCAACCTCTTCATTACCCGCCTTCAAACTAAGCTTAACTTGTAGAGGCTTAAACCCAGCTGGCATCACAAAACGACCACGAATACGTACAATACCTTGGATAGAAAAACGCGAAGGATCTAAAGGTACTTCTACAAAATCGTCTTTATTTTGTAAGGTTAACACAGCGGTCAGAGTCTTAGCTGAGGCATCTTTACTAAGCATACCTATATCAAAACCGTATTCAAAAGCATTCTCTGGCAAAGGTTCAATTTTTGCACCAAGTACTTGCAAAGGCATCCCACCCTTTTCACTGATAAAATCAGCGTAGAACTCATTAAGTTGGGCTACTTGTTTACTCTCAACTTCTAACTCCTGCTTGCTTTGACGCAGCTCGTCTAAATTTTTCAGACTAATCGACAGCTCTTGTTTGGCTGTAGCCGCTGTACTAGCAAGAACTTTATTGCTCATACGCAAGTCTTTGAGCTCAGTAGTAGCCTGTTCGCTGTTCTCAATCACTTGCTTATTTTTAGAAGCTTGAGAGTAATAACCACTCTGATAACCTAGCTTGTGACCTAGCAATACTGCAACAATCGAAGTTACTAATATAGCGACCACGAATAAGGCTAACAGCAAAGTACTAGCACCGCTTTGTTGCCTACTAATACGGTGATGGTAATTGCTATTATAAGCAGTAGAAGGCATGCAGCTGTCTATTGTAGCGTCTGACACTAAGGTATCATCAGCAAGCGCACTAACTATAGTATTGGGTGCAGCAGTTGATGCTGTAGATGCAGGAGCGTAACACAACAATCGTGCAGGCTGCGAATGCAAGCGTAGGGCAGTCTTAACACGCATTTATACGGGTACTCTTAACAGTAAAGGCGAAGTATTATAACGGAATTTACCGTCAATACCTAGCATGAGGCTGTAACCACAGTGACTAAAGCGTAAAAGAGATTCAGTCATCAAATCCCCTATTTCATTAGTCATCAGCGCTTACAGTCATAAAAAATCTATCTAACAAACTATATAAAGCAACAACTAGCAACTTAGCGTTAAGGAACAATAGGGGCCGCATTTAGTCCCAAGCTTTCATTGAGACCAAACATAACGTTCAAGTTCTGTACTGCTTGCCCTGCTGCGCCTTTGACCAAATTGTCTTGCACGACCATTATAGTCAGCTCAAGCCGCTCATTATCTTGATGGACAGCTATACGCAAACGGTTGCTAGCACGCACACTACGGGTATCTGGATAGCTACCGCTCGGTAACACATCTATAAACCCTTCTTGTGCATAACTATTCTCAAATGCTTGCTGCCAATCGACAGCAGTGCCTGCCGCTGTTAGCTCTAAATGAATAGAGCTGAACATACCGCGTATCATCGGCACTAAATGGGGTAAAAAGCGCACACGTTGGCTGAATTTGCTGGCCAGTAATTGCTCAATGCCTTGCTCAATCTCTGGTAAATGTCTATGACCGGTGACTCCATAGGCTTTGAAATTATCAGTAACTTCAGCATAATTGAGTGCCAAACTTGCCTGCCTACCGGCCCCAGAAACCCCAGACTTTGCGTCGATTATAATGCGCGGCTCAATCAAACGCTGAGACTGCTCATTTTGCAAAGTAATAATCGGCTTTAGACCTAAAATAGCAGTCGTCGGATAACAGCCAGGATTACCTACTACTAAAGCGTTAGCAATCTTGTCACGGTTCAATTCAGGCAAGCCGTAGACCGCTGTCTTTAACAGTTCAGGACAAGCATGCGGCTGTTGATACCAATGCTCAAAATCTACCAAAGACTGTAAGCGAAAATCAGCCGCTAGATCTATGACTTTAACACCAGCTTGCGTCAGTGCTTGAGCTTGTTGCATAGCCACTCCATGTGGAGTAGCAAAGAATACCACATCGCATTTTTGTAAGGCAGCTAAAGTATCATCGCCCAGATCACTAAATACGATATCTGAGATACCGCGAAGGCTGGGGAATATATCGTCAGCGCGTCTGCCCGCTTCACTACGTGAGGTTAATAAGTCAATAGACACCTCAGGATGAGCAGACAACAAACGAATAAGTTCAATACCGGTATATCCTGTACCGCCGACTATAGCTGCTGAAATCATAAGTCTTCCTATTACTTATTTATATTACTTAACAAAATAATAATTAATAAACTACTGAGTTATATAACCCATAAAAGCTACAGTTTATAATCGTGTACGGCATCGATGAAGACTTTGGCGTTTTCAGGATTAACCCATTGAGTAATACCATGACCTAAATTGGCAATATAGCCTGTTTTTTCACCATTAGCATAAGCTAAGTCTAACATAGCGTTGACTTCTGCACGTATAGTCGCTGGTGAGCCATAAAGCGTTGCTGGATCTAAATTACCCTGAAGAGCCTTGCTACGCTGTACTTTTTTATTTTGCTCAGTAAGATGGCGTTGACTTTCAGTTAAGACTTGACGAGCGCGATCAAGTGGCATCGTCCAGTCTAGTCCTAAGGCATCAGCTTCACTATCAGCTTGCGTCTCTAGCCAGAGACCACCGCCTTTAGTAAATAACACTACAGGAGTATGCGGATGACGAACTTTTAGTTCAGCAACGATACGCTTATTATACGCATGCGAAAATTCAATAAATTGACGATGGCCAAGCGCTCCGCCCCAACTGTCAAATATCTGTACGATTTGGGCACCAGCAACGATCTGGGCATCTAAATAATCAACCACCGAAATAGCTATCTTATCAAGCAACTGATGCAAAAACTCAGGCTTACTATATAAGAAGCCTTTAGTATAACGATAATCTTTTGAGCTGCCGCCTTCAATCATATAAGTAGCAAGCGTCCAAGGGCTACCGGAAAAACCGAACAAGGGTACTTGGCCGTTTAGAGCCTTACGGATACTAGTCACCGCACGCATCACATAATCAAGCGAATCATTCACATCGAGCGTTGGCAGACGATCAAGATCTGCTTGCTCACGGATAGGATACTTAAATTTAGGACCTTCGCCAGCCTCAAAGTATAGACCTAGCCCCATTGCATCAGGAATAGTGAGGATATCGCTGAACAAAATTGCAGCATCTAAGTCCATACGACGCAATGGCTGTAGCGTGACTTCAGTAGCACGTGCAGTATCTTTGCACAAGCTCATAAAGTCTCCCGCCTCAGCACGAGTAGCTTTATACTCTGGTAAATAACGCCCTGCCTGACGCATCATCCATACTGGAGTAGTATCTACTGGCTCAAAACGTAGCGCACGTAGCAGTCTATCGTTCTTTAAAGGGGCGAAATCATGGTTAGACGTAGAATTTTGTTCTAAGACGCTCATGCCTAAATCTCCAAAATACAATAATATTTATTATTGTCAGAATTAAAATACTTATTATTAAAATAAAATCATTATCAAGACGGCTGCTATACAGTCGCTGCAATGGTCTTTACATAGATAAAGCTAAGTTATCGCGATGTACCATAACGATACGCTCTTCATTATTACCGAGAATTCTATCAAACTGTCCAGTGCGCTCACGAGCCACTCGACGTGCATCACTCGATGAAAAATTCACTTGGCCTACTGCTAAACGCTCACCAGTATCCTGATGAATAATCTGTACTACTTCACCTTCATCAAAATCGCCACGAACTTCAACGACCCCGACTGGTAATAAGCTTCTATTATTTTCAGTTATCGCTTTAGCAGCGCCAGCATCAATAATCAAAGTACCGGACATGCGTAGATGTGCCGCTATCCACTGTTTACGAGCAATAATTTTGTCTTGATCGTTAGTAGTTAGCAAAGTACCTACTGCTTCACCAGAAACTACCCGGGTGATAACATCATCGATAGCACCACTAACAATAACGGTCGGACAACCACCCATAGCCGCCAAACGACCAGCACGGATTTTGGTTAGCATACCACCACGACCTAATTTACCGCCGTCGCCAGCAATATCAAATAGATAGTCAGCCATAGCTCGTTCTTGACGAATCATTCTAGCATCAGGATTGTTACGTGGGTTATCAGTGAACACCCCTTCTTGATCGGTTAGAATGATGTATAAGTCAGCATTAACCATCGCTGCTGCCATCGCCCCTAGAGTATCGTTATCACCAAATTTGATCTCATCAATAGTAATAGTATCATTTTCATTAATGACTGGTAATACTCGCCACTCTAATAGCTGAGTCAGGGCGCTGCTGGTATTCAAATAACGACTACGGTTAGACAAATCATCGTGAGTAAGAAGCAGCTGAGAGCTTTGAATACCGTGTTGGATCAATGCCGACCACCAAGTTTCAATCAGACCCATTTGGCCAATAGAAGCACAAGCTTGTAGAGCGGCTAATTTCTTAGGGCGCTCATCAAGGTTCATGCGCACTACTCCTTCAGCTACGGCACCTGATGATACTAAGAGTACTTCTATCCCTTTGTTGTGCAATCTTGCAATCTGTTTTGCCCACTCGTAAATGGCAGTACGATCGAGACCCCGACCATTATTAGTTAATAGCGACGAGCCAATCTTGACAATAACGCGATGAATATCAAAGTTACGATCTTGTTTGATGAACCTTGCCTCTTCGGTCGCCTGTTCCCTGTCAACTGCCATAAAAACTCCTGTATGTTGCAAAAATTAAATCTAAAAATAGCTTATAAAAATTAACTCAACCATCATAACAGCAGTCTTAAGCAAGCTAGCTAGCAACTGCTGTTGATAGCAATAGCTTAAGGACTATAGACGACTTCAACACCGTCATCATCATCATCAAAACCTTCGTTATCATAATCAAAACTACTATCTTCTACTTCTAAACCTTCACGCTGGGCTTTACGAGCGGCACGATAAGCTTCACGCTGAGCTTCAGTATTGCGGCGCACTTCTATCTCTAAGCGCTCAAAACGTGCTTTTTGGGCTGCAGCAAATTCTGGATCTTCTTCTTCACGCTCACGCTCAAGTTCAATTTCATTCATCAAGTGGTATTTGACAGCGTCAGTACCTTCGCCCGTTAAGGTAGAAGTACGGAACACATCGCCAGTCCAACCAAGTTCAGCTACGATATGATTGCATAGCTCATCTAACTCTTCTGCATCGATAATTTGGTCAATCTTATTCAAGACTAAGATCTGTGGCAAATTAGCCAATTCAGGTGAAAAACGCTCAAGCTCATTAAGGATAATACGAGCATTGTTGACGGGATCAGTAGCATCAATAGGCTGGACATCGACAATATGTAGCAAACGGCGCGTACGTGCCACATGCTTTAAAAAGCGAATACCAAGACCAGCGCCTTCTGAGGCCCCTTCAATAAGACCAGGAATATCAGCCATGACAAAAGAGCGATGACGGCCGATATCAACTACGCCTAAATTAGGCACGATAGTGGTAAACGGATAGTCAGCAACCTTCGGTCTAGCAGCAGACACTTGACGAATAAAAGTGGACTTACCAGCATTAGGTAATCCAATCAACCCAACATCTGCAACAACTTTTAGCTCAAACTTAAGTACTTTAAGCTCACCTTCAAAACCTGAAGTGGCTTTACGTGGTGCTTGGTTGGTCGAGCTTTTGAAATGGGTGTTACCTAAGCCACCATCGCCACCTTTGGCAATCAACAAAGTCTGATCAATCTCAGTCATATCACCAATAACTTCATCAGTCTCAGTATCAATAATCGTAGTACCAATAGGGACTGGTAAGAAAATATCATCTGACCCTTTACCAGCACAGTTTTTGCTGTGGCCATTCTCACCGCGCATCGCATCGTAGCGGCGGGTATAACGATAATCAACTAAAGTATTAGTATTGTCATCAGCGATGACATAAATGTCTCCACCAGTGCCACCGTCACCACCATCAGGGCCACCACGAGGAACGTACTTTTCTCGGCGGAAACTGGCGATACCATTGCCACCGTCACCCGCTTTTACCGTTACGACGGCTTCATCAATAAATCGCATGTTTCAATCCTTAATTGTCAATCTTACTTATAATCTATCAGAACAGTCATTGACTCTCTCATAGCGTTACAAGCTTAGAATATTGCAAGTTTTGGTAGCGCTACACTCAATATTGGTGTAGATAAAAGCTACCCTTTTTATACTAATAAAAGCTTTAATATTTAGAAAGTACTTAAAAATAAAATTCTCAACACTTAAAAATAAAAGCCTCAATACTGGAGTTCATAATCGAGCTAAGCAGCATAAATACAGCACTGCTATAAAAAAACAAACTAGCTGTATGATTAGCTATTATTATCAGCGAGTTTTTTGACGATTTGTAGTAGTTTATTTTAACAACAACTATTAACAAATGCTCCTAACAAAAATTACTACAAAAACACCCGATAACCAATCTGACTATCGGGTGCTATCTATTCTATCAATTTGCATCGATCATAGTATCACTAGTATAACATTGAACGGTAACATTGAAACGCTACCGACCGATCATAGCTAGCAATAAAATAGCTGACTGTTATTGACAAGCAAGCATCGGCTATCAATTAAGCTGGAAGCTGTGCGTAATTGATACCACCCATTTGGGTCGCCAAACGCAATACTTGCGTGCTGTAGCCGACTTCGTTGTCATACCAAATATATACAGTGGCATGATTATCAGTAACGATAGTCGCTTGAGCATCAACGATGCCTACATGCTTAGTACCAACAAAGTCAGTAGACACTGCTTCGGTAGAGTCAGTATAAGCAATCTGTGATTGCCAAGTGCTACTGTTAGCGATATTACGTAAAAATTCATTTAACGCATCAGCACTAGCTGGAGCAGTTTTTAGGTTTAAATTCAAAATGGCTAGGCTCACATTTGGCGTTGGTACACGGATAGCATTGCCCGTCAGTTTACCGCTAAGCTCTGGTAATGCTTTACCAACAGCTTTGGCAGCGCCAGTGCTAGTAATAACCATATTCAACACTGCACTACGACCACGACGATCGGCTTTATGATAGTTATCAATAAGGTTTTGATCGTTAGTGAAAGAGTGAATAGTCTCTACATGCCCATTCTCAATACCGAACTCATCGTTGAGTACTTTTAAGGTTGGGGTGATAGCGTTGGTAGTACAGCTAGCCGCACTCACGATAGTGTCATCGCCGACAGTATCGTTATTGACTCCATAAACAACGTTTTTGATATCGCCGCCAGCAGGGGCAGTCAATAATACTTTACTTGCGCCTTTTGACTGCAAATGCTTACCTAAGCCATCTTCGTCTTTCCAGATGCCCGTATTATCAATAATCAACGCATCGTTAATACCATAAGCAGTATAGTCGATTTCACTTGGGTCTTTAGCATAGATAACTTGTACAAAACGGCCATTAATCAGCAAGCCATTATTGTCTTCATCGACGCTAACACTACCTAAAAAACCACCATGAACTGAATCACGCTCAAGTAATGAGGCGCGTTTGGCCAAATCACCAGCAGCGGCAGGACGCACAACGATAGCTTTTAGCTGTAAGCCCTTGACGCTCGATGCTTGTGAAAGTAGCAAGCGAGTCAATACTCTACCGATACGACCAAATCCGTACAGCACTACATCAGTAGCACCATTTACAGTATTATCATCTTTGCTCAGCGCTTGTAATACTTGCTGGATATCGCTGCCATTAGTAATTAACTGACCGACATCAACACGAGTAGCTTGGATATCACTAGCCGCTAAAGCTTTGACCATTGCTAACGTATCAGCAATCGCAATGGCTTTACTGTCTTGATGACGGATAGCTGCTTTTTGGTGCAGCGCTAGTACTTGGTTGATTGAGGTGGTATCAATAGCCTCACCAAACAAGGTAACTTGTACGTCTTGCTCATTATAGAGCTTATTAAGTAGACCGATTAATTCGATCACTTGTTGTTCTTGATTATTATAATCGTTCAAACGGTCTTGATGTAATTGGCGTAAGGTATTAGCATTGCTCACGAGAAACATCCTTATAGTCAGTAAAATGAATAGCACAATTAAGAGATAGGGTATAAATAGTTAAAACGCGGTAAAAAATGAGGCAAATAGCCTTGAGGGGAATAGCATTATTAATGTAGCTATAATAAGACAGCAACGAGGTCTAAATCATCACTGTCAGGGCCATAACAGCCTCTAAATCGCCTAGATTTTAGCCTAAAATGCCTTATTTTGCCAGTGATAACCGTAATTACTATTCTTTATGGGGGATAAAACCGCTTATTATCAGCATTGGCAAGCTAAATGAGGCAACTAAGTGGCGATAAACAGCAGGTAGCATGCGGATAACCAACCAATAGATAGCTGATAAATCTTAAGGCACTAAGTTAACAGTCTGACTACTTTGATGAGTCAACTTAAACTCTCTTAGATCGTAACCTTGTTGCTGAGCAATCTGACGATACTTAGCATAAGTTTGCTGACTAATATCAGGCGTACGACCTAGTAACCAAAGATAATCTTTGTCTGGGGTGCCTACTAAAGCTGTTTGATAATTAGCATCGCGCGCTAGTACCCAATAATCAGCACGGCCTACTGGCAACCAACGAATCCAAGAAGGCAAAAAGGTAACTTTTAGCTTACTACCAGTACTATCTACTGGTTTGGCTAAGCCATCTGCGGCAATCCCCTTGCCATCTTTACCCACACATTTATTGGTAACAACGATACCTGAGCCATCCGTTTTGCTAGTATAAGTAGCCGTCACATCGCGATCACAATTACGCTGAAAATACATGGGTAAACGGGCTATCTCATACCAAGTACCAGCATACTTTGCTAAATCAACACTATCCACTGTAGTAGGATTAGTAGCAGATTTATGCATAATATCAGCAGGCTCAACCGCTAAGGTTGCCGCCTTCATACTAGCAGTAGGGATACTACCAGTAGTAGTACTGCTAACTATGTTAGCTGGTGCTGCATAAGCAGAAAAGGCAGCTAAAGGTATAATAATTGCTAACGCAATAGCGGTATGCTTAAGTAAACCATTCATGAATATACGCTCTGGGATGTTGTTATGTTGTTGGTTGACGACTTGTTTGCACCCTAGCTTCGAGGGGTTTAACTTATCAGTATTTGTAATATTGCTATTAATTTTACTATTAATTTTATTATTATTGACAAGATTGCGGTTGCCACGGCTATTATGCATAAGGGGTTCAGCATTGTCAGCTTCAATATTTACCTGAATACCGCTAGTAGATGTAAAATCTTGAAAATCTTGCTTAATTTTTTTGCTTAGTGCATCGTTGCTATGTGCTATAGAGTTGCGAGAAAAACTAGTTTCGCTAGTCGCTTTTTTATAATCACCATTTATGTTCATAGCTTTTTCGACATAAGGCATACCTGATACACTGGCGGTATGCGCGTTTTTTTTATTAGCAATAACTTTAGCCATTGCTTGTGAAACTTCATTTTCGTAGCTGGCATCATTGCTGGCACGGCCAGTCTGGTGAGTGTTATCGCATCTCAAGTATGGACTACTGGCTTGGCTAAACTGATGCGACTGAGAACCAGCTGCCTGTGAATCAGTCCATACTGAATCAGGTAATCTATTGGTTTTCATAAAAAATACCATTATCAATTATACAATGAGTTATTAGAATGGCTAAATGACCTTCGGTTGCTAGCTAACAGTATTAGTAACTCACACTGTCATCAACTAAAGTCTATTCATTCTATCTGCATTTATGAGATAGAAAATGCTATCCAATTTCAAATTCTATAGTAGGCGCATGGTAGTCAGCTAACTAGTGTGGCAATGTAGGGAAAAGCAACGGTTTGTAAATAACAATGCACTGCATTCACAATTAGCAGTCACTAGTAACGGCTTTGTAATTTTTAGCTAAAACAATAACTTAAATTATAGCTGTACAGTATTTTACTATTGATTTTTATTATTGAACCATTCAGACGCCAGTGTATGTCACCTAGTAGCTCATGGCTCAAGCTAAAACTGGTGCTAGATTAATGCATTAAAAATTGACGGATTCCTGCGATACTTGTGGCGCCGTGGCTAGTTGCAACTTGATTTAACTTTGGCGCTAGCCCCCCTAAAGCGATTACTGGCATATCAGCTAGTTGGGCTAACGATGACCAAGCTTTCCATCCTAACGGCCTAGTACCAGGATGGGTTGCCGTTGCTAGTACTGGCGCTAAAAAAATACCGATAACCGGCGGCTGTTTATGTTGCAAGCGTATCGCAGCTAATTTATTAGCGATTTGAATACTAGCTACATCGTGGCAACTGACTATCAAGGGATAGGCGGTAGTCAAGGGTTGCCTATCTTTAGCACTATGTTGGCAAGAATCAAACCACTCTAATAGCTCGCTATGGCTAAGATGCACAGCATTGACTCGCCCATTTAGGCCTTGATCATCTGAGGTGTTACTAGTTTCAGGGCTGATTTTAACATTGTCTTGGTTGGGCACTATGCTATAAATATCAGCTCTAGATGCTAGTAGCTGCTCGGCAAGGGAAGCTGAGTGGTGATCTTTGACCCTGATATAGACCCAAGCGCCTCTGGCGATATGCTGCTCATGGTAGTTTAACCATGCCTTACGGCTATTATCAGCTGAGTGAAAGTGCGCTAAAGGATAGCTAATACTTATCTGTGCTGGCAGTCGCAACCAAGCCAAGATCGTCTGATTAGCTGCCGGTAATGGATACTGCCCTGCTAACAGCTCAGCTTCATCGACCCAAGTTAAGGCTTGCCCTTCTGACCCATAAGTATCATTTTTGTGTCGTTGATATTGCTCGCTACTAAGCGCCACTTTATAGACCTGCAAGCATACTTTTTTATCGCCATAATCATGATACAAACGACCCAGTTTAACTGCGACATTGATACTAGTATTACTGATATCAATAGCAGTCTCCTCGCTCACTTCCCGTATCAATGCCGCGCTTGCATCCTCACCCTTGTCTATCTTGCCGCCAACGAACTCATAGCGATCACCTTGATGT
The DNA here is from genome assembly GCF_904846695.1 of Psychrobacter urativorans. Taxonomy (GTDB): domain Bacteria; phylum Pseudomonadota; class Gammaproteobacteria; order Pseudomonadales; family Moraxellaceae; genus Psychrobacter; species Psychrobacter urativorans. The sequence continues at coordinate 202,396 of NZ_CAJHBR010000003.1, forward strand.
TGGTTACGGTTACGAAACCCTAGCAAGTACTGTTGTTTATAATGAATAACCGCTACTGCCACATTGATAACCGTAGCAGCTTGATCATTATTTGGCTTATTAGTATCGATAGCGGCTTGCTGCGCTACAACTTCACCTTGCATAAATCACACCTAAAAAATTTATAATTAGCCTGAGTACGGTTTTTTTGTAGTAGAAAAGTCCGTAGTAGTACTCATTATAAAGGCTTAAATACATCAGTTTAGTTAATTGCTAATATTTATTTATTTAATTGCTTGCAAATTACAAAATAGTAAATGATAATGATTATCGTTACTTAAGCAAAGTTAGTGTTTTCCAACTTCTGTCTTTACCCTATTTACTCAGCTTATTTAGCTAGCTTGGCACTGATTTTTATCCCTATAACTCACACCCTAGCCACTCATCAAAAGGAATTTATTATGAGCATCGTTATTTCTCGTTATCTAAACTACCGTGACAACCGTTTGCCTACTATGCAATCTCAGCACTTATTTGCGCTGACTAATGAGGTGCGTATTGAACACGAAGGCGAAGAATATCGCTTACGCCTTACCCGTAACAACCGCTTGATTTTGACTAAATAGCCGCGTAGATGACTGAAGACGGCCAATCTTTACTTATTGAGAAAAAAGCTATCAAAAAAAAGCTTTAAAAGTCAGTATAAATATTATTAGTTAGCCAATAAAAAACGCCTTTAACTAGAAGGCGTTTTTTATTGGCAGCTTTTATTGGCTGTTCTTATTAATCAACATCTAACCTGCGTCTATACCGTTTATGCGCTACCTTGCTGAGCTAGGACAATTGCAAACTAATACCATTACCAGCGATTAAAATTGCAAGCTGTACACTACATCGACTGCATTTTCAGCAGCTGAGGTTGCTTCGACATAGATACGGCGAGTCAGCTGATAACGGATGGACAGACTACTTTGGGCGTTGAACACCCCGACCCCATAGCGTATATATAAATCAGGAGTAACATAACCTGTGACGTTAACGTTAGTATCTTCACTATTGCCTGAGGCTTCAACCGTTAAGCTCTGTAGACCAAAAGCTTGACCTATTTGATTAGTCAGACTGCGAGTACCACTTAAGCCAAAGTTCAAGCCAGCAGCGGCTAAGTTATTGGTGACTTGTGATTTGAATCCTTGTTCACTAATCTGAGAAGGACTGCCATCATTGATACGACCAGTAACTAAAGCATTCATAGCTTGCTGTTGGGTTAAGCCGGCGTTATTGAATACTATAATATTAGGGCTTTCTATAGACCCTGTAACTCGCACACCCACCGTATTATCACTGATAGTTTTAACCGCTTCGATACTTAAGTTAGGCTTCATAACGTCACCATTAAAACGCACTTGACCATAATTGAGTTCGAGACTCTGTCCAAAAGCGTCAATACTAGTACGACGTGCTACTTGAACCACCCCTTTCGCTCGCATAACGCCTGTGCCATTTTGGGTGACATTAATAGCGCCAGCCAAAGGAATAACAGCACCGAAACCACGGAAGTTGATATCATCACCCAAATCTATACCAATATCAGCATTGATTGACCAAGGTTTAGAGATCGCTAGTACTTCCTCAATATTACCAATTAAACGTCTATCTAGCACCACGGCGTCTTCAGTCTGAGTGATAATATCTTCACTAGCTTCTGGCGGACGAATAGTAGCGGATGGCACACTGATAGCCCCAGCAATATTGACATAACGATCACTAGGTCGCACGATGATGTCTATATCTGGATTGACTTCAGCTAGTAGTAAAGGTGGCTGAGTCAACACTAAGCGCTCACCAATAATACTTAGCTTAGCTTGCAGCTTTTCACGCCAATCGATAGCTCCTGTCAAAGTACCTGCCCCTGTACCACTATTGAACTTACCATCGACAGTCGCTTGGGTACCACGAATCTTAGCAGTAGCCCCAATTTTGGACAGATTGACTGGTAAGTCTAGCATCGCTACACGACCATCGACTAGTTTGACATCCCCATAGAACTGCGGTTTATCTAAAGTTCCGCCTAAGCCCCCTGCCATAGTAATATTGCCTTCTAATACCCGCATACCTGGGAAGAAAGGCTTAAATACTGCTAGATTTAACTCGTTAAGGACTACAGCTCCTGAGATAGGTTTTGGGGTTTTATAAGGATCAACAATGACCTCAGCGTAGCCACGAGCCCCGCGCCCTGTATTGATATCTGAGCGCAGCTTTAAACCTTCAGGAACGGATAAAGCAATTAGCGATACCCGCTGGTAGGGCAAGGTTACCGGTTCAGCATCTCCGTCTTGAATCAAACCGATTTTGCCGTTGTCCGAGTATAAAGTAGTATTAATAGTTGGCGGCTTACCACGTTGCCAGCCAACAATTGCCTTACCATTGATTTTGCCATGCCAATCAATATCGTCCGGCAAAAATATAGCAAATAATGAAGTATCAATCTTCTGTACAGTGAGGTTGACTTGGCCTGCGGCAGCAGATGCTATTAAGTTTTCGCGCAAACATAACTTACCAGTCTGATCTGCAGCCTGCCAGCAATGCGCTGCCAACTGTACTTTTAGATCGCTATTATTATTACTTGGCAAATTGACGATCAATTGTGCTGGTTGTACTTGATCTAGAGTGGCATATTGAGACTTAACTCGACCGTTCCCTATAGCTCCGGACCAGCTAAGCTTGGCACGGTCAAACCCGCCTTTGAGTCTAGCAGAGATATCAAGCTGATCATTTGCAACAGCAAGATTTAGGGTATGTGCCTGCTCAGTCCCATTAAAGGCGGCATTGACATTTTTGAAACTCTGACCAGAGACGTCTAAGCCTTCGGCACTGATAATCAGCTGGCTTGGACTATTAGCCAGATTGACTAGCTTACCGCGTATCTGACCTTGACGTAGGATAATGCCAGGTAACGAAATACGCTCGCCTACCAAATCGATATAAATTGTTGGTAGCGCCTCTCCGTTGGGCTGCGATAAAGTGGCCCCGCCAGTTACTTTACCCGCTAATTTATCTGAGAGCTGATCGAGGCTAGTGATGTTGATTTTTGTTTCTAACTGCTTAGCATTACCATTAGCCGTCAGGTAATTGTCTCCCCAACGCAGTACGACATCATTAGCATTCAAGCTCTCAATGAGGCCATTAACTTGATTATATTGCGCTTCAGCATCTTGAGTTTGTAGACGCTTAAAGTAACTGGAAAGATCTGCTGGTAGATTGAGCTTAGCTGACAAGCTACCTTTGGCCGTCAACGGCTGTCCTTTCAAACTTCCGCTTAAATTAAAGCGCTTTAAATTAACAACTTGTTTGGTTTTACCCCAACTACCATCAGTATCAATGGTTCCTGTGATCACACTAGGGGTATCTTTGAGGAAATACCCTAGATTAAAGCGATCCATAACCGCATTAATATTCCACGCTATTGCTTTACGCACATCTACGGTGCCTTTAGCATCGATACTACCGGCAGCACCCACATGACGGAAGCGCTTGATACGAATAAGCTGTGAGTCGCCACTAGCATCTAGGGTTAGCTTACCGGCTGGCAATTGCTCAGCATCAAGTATCCCATCAAAGTTGATAGCAAACTGCTGTAACTTACCTTTAGCGTTGACTTGGTTTTTAGGGGCTGACTGCCACTCACCGCTAGTCACTAAGTCACCAGTCACTATAGCTGGATTATTAGGCAAGAAATAACCTACGTTAAAGTTATCAAAACGCCCAGTTAGTTTCCAGCCTAGGTTTTTGCGGAGATCAACCACCCCTTTGGCTTTTACCGCTCCCGCTTCACCAGCATAATTTAATTTACGAATATTAACTAGCTTGGGCGTGCCGGCAGCATCGATAGATAAACGGCCTTTTGGCACATCAGCGGTATCAATTTGCCCCTCAAAACGAGCATCAAATACTGACAGCTCACCACCGATAACATCAATACTAGCATCACCACCGCCAACGATGCCTATAGCACGACTGTCTTGAGTATTATCAAGATTGACTTGCAGGTCAGTATTATTAAAGCTGATGATATGACGCTGACCTTCTACTCGGTTTTTACTAATATTGAGTAAACGCCCGCGAGCATTAATACGTCCTACTAAGCGCTCTATCGGTAAGTCGCTGCGATACTGTTTAGGTAACAACCCTTTAGTACGAGCATCTATCTGCCAAGTTAGCGGACGCTGTTTGCTGGCCAATTGAATCTGACCAGTACCTGAAAGGTCGCCGACAATACCTTTATAATTCAAACGATCGATATCGATTACGTTAGCCACTTTGCGCATGCGCACATCGTAGTTACCTTTTGGCGCTATGTTCAACTCATTAATAACCGCGTTAGAGTCGACAGACAAGCTTGAGCCACGAACAGTAACCTTTGCTTTCCCACTTGGACTGTCAACATTACCTATATTAGGAAGATCCTGACGTTTTAGGTTTTGCCAGCTGGCATCGATATATAAAGGCGCCGGCTGCTTAGATCTAACTGGTTTTTTACCGCGTATAATATTAGCATTGACATGCTCGCCGTCACGCTGGCGTAGATCCGCATCTATCTCTAAGTTACCAGCGCTATTATTATGCTGATAATGAAAGGATAGCTCTCCATTGAGCTTTTTGGGTGCATAGACTTTATATTCTGCATACTCTTTAGGAATAACCCGTCGAATATCGAAGTTACTACCGGTAGCGCGCAAATTGGCATCAAAACTGTTTTTCCAGTCCAGAACTCCTTGTACCAATAAGTTTCCAGCAGGTACACTAGCATTGAGTTGCCCAATACGCAGTTGGCTGTTAGCGACTATACCGCGAGCTTGATAATGACCTGAAGGGATGTCTTTAGCGGTCAATTCTGTATTAATGCGCAACTGTATCTCGGAGAGAACCCCTGAGGCAGTAAGCAGACCTTGTTTCAGATGGATTTTTTGCTCATCAGCATAAGGAATAAGCAGGTCATCCCACTGTAATTTGGCTTCAAAAGGCGCACCAGCATCCAGGCCTTGTATCACTACTTCGCCACGTACATCACCTTCGTTATAACGGCTACGCACTTTACCTACGGTACGCTTTAAACTACCAGTCGCTGTGATATCAAGCGGAGCTACATAAGCTTTTTCTAAGGCGCTGACTTCAGCGATGGCGCTGAAATCTAATGGGTAATCCCCTTGTAAATCAATACTACCTTTCAAAGCACTGACTTTGACAATATCAGCATAGCGCAAATCACCGCCGCCTACCGTCACTTGACTGCCAACCCAAGTAAGATCACGCGCAAAAATATCATGGATTACAATAGGGTCTTTGCTGACTTGTTGATAAACTATGGTTTTTACTTTTGCTTGATCAAAACGCAAGTTGACGGGTAACTTAAGAGTTTTATAGTCAAAAGGCTCGCCAGTTGGCATTTTTTTATTGATAATATCAATACGCTGGATATTGGCATCACGCAAATGAACTTCTTTAGCAAAAACTGCCCGCCAGCCTATTTTTACATAGGCTTTATCCACCAATACTTGGATATCTTCAGTGGCCTTGATATCAATATCAGTGACCCAAATACCATCACGTAAATTACCGCTACCATATTTGAACCCAATACCAGTCTCAGCACTGATCTTCTTTAGTAGAAATTCAGTACCTGACTCAGTACCTGCCATATAGAAAAAAACCGCAAACATGATCACTAATACGGTAAGGATCAAAATAAGCAGTTTTAATAGGAAGGACAGCGGGTACCAATGACGCAGTAAACGGGCATCTCTTTGGGCCGGATCTTCATCCATAGGGTTTTTAGGAGGCGTGGTATTATTGGTCAACATTATACTCAACTGCATTAAAATTCTAATTACTAACCAAAGATTAGCGCGTTTTTTGAAGCCTTGCTAGGCAAGATTACTAGCGATAAAAAGGTAATAACTTGCCTAGACTCAAAGTACTTAGTTGATCTCACCTATAGGACTCAGCATCACTTTATCACTAGTATTCTAACAGCTATAAAGGGGAACCGATAAAGAAGTGTAATCTTATTGGAATGCTCTCTTCAGTAACTCCGGCAGCGACATCGACTCGCACGGTACCTACTGGTGACGCCCAACGTATACCAACGCCAACGCCGACTTTGGTTTCAGTATCAAAGTTAGTATCATAAGCATTACCTACATCAGTAAAAAATGCACCGCGAAAACCTGGTTTAAACTCATAATTATATTCAGCACTACCTACCGCCAGTATTTGACCCCCTGTCAGATAGCCATTCTGTAGTGGCGATAAGCTTTCGTAGTCAAAGCCACGAATACTTTGGTCACCGCCAGCGAAGAAACGTAGCTTATAAGGTACTGCTTCGAATTCGTCAGCCCAAATATAGCCAGTATTAAAGCGACCGATCAGCTGGTGCTTATCATCTTCACCAAAGCTATATAGCCCACTAACCCCTGCTCTGACAATCGCCATATCAGTATCGCTTAGTAAACTCTTACTGCCCGCTTCAACACTATAATATTGGCGAATACCACGTGTAGGATTGAGCACATTATCGACATTAGTCTTATTAACACCATAACCGAACAGCAATGCTTCTTGAGTAGGATTTGAGGAAACAAATCGTATAGGCAAATCTTCTAGATCAGCCCCTTCTAACCCTGTCTCTAGCTTGTCCGAGCGATACTTAACAAAGTAACTTCGATTCCAACCATTTTCGTTGCGAATATTACGCGCTAATGCCGCTTTTAAGGTTTGAGTAGACAAGTCAAAGTTACCTTCACCTTGGTTGATAACCTCTTCCTCGTAAGTCAAACGTGCCTCAAGTTTATCATTGAGTGGGTGCTTCCATGGTCGACTACCGTATAGCGTAGCATTTTTGGTAACACTAGAAAGCTCAACCTCAGCCCCTGCCTGATAGCCTTTACGATTGATTAAATTGTAATCTATTTTTGCTGTGGCTCGTATTCCAGTATCTGTACCATAACCGAGACCAACTTGCGCATCACGAGGCTTATCAGATGATACAAACACATATAGTGGTACTTTTTTGCTCTGCAGTACTTGTTCAGGGGTTATACGGCCTACAAGGGTTGGGGCAACGAAGTTTTCATCTGTAAAAGGTTTCTCACCATCAGGGAATATGCTTTTGACCACGCTACTAATAGAGTCGCTTATTTTGCCTAAGATGTTTTCGGCTTTATCTTGCTTTTCATCTAAAACTCGATTGTTTGGCAGCTGAGTTAAACGCGTGGCTTTTTGCTTGATAGCTTGTAGCTTTTCACTAGTTTGCTCATCGACTTCGAATTCAATGGGGGCAATATCCGCAGAATCTACTCTGGCACCAGTATTGGCGACAACACTGTCATCGCTAGCGCTTTTTGCATTATTAGCAGCATTACCACTCTCCTCATTAGTAGTCAACTTACTGGCAGTAGCGGCGCTATTAACGTCCTCATCAGTAACACTGCCCTCATCTTTAGATGGGGTATTGTCAAAGGCTAAGGTACTGTTTTCGTTACGCTCATCTGGCGGTAGGATTGACTCGACATTGACGGTATTAAAGTAGCGAGTAGCGGACAAGTCATTACTGAATTTGGTAATGTCCGGACGATAAAAAGGATCACCAGCTTCAAAATCAAACAATTGCTTCAATAACGACATCTCAACAGGCAATTTAGCAGGGTCACTGGTCAAAGTGCCTGTTGCCTCATCATAAGTAAAGAATATTACTTCATCAAACTGATAACGATCGCCAGTATTATAGACTAGCGATACATCGGCTGTGTTATCAGGTAAGATGATATCAACAGATTTGTTCAACCAATATTGATCAAAATAACCATAAGTATTACTTAAGGCTTCTAGCGCCGCCTTACTACTTTTATAGACTCGATGATTAAAGATATCCCCTTCTTTGGGCGGTAGATTGGACTGCAATGCTTGGAATTCTGGCTGGTTGCTACCTTCGCCACGTATATCGACGATGCTACTATCAACCCGCACCGGCTCGCCTAATCTCTCGATAATAACATCGATAGTATCACTGTTAGGCTGGCGTAAGCTTAGAGCAATATCATAATAGCCAACCGCTCTAGCCGCATCTAGTGCCGACTGACGTAAGCGTGGCAACGCGGCAGTAAAATCAACCACAGACTGTACTGTAGTATCATCTAACGCCGCTTTTATATTATTGATAGGTTGAATCTTGTCGTCTGCTTTAACTAATTTTACTGGGCTATTATCATCTTTGCTGCTTGACGCTTGCTGTAGATAAACCGTAGTCTCGACATGCGGTAGCGCCGTGACCCCACCATTAAAAAACCTATTGTAAGCGCGCTTAATAAAGCTTTCTGGATTACGAGCGCTGGTCTTAAGTTTTGAGCCTTGCTGCAAACTTTCACTGATGGCTTGCTTTTCGGTGCTTACTTGATAGTCCGGTAGATAATCATCAGGATTTATAACACTACCTTTACGTTTTGGTCTATTAACTCCAGTACCCGTTTTAGGATCAACATCGGGTGTTTTGCCGGCATTAATCTGAGCTACAGTATCCTGCACCTTATCAGTGGCACCAGTGACAGGCTTAGCTTGCTGCTGCCTTAAAACTTGCTCTGGGTTTGACTGCTGATTGATATTAACGCCTGAATCAACCCGACCGCTACTTACCGCAGCACTCACATTGATTGGACGCGCTATAATCTCAGCAGTTTCAGCACGATCTTGCTGATTCTGAGGCTTGTTAAGGGTATCAAGATTACTAGGCATTGGTAGAGTAGATTGATCTAACTCAGTATCTAGACCAATAGGAGGCTGGCGACTGTCTAAGGTAGCAATGGGCCGATTAAAATCATTACCCGTGATAAAAATATCTTCATTAAAACCGTCGCCGCCAATGCTATTGCTAATATTGTTATTAGCCTTGTTATTAAAATTACTGTTATTAAAATTACTGTTATTACTATTTTGTCCACTATCTAATATGTCTAAGGCTGCCAGCTCATTTTCGATCTGCTCAGGGGTCATCATCTGATAGCCACGCTGCTGCATCTCTGCTACTTTTTGCTGTAACTCTGCATCCGATACCTCAGGAGCTGTATTATTGTTGCTATTACTATTGTTATTACTGTTATTAGATTTATTGCCTAAAGTCTGTTGGGCATATTCCTCTAGTACCGAGCGATCAATAATCCCTTGTTCAACTGCTTGCTTAAGACGCAGCGCATCAAGTACATTATCTATTTCAGCATCAGAGCTGATAGCTGCAGAGCTATTATTAGCCTTAGTATTAGAGGTAGTAGCCGCCATTGCTGGGCTCATACTTAAACCTACAAAGCTAGTAGTAAGCGCAGTAAATAATGCTGAGCGAGCAAAATGCTTATAAGGATAACCAACCCCTAAACGCTGAGTATTAGGGCTATCTAGTACTTCTATATTATCTTGTATAGTATCTTGCGTCGGCAAGCGCAAGCTGCCAAATGCTGGAGTTGGGGATAGACCACTCATGTACTTATTTCCTATCACTTCATTTGGCATAATAAAACTATGCTTATAAATCGTTGCAGACGCAGACTAAAGGGCAAGCTTACAAATAATAACTTAGTTAATTATTAAATCATAGCATCGAGGATATATATTTCTAGCAAGCAATTGCTATTATACGGCTTAACATCGGTAAATCCCATCTTATATTTTTATAAGTTTTTGATAGTAATAGCTATTATTTACAATCCTTAGCAAGCTTGACAAAGCGGGCTCGTTTTAGTGCTGCCTATTATATTTGATATAGGTTATATTTAGCTTATCCAACCCATTACAAGCGGTACACTTGTAGGAGCATTCATGGCAAGTCAGTTTCAATTATTTAAGCGTAAGCGCTTTAGTTCTATGTTTTTTACCCAGTTTTTGGGAGCCTTTAACGATAATATTTTTAAGCAAGCGTTGATATTAGTGCTGACCTATAGCGCGGCTAGCCAGTTGGGTGTAGAGGTTAGTATTTTGAATAATTTGGCAGCTATGCTATTTATTCTACCTTACTTTTTGTTTTCGGCAGTAGCAGGTCAATTGGCTGATAAGTTTGAGAAGTCAAAGCTGACTCGCCTTGTAAAGCTACTAGAGCTAATTATTATGGCGATAGCGGCCGTAGGCTTTGTATTTGAATGGTATGCTTTATTATTTGTAGCGCTGTTTTTAATGGGTACTCACTCGACTTTTTTTGGCCCTATCAAGTACGCTTATTTGCCTCAGGCTATGAAAGAAGATGAGTTAGTAGGCGCTAACGGTCTGTTCCAGATGGGCACTTCACTGGCTATATTGCTAGGTATGATTATCGCTGGGGTATTAACCCAGCTGCCGCAGTCGCTATACTGGATTAGTGCTACGGTTATAATAGTAGCTGTATTAGGCTATATGGCGGCGCGCTTTATTCCCGCTACCCCAGCCATGCAACCTGAGCTTAAAGTAAACTGGAATATTTTTACTACTAGTGTATCAATAGTACGTTACTTATACTCTTTACCGTTTTTGTTCTTCATAATCTTAGGTAATAGCTGGTTTTGGTTTTATGGGGCGACGTTTTTGACTCAAACTCCAGAAGTCAGCAAAGTTATCCTACACGGTGACGAGTCAGTAGTTATATTTTTGCTAACGCTGTTCTCAGTTGGGGTATCAATAGGCTCTTTATTATGCAAAAGCTTAACCAAGAATCAAGTTAGCTTGCGCTTGCTGCCTTTCGGTATTGCCGGTTTGAGTGTCTTCGCTATTGATTTATATTTTTCACTGTCAGCGTTAACTATAGATACTACTAACAGTGAGGCTTTATTAGGCATCACTAGTTTACTGGCTATCAATGGCAGCTGGCGAGTGTTCGTAGATTTATTCTTTTTGGGCTTTAGTGGTGGCTTATATATCGTACCTTTATATGCTTCTATGCAGGCCTATGCACCCAAAAGTCATAGGGCGCGTATCATTGGGGCTAATAACATCTTTAATGCTATCTTTATGGTGACCTCAGCTATATTTGCGATCGCCGTCTTGAATGCATTCGCTATGAGCCTACCGCAGCTGTTCTTAATTACTGGATTATTAAACATCGCTTTTGGGATATTTTTATACTTAAAACTGACGAAACATATTCAGAATGCGGTTATGCAAACTCACGATGATTCTGACACCCTCAATGCTAGTGATGCATAGCTAGTGATGCATAAAGGGGTAAGGCGTGAGCACATTTGAATTTATTATTATCAGTTAATAATAAATGGTATCTTTGCTCTGCCGACCATCCCTATTATTTGTTATAGTGGCGACTAATAACAGAGTAGTAGTTTTTTGATACCTTTTTAATTATCTTTTAATTGCCTTTTAATAATAACAGACACCCTCATTAGGAGTTGGCCATGACCTTGCGTTCCTTATCCAAAGTTGATCGATTGTTGCTTGGCGTTGACAAGGCACTGCGAGCCGTTGTTCCCCATTCAAATCCTAGTACTCGCCCGCTGCCGGTCAGCGATGATAGTATTCCTGAATTGAGTATCACTGAGTCTCGTCACGTTGCCGGCTTGATGCGTATCAATCACACGGGTGAAGTATGCGCTCAAGGGCTATACCATGGTCAGGGCTTTGCCGCCAAGAACAGCGGCGTTAAACAAGCTATGCAGCACTCAGCTGAAGAAGAAATCGATCATTTGGTTTGGTGTGAGACGCGTCTTCATGAGCTTGGCAGTCATCCAAGCATTTTCACCCCGCTATGGTATGGGATGTCGTTTGGACTTGGTGCGGTTGCTGGGGCTATTTCTAATGAATTTAGCTTAGGTTTTGTTGCTGAAACTGAAGCACAAGTTAGCGAACATTTACAAGATCATATTGGTCGATTGCCGCCGCAAGATAAGCGCTCAAGAGAGATATTGGCACAGATGGATATTGAGGAGTTGCATCATCGTGAGCTTGCGCTACAAAGTGGAGGAGCCGCTTTATCGCCTCCTGTTCGTTATACTATGCGATTACTAGCTTACTGTATGAAAAAATCCTCTTATCATTTCTAGTAGCTATGCTGATGACTGTAATTCTTACGGATTTGAAGCGGTCAATAGTTATAATATTGCAGTGTTGACATCGGCGCTACAGTTCTGCTCCTTTGGGTCATCAGTTTTGCTAATGTATGTATAATAAGATCTATAAAAATTCAGTTTTATAAATATTTAGTACGCTACAGTAAGATATCAATAACAAACCTACTATTGAGCAAGTTTATGCTGATTTGTTAGGGTAACGATAATTTGTAATATTATTGGCAATAGTCATTATTTTTTAGGGGCTTTAAGTCAATTTTAATCTTGACAGCTAAGTGTCATAAACAAGCTAAGTGTTATAAACAACTGCTATGCATAGCGCTAACCCTAATTTTAGTTACTAAATTGTTATTAGTAGTTCTTTATGTAGTTATTCACAATCATCAAAATAAAGGTAGTTTCCTATATGAGTCATTCAGCCAGCCATAGATTTGCCACCCTAACTGCTTTAGCAGCCGCTTGTAGTTTCATGTTCGCCGCTCCTGCTATTGCCGATACACCTCAGGCACCGTCTAACCTAACCGTTCCGAGTGCGACTGACTCGAGTCAGCGTGTGGTTCGTCGTACCACTCAGCCCAGTGCTACTGTTAGTACTGCGCAGTTAACACCGCAGCAAGTTACTGCCGCGATACCTGAACCTACGGTCCGTACTTACCAGCCAAGCCCAATTACGGCTACTGGTGTCGATATCGGTCGCGGTCAACTGACTAATATTCCAACGCCACAAGCTCGTGTCTCTGACGTTAGCTTTATAAAAACTATATTAATTGATCAAGACACCCGTGGTAATGATAAGCTTGATGTCAGCTTACTCGATGATTTTATCGCTGAGGTCTCACCTAACGCCCGCCATTACCCACCTAACTTCCCTAACCGTACTCAGCGTTACAATGCCCGCGAAAAAATCAAGGTATTAGCTGAATGGATAGAGCCTTATGCTAAAGCGCCTAATGCTTCGTATGACGTGTTGCTACGTGCTGCTAAACTGAATGGCATGGGTCGTAACTTAGATTTGGGTAGCGAATATACTGTACGTGGTGGCGCTTATATCGATCGTGCTATCAAAAGTAAAACCGACAGTGGCGAGGCTAACTTTTTATACGGTATGATGCTAGCTGAAGGTGGTGGCTTTAAAGAAGGACAAAAATACTTAGATCGCGCCGTAACTCTTGGTTATACTGAAGCCGAGCAAAGCCTAGCTCAGTCTGATTTATTGAGCGATCGCCGTAGCGAAGCATTAGATCGTTTGCGCCGCCTTCAACGTCAAGATCCTAGCAACAGCATTCTTTCGCAACAAATAAAATTGGTTGAAGATGGTAAATTCTATATTTGGGATTTGCCAGCTCCTAACGTCAGCGTTAAGCCTAATATGTAAGGCTTAGCTTATAGCGGTAAATAATCAAAATAGCCTTGCTATTTATATAGCTACTATGATTATTAATATCTCTATAAAGATTTTGCTAAACAGCACCTTAGTTTGTTATTGATGACCAGTCAATCATACAACTAAGGTGCTTTTTTGTACTTATAGCTAAGTTATTTTATCCCTCAAGATAGTCAGCCCCGCTTCATTAAGCGCTTATTGACTCTATAGTCTAATATGCAACATCTTATAGTGTAACGTTAAAAGTTACGCTACACTTACTCTGCTATATCAATAGCCTTTTGCTGCTTAAAATTTATGAGTAACTGTTATTTACTGAGCCTATCCATGATTCCTGTCCGCTTTTTCGCCGCTATAAAAGACTATAACTATCCAACAACCCTATTGCGTAGCCCTATAATCTTATTATTTACGGTGAGCTTAGTGCTATTAACGGCTTGTAGTACCGTATCGGTGAATAAACAAACTTCAGCAAAAATCATCACCGCTCAGCGTGGCAATATAGCTACCAGCAATAAGTTCAGTACTAGTACCAGTTCAGCATTGCTATCAGCTGGCCTAGATCAGCAAGCGTGCTTACAGAAATTCGATCTGTGTTTGGATCAGTTAGGCGATAGCATGCTTAATGAGAACTACCGCTCAACACTAGCTATCTTCTCCGAGCTTTATTATGCTAAAGCACGGCAACTAGCGACCTCTACTGCTTGTACTGATGCTACAACACGTCCGCCACTTGACCCTTACTACGCTAATGCACCTTTGAATGCTGAGCAGATGCAAGCTCAAAAGCTAGGCGAAGATAGTTGTATACTCAGTTATCAAACCAACTTATTCAATGCCATCAAGTCGAGCTATAGCTATTTATTTTATGACAGCTTAGAGCACGACTTCGTTGGCGCAGATATCGATAGCAATCAGCGCCTACAGCAGCATCGCATCCCCAATGATACTGATATTCAAACTCAAGATATCTACAATGCTGCCAGTAGCGAAGTAATCACCCAGTTATATAAGTCAACCAATACTGCCAGTAACATTAGTGCTGGTAATAAAATAAAATATCTCTCTGCTATCGATTCTGTCGATGAGAGTCATAAAGCAGCGATAGCCAACCGCAGCGTACTACCGGGTAAGCCTACTGATCAGATTAATGTGATGCAGATAGCCGTAGACAACTATAACCTCAATGTATATCTGCCTAACGAGAGTAATTATTTAAAAAATGCCGATAAAGATACCTCAGCTTTAGTAGATTTGATGTCTACCTATGAGCTACGGTTAACGGGACTGAACTCTATTAGTAAGCGTCCAGGCTTAGGGGTGAGCTTTGTGGCATCACTGGATGATCGCTATACCACTACTGTGCGTCAGCTATTAGCTTCCTCGTTATCTGGTAAATTATTTAAATCTATACCTGATGGGCCTGTCGATGATACTGAGCCTACAACCCGTATCTATCCTACTGGTCACCTGCTTTTAACTGGCCTGATCCACCCCGTAGGCAACAGTATTCTCGATGTTTTGAGTAGCGAAAATCTTAATGTGCATTTATACAATCCTTATCGTAGTGAGAGTGTGCAGATACTAGGAGATGATTATCCGCTAGCTGCTAACTTTTCGGCAGGCTACGGGCTGTGGTTATCGGAGAACCAATTGGACAGTGTGGGCTATCTAAACCTACTGACCCGTCAACAACAAGCCAGTCTGCCTAAGTTATTTATGCTTGAGCCTTACGATCCTGATAAACGCGTGCTCATCATGATTCATGGACTGGCCTCCAGCCCAGCGACATGGGTTAATTTGACTAACGATATTTTTAATGACAAAAAATTGCGTGAGAACTATCAAGTGTGGCAAATATTTTATCCCACTAATTTACCTATCCTAGAAAACCGCTACCAGATTCAGCAACTATTAGAAGCTACTTATAAGCAAACAGATCCCAGTGGCCACAACCGCGCCAGTAGCAATAGCGTTATCGTCAGCCATAGTATGGGTGCCCTAATTGCACGAATGATGGTCTCTGATGACAATTTAGCTGACGGTCTTCAAACGCTAAAAAGTGCGGATGACAAGCTATTACTCAACAGTGACGAGATAATGATCAATACTAAGCTCCAACAAGCTTTAGGAGATCCGGAGCTGAGTTCACGTCTTAAGCTTAAGACCTTGCCACAAGTCGATACCACCGTATTCTTATCAGCGCCCTTTCGTGGAACTGATTATGCTGATCGGTGGTTTACTCGTGCGCTTCGCCGCATAGTCTATCTTCCTGTAGGTTTGGTAAAAACTGTCACCGACAACTTAGCCACTATTGCCTTTAAAGGCGACTTGGCACAGAATCCTTTTGGTGCTTTGTACTTACAAAATGGCGCCAGTCAGCTTAGTAACAAGTCTTCATTTATTGAGTTGACTAGCGATATCGCTATCAATAAGCGTATTACCTATCACTCAATCATCGCTAATAATGATGCCGATATAACCCAAGGACTGGCACAAATGCAGCCTAATGGTGCCAAAATCGACTTATCAAAACCGCTGCCAGACAAAGACCCTGCCAAAGATGACAACTCAGCACAGTCAGTCAGCACAGAAAATAGCGTTATCCCTAGTGCCGCGCTCGTCTCTGCTGTCACCGTCAATGAAGAGATCAGCCAAGCCCTCACTGAACGCTTATCAGATGGTATTGTCCCTTATACTAGCGCCCATCTTGATGGTGCCGCTTCTGAAACTATCATCAATGGTGGTCATAGCATTCAATCGAATCCGCAAACTATTTTAATTTTACGGCGAATATTACATCAGCAGCTACAAAACTAAACATAACCATAAAGGGCCTATTGTGCCCCAAAAAGCTAACTTGGTTGCTGTTGCAGTGCTGCTTAATGGCCTGGAACTTAAGCACTCTTTAATATATCTTAAGAAAGCCTAGTCATTGTTCAATAGCTAATTTATGACTGCGAGGTACGCACTGAGGGAGAAAGGCTAGCTTGCTTGATGCTTGCGGTAAGCGCATAATATTCTGATGTTAAATCTTATTAGAATTTAGATTTAAATGCTAAGTGTTGGTAGTTTATATGGATATAAATTATTTAATTCAGCTAAACCGCCCATAAGCAATCTTTAGCTAAATAACATTTATGATTAATAATAATTGGCTATTGCCCGTAATATTTACCGCCTTATTTATTAGGTGATTACGGACCGTTACTTAAGCGTATCATGGAAGCTAGCGCCAGTCAGCTAACAGATAAGGGTAACCGTTTATGTTCGCAACATTTATGATCGATCAAATGGATGCGCTGGTACTTGCGCGTATCCAATTTGCCTTTGTTATCTCCTTCCATATTGTCTTTCCTGCTTTTTCTATCGGGCTTGCTAGCTTTTTGACAGTGCTTGAATTTCGCTGGCTTAGAACCGGCGAGCCTATCTATGCCGAAGTTTATAAGCATTGGGTAAAGATATTTGCAGTGGTTTTTGGTATGGGGGTAGTCTCTGGGGTAGTAATGTCTTACCAGTTCGGTACCAACTGGGCGGTATTCTCTGATAAAGCCGGTAACGTCTTAGGGCCTCTATTGGCCTATGAAGTCCTAACGGCCTTCTTCTTAGAAGCTTCCTTCTTAGGTATTATGCTGTTTGGTTGGGGACGAGTCAGCAAACGTATGCACTTTGCCTCAACCGCTATTGTGGCTATCGGAACCCTAATTTCGGGATTCTGGATTTTGGCTGCTAACAGCTTTATGCAGACTCCCCAAGGCTTTATGGTCGGTGCTGATGGCCTGCTATATCCTACCAACTGGCTTGAGATTATTTTTAATCCCTCGTTTCCATATCGCTATGCCCACATGATGACAGCTGCATTTTTGACTACTGCTTTTGTTATCGGTGGTATTGGTGCTTATTATCTACAGTCTAAACGTCATACAGAACATCGTAAACATGGTCGCGTGATGTTAGGCATGGCAATGGTTATGGCTATATTCGTAGCTCCTCTACAGATAGTATTAGGGGATATGCATGGTCTTAACACCCTTGAGCACCAGCCAGCTAAAGTAGCGGCGATGGAAGGATTATGGGAGAACGAACGTGGTGCGCCATTAGTGCTGTTCGCTATCCCTGATCAAAAAGCAGAAAAGAACCATTTTGAAGTCAAAATCCCTTATGTCTCTGGTCTAATCTTGACCCATTCATTAGATGGTGAAGTCAAAGGTCTCAAAAATTGGGCGCCAGAAGACCGGCCCTTCGTCCCTATTGTATTTTGGTCATTTCGAGTCATGGTAGGTATTGGGAGCTTAATGTTACTAGTAGGCTTATTTAGTGCCTATAAATTCTTTAGAAAACAACAGTTTAATCCAGAAAGCAAATGGTTCCATCGCGCGTGGATGATGATGACCCCGCTAGGTTTCATAGCCTTACTAGCTGGCTGGTTCGTTACAGAAACTGGTCGTCAGCCTTGGACTGTGTACGGTGTGATTCGTACAGCTGAGAGTATGTCACCATTGGCAGCTCAACAAGTAGCGACCACGCTAATTGGTTTTATTGTGCTCTATATCCTAGTATTTGGCGCTGGTAGCTTCTATATCTTACGCTTGATCGCCCATGGACCTAAACCCTATGAAGATCCTGCTGATGATAACTTTTATGAGCATTCAGTAACTGAAGGTCAAGGCCGTACGCTGAGCGGTGATAGTAATGCTGCTGAACATACTAGAAAAAATGATGACGTAGATCTAGACACACCGGCTAGTGATAAAGATGAAGGGGGTTTACGCTAATGTTTAATTTTGGCGATGTTTTAGATTTACCTCTGATTTGGGGTGGCTTAATTGCCTTAGCAGTATTCATCTACGTCTTGCTAGACGGTTTCGATTTAGGCTGTGGTATTTTGTTCCCATTCGCAGGCTCGGATAAAAACCGTAGCCGAATGATGAACTCCATTGCGCCTTTTTGGGACGGTAATGAGACTTGGTTGGTATTAGGAGGTGGTGGTTTGTTTGCCGCCTTTCCAGTAGCCTACGGTATCATTATGACTGGACTCTATTTGCCGGTTACTTTTATGCTGTTCGGTCTGATTCTACGCGGAGTAGCTTTTGAATTTCGTTTCAAATCTTCTACTGGCCGCTACGTATGGGACACCGTATTCTTTATTGGCTCAATCAGTGCCGCTTTTTTCCAGGGCGTGATGTTAGGGGCTTTAGTACAAGGTCTTAAGGCTAGTAATCGCTTGTATAGCGGTGGTCCATTCGACTGGCTAACCCCTTTCGCTATCATGTGTGGTATTGCAGTCATTATCGGTTATGCTCTACTTGGCTCTACTTGGTTGATCATCAAAACTGAGCATAAGCTACAAGTATGGGCAAGAAAAGTCTCTGGATGGCTGCTAATGGCACTCATATTAGCGATGATCGTAGTGACTATATTCATGTATTTCTCCGATATCAAGGCACTCGAAGGCTGGTTTAGCTTCCCAGGAATACTATATCTTGCACCGATGCCAATTATCGTGGTGCTACTGTTTTACTTTATGCGTAAAGACCTCAGTAGTGAGCGTGAATATCGTCCATTCTTATTGACAGTGGCCCTGTTCTTAATGGGCTACATTGGGGTTTGTTTTGCGATATTCCCTTATATTGTCCCTTATCAGATGACTATTTATGAGGCAGCCGCTGCCGATACTTCGTTATCCTTTATGTTAATTGGTGCTGGCATTATGCTACCGATTATCTTGAGTTATACCGCTTTTGCTTACTATACCTTTAAAGGTAAATCTAATCACGAGCCTATGTATTAATAGTTAGTGCTAAGAGTACTAACTGACAGGACTAACAGGGGTTGTTGATAACATAGCTGTTAGTCAGTAACACGGCTATGAGTCATTATGAAGAGGTTATAATGAAAAATCTAAGTAAAAAACAATCGCAATGGGCCTGGTTCGTTGGTTTATATTTAGCTGGGTTTTTGACTATCTTTACTATTGCGCAGTTGATCAAATTGGCAATGGGTGTCTAGTAGTTAAGCTAATAACTAACTGGGTTAACATAAAAATGCAGCGCTAATGATCTCATCAGCGCTGCATTTTTGTTTATCGTTTTTAACAGCGAACTATATTAGATCTAAGCTAACCTCTAAATTCAATCAAGCACCCCGATGAGCGCCTGCTCCTTTAGTGTCAATAAAAGTATTTATCTGCTCTAGACGGGCCGCTGTACCGACATCTATCCAGTTATCAACAATAACTTCAGCTGTGACTTGAAACTTGATCATAGCCTTGCGTAACAAAGGTCCCAGCGCTGAAGCTTGACCAGTCACTAGGCCATCGAGCAGCCTTGGTGATAGTACACTGATGCCAGAAAAAGTATATTTATCAGCACCCGCCACAGCGTGCTCGCTGGCTAAACCATTATTGATAGCAAAATCACCATTATCATTATGCTCAGGATTATCAATCAATAGTAGATGAGCCTGTTGATCAGGGCCTAAAGTATAGTCGACCAGCTGCGAAAAATCATAGGTTGTCCATATATCAGAATTAACTAAGACAAAGGGCGCATTTTGCAGTTTTCCCGTCTGTAGGGCCTGAAATATGCCACCAGCAGTTTCAAGTGGTTCATCTTCCTCGACTGACCACTGCAGCTTAACGCCATACTGCGCGCCATCGCCTAGCGTGGCCATTAGCTTATCAGCAAGCCAAGAAGCATTAATAGTGATATCGGTAATACCTGCCGCTTGCAATGCTTTGATATGCCAAACTATTAGCGGCTGCCCCCCTACCTCAACTAAAGGTTTTGGGGTATCGAGAGTCAGTGGCCGTAAGCGTGTACCTTTACCCGCTGCCAAAATCATTGCTTGCTTTATGACCGACATAAGCGCTCCTTATTTTTGTAAAATTAGATATATTGCTGAGCAAACCTACTTTGATAAGCGGGCAGAACGCTGTCTACTAACCAAGTATTAAATGGCAATACCGCGCGTTTGATGTCATCTGTACCATGAGCACCCAGCCATTCAAGCTCGAATATTAAATCAGTCATCACTTTTGGGATATCAGCTAAGTAACGGCTCTTACCATCACGCTCATATAGACGAATAAAAATCCCCAGCACTTTTAGATGGCGCTGAACCCCCATAACATTCACATCGTTTTCAAACTGTTTAGCACTAGGCGCAGTGACTAATTGCGCTTGCTGCTGGCGCTGCCAAAAGTCGTGGATCCATTGCGTTATTTGAGTCTCTGGCCATTCAACATAAGCGTCGCGCACTAGTGACACTAAGTCATAGCTATAAGCACCTACTACTGCATCTTGAAAATCAATAATACCTAACTTAGCAGGATCTGCCTGATCTTGCATTAGATTGCGACTGTGGTAATCACGATGAACGATCACTTGCGGCTGTGCCAAAATATCTTTGATCAAAGCCAGCTTTAAAGTATCCCACAGCGCTTTATCCAGCGTAAGCCCAATATAAGGTATAAACCAGTCACTGAACAAGTCCATTTCACGATCTAGCAGTGCGGTATCATAATCTGGCAATTGATATTGATTTTTAGCGACCTCTACAGGCACCTGTTGCAACTGTATTAAGGTTTGCATAGCCAACTGATAGTATTCATCGATTTGCTCAGCCCTAGCATCCGTCAGAAGATAGGCAAACTCTATCGAGCCAAAATCTTGTAATACTAAAAAACCTTGTGCTAAGTCTTGAGCAATAAGCTTGGGTACATTTACCGCTGGACTCATCAGCTTAGCGACGGCAATGAACTGCTGCATGGCGTCTTGCTCATCAGCCGAATCCATAACCATATAATGCTCTGGCGGTTGCTCACCTGCATCGAGTAATTGTAGACGATGGTATTGACGAGCGCTGGCATCCCCAGGCAAGCTGACTAAAGTAAAAGGTTGGCTGCCAAATACTTGTTGTAGCCAAAGCTGTAACTGCTGTAAGCGATTATCGTCTATACAGTCCGCACTTTTATTAGAGGAAAGCGCCGCTGCACTAGGGGTAGTATCAATACTAAGGGGTATATTAGTCATAAAGAACATCGCCGGTTAAATATAGTGATAAATCAGGCAAATACTTGCTAAAATGGCAAACTATCTACAAATAGTTAATGGTTTAATTTGGCCTTGACAATAAAGGTCAAAAATTAAAAGCTTAGTCAGTAATGCTTGCTAATAATATCAAGTATAAAATTTCAGTTATAAAAATTGATGAATAGTGTAGCTGATTTGATTTTTTTTGACTATCATAAGTCGTCAACAATCATATATTGGCTAATCATTAAATAGCTGCCGGTTAATTATTTGATTCAATATTGGCTCATTAACTATATAATCCTCAAATAGAGGACTATATCGATATAGACTAACACTGTTTGCTATTGTGAACAGTATAGATAGCATATAGCCGTTGTTGAAGCGCAAATAACCGTTAAAGCTTGTTAAATTTGTGGTTAATAAACAGTACTTGCGGCTAATAAATAGTAAAAGTAAGTCGTCATCCATTAGACTTTGTAATCATAGGTGTGCCCTTGTTATATTCTCCGCTTTACCAAAGCATTCGTCTGATTTTATTTGGCGCCTTAAGTTTGACTGGGTTGAGCGTAAGCGCAGCTGAGTTAGCAGCTGCAAATCCGCAAATAGCGGCAGCTTTAGTGGCGGATAGTCCTACTATTGCCAGTACTAACTTGCAAAAAGACTCTAATGCTAACCGTTCCTACACGGATAACAGCTACTTTGATCAATCCTATAATCAAAGCAATGCTAATACTGTGGCGCTTGCTACTGAAGAGCTAAACGCTGCTGAAGAATTGAGCGCTGAAAACAATATAGCAGTGACGGCTATTACAGAGGATACTAGCGAAGCTAATGTTAATACTAACGATATAGCTGAGCAAGGCAAGCGCTCTTCTACCCCTAAAGCACAGACTACTGCTGCAAGTAAATCGTCGACTACCACTAGCAGCCGTCTCAATGTAAAAGATGAAAGCGTGCAAGAGAGCCTCGTGCGTTTAGCAGAGTTCTATGAATTAACTCCAGATTCGAAGTTCGATAAAGGCTTAAATAAGCCTACTACTAATACCCAGTCAAATAGCGAAACGTTACGCCCATTAGGTTCTGACCTAAAGCTACTTCCCAACTCGGTAGATAGTGCGCAACGTTGCGAAGGCCAATGGGTCTACCCTACTAACAACCCAAACTACCAACGCGCAGTTAACGAAGCTAATGGTAATTTAAACAATAATCAAGATAACTTTGCGCCGAATGCCAACTCCAATACGGCTCCTGATGGTAAGTCTGCGCTATTTGCAGAAGCCGATTACGGCTATTATGACAATGTTGATTATGCTGAGCTTTCAGGGAATGTCATCATTGACCAAGGGATGCAGCATATTGAGGCCGAAAAAGTAGTACTAGACTTAACTACCGGTGTAGCTGCCGCTCAAGGCAAAGTGTTGTTCACCAATAAAGCGACCAGCAACAATAGTAGTAGTAATAGTAATAACAGTGTTGGCAGCAATAGTGGGCGAAATATCTTTGCTAACCGCAATAGCCAACCTACGCTTACCGAAAAAGCTTCTGATGGTGGCCTGATTGGGGTAGCCGATAGCTTAGCTTATAATACAGAATCGGGACAATCGACAGCTTACGGGGTTGCATTTGCTAGTGTACCTCTACAAGCGCACGGTTATGCTGAGCGTCTTAATCGTCCTAACGATAGCCAATATGAGCTGGACAATGTAATGTTCAGTACTTGTCCGCCTACTGATCGTAAGTGGCAGCTGGAAGCTAAGAGCATTGATTTAGATACGGATACTGGTCGTGGTAAGGCTTATGACACCACCTTCCGCATAGCTGATATTCCAGTATTTTATCTGCCTTATTTTAACTTCCCTATTGATGCTCGTCGTAGTAGTGGCTTCTTACTCCCTAGCGCTAGTATCGGTAGTGAGAACGGTCTTGAGATTGATGTTCCTTATTATCTCAATCTAGCTCCTAATTATGATGCCACTATTAATACTCATATTTATACCAACCGTAATCCTATGCTCTCAGGTGAATTTCGCTACCTGACTGAAGGCTATGGTGAAGGGGTATTCAGCGGTTCTTACTTACCCAATGATAAAAACTATGACGGCGAGGATCGCAGTAGCTTTTTTTATGATCATTACTGGTCCTCCTCTAGCATTCCACGCTTAAGCGGTGATGCTAAATACAGCTACGTCTCAGATTCAGATTACCTGAACGACTTCGATACTTTAGGACTGTCAGACAATACAGTCAATCTACCTACACGGGCACGACTCAACTATTATAATGACTATGTGAATGGTGAGCTTAAGGTTGAAACCTTCCAGACTCTAGATGCCTTTAATGATAATGGTCAGGCGCTACAAGACAAAGATAAGCCCTACTCACGCTTGCCACAGTTGACTCTAGATTACCGTTTGCCTTGGGCGAAGAGTTTCGACATTACTGGGGTTCACGACTCCGCCTACTTTAAAAAATCTATCAATGATGGCTCAGAGGCGGAAAAAAGCGGATTGCGTGTCTATAACAAACTTAGCGCCGCTTATCCGATAGAAAAATCTTGGGGCTATATCAAACCTAAAGTTAGTTTGCAGCATTTATATACCTCCTACGATCAAGACAGCTTAGCCGATAACTCGCTGGATCAAGAGAATGGCAGTCAGTCAGTATTTGTACCTCAAGCCAGTATTGATGCAGGGCTATATTTATATCGTGCAGGCTCGCCATTCGGCGCTTTTGATAACACTATGGGCGGCTACCAGCTAGTAAGTCCTCGCTTGAAATATACTTATTCACCGTTTGAAGATCAGAACGATATCCCTAACTTTAACACCCGTATTGCCTCAGTTAACTATGACCAACTGTTTTCTGATAGCTGGTTCTTAGGCCATGATCGCTTGCAAGATTTGCATGCTATCACCCCTGGAGTTAATTATCGTTACATCGATGCAACGGGTGTGACACGTTTTGATGGTAGCATTGCAGAGCAGTTTTACATCGATGATGGTCGTGTTACCCTCGATGGGGATAACCAGCTGTTTAATACTTCATCATCAGGAATGGTCTGGAATAGTAGTTTGCAACCTTACAACAATGTCTGGGTTGATTTGAGCGGAGCGCTCGACAACAGTTATAATCTAAACTTTATCACTACTGAACTACGCTATCAGCCTTCTAATAACAGTCTATTCAACATCGGTTATGTCAAGCGTCAAAGCGATGAAAACACTAATCAGTTGCCGTTATCAGCTGTTACCGCTTCTGCTATCTTCCCTGTAAATAACAATTGGCGGGTGATAGCACAAGGTCAATATGACCATCGCCGCGATAAAATACTAGATGCTTTAGTTGGGGTGGATTACGAAGATTGCTGCTTTGGTTTTGCCGTTTATGGCCGTCGTTATTATAATGACTTGAATGTCAGAGATGAACCTACGCAAGCAGTAATGGCTGAAATTAGATTGAATGGTTTGGGTAGTGGTAATAGTCGCCTGACGCGTCTGCTCTCTGACAAGGTGTTAGGCTTTGAGCCGGTACAAACCGCTTGGAAAGATTAATAAGCCGTTAAAGGATAGTTCAATAGCTATAGGCTTATAAAATAGCTAAAGTTTCATTGACTAGCTAAATGGTCTATAAAAAGCACTAATGTTATGAGGGTTGCCAACCTTTAGCGACTCAATGCCTTTGTTGTATTAAGTTATACTAAATATTTTTAATAGCTAGCTAAGCACTGATAGTTAATTAAGCCTTTATAGATACAGTCACACAACTCCCATCTTATAAGATGATAGTGATCAGGAGCATTATGAGAATTTTTTGTTTACGTCAGACCAGTAGTGCGGTGTTATTAGTAATGAGCGCTGGACTTGCTTTGAGTCTTAATGCTCAAGCAGCAACCGTCAAAAACCAAGCTGCTGCGACCAGTAGTAGTACTAGCGCTAGTCAAAGTACTAGCAATCGTCTGACTGCTAGTAACAGTACCGACGGTATTATTGCGCTAGTTAATGACAATGCTATCTTAAAGAGCGATTTAATCAACGCGGTCATTCAGACTCAATTGCGTGCAAAAAATGCCGGTCAGCCGTTACCCAATTCTGCTCAGCTCCAGTCTGAAGTATTAAATTCCTTAATTCTGCGTGAGTTACAGCTGTCATTAATTAACCGTGTTGGTATTAAGCCTGATGAGGCAGCTATTAATCAGCGCCTAGCAAAAATCGCTGAAGCCGAAGGCCTCGATAGTCTTAGCGCTCTACAACAACGTATGGATTCCCAGCAAGCTGGTGGCTACGCTAGTCTACGTAGTAAGCTGATTGAGGACGCTGCTATTCAAACCTTACAGCAACGCCAAGTCAGCAATCGTGTGCGCATTAGTGAACAAGATATTGATTCATTCTTGGCCTCACCTGAAGCCAAACGTCTCAATCAAAGCGAATATCAAACTATCCACGTGCGTGTGCCCTATATCGATGATTATAACCGCTTATCACCAGCACAACGTGCTGAAGCTTTAGCAGTAGCAGAAGCATTGCGTAAGCGCTTACAAGCACCAAATGTAGACGTAGATGCTGCTGTTGCTGCTGTTCAAGGTAGCTAT
The DNA here is from genome assembly GCF_904846695.1 of Psychrobacter urativorans. Taxonomy (GTDB): domain Bacteria; phylum Pseudomonadota; class Gammaproteobacteria; order Pseudomonadales; family Moraxellaceae; genus Psychrobacter; species Psychrobacter urativorans. Next base: position 228,469 of record NZ_CAJHBR010000003.1, read on the forward strand.
GCTATACCACTACAAGGTGGTGATATGGGCTTTCATAAAGCAGCGGCGCTACCTACTGAGTTATCTAGTGAAATCACTAAGCTTGCCGTAGGTGAAGTTAGTGCACCGCTTGTAACCCCTGAAGGCATCGATATCATAAAGCTGGCTAATAAAAAAGACAGCGATAGCATGATTGTGCCTCAGTGGCGTACTAGTCATATCTTAATTAAAGTTGATGACTTACAAACTGATGCTCTTGCTGAACAAAAAATTAATGACCTTTATAATCAGCTGCGCCAAGGAGCTGACTTTTCAGCACTAGCGGCTACTTATTCTGACGATCCCGGCTCAGCAGGACGCGGTGGTGATCTAGAATGGGTTAGCGAACAAGATATGATCGGTCCGTTTGAAGCGGTAATGAAGAACACTAGCGTTAACGATTATTCTGCGCCCTTTAAGACTCAGTTTGGCTGGCATATCTTAAAAGTGGCAGACAAGCGTCAGTATGATGCTAGTAGCGAGTATCGCCGTAATATGGCTCGTCAAGCTCTATACCAGCGTTTAGCGCCACAAGCCCAAGAAGATTGGTTGCAAGAGCTACGTGCCGGTGCTTATATTCAAGTGCTTGAGTGATAGCTAGATAATAGCTAAGCGGTGTTGAAGATTCACAACTAGACACTGCTGAGAGTTAACCATTAGGGCCTATATTATTATATAGGCTCTTTTTTTATGCTAACCGTTATCACTTTGAAGCTATTTGATCTCATTAATTTACTGACAAGAAAAAACCCAAACCTTGGGCAATAGGTTCGGGTTTTAGTTTATTTAGCAGATTGTTATTATTTTATCCTTGCTGACTCATCCTAAGTCATACACGCTAGTTTGTAACAAAATAGACTACTCTATAGTCATGCTACCAGCGTCTCAACACCGCATCCTTACTTATCCTTGTGTCGATGAGGGTATTGTAATGCAAAGCTAAGGATTCGCCTAGACGCTAAAAGCCCCAATCGATGTAAGCATTTGCTTACAATATTTGGATGAGTTTTTAATACGGCTTAGCTAATAAAATAAAACACCAGTCATCTTAACCAAAATCGTTATTTATTAATTACTATCACTACCTTAAGGTGATGATTGGTTTTTTATTTAGCTTCTTCTGCATGCTCTTTAGAAACCTTACGTCCCTCTTCCTTGCCAGCCTTAATCTTATTTTCAGTTTCTCTGATGTCTTCAGCTTCGGGAGTTGGGGCGTTCTCTTCTTGCTTAGCGGTTTCTTCAGGCTGGTACTGTAAGGTAGTCAATACTGGAAAGTGATCTGAGCCGATAGAAGGCAGGCGTTCTATATCAACCACAGTAAAACAGGCACTATGAAAAATATGATCCAAAGCCCATCGTAAAAACGGATACTTTACATGGAAAGTGTTGATGAAATGTCGACCGATACGGGGGTCTAATAGCCCTGAGATACGTTGGAAACGACGAGTAGTCTTTGACCAAGCCACATCATTTAAGTCACCCGCTAAGATGGCGGTTTGTTTATTTTTCTTGATATGTTGACCAACCATCAGCAGTTCAGCATCACGAGTAGTAGATTTGTCCGCTTCAGTTGGACTCGGCGGCATAGGGTGTAGACAATATAGCCAAATGACTCGACCACTCGGTAGACGTAACTGAGTGTGAATCGAAGGAATGTCATCAATCATCAGGTACTTCACTTCAGGATCTATCAACTCCAGCTTAGAATATAAGTGCATACCATATAAATTATCTAATGGCACTTTGACTGTATAAGGGTAATCAGATTCAATCACGCTCATTTCCTGTTGCCATTCGCCATCAGTCTCAAGAGTAATCAAGATATCAGGCTGTTTTTGGTTGACTAAATCGACTAGCTTTTGCTTATTCTTATTGGGGGTCAGCACATTTGAGACCATGATTTTGAGCTGGTTTACTTTAGCTTCAGAGCTATTGTTAGCGCTCTGCACTTCCTTTTTCCATAGCCTTGTATAGGGCAGTATCATTCTGATCTGAAAGGCGACACTAGTAGTTAGCGCTATAAATAGTAGCCATTGCCACAGCGACCATTGTGCCCAAAATAATAATAGACCTAGCCAAGCTGAGAACCCCAGCACCATAATTTGGATACGCGGAAACTCAACGCCGCGCACCCACCAATTGTCTAATGGTAGCCAGCCCCAAACCGTCACAAAAATAATCAGCCCTGCGAGCAGCTGGATACCATAATATAGGGCAGATAAATCCATAAAGTTGTTTAACCGACTATCAAGTGAATAATGAATACCATGTTTTAAATAACCATAATATTTTTAACGCCTATTGTGCACTATGTTTGGACTGGATTGTATAGCTATTAAATAAATACTCTACAACTTATATGGGAGCACTTGTAAAGCATTAGCGGCTAATAATAACCCAAAGTTATAATATCTATAGCGAATAGTAGTCAATAAATCGTTAAAATAGTGGTAAACGCCTTGCTTTTTATAGCTATTCACGGCATTGTTATTGGTTGACATAGCAATAAATAACTGTAAAAAAGGATTACAATCGATGAGCAACTTAACAGTAGGTTTGGTAGGCTGGCGTGGTATGGTCGGGTCAGTGCTAATACAGCGTATGCGCGATGAGAATGACTTTTCTGGTATTAGCCCAGTGTTCTTCTCTACCAGCAACGCTGGTGGCGATGCACCAAGCTTCGATGGTATTGAAACTAGCCAACTTAAAGATGCTCATGATATTGAGGCACTAGCCGCTTGTGAGGTGATTATCACCTGTCAAGGGGGTGACTATACGCAAAAAGTACATCAGCCTTTACGTGATAGTGGCTGGAATGGCTACTGGATTGATGCTGCTAGTACTCTACGTATGGAAGATGACAGTATCATCATTCTTGATCCGGTCAATCGCAAAGTGATCGATAGCGCTCTAGCTGCTGGTAAAAAAGACTTCATCGGTGGTAACTGTACCGTATCGTTGATGCTGATGGCCATTGGTGAGCTGTTTAATAAAGGCTGGGTTGAATGGGTCAGCGCAATGACTTATCAGGCTGCTAGTGGCTCTGGTGCTAATAATATGCGTGAGCTGATCGAAGGTATGGGCGTATTACGCGATGCGGTTGCCGATGAGCTAGCAGATCCTTCAAGCGCTATCCTTGAGATTGATAAAAAAATAGCCGCCACCCAGCGCTCAGCTGATTTTCCGCAGCAGTATTTTGGCGTGCCACTCGCGGGTAGCTTGATTCCTTATATCGATGTGCAATTAGACAATAAGCAATCTAAAGAAGAATGGAAAGGCGGTGTTGAGACCAACAAAATCCTTGGTAATGACAGTGATAACGCTATCCCTATCGATGGCATGTGCGTGCGTATCGGTGCGATGCGTTGTCATTCACAAGGGCTGACCATTAAGCTTAAAAAAGATATTCCTTTATCAGAGATTGAAGCAGCACTAAAAAATAGTGGTAATGAGTGGCTAGATGTGGTCGAAGATGACAAGCAAGCCAGTATGCAGCGTCTAACGCCGGTTGCGGTCACTGGGACACTCACTGTAGCTGTTGGCCGTCTGCGTAAGCTCAATATGGGTCCTGAATACTTAGGTGCCTTTACTGTCGGTGATCAGCTGTTATGGGGCGCAGCAGAACCTTTACGTCGCATGCTAAACATTATCCGCGAACAAAAAAGCTAACATCTGCTATAAAAAACTCAGTTATCGATAAAATCAAAAAAGACAGCTTAGGCTGTCTTTTTTATTAGGTTAGATTGATGCATTTAAGCTTAAGTTATACCCGACAACACTTTACTCATAGCGATAATGTCTCACTTATCGAACGGCTTAGCTAATAAAAAACCTTTTTATTAGCTAAGCCCTCTTGTGAATAAAAATTGCTATTTTGCTTGGTACTCAATCATAATCTCATTACGACGCATAAACGGTAGAGTCCAAGGTGGATTGTAGCGCGCCATTTCGGCAGTACCTATTATATTTAAGCCCTGCATCCAAGCCTCTAATTCTGCTGTCTTAGCAGCGACTTTTTTATTACCAGTCAGTCCTGAAAACTTGATAACCCCGTAAGTCTTCGCTGGCACTTCGATAATACTGACTGCCCGATTGTTAGGTTTTGGCAGAGTCTGCATAGTGTATTTGCTTGGCATCACAAACCTTACTCGCCACTTACCATCATTCTGTTGCATCGCAACAGGTGCAGTCATGGCAATCTTTGCTGATGTGCCAGTTTGTGGCTGCATCTTAACCGGCGTGGTCATGCTGATCTTACTACTCTGGCCATTAGGTGCAGTATTATTACCAAAGATATAATCAGCTAATATCCTAAAACCTTTATTACCTGCCTGATTTTGGTCGCCCGTCACCCACGTTTGTGCGACGATTTGTGGATCGTAGCGACGCAGCTCAAAATTATCCACTTGATTTAAAATCGTATATTCAGGTTCTTCGGTCGCCATAGCCACTCCTGGTAACATTAATAAACTGCCTAGCAGCAGATAAGTAGTAGCTTGCATAATCTATCTCCCCATTAAACTAGCAGTGCTTAACTTTTAGATAAAACTGCTATTTTAATAGCCTATAACCATAGCAACAACCTAACCTTACTGTCTGTATTTTTTCGTTATGACTCAAGCTAACTATTAGCCGCTTATTCTATTGGCTTAGTACATTCGTCGCTTATTACATTCGTCGCTTAGTACATTATTACCCGCTTATAAAGCATCAACGTCCCAATAAACAGTTAGCAATGCTATAATTAGCGCTATTTTTATTGTTTAAACAGTGACTACTATATGCAATTTACTTTACACAAAACCGCTAGCGGTGAGACTCGTGCCCGCCGCGGCACGGTTCACCTTAATCACGGAGAGGTACAAACCCCTGCTTTTATGCCAGTCGGTACTTATGGTACGGTCAAAGGTATGCTGCCTCGCGATATCGAGGCCATAGGCGCTGATATCATCTTAGGTAATACTTTTCACTTATGGCTGCGTCCAGGTACAGATATCATCGACAAATTCGGTGGTTTGCATAAATTTATGCATTGGGATAAGCCAATATTGACCGATTCAGGCGGCTTCCAAGTATTTAGCTTAGGAGCCATGCGCAAGATTACTGAAGAAGGTGTCAACTTTAAATCGCCTATCGATGGCGCTAAAGTGTTCCTGTCACCAGAAAAATCAATGCAAATTCAATACAGTCTTAATTCTGATATCGTTATGCAGTTCGATGAGTGTACGCCCTATCCGGCTACTCATGACGAAGCCAAAAAGTCATTGGAGCTATCGCTGCGCTGGGGACAACGTTGTGTTGACGAGCATAATAAATTAGGCAGCACTAATGCCCTATTCGGTATTATCCAAGGCAGTATGTATGCTGATTTGCGTCAGCAGTCGCTTGAGGGTTTGCTTGAGATTGGCTTTGATGGTTACGCCATTGGTGGTCTGTCGGTTGGGGAACCCAAAGAAGAAATGATAGATGTGCTTGATTACCTTCCTGATGACATGCCGGCCGATAAACCGCGCTACTTGATGGGTGTGGGTAAGCCTGAGGATCTCGTTGAAGGGGTGCGTCGTGGCGTTGATATGTTCGACTGCGTAATGCCTACTCGTAATGCACGTAATGGCCATTACTTTGTCACTGGTAACGCAGACAATGTCGGTGTAGTGCGTATTCGTAATAGCCAATATAGAGAAGATGAAGGTGCATTAGATCCTGAATGTGATTGCTATACTTGCCAAAACTTTAGCCGTGCTTACTTATATCATCTTAATAAGTGTAAAGAGATGCTAGGCGCGCAATTAGCGACTATTCATAACTTGCGTTATTATCAGCGCTTAATGGCTGGTATAAGAGAAGCTATTGAACAAGATACCTTTGATCAATTCGTTAGCGAGTTTTACGCTAAGCGTGGTCAGAGTGTACCTGAATTAAATTTGCGCTAAATCGTTGTTAAGGTTTATCTGCTAAAACAAAAATGCCAGACAGTGAAAGCTGACTGGCATTTTTATTAAATTCATAGTGCTAAGGTTAAAGACTTTAATGCTCTAAAACCTTGCGCTATTGATCTTGACGCTCATATTAAATCCGATCGTCTGGCAGTTGATCCATTGGAATATCAGGATGGTTCTTTAGGTGAACGATAGAGAAAAGTAAGCCGCCCCATATAAGCACCATGGAGATAATCATAAAAATAATTGCTGAAGTACTCATAATAATTTCCTATTAAAATATCATTTTATTAAGGTGCGTCATCAAGTAAACGGGCCTTGTCATCTTCTTCATCATATACCCCTTTCATACTACTAAGTACAAATGCTCCTAAGCCGAAGAATACTACGATGCCCCAACCAAATAATAATAGGATGGTTGTAGAGTAGCCTTCATAAGGGGTTTTAACGAGATCGACAATTTTTAGACCTAAAGCAATAGTTAGCACTGTTGGAGTAATGACTGTTAGCATAAATATCCAAGCACCACCTAATTTGATACTAGAAACACGATTGATATGAGCAAGTATGCCTGGGATTTTACGGCGATTAAACCAAGTCAACCAAATAATTGACATCAAACCACCAGCCACGATACCGATATTATTAGCAAAGTGATCGATCACATCTACTAGTACCAAAGAGCTGCCAGTAGAGAAAGCAGCGATAGAGATAATCGCACAAACTCCGCCTATCACTGCAACTGCTTTTTTGCGTGGCCAATCAAACTTATCTTGAAAAGCAGAAATAGGCACTTCAAGAATACTGATTAGCGAACTGATCCCAGCAACTACTAAAGAGCCAAAGAATAGGAAACCTACGATATCACCGCTTGCGCCCATAGTAGAAATGATTTTAGGGAAGACAAAGAACGCCAGTCCAACACCACCACTAGCAACCTCTGATACATCTTGACCAGTCGATTGGGCCATAAAACCGATAGCAGCAAAGATACCAATACCAGCGATAAGCTCAAAAGAAGAGTTGGCAAAACCAACCACTAGGCCTGCGCCTGTTAAGTTAGTATTCTTCTGTAGGTAGGAGGCATAGGTGACCATAATACCGAAGCCTACTGATAGTGAGAAAAATACATGACCATAAGCCGCTAACCAGACGTTAGGATCTTGCATTTTGACCCAGTTTGGCTCGAAGAAAGCGTTTAAACCGATAACTGCACCCGGTAAGTTGACGGCTTTGAATACCATAATGCCAAACAATATAAGCAATAAAGGTAGGCAAATTTTATTAGCCAGTTCAACCCCTTTACGAATACCGCCAAACATAATTAACATAGATACTGCCCAAACGATGAGCAAACCAACGAACATCTGTGGTACGAACACTGAAGTTAAGTCACCAGTGTGGTGTACAAAGTCGCTGACAAAGAAAGTGGTAGTATCTTCACCCCACTTCTGACCAAACGAGAAAAACATGTAACTGCCGGCCCAAACGATAACTGCGGCGTAATAAATGGCAATGACGAAAGACACTAGTGTCTGCCACCAGCCCACAAACTGGGCAGAAGGTACCATCTTTTTATAAGCACGAGGGGCAGCGGCACGATACTTATGCCCAATGGCATAGTCCAAGAATAATAGTGGAATACCTGCGGTTAATAAAGCAATGAGATAAGGCACCATGAATGCCCCACCGCCATTATCATAGGCCACATAAGGAAATCGCCATATGTTACCTAAGCCTACCGCTGAACCAATAGCGGCTATAATGAATCCAGTTCTACCGGACCAGTTTTCCCTTTGTTGTGCCATACAAGACTCCTAAAATCTACTAATAATCTCTTTGATCATTTTTGACTATTGCATTGAATGGCGCAAAATAATCAAAGAAATCATAAGTTAGCTGTTGGTTAAAATAAGTTGCTACAACCTTACTTCACATAATTTCAGAGTTTCTGCTAATCGACACCAAAAGTCAAGCAATCATAAATACAAAAAGCCATAACAATAAGTTATGGCTATAGCAAATTAAAGTATGAGCAGCATTAATACCTGCCAATAATGAGCAAGGATTAGTTAGCGAACTACCCCACGTTTACTATTTGCTAATGAATCGATTAGCAGCTGGATTTTAGGCTCTTGTGGTAATTGATCATGCAATTTTTCTAGTGCTTGGGCAGTGGTTAATCCTGATCTAAAGATAGTGACATAAGCTTGGCGCAAAATGTTTATAGTTTCTTGTGTCCAGCCTTTGCGACGCATGCCCTCAACATTGAGTCCATGAGTGCTGGCAGGATTACCCGATACCATAGTGAATGCCGCTACGTCTTTTAAAATTAAACTGGCACCGCCAATCAAGCTGTAATCGTCGACTCGGCAAAACTGATGGATACCTGAGTTGCCTCCTACTATAGTGTGGTTGCCAATAATCACGTGCCCAGCGAGACCAACATTATTCGCAAAAATATTATTATCACCAATCATACAATCATGAGCAATATGGGTATTGACCATCAACAAATTATGATTGCCAATTTTAGTCAAGCCATTATCTTGCACTGTGCCACGATGCAAACTGCAAGCTTCACGAATAGTATTATGATCGCCAATCTCAAGCCAAGTGCGCTCACCAACATACTTTAGATCTTGTGAATCCTCGCCAATACTGGCGAACTGATAGATTTGATTGTGTTGACCGATACGGGTGAGTTTAGTAACCACTACATGTCGATGCAATACAGTATGAGCGCCGATCGTCACCTCATCACCAATGACACAATAGGGTCCAATAACAGCGGTTTCATCAATAGTAGCTGATGGTGAGATGAGTGCGGTAGGATGAATCTGACTCATAATGTAGGCCTTTGTATTCTTTAATACGAAAAAGTAATGCAAATTCGCATTATAAACTGGTTTGGTAATTATTTACAGGCATCCTACAGTCACTTTATTAACTCGCAACTTGAGAATGGACCATAAAATTAAAGCTAACTAACCCTGATGGCCATTAATAAATAGAGCAATTAATAATAACAGCCATTACTAAAGATAAGATTAAGCAGGCTGTTGTTGGCGAGCAATCATTATTTGCGCACTGGCAGCTAGTTCAGTACCTACATGTACTGTGCAGTCGAACTTATAAATACCTTGTTTTTGCATGATCGTTTTAGCGCGAATAATCAGCTGATCACCAGGAATAACTCGGCGCTTAAAACGGACTTTATCTACTCCTGCAAACAAATACAGATAGCCATCTTCAGCGGTTAACCCTGCACTGATAAAGCCTAACACGCCTGATACTTGTGCCATGGACTCTACCATCAATACACCTGGCATGATCGGCTCATCAGGGAAATGGCCATTAAAATACTCTTCATTAATAGTCACGTTTTTGATACCAGTAATGCACTCGCCAGGTTTACAGGCAGTGATTCTATCGACGAGCATAAACGGATAACGATGGGGCAAATAATGCTTAAGGGTATGATAATTTAGCGGTAAGGTTAAGCCTTGCTCAGCTAATAACTTTATATCTTCTTCTGTAATAGTCTCGATATCGATGTCGATGGCGTTCATGCCTTGCTTCCTTGCGATTGTTGCGGGCTGTTAATAAAAGTAGGTAATAAGAATTTATTTATAATCAAACGTATTGATATTTTATAAAAGTTAATAATAACGCTGCATTAATGAGCAACGTTAGCTGTCCCCAAGTTGACGAAAGCGTACCGCAGCACGTCGCCATTTGGCAGTAGGCATAGCTGCTGTTCCAGAAGAATAGGAGCCAGCGGTCTGAATAGACTTAGTTACCATGGTCATACCTGATAACGTCACATCATCAGTAATCTTAACATGACCATTGATGCCGACTGCTCCGCCTATAATGCAGCGCTTACCGATGATAGTGCTACCAGCAATACCTGTATTAGCGGCTATAGCCGTTCCGTCACCAATATGCACGTTATGCGCAATTTGTACTAAGTTGTCGATAATGACGTGGTTGCCTATGATAGTGTCATCAATGGCACCACGATCCACACAGCTGTTGCTGCCGATACGGACATGATCGCCAATAATAACTCGACCAAGCTGCGCAATCCGCTCCCAACCACTGCTACTACGATCGCTAGTAGGAGCAAAGCCGAAACCTTCACTGCCAATAACTACCCCAGCATGTAGACGCACATGACTACCAATGATACAGTCATGCGCTACTACTACTTGGGGTTTGATCACTGCATAGTCACCAATGCTACTGCGATCTTCTATCACTACATGCGCATCTAGACAACTGCCTGTGCCGATCTGTACTTGTTCACCGATAACACAAAAGGCGCCAATGCTGACTCCAGCAGCAATAATCGCACTATCAGCGATTACGGCAGTAGGATGAATAGCTTTAGCGGGTATGTTGGGGGCGAATAGCTGGCTGGCACTAGCGTAAGCTAAGTAAGGCGTAGCTACTACTAAGCCCACAGAGCTGGTAGGTACTTGAGCGCTAAATGGTTCAGTGATAAGCACGGCTCCTGCTTGGCTACCGGCTAGACGGGAGATGTAATGCGGATCTGCTAAAAAGCTTAATTGCGTGCTTTTAGCGTCAGTTAGGCTGCCAATACTGGTCAGTTGCACCTGTAATTGCTCAATACTCAGGGCAGCCTTATTTAATACGGGCTGGCGCTGCTCAATATGGCTGATAAGTTGTTCAATCGTTATCATAGTCAACGTTAGTATTATTAGTATAAGAAAGTAGGCGCTAAGTTGAGTAGTCAACTTACCGCCTATCGAATTTCGAGGTTAGATCTAGAAATATTATCTAACCTCTATTACGTCTATGTTCTAAAGCTAGCGGGCTGTTCTATGTATTACTAGTACTAACAACTGTCTTAGAACGTACTACCGATTTGGAACTGAACTTTTTCTGTCTGATCGCCTTCTTTGTCACCAAATGGCACTGCATAGCTGATTGAGACTGGGCCAATCGGCGTGTACCAAGTGACACCAGCACCCGCACTAAAGCGCATCTTATTGTCTTGTTGCAGCAATGGCACACCCGTATCAGTACCCTTAACAGGATCGATAAAGGTACGGTTTTCTCTATCTGAAGTGTCAAAGACTTGTCCACCCTCGGCAAACAGTACTGGACGCACTTGATCAGCCCAATCAGCCTTAAACGGTAATGGCAAAATCAGCTCAGCCCCGAAGCTAGCTAATGCATTACCGCCCACTTCTTCATCTCTAAGACGATCACGACCACTGATTGCATCACTATAGGCTTTAGATCTAGGGCCTAAACTTGAAGACTCATAACCACGCACTGAGCCATAACCACCAGCATAGAAGTTTTCATAAAATGGTAAATTGTTACCATAGCCAAGCTTAGTATAGCCACGCGCTACCCAGTCTTTATAGATAGGATAATAGATGTTGCCGCGATAAATGAGCTTTTGGAAGCTAGAATCACCAAGACCGATAGTACCGTCTACCGTATGGCTCATACCTTTGGTTGGGAATACCGGACGATCTAGAGTGCTATAGTCCCATCCTAATAATAAATTATAGGTGGTATAGTCATTCTTAAAGGTAGAAACGCCATCGATAAGTTCACCGGCATCATCTCTAACAGCGTCAACTGTGCCACCACTTTCAAGGATACGATCGACGTTGACTACCCCAAGGTTGCGGCCGCCACGTACCGTGGTATTATCGATGTTAAGACCGGCACTAACTCTTTTAGTCTCATCAACTGGATAGCTGTAGTTCAGCGTACCACCGTACGAATCAGTCACATAGTTGCTTACGTTTCGATCATCGAATTTGGTTTCGCGATAATAAGCACTAATACCTTGCGAGACACCATTTTCAGTAAAGTAAGGGTCGGTATACCCTAAGCTATAAGAATCACGAGTTTCTGAACGTGATAAAGCGGCTTTTACTCGGTTACCAGTACCCATAAAGTTATTTTGGGTCAAATCTAACTGGAAAGTCACACCACCACTTTGCGAGTAACCAGCAGCGATCGTTGAGCTACCAGAGGGCTGCTCAACAACAGTGTAGTTAATATCGATTTGATCAGGCTGATTAGGTACTGGTTTAACATCAGCTTTAACGTCTTTAAAGAAGCCGGTGCGTAACAAGCGAGTACGTGACAGCTGGATCTTTTCATTAGAAGCTAAAGCCCCTTCTAACTGACGCATTTCACGGCGCAATACTTCATCTTTAGTACGTAGATTGCCATTAAAGTTGATACGGCGCACATAGATTGGTCGTGCCGGATCAATATAGTAATCGACATCGACGACCTTAGTTTCATCATTAATGCGTGGCACAGGACGGATTTGGGCTAAGTAAAAGCCTTCGTTACCATAGCGGCTTTTTAATGCTGAAGTTGTCGCGTCTAGCTGAGCTTGTGAGTATTTATCTTTAGGGGCAAAAGTTACTAGATCTTTGAGTTCTGCCGTATCGAATGTTGGCTTACCTAAGAAACTGATATCACCGAACTGGTATTGCGCGCCCTCTGTTAAGCTGATTTCAATGAATACACTACTCTTATCTTCACTGATGTTTAACACAGCGTTGTCTACTGAAAAGCGTACATAACCATCATTCTGATATAGCGCAGTCAAATTCTCTAAACTGGCCGCCAGCTTTTCTTGCGCATAGCGATCAGATTTAGATAATGCGCGCGTCCATGAAGACTCTTTTAGCGCAAACGCATCTCTTATCTGTTTGTCACTAAAGTGGCTATTACCAATAATATTGATATCAACTACTTTTGAGGGCTTACCTTCAATAAAGCGTATGTCTAACTTGACACGGTTACCATCAAGTACTGTTTGATCAACCTCGATATTACTATTGTAATAGCCTTGGCTGATATATTGCTGCTGTAACTCATTAGCAACCCCTTGTAGCGTGGCTTGTTTCAGCACATCGCCTACAGACAGACCAGCGTTATCTAAACCTTGGGTCAGGCCTTCTTTAGGGATAAGCTTGTTACCCTCAAAGTTTACTTCAGCGATGACTGGACGCTCAACTACTTCAAAACGTAGCCGATTACCTTCAACACGGCTTTGAATATTGGCAAAGTTTTCAGTAGCATACAGAGCTTTAATACTGGCCGCAAGACTGCTATCAGTGACGGTATCACCCACTGAAATAGGCAACACAGGATAGAGGCTATCAGGGGTCAGACGCTGTAAGCCTGTAAAACCAATATCGGTCGCTACAAAATCTGCAGCTTGTGCCGATACACTCATCATTGCTACCACTAACGGCAACCCAGCCGCACTCATAAATAAAGGCGTACGCATAAACACTATCCGTCAATAAAAAACTTGCTAAAGTTAAGTTAAAAAGTGTATTTCGTCAGACTCGATAAGTAAAAAACCAACAACTTATCGAAGTAGGACTCAAGACACTGTATATAAAACGCAGGATAAAATAAACTAAAAATTATTATTAGTACAGTTTTAGGGACAGATCTTGCCAGGTCTATAGCACTCATCAGCGCAACATTATACCTACTACAGACGTTAATGTGGCGCATTTTGACCAGTTCTCATCACTAACAATGATCAAAAAAGCCGACTAATATCATTACCAATTGCTAACACCATGAAACCTAACAGTAAGAGTAGGCCTATATTAAAACCAGCAATCTGGAAACTCTCTGACAACGGCTTACCACGGATCAGCTCGATAACATAATAGACAATATGCCCACCATCTAACACCGGAATAGGTAATAGATTGAGTACTGCCAAACTAAGACTGATCAAAGCTGCCGTAGATAATACCATCTCCCAACTGATGTCAAAGCTTTGCTTGGCTACTTTGGCAATAGTAATCGGACCAGATAAATTATCGAGACCAATCATTCCTGAGAGCATTTTGCCCATAGAGTCGATAGTCATTACGGCTAGCTGCTCAGTCTTTTGGAATGATTTAACTAGTGCTTCACCAGGACCATAAACTATAGTCGTTTTAAACTCATCAGGGACAACGATTTCAGACTGGGCAACCATCGCCCCAATCTGACCAAAATCATTACCTAAATTGTTTTTTTTACCTTGCGGCATAATTTTTAGCTCTACTGGCTTATCATTACGCAATACGCTAAAGCTCAATAATACCTCAGGGCTATCGCGAATAATGCGAGTAACGCTAATCCAATCCGTTACAGGGGTGCCATTGATCGCTGTGATTTTATCACCTACTTTCATACCTTGTAGACTAGCAGCGCCATCAACACTCAACTCCCCTACGATCGGCGCAATATTAGGCTGCCAAGGTAACATACCAAAGCTGCTTAATGCATCCTTACCTTGGTCATTGCCTTGCATAAATCGCTTTACAGGCGCTTGATAAGTAGTAGCTGGTTTAGTAGCATCAGTAGCTGATTGTAAGGTGACACTGACGTTATCCGTCTCGCCCATACGTCCAGCCAGCCGATAATTAATACCTTCCCAAGTCTGTACTTTATGACCATCAATAGCGACAATCTTGTCTCCTGCTGGCAGCTGCGCACTCGCTGCTGGCGTATTGGGCAGTACTTGGCCAATAGTAGTGGCTAGCTGCTCTGATGGGGTCATAAATAACACCCAAAATAGGCCAATAGCAATAATAAAGTTCATGATCGGGCCAGCGGCGACTATGGCTATTTTCTTTAGAGGATGTTGCCTATTAAAGGCTAAATGCAGATCTTCTTTTGCCACTGCACCTTCGCGCTCATCAAGCATTTTTACATAGCCACCTAAAGGCAATGCAGAAATACGATAGTCGATACCACTGCGCTTACTAGTCCAGCCCGCCAGCTTAGGACCAAAGCCGATAGAATAGGTCAATACCTTGACACCACAAAGTCGAGCCACTATGTAATGACCCCACTCATGCAATGCAATCAGAGGGCCTAGCACAAAAATTGCCGCTAATAGCGTTAACAAAAATGTCATGAGCCGCTCTCAATTAAAGGACTTAAGGGTAACAAGAAAGAAGCTCTAAAGCATTTGCATAACTAAGCTTTCAGTATAGTGCCTAGCCAAGCTATCTATCGCTAAAATGTCATCGATATCCGCATCAGCGCTTAGCGTTGACGCTTTTACTTCGCTCAAAGCTTGCTCGTTAATGCTAGCGATATCGGTTAAACGCACTTTACCTTGCAAAAAAGCCTCTACTGCAATCTCGTTTGCCGCATTTAGAATAATAGTCGCTTGAGTACCCGCTTGCATAGCTTGACGAGCCAAACGCAAACAAGCAAATTTCTGCAAGTCGGGCTTGATAAATTCTAGACCGCTTAGCGTATACAAATCTAAGGGCTGCGAGCCGCTAGCGATACGTTGCGGATAGCTGAGCGCATGGGCAATAGGCGTCTTCATGTCCGGACTACCTAGCTGTGCTAAAAAGCTACCATCGCTATATTCTACCATTGAGTGAATGATACTTTGTGGATGAATAACCACATTTATCTTGCTCTCTGGTAGATCGAATAAATGACAAGCTTCTATTAGCTCCAGTCCTTTATTCATCATCGTTGCTGAATCAACAGATATCTTTTGGCCCATTGACCAGTTTGGATGCTTAACTGCCTCGGCTACCCCTGCTTGCTGCATCTGCGCAAACGACTGCTGTAAAAATGGTCCACCAGAAGCGGTCAACCACAGCTTACGTACTCCGTGGCTACTGTCATGAATTTGGGTGTTATCTTGCTGAATAGTGGCAGGTAAACACTGAAAGATAGCATTGTGCTCAGAGTCTATCGGTAATAAGGTGGCGTGATGAGTCTTGACTGCTTTTATCATCACTTGTCCGGCCATTACCAACGCTTCTTTGTTAGCGAGCAGAATACGCTTGCCCGCGCGAGCTGCCGCTAATGTAGAAGGCAATCCTGCGGCACCAACGATAGCAGCAACGACCGTATCGACTTGGCTGTCAGTGGCAACATCGATCAAACCTTGCGTGCCACCGACTACCTCGGCAGTCAATCCAGCCTGCTTGAGACGTTTAGCAAAATCGTCCACTGCTTCAGTCGGCACTGCTACCCGCTTAGGCTTAAACTGCTGACATAACTTCAGGAGCTTATCCAAGCGCTGATGGCCTGATAAAGCATAGACTTCATAGTCTTGTAGATGTTCAGCCAATATCGCTAAAGTGCTGTTGCCTATTGAGCCAGTTGCGCCTAGTACCGCGATGCGTTGGGTCATAACTAGTAGTGCCTATGATATCGTCAATTAATAAAAGTAGCTGAAATCAGTTACATCTGCAACTTAGACAACTAATAATCCTAGCTGTTGTAAGCCCCAAAATCCTAATGCAAATACAGGTGTAGCAGACAGTAATGAGTCAATACGGTCAAGGATACCACCATGACCTGGCAAGATAGTTCCTGAATCTTTTACATTAGCACGACGCTTGAGCATCGACTCAAACAAATCACCCAATACCGAAGACAATATTGTCAGCGCTGATAAGCCAATAAAGGCTACTAGCGCCATACCGGTTAACTGTAGTTTGAAAACGCTGATAGCAACGACTACTACTAAGCCTGTTACTAAACCGCCAGCCAGTCCTTCCATGCTCTTATTAGGCGAGACATTCGGTGCCATCTTAATGCGACCAAGCTTACGGCCAACAAAATAAGCCCCACTGTCGGCGCACCAAACCATCAAGAACACGTACATAAGCCACCAAGGTGACGCTTGCCATAAGTAAAACATTGCCGTAATTGAGGCAGTTAAGATAACCACACCCATCAGGGCTAGGCGCTGGCCATACCATTTTGTATGAGTAGGAAATTTAGTGACCCACGATAGAGCCATCATCCAGATAACTAGAGACGCTAGCCACCAAGCTACCCAAGTAAATTTGAGCATCAATGAAGCCAAAGTTACTACTAGCACTATCAATACAAACACTATTGGCTGCCGCCATTTCGGCATTAGCTTAGTCCACTCATGAGCGGCAATCGTCACTCCGATGGCCAGTAATGGAGCGAACAAAACAGGCGTTTGGCTGGCAAATAAAGCAATACCAACAATGACAATAAGCACGACTGCTGTTTTAATCCGTTGCCACATAGTGAGCGAACCTTATAGTTTTATAGTCTTGAATAAAAACATCTATGAATGAAAAAATAGCTCTTAATAGCCAACAGTCAGTGAAAGAATGGCAATTAAAGCTGCATTATAACAGCTAATTTGACAGGTTCAGTTACATTGATTGGCTTAGCAATCATGATGAGGTCTGTATTTGCTCGCTAGTCTTGCCAAATCGACGCTGACGCTGAGCAAACTCTTTGATCATCGTCGCCAACTCCTCTGCAGCAAAATTCGGCCACAATGTCTGAGTGAAGAACAGTTCAGCATAAGCGGACTGCCATAACAAGAAGTTCGACAGTCGGTACTCTCCGCCCGTACGAATCAACATATCTACCGCAGGCGCATCTGCTAATTGGACATATTCGCCCAGCTTTTCTTTATTGATATCTTCGATACGCAGTTGTCCGGCCTGCATTTGCTCAGCTAGCTGCTGGGCTGCATGAGCGATATCCCATTGACCACCATAGCTGATAGCGATCACTAAGGTCATCGCCTCATAATGAGCCGTCTGAGCTTCAGCATCCGCCATTTGTGTGCGCAACTCGTCACTCAATAGACTACGATCACCAATAAAGCGTAGTTTAATATGATGCTTTTGCATACGAGGCATTTGCTCATCGATAGTCAGTTTTAATAACTGCATCAATAAAGCCACTTCAGCAGGTGGGCGCTGCCAATTCTCACTAGAAAAAGCAAATACCGTCAATACTTTAATACCTACTTCGCGGCAATACTCAACGATAGGGTCTAGTGCATCTTTACCTTTGCTATGACCTTCGCCCTTCGCTAGGGCATGTTGTTTGCCGTAACGATTATTGCCATCCATGATAATAGCGATGTGTTTGGGCTTGAGGTCGATATCGGTTTCTTTCAACATTTTAGAACCATTTTAATAGTAATGAAATTCATGAGATAAAAGTTACTTTTTACTACGTATCAGCATATTCAGCTTAGTAAGTATGTAAGGTAAATTCAATGATTAACGATTTGTAAGTGCATTAATATTATGTTATTTCATAAGGTGCAATTTTTGGCTTGATAGCTTGTTTAGCAGTCTCTGCTATGGCTAGTAATACAGTTAACAAACCAGATAATGATAGCGGATTGTTTTTACCGCTTAAACGCCAACCATTAAAAAACTGGCAACTTAACAAATACAACTTGCAAGAGACCAGTCCTTATTTAACTATTGATGTAGCGCTTTTACAGCGTTGTTTACACTGCCATCAAATCAATTTCTTTTTTACTTAGACGGCTATCGATAGTTTCGATATATTTGTCAGTGATTTTTTGGATTTCATCACTAGCACGGTGCTCGTCATCTTCTGATATTTCTTTTTCTTTTGCCAATTCTTTGATGTCATTCATCATATCACGGCGTACATTACGGATAGAAACTCGGCTGTTTTCAGCCTCACCGCGTGCTAATTTTTGCATGTCACGACGGGTTTCTTCGGTCAATGATGGCATAGGAACTCGGATAACATCGGCAGTCATCGGGTTCAAACCTAAATCGGCTTCACGAATGGCCTTATCTACTGCTTGTATCATAGTGCGATCGAACGGCTGTACTAATAGCGTGCGTGAATCTTCAACGTTGACGCTAGCCACTTGGTTCAAAGGCGTAGCAGCACCATAATAGCTGACCATAATACCTGATAACATACCTGGATGCGCACGTCCAGTACGGACCTTACTAAAGGTGCTTTCTAGCGCCTCTAAGGTTTTTTGCATGCGCGCTTCGCCTTCTTGCTTAATCTCTTTAATCATGTCGTTGTCCTTATTTATCGCTAACGATAATATGCTATGTTATTGGTTTTTATTTTGAATAATGGTTTATAAAATAGTAGCTTATTAATTAACCGCTTCGTGGCTATGTAGCTATATGGCTATTCACTTAGTGATAGACTCTTGTGCCTTCATTTTCGCCCATAACTACATTTAGCAAAGCGTTCGGTTTAGTCATATCGAAGACTTGCAAGGGTACATTATGCTCACGACATAAAGCGATAGCCGTCAAATCCATTACCCCAAGCTTTTGCTCTAGCACTTCATCAAAAGTTAAACCGTCATATTTAACCGCATCACTATGCAAGCTTGGGTCTTTATCATAGACCCCATCAACTTTAGTGGCTTTTAGAATCAGACCCGCTTCAATCTCAATACCACGTAGGCAAGCTGCCGTATCGGTAGTAAAGAAAGGGTTGCCAGTACCAGCAACGAAAATACAAACTTCGCCGTTTTTGAGGTAGCGAATAGCATTACGGCTGCTGTAGCTTTCGGTAACTTCACCAATAGGCAACGCTGACATCAGGCGGGTTTTAATATTACGACGCTCAAGCGCATCACGCATAGCTAAACCATTCATCACGGTTGCTAACATACCCATTTGGTCGCCAGTTACTCGGCCAACTAGGCCTTCTTTTTGTAATTGTGCGCCACGATATAAGTTACCACCGCCAACTACGATCCCTACTTGTACTCCAAGACCACGCAAATGGGCGATGGATAAACTCATATTATCGAGCACTTCACTATCAATACCCATCTCTTTGCCACCTGCTAAGGCTTCGCCTGAGAGTTTAAGCAAAATGCGCGAGTAACGAGGGTTCTTGTCAGACATGAGGGTACCTTTTATAGTTGAACACCAATATTAGGGTTAAATGTAAATATTATAATAATAAACACTTAGATACAGCAAACAAATTGCGCTAATTGTAGCAAAAACTACCGACTATTGGGCAATTTTCCTTTAGCGCATTATTGCCAGCAAATACTAGCAATGCCTAGGCTTTATAACTGGCAAATAAGTCGTACTCGCTAGCATCATCGATAGTCACCGTTAATAACTGACCGACTTGCACGTTAGCAGTAATGTTATCGACATAGACGTGGCCGTCAATTTCAGGCGCATCGGCATAACTACGGCAAATAGCGATGTTCTCTTCGCTATCGATTTCATCGACTAACACGGTTAAAGTCCTGCCAATTTTCTCTTGCAGCTTTTGGGCAGAGATATCCTGCTGTAGCGCCATAAAGCGCTCGTAACGTTCCTGCTTAACCGCTTCAGGTACTGGATTAGGCAAGTCATTAGCAACAGCGCCTTCGACTTCTGAATAAGTAAAAGCACCAACGCGATCAAGGCGAGCTTCAACTAACCAGTCAAGCAGACATTGGAAGTCTTCTTCAGTCTCACCAGGAAAACCAACTACAAAGGTTGAGCGAATGACGATATCGGGACAAATAGCCCGCCAAGCTTGAATACGAGCTAAAGTATTTTCGCTATGCGCTGGGCGTTTCATCGCCTTTAAGATGCGAGGGCTGGCATGCTGAAACGGAATATCTAAGTAAGGCAATAACTTGCCTTCACCCATTAGCTCGACAACTTTATCGACATGAGGATACGGATAAACATAATGCAGACGCACCCAGATGCCTAGCTGATTCAACGCTTGGCACAAGTCATAAAATTTGGACTTCAGCGGCATTCCGTTCCAAAAACTAGTCTTATATTTCAGATCCAGACCATAAGCAGAGGTATCTTGCGAGATGATTAGCAGCTCTTTTACCCCAGCATTTTTTAGTGCCATAGCTTCATTCATTACGCTATCAATCGGCCGTGAGACTAAATCGCCACGTAAGCTTGGAATGATACAAAAAGTACAGCGATGATTACAGCCTTCTGAAATCTTTAGATAAGCATAATGACTAGGGGTTAATTTAATATCCGCTTCATTGATTAAGTCTATCTTGGGATTATATTCATCGGTTAATTCGCGCTTCGGCTTAGGTACATGCAGCGCTACTGCCCTAATTACTTCATCATAAGCATGGGCACCAGTCACTGCCAATACCGCAGGATGCATTTTTCTAATCTTGTCCGCCTCTTTACCTAAGCAACCAGTAACAATGACTTTACCGTTTTTGCTAATAGCTTCACCGATAGCGTCCAGCGATTCTTGTACGGCTGACTCGATAAAGCCACAAGTATTGACTACTACTAAGTCAGCGCCTTCGTAATCACTAGCTACTTGATAGCCATCGCGGCTCAGCTCAGTGATAATACGTTCGCTATCTACTAAAGCTTTAGGGCAGCCTAAAGAGACAAAGCCAATTTTTGGTGTAGTGGTCGGTGCACTAGCTGTCGCAGCATTAGCACTACTCGCCTCGCCACTTTGACTGATACTACGGTTTTGATTATGATTGGCTTTATGGTGAGTGGCTTTATGAGTGCTGACAGGCTCTGTGAGCGACGTCTGACTTTGTGCCGGATTGAATACCGTTACGCTGTCATTAAGTTGCGCTAACGCTACAGACTCTGTAGCTGCTGATGATAAAGTCGATAGTGACGCTTTCACATCAGTAGATAGTGTAGAAATTTTGGACATAGCTGACCTTGCAAGAGATAAATTGGCTGTGCGCATTGTACGTTTTTTTTGTGATAATCACCAGTTTTGCCGTGCTATGCTGTTGATTTATGGTTAAATAATAGCGTTATTATTCTATTACTCCCTTTATTTAGGCTTTAGTCATGAGCATTCGTCCTATTACAGCTGAAACTACTCCCGACTTAGCCTTTATATCACAGCATTTATTTACTGCGGTTTTGTGGGTCGATGAATCTCTAGATATCAAATGGCTCAATACTCAGACTGAGCAACTGCTGGCTATTAGTCGTGGACGGCTACTGAATCATTCTATCTTGACCTTACTAGCTCCGGCAGAAACAAATGATGGCACCGACTTAGATGTAATAAAACAGTCAATAGATAAGCCACAATCAGGCGAAACCGCTACTCATAAAACCTATTCATTAACTGAGCGTTTCGCTCATGCCCACCAATATCAGCAGCCCTTTATCGATCATGATCATCGCATCAGCCCGCAATTACTAGAGGGTAATAGCAGCAGTCATAGTGGCGCTATACTGCTAGTAGACTATAGCGTGACGCCGGTCAGCTATGAGCAGCAGACTTACTTTATCATTGAGATGTGGAGTAAGGATCGACACAGCCGTATCTCAAAGGAGCAACGACAACAGCAGCAATATGCTGTGGCCCGACATATGCTGCGCTCAGTAGCCCATGAGGTCAAAAACCCTTTGGCTGGGATTCGCGGGGCGGCGCAGCTACTACAACGTCAGTTTGCTAAAGTGAACGATTTGTCCTCAGTGGATAGTTTAGTTACTGCTATAGCAGCCAATGATACTGAGCCAAATATCAAAACTATAAACCAAAAGTTACTGACTTATACTGATATTATCATCTCAGAAACTGACCGCTTGACTCAACTCATCAGCCAACTTCTTGGCTCTAATCAACTGCCCAATTGGCAAGCGCTAAATATTCATCAAACCCTTGAACACGTGTTAACTTTAGTATTGAGTCAGTATCCAACCGTCAAACTACAGCGCGATTATGATTTATCTATACCAGACTTAGTAGCGGATAAAGATCAGTTGATTCAAGTATTTTTAAACTTAATAAACAACGCTTGTGAGTCGATGCTAGAGCATCAGCAAGTGCTAGTGAATAGTGCTAATACTATTCACTCTAGTGCAGCAACGATTAATAATAGCTCAGTAGACAATTTACCCAAGCCAACTACTTATCAAGCAAAGCTAGCTATTCAGACACGCATTGCTTTTCAACATACCATCGGCAGCCAGCAACATAAGCAAGTGTTGCAAGTCACTATTACTGATAACGGCAGCGGCATAGACTCCGCGCTTATTGGTCAGATATTCTTTCCGATGGTGACTAGTCGTGCAGCTGGGACAGGCTTAGGGTTAGCGATTGTCCAAGATATTGTTAGCCGACATCATGGTATGATAGATGTTATCTCCCAACAGATGCCCGATAGTAGCGAGACTAGCTTCATCTTATACTTGCCTTTTACTCAACCTATCACTAGCTGAAGTTGGCTCGGTAAACCGCACCGATTCGAGTAACAGGCTAAGTAAGCATTTGGCTCAATTATCTTTAAAGGCTTATATATGACTAAGCGTTATGATACTGATATAGACAATACTGTGAATAACTCTGCTAATAGCAGTTCTGATGACGATTATAAAACCAATAGTGCTGACAATATTAGCCAAATGAGCGCTAGCTCCGATAAAATTGCAACGTTATGGCTTATTGATGACGATGCTGCGCTGCGTTTGGTGCTCGCTGATACTTTTAGCGATGCCAATCTCGAGGTGATCAGCTTTACTCAAGCGCAAGCGGCGTGGATACGACTCAACGATGTGTTGCAGCAGCATGAGAGCCACGCCATTCTACCGGATGTTATCTTGACGGATATTCGTATGCCGATGATGGATGGCTTATCATTCAGCGATTGGGTGCACAGTAATTTCCCTAAACTGCCTATAGTCATCATGACCGCCCATTCAGATATCACTTCAGCCATTGATAGTTATCAGACGGGTGCTTTTGACTATTTACCTAAGCCTTTTGATTTAGATGACGCCGTTGCCACTATATATAAAGCTATTGATTATCAGCCTAGTGAGCAGAAGAACCAGCAAACCACTGCCAATAACATAGATAAAAAAGATCAGCAAATTAGTGACAATATTAATGACAGTGTTAGCAAAAATTTTAATAGTAAGGCTAGTGACGATACTAAGGCCGGTGTTGACAATATTAATAACACCGCGAGCATTACTGGCACTGGCAACAGGGAAAGTAGTATCAGTATAAAACCAGCTGTAAAACCGATTATAAAAGATAAAGCGGTAATAGAAGACCCTAGCAGTAAGGATAATCCCAGTGGAATTATCGGTCAGTCGCAAGCGATGCAAACCGTATTCCGTGCTATAGGCCGCCTAGCCCACTCTCCTATTACCGTGCTTATTACTGGCGAGTCCGGTACTGGTAAAGAGTTGGTAGCTAGCGCATTGCATCAGCATTCCCCACGAGCGCAGCAGCCCTTTATTGCGCTCAATATGGCCGCTATTCCTCATGACTTGATTGAGTCTGAGTTATTCGGTCACGAAAAAGGCGCTTTTACCGGCGCCACAACCCAGCGCCAAGGACGCTTTGAGCAAGCCGATGGTGGTACGCTATTTTTAGATGAAATTGGTGATATGCCTTTTAGTACTCAGACGCGCTTATTGCGAGTATTGGCCAATGGCGAGTTTTATCGAGTTGGCGGTCAACAGCCCGTAAAAGTCGATGTACGTATCATTGCTGCCACCCATCAAAACTTAGAGTATCTAGTGCAACAAGGTAAATTTCGAGAAGATTTGTTTTATCGCCTCAATGTCATTCGCCTACCACTGCCACCGTTACGATCTAGGCGTGAAGATATCCCTGCGCTCGCCAGCCATTTTATGCAGCGGGCTAGTGAGCAGATGAACACCACAGCTAAGCAGTTGTACCCTGACGCCATGCATATTGTGCAAAACTTTGACTGGCGTGGCAATGTTCGCCAGTTAGAGAACGTCTGTCTTTGGCTAACAGTAATGACTACTGGTGATAAAGTGCTAGCTGAAGATTTGCCCCCAGAGCTGTTAGCGATAGTCGATAACCCTCCGCTACAGCCAGCTCAATTCAACCAGCAGCAGCATATTCAGATAGATAGGATTCCACAGTCCAGCTCACTAAATATCAATCCTGATTCATCGGTATTAACAGGAACGACTAGTACGCCTGCAACTGTCCCTCACGCTTCTACTTCTGCTACCCTAAATATGAGCTGGCAACAAGCGCTAGCAGTCTGGGCAAAGCAGTCCTTACAAGAGGGAACTACTGATATTCTACAGCTAGCAAACCCTGAGTTTGAGCGTATCCTATTGAGTGCCGCCCTCACCCATAGTGAGGGTAAAAAGAACCTTGCTGCTACTCTATTAGGTTGGGGGCGCAATACTCTGACCCGTAAACTAGCATTATTAGAGGACTCGACAGTAGAGACAACAGCAGCTAGCAAAACCGATAGTTAAATAAATATTTATCATAATAAATTATATAAAATATACATTTATATCAATGGCTTAGTACTAAAAAATTAATATATCGATAAAAACATCAAAATTAACTGCAAAAAGGGCTTGCCAAACTATTCAAACTCTATATAATAGCCAACCACTGAGACGCACTACCGAATCAGTTAACTATCTGTATGTCGTTTGAATTTGAACGTTAATAATGATAGAGTAACGAAATGGGGCTGTGGCGGAATTGGTAGACGCACTAGATTTAGGTTCTAGCGCCGCAAGGTGTGAGAGTTCGAGTCTCTCCAGCCCCACCATTTTCGGATAGTACATCTTAGACCAGATTAAAAATCAACCTGCTTTTTAGCAGGTTTTTTTGTGTCTGCGATTTGAGTGATAAATCCAGTAGCGACTCCTAGTTATAGGTAGTGTAAACTGTCATAGGGCAGCACTTGCAACCGCAAATTCTGCCATCTATTAGTGTATAAAGTGATTGGATTAAAACAATGAGTAAAGGATTATGGGTAGCTATAGGCTTGCTAGTAGTAGCGGTAGCTTGGTTTGTGGGTATCAACGTCTTATATAAGCCGGCTGAATCGACCGATGCCAATGCTACTGTGACTGCTGCGGATTCCAATACCAAGATTATGATGAGCTTAGAGAAATTTGCAGGTTTTCATCATGATGCAGATATTCTGTTAAAAGAATTAACCGTTCTAAAAGCCGATACCCAAAGTGCCATTGCTACTAAGGACATTAAGCTATTAGGGCTTGCTATCAATAATACTTATAGAGTGATGGACAATATAGATATTAACCGTGTACCTACTATTGCCCCGTTTGAGGTTTGTGATGAAGCTTTGAATACCTTGAGTCGTTATGTTGTCAGTGCTAAGAGTTATTACTCTAATCCCAAAAAAACGCCTATAGATGAAGTTAATGAGAAAAAGAAAGTCTTTGATACTAACTTTGCTCAGTGTGAGAGCATTGTGAATGACAAGACTGTCGAAGCCCTTTATCAAGACTATCAATAATACGGCCCTAGTTGTCTGTGAATAACTCTAAATCTACTACAACACTTTGCATATCCTGATAACGATTTTTAATCTGTTTAGCTAACGCTTTATTAATAATAACCTGGTACTGCTGATATTTAACTGGCAATACAGGGATGGACTGTTGGCAATGTTCAATCGCCCACTCTTTTAGCGGATCCCTACTTCCCACTGTAATATTAAATGGCCGTTCACCAATCAATATCTCATACATCATAATCCCAAAGGCATAAACATCGCTTTGCTCAGTAGCCGCGTGTCCTTGCCAACGTTCAGGGGCAAGATAAGCTGGCGTACCAGC
Source organism: Psychrobacter urativorans (assembly GCF_904846695.1). Lineage (GTDB taxonomy): Bacteria > Pseudomonadota > Gammaproteobacteria > Pseudomonadales > Moraxellaceae > Psychrobacter > Psychrobacter urativorans. The sequence goes on from NZ_CAJHBR010000003.1 coordinate 254,807, forward strand.
AGTATTTATCTTAACGTCTTTACTCACTCCCCTATCAATACGCTCAGCTAAAGCAAAATCCGTTAATAGCAAACTAGCTATCTTCCTATTGGCATTAGTATCATTAGCCGCATTAATCTCAGTAGCCGTATTAATAGCAGTAGTATTACTTGATAAAAAAATGTTTTTTAGCACTGGCTCACTAAGCAAAACATTACTTGGCTTAAGATCATTATGTAGCCAACCTTGTTTATGCAAAGCCGCTATAATACAAGCCGCTTGCTTAATAAAGTGCTGTTTTTGCACAGGGGTTAACGATGAGTGTTGCTTACTCTTTAGCTGCTGCGCTAAGCTACCTAATGGATAAAAAGGCAGCACTAAATGGCTAAGCTGATAAGGTTGCTGGAGTAGGTTTATAGGCGAGGTTGTATAAGCTAGTGTAGGCGGTGCTATAGCTAGAGTGGCTGTTGGCGATTGTTGCGAGATCTGTAAAGCTTGTAGCACGTGAGCTTCATGATTTAGATCAGCTGCCTGATAACTATTACTGCTATCAGCTATAGTCAGTTGCCATTTAATCATTACGGCCCCAAACGATGGATGGCGAGCGCGAGTCAATCCTTGGTAAAGTACTGTTTGAGTGATGGCTTGTTGATTAGTAGCAGTTTGGCAAAATTCATCTTGACTACTACTCTGCTGACTAATACGTTGATGAACTATCTGACTATAATCCAACTGTAAAAATATAGCGGTAATTTCTGGCAATAGTTGCTTAGACTGCCGCTGCAAAGCTTGTATTTGCGAGCAATTACTGGCACTATTTTTCATGTTATAACCTTGCTATTAACTGTCATAAGTTTTGCCATAGCTTGTGATCTTAACTTATATTCTGTGCAAATAGTTGCTTTACAATTATAGACTACCTTAGCTCATATGCCGTTGAGTGGGGTATATTATTACAGCGATTCAACCTTGATACATTCGCCAGCCAGCTTTTAAAAAAACCTTCATTTATTAACAATAGAGTCATTATGTCCCAGTCCCTTGAGTCTTCTAGTGGTTATGCCCTACCCGCGCCTTTACTCGATTTGTTAAGTCAATATTTGCAGCAGCAAGTCACTCCTACTATCGAGATAGATCCTGCCCAACTGGCTTATCGTTGGGTTGGGGGCGCTACGGGTCATTTAGAGCCGTTAGTGGTCAATCTATTTTTGAACTTAGATGATTTGCATGGTATTGACACGCAAAAATCAAAACTGATCCAAAACACTCGCCAATTCTTAAAAGGCTATCCAGCCAATCATGTGTTGATGACTGGTACGCGCGGTGCTGGCAAGTCCTCCTTGATTCGGGCTTTACTGCAAGCCTATCATAAGGAAGGTCTACGAGTTATTGAGATCGCTCGTGATGATTTACTAGTATTGGACAAGATTCGCGCGGCTATTAATCAGCTGCCTGCTGACTGCAACTGCCGCTACGTAGTCTATTGTGATGACTTAGCCTTTAATGGGCAAGATGAGAGTTATCGTACGCTAAAAAGTGTACTAGATGGTGCGCTCGACTCTGAGCAAGATAAGCTATTGGTCTACGCCACTAGTAATCGTCGCCATCTGTTACCACAATTAATGAAAGACAATATTAATATCTATAATGGGCAGACCGATGAAGTCAACCCTTACGAGACTATAGATGAGACCGTATCGTTATCGGATCGTTTTGGTTTGTGGTTATCATTTTATCCAATGGATCAAACCACTTACTTGCAGATCGTGCAACATTATCTGACTTTACAGAGTAAACCGCTTGCAGATAGTTTGGCTAGCGGCACTGCTAACTCAGTGCTTGAACAAGCTATAGATGATGAGGGTGCGCTTGCTGATAAAGTCAGAGCCGATGCATTACGTTGGGCGTCAGAGCGTGGCGGCCGTTCGGGACGAGTAGCTTATCAATTCAGCCGCTATTGGAGCGGTAAGAGGCAACTGGCTGCTACTGATAGTGAATCTTGAGATGCATTAACTTGCCTCGCTTTAGTAAGCTTATGCCTATAAGTGTGTGCTTACTAATAGCATAAAGAGCTGTTTAGTTTTGAAAAGTTTAAGCTGCGCTGCAGGTAATAGTTGCTGATCATAATCCTATTACTAGGGCGTGCTAGACTGCCTTCAAAGCTAGTATTTACGCCCCTCACTAGCAAGCGCAGAGCCAATATATTCAACTCGGCTGTCACTTTGGCTAGCTAATCCTAACGATTTACCACTGACTCTATATTGGGCAAAATCTGCTGCCAACCATAAGTTACCATGATAGCTGCTTTGGGCATCAAGACGAATATGTCCCATATTATCTTTATCACTAGCTGGCTTATCATAGCTTTGATAACGGGCGCTAAAATGGGTCAAGATGAGATTATTAAGGCCAACCTGTTGAGCGAATTGACCTATCTGCTGCGCGCTACTGTGCATGGGATCGAAATCAGGATGCTTAGCTTGCGCTTTAGCTTGAATCTTGGCGAGCATCTCAGCGGTATAAGTAGCTTCATGAACCAATAAATCGGTATCTTGCACTGCTGATGTTAGACAAGTCGCTGTGTCATTATCACCTGCGACAACTATCCGAGTGCGTAGCTCTTCATTATGGACGTAATCTGCTGACAGTAATGTTTGCCCTTCTGCCGTACAAACATCTTCACCTTGTTGCAGTTTGCCCCATAGCGCGCTAGCTGCAATCCCTTGCGCTGCCAATTTGTCAGTATCTAAGCGCCGATGGCTAATAGTCTGAGTGATACCAAAAGCATGAGAAGGTACCCGATGCGATAGCTTCACAACATCGATTTTTAGTTGCTGCTGCTTGTCCAGATTCAGAGTCACTACGGCTGCCGCTGGGCTGTTTTGAGCAGACAATAACTCCTCAATCGCTATAAAATTAATAGCGAAAGGCAAGTATAACTCAGTAGTTAGCTTCACGGCATCGAGCAAGTCGGCAATCGCTTGAGGAGCAATAAGGGTAAGCGCTGTAGTCCGTCCTGACATGGCGGCACTGGCCAGCAGACCAGGCAATCCATAGCAATGGTCGCCATGGACGTGGGTAATACAGATGGCGCTAAGCTGATGTAATGACAGTTTGGTGTGTAATAGTTGCTGCTGCGTGCCTTCGCCACAGTCAATTAATACCCAAGGCCGTGACTTTTTATTTTGATAGTTACTGTTTGAGTGACTGCTTACATCACTATTGGAGCCACTATCTAGGTTATGGCGTTGATTATTATCTTTGGTACCTGCTAGATGAGGATTCAAGCATTCAACAGCTAGCGCAGTGACGTTGCGCTGCTTAGTAGGGACTCCTGCAGAAGTCCCCAAAAAGGTCAGTTGTAACATAGCTCACCTCTATTAAACAATACTGTCGTTAAAAATTCCAAGTTTAGCAATGCTAGGTTTAACAATATTGGGTTTAACAGCTTTATGGGTAACAAGCTACGCTTTGAGACCATCATAGCTAGGGCAACTGACATAATACGGTTTTTCCACCTTCGATGATCTGACCACCACTAGCAAAACATTCGTTGGCCATGTTTGACTCATGAGACTTCCATCCCCCATAAAAGCTAGCCGCACAAAGCAACGCTACTAGTAGTTTTTGTGACCAAGCCCTCATGGAGTTATCTTTAACATTAGCAGCTGGTTCATCGGTTAGTTTTGACGGTCTGTTGTCGGGGTCTTTCATCCTATTGCCTTATCAAGAAGCGGTTCATCAGTAATGGCTGGTCATTAGTGATGATAATAAATTCGTATATATAGTAGTAAAGATTATGCTTTGCCAAACGGCTGCTGCGTGATAACTAGGCTGTGTTAAACTTTCAAGCTTAAAAGGTAAAGTTAAATAATAAGCTTAAAACACCCTAACCCAAGCCCTATTAGAACTTGACCCGACCACCCTTCTCTACTGCACGTTTGAAGGCTGGGCGCTCTTCACAGCGTTTGAGCCAATTAAGTAAATTAACATATTTTACTTTATCCAAGCCTGGTCCTGCATTAGCCCCTGTTACGGCAATATGCATCTGAATATCAGCGGCGCTAAAAGCAGTGCCAGCGAACCAATGATTGTCTTGCAGCTGTTGCTCCATCATATTTAGCATAGTCTCCAAACTGCTACTAATCATGCTGTTTTCAACTTGCTTGCGAATCCCTTTAGTGATCGGCTTAATCAACATCGGTGATCTTTGCACTACTTTTGTAAATACTAAGCGCATAACCAATAATGGCATTACTGAGGCCTCAGAAAAATGCAACCAAAAGGTATAATCTTCCCAAGCTGTCTCATCGCTATCTACGGGCTTAAATTCCTGCTGTTTATCATAATGTTTCAGTAGGTATTCGATAATAAAACCTGACTCCACTAAAGGGCGCTCATCGACTTCTAATATAGGCGCATGGCCTAGAGGATGGATTTTTTTTAGGCTATCTGGTGCTAAGTGTGACTTATTACGCTTATAAGTCGTCAGCTTATAATCCGCATTTAGCTCTTCTAGTAGCCATAAGATGCGAAACGAGCGTGCGTTTTCTAAATGATGCAAATGTAGCATAAATTATCCTATTAATGAGTAGTCATAAATGACAGCTATTTATTCAGATAGGCCACTTATGATTGCAGAAATTGTCAGTACAAATATTATCGATCATACCGCAATTATTAGCTGTTTTGAACTATCTAACAGGCTCACAGTTACGAAAAACAATATCTGCTTAGTCAAGGTTGAGCGGCTTATATTCTGGTTGAGCTTTATTTAATAGTTTCAGCTATACCAACCGCCGTTTTGGTTGCTGTATAAGTAGCTATACTATTCTTAAATGAATAGTAGGTTATTTAGAATGTAACTGTTCAATTTTGCGGTTCATTTTATTTATTTTGTGCTGATAACGACGAATTTTGCGAAAGCGGTGAGCTACTAACACGCCTTTAATACGCCGATTCTTTAGACGACGATGGGGTGGAAAGCTGTTAATTTGTGGCTCATTATACCCATGCAAACGATCTTCACGCTTATTGGTGATATAGCCTATGACGCTGTCTATAATCATGATCAATAACGCTAGAGTGATCATACTATACATCCATAAAGATCCTCCTTCATCGAGACTTTGATTCAAGATAGTGATCGAAAATACGAATAACAGCATAGGTTCTATATAGCTTAGAGCACCAAATAGTGAGACTGGTAGTTTACGACTAGCAACCATCGTTAATGACATTGCCACAGCACTTACCACACCCAGCAGCGGTAACAAATACCATAGCTTACTAGTTTGTGCGGCCAAACTGATACCACCACTTGCATAAAGCATCACTAGCACTATTGGCGATAATAATGTCAAATCAGACAGTAGTCCTGTGATTGGCGGCACTGCCAGTTTGCGACGCATAAGATAATAAGGCGGGTAGCCCAAACACACAAACAAAGTCACCCAAGATACCGTTCCGTACTGGAATATATCATAGCCGATACCTAACGCTGCACATAGAGCGGCTACCCACTGCAATACGCTCATAGACTCATGATAAAAAAATCGTCCAACCACTATCATTACTAGCGGTAATAAGAAATAACCCAAAGTCACATCGAGACCAAAACCGTTCACTGGTCCCCACATAAACAGCCAAATTTGGCCACCTAAAATTGGCGTTGGTAATATAAACAATAGCCATTCTTTCGGTGTTTTTATAGTTTTTATATAATCAAAAACGTGCTGCCACTGCTTAGTGAGGCTTACCAATAACATTATGCTGGCCAACATTATTAGTACCCGCCATGATGCCACTTGGGTGCCAGATAAAGGTTGCATAAACAGTCCAAACACGAACATTATCGAAAACAAAAAGCTCGATGATACTGAGGCTAAGGTACCTTGCACCGTTTGATTGCTAGTCAACATAATAACGACCTCTAAAATAACTTATAAAACCATAAAAAATTAATAGCAATTTATATAAAAAACAAAAGCCCCCAACTTTTACGTCGGAGGCTTTTTACTACTATGTAATAGCCTTAGTAGTAAAATCATCTTAGTAAAAAACCCATTGATGGATTCCACTAATACTAATTTCACTCAACGGCTAGCTTATAACTGGATAAGCTAGCCGCTCTAATAGTTACTCGTCATTATCGACACTATCATCATCTGAAGTACTGTCATCTAAAGAATAGTCATTGGCAATGTCGATAGTCTCAGTTATATCAGAGTCATCGACATTACCAGCAGTAGCTGCATCTATATCTATTTGCTCTTTACCTTCTACCTCAAAGGTACCGTCTTCGCGCATAGCATCGATCAGCTCATTATCACCTTCTTCATGCTCAACTCGTGCCATCGCTACTAGCTTTTCATCTTTTGACAGACGAATTAGGGTGACACCTTGAGTATTACGACCAGAACTGGCCACATGCTCAACTGGCGTGCGCACTAGCGTACCTTTATCTGAGATTAGAATAATATCATCTTCAGGATCAACTTTAGTGGCCCGAACTAGCGCACCATTACGCTCACTCGTTTTGATAGCAATCACCCCACCACCACCACGATGCTGAGTGTTGAACTCTTCGATAAAGGTACGCTTACCATAACCTTTTTCACAAGCGATTAAGATTTCGCGTACATCATCTTCGATAACCACTAATGATCTGATAAATTCATCATCAGCCAGACGCATGCCACGTACTCCTTTTGCAGTACGACCCATAGCGCGAGCGTCATTCTCATCAAAACGAATGGCTTTACCACTAGAGGCAAACAGCATAACCTCTTGGTTACCATTAGTAATACGGGCACTAACTAACTTATCACCTTCCTCTAAACCAACAGCAATCAAGCCATTAGAGCGAATGTTTGCAAACTGCTTTAGCTCTACACGCTTAACAGTACCATTAGCGGTAGCAAAGAACACATAAGGTGGCTCCGCTGCATTACTATCTTCTAATGACTCATCATTGCTATCAATATCACTATCTAATAGTGCCACTTGCTCTTTACTGGATAGCTCTTCTACTATTTTTGGAATAGGTAGTATAGTAGTGACAGATTCATCACCAACCAAACCTATAAGGTTCACTAGCGGGCGACCACGGGCACCACGGCTGGCAATCGGTACTTCAAAACCACGTAAACTAAAGACTCGACCAGTATCAGTAAAGCAAAGCACGGTTGCATGAGTAGAGGTAACGACTAAGTGATCAATAACATCATCTTCTTTCATCGCTGTTGCAGACTTGCCTTTACCACCACGTTTTTGCGCTACATAGTCATCAATTGGCTGCGTTTTGGCATAGCCAGTACGCGAAACAGTCATCACTACGGTTTGTTCAGGAATCAAATCTTCACGACTAAAATCAGTGCGTGAATCAACAATGTCGGTACGACGTTCATCACCGAAGTTGTCACGAATCTCAATCATCTCATTAGAGATAATAGTCATCAGCTTATCAAAGTCACCAAGAATAGACTCAAGATTGGCGATCTCACGTAACAAATCTTGATATTCTTCGGTTAGCTTGTCTTGTTCAAGACCTGTCAGACGATGCAATTGCATCTCTAAAATCGCATTGACCTGATCGAGTGACAAGCGATAGCTCTGCTTGGACGCGTCTTCATGTACAATCAAACCAAACGGTGCTTTAGGATCTTCACCTTCAATATAATCAGGACGTACTGACTGACTACCAGCAGCTTTTAGCATCGCCACGACGCTACCTGAACCCCAAGTGTTGTTCAGTAAGCTCTGACGAGCTTCACCGCGACTAGCAGAAGCTTTGATAGCGTCAATAATCTCATCAATGTTGGCGAGAGCGACCGTCAAACCTTCAAGCAAATGACCACGAACGCGCGCTTTGTTTAGCTCATAAATAGTACGACGAGTGACGACTTCTTGACGATGACGAACAAAGGCAGCAATCAGCTGACGCAAAGTTAATAGCTTAGGCTGGCCATTATCTAGTGCCACCATATTGATACTGAAGCTAGACTCAAGCGGGGTTTGCAGAAACAAGTTATTGACAATAACTTCTGCCGTTTCGCCACGACGCAAGTCAATAGCGATACGCATACCGTCTTTATCAGACTCATCACGTATCTCACTAATACCTTCGATCTTTTTGTCACGTACAAGCTCAGCGATACGCTCAATCAGCTTAGCTTTATTGGCTTGATAAGGTACTTCAGTGAACACAATGCGCTCACGATCTCGGTTAACACCAGTATCGGTCATAGGCTCGATATGATAGCGACCCCGTACGTGCAAACGGCCTTTACCAGTGCGATAAGCATCTTGAATACCACCCCGACCGTAGATAATACCGCCAGTAGGAAAGTCAGGACCCGAAATGTGGGTCATCAGCTCTTCACCTGATATTTGCGGATTGTGGGCATAAGCTAAGCAAGCATTGATCACTTCAGTCAAGTTATGCGGCGCCATATTAGTCGCCATACCAACAGCAATACCTGTCGCACCATTGACTAATAAGTTAGGCACTCGTGCAGGCAGTACGCTTGGCATACGCTCAGAACCATCGTAGTTATCTTCCCAATCGACCGTATCTTTATCTAAGTCAGCTAGCATCTGATGGGTGAGCTTAGTCATGCGCACTTCGGTATAACGCATAGCAGCTGGTGGATCATCATCAATCGAGCCAAAGTTACCTTGACCATCGACCATCGGATAGCGCAAGCTAAAGTCCTGTGCCATACGTACAATAGCGTCATAAACCGCACTATCGCCATGCGGATGGTACTTACCGATGACGTCGCCAACTACCCTTGCCGACTTCTTATAAGCTTTATTATAATCATTAGACAGCACATGCATCGCATACATTACTCGACGATGTACAGGCTTGAACCCATCGCGCACATCAGGTAGCGCGCGCGAGACGATCACGCTCATCGCATAGTCCAAATAGGACTGCTTTAACTCATCTACGATGGCAATAGGACTGATCGAGTCGCTCATATACACTCCTTCATTCATCCCCATTATTTAAAGTTTGCGCAATTGGCTTTTTATTATTAATAATTATCGATAATTGTAGTTAACGACAACAAAAACGATTAATAATAACGTTTACGATCACAAGCAACTATAGCAACATTAATGTGTAGCTATCATCACTAGATAGACCATAAAAAAGCACTGATAGAAGTGCAAAACAAGATAACAATGGAGATGCTGTTTTTGTTAAAAATAATATTAAATCAAAGAAGCTATTTTAGCACAAACTTGCCTATTTAGGGGCTTTACCTACTATTAAACTTAGTCATAAGCGTTGATTAATTTGCGTCATTTTCACGCCCTATCAGTGGTTTAAATTAAGCCTATGACTTGATTTTTTAGCTTGGCTTTTTTTAATGCTTTTGTAGGCTAATCTGTCAAAAATAATGGCTTTAAAGCAATTAGGGTCAATATGCCTAGAGTGGCTGCTTGGTCATTATCAATAATAACTAAGCTAATGTTGTTCAGTAACTAACTAATAGCGCCTATGTAAACTGAGTCCCTACTAGATATAGCCGCTGTTATATTTAAAACTATTTGTTGGTTGTAGTTTACGATTTATACCGTAAGATGTTACGCAAGACTGAGGTACAATTGATTGGCAAAAGTCATGAGCAAAAGCTATTTTGGTTGCTGTTGCCTTATCGCTAGCCACTATCAGACTAGAACTAAACCTTTAGGCTGGTTAAGTTAGAGGAGTTAGGTCAGCTGTATTAATTATTATAGTGCTTTGAAAGCTCTAGCTTTTGCCTTATTATCTGCCAATATTTCACTGCTCTATATACTCACCTTTATACGGACAATCACTTATTATGGATATCGTTTTAGCTATTGTTTGGGTCTTGGCCATGGTGCTACACAGTTTCTCAAGCGACTATGCCTTGACCTTTCCCACTCATAACAATCGCAGCTTACCGCTGATTCGTTGGGGCTCCTTATTAGTAGCTATCGGCTTGTCTGCCTATCTGGCAAAAGTCTATCAAGCCAACTTACAAGGCTCAGGCATTTGGGTGTTTTTCATAGTAGTGTTTGTGATTATCGTTTTATCGAAAATAGTATTCAGATGGGTACTTAAAAGACGGCGTTAACTCGCCTAGTAGCTTGTATCAGCAGCGCCATAATGCCCTACCTAAAATGACAATATAGAAATAAAAACTCATGACTAATCCTAAACAGCAGACGCTAGCAGTAGTAGATAAAAGAGTTGATCGTAGCTTTGATGATGTCGCTGATCATTTTGAAAAAAAGGTTTATGGTGGCCTCAAAGGCGAAATTCGACTGGCGGTGTTGCGCCGTGATATTTTTGCTTACGTCGATAAGCTAAGCCACAATCTCGGTAGACCTTTACGTATTTTAGATGTAGGTGCAGGACTAGGGCAAATAGCTACAGAGCTCGCCGCTACAGGTCATAGTGTAGTTATCAATGACATCTCAGCCAACATGCTAATTAAAGCCAAAGCTAACTTTGAGCAGCTAAAGATGGCTCATGCTGATAAGGATGATTTTGGCGAGGTGAGCTGGTACGTTTGTCCTTATCAAGAGCTGACCGCAAAGCTAAGTGGCGAAAGCCTAGATCAATCAGTAGAAAAATTTGATCTAATACTTTGTCATGCGCTGCTCGAATGGTTGGCAGAACCAGTAGCTATTATGGACTTTTTTGATAGCCACCTCAGCCCTGAAGGCGCGCTGTCTTTATGCTTTTATAATCCTGCTAGTTTTGAATATCGCAATCTGATTATGGGCAATTTTAACTTACTAGATAGCTTGCTTAGTGCGGATGCCTATCAAGCTGATAACAAAAAAAGCCTGACTCCCAATTATCCAGTAGCCAAGCCGCAAGTAGAACAATGGTTACAGAGTCATCACTATCAGATCGTAGCAGAGAGCGGTTTAAGAGTGTTTCATGATTATGCACCGCTTAAGCGTGGAGGTCATAATGATCCTGAAGCAGTTATTCGCATGGAGCTGCGCTACTCCAGTCAAGAGCCTTACAAACGCCTAGGGCGCTATTTACATATTTTGGCCACTCGTTAACTGAGTAATGCTCGTTTTACTGTTGGCTCAATATGGACTTAAACTTGGTACTATACTAAGCTTGAGGCTATTTTAGCAGTAGTGCAAGAGCGGTTAAAAAACATCATGACAGACTGTAGTCTGACCAAGTAGTAGCATTAATATTTTTTTCATTAAACACTACTATATGTTCAAGCATCGGCAGAATACCTATGCGCGTGCCTACCGCATGATTATGATGACTAGCGACTAAAGAAAATACTATCTGCCCATCGTCTAATTGCAAACGATACAGATAATTGGCTCCACGAAACACTCGCCCTACTACTAGCGCTGTCTGCTCACTGTCATCATCATGGATAATATCATCTGGACGCACTAGTACTTTAATTGGGGTGCCATTAGGATAATCGTACTCGCAATACTGCGATTGTCCTGAGGCATTATAGACCTCCATAGGTCGATAGATATCCCCTAACACAGTCTCGACATGACCTTCTTTTATGATGCCATCGATCATCGCTCCTTCGCCTACGAACTCAGCGACAAAAGGACTAACTGGTTCATGATAAAGCTCACTTGGCGTGGCCCATTGAACCAATTTTCCTTCGTTCATAACGCCCACTTTATCAGCCAAAGCAAAAGCCTCGTTTTGATCATGAGTCACTAGGATCGCCGTAGTATTAGTGCGTTTTAGAATATCACGTACACTCATAGCTAAGGATTCACGCAGTACGACATCCAAGTTTGAAAAAGGCTCATCGAGTAATAATAGTTTGGGTTTTGGTGCTAATGCCCGAGCTAAAGCTACCCGCTGCTGCTGACCACCAGATAGTTCTGCAGGTCGCTTATCTGCGTGTTCAGTGAGCTCAACCAGTTCTAACATTTCTAGAATTCTAGCTTTTTTGTCATTGGCGGACCATTTACTTAAACCAAAACCAATATTTTTGGCAACGCTTAAATGGCCGAATAATGCATAATCCTGAAAAACCATACCCATGCCGCGATTAGCTGGGGCCACTGCAAATGAGCTACGTTCACTCTGGTCGGTTAGACGCTGATTATTCAGGCTTACCTTGCCTTGACGCGACTGCTCTAATCCTGCTATTGCTCGTAAAGCGGTCGTTTTACCACAACCACTATAGCCCAAGAAACAACCAATCTCACCTTGTTGCAGTGTTAACGACAGACCATTAACTACAGTAACCTTCTCATAACCTACTACTAAATCCTGCACTTCGAGATAAGGACTGTCCGCCGCCTGTATCTTAGCCATATCCACATCATTATAAGCCTGTTTAGCCTCATGATACTGCTTACCTTGTTGCGCAGATATCAAGGGCTGCTGTCTAGTATTAAATCGCCTCTTAACAGCAGGCTTGCTGGATGCAGGTTGGTCTATCGAATCATTAATTGAGTCAGTATACATAAACGTTACCCATAGGCTGTTGGTAAATAGAGCAATACATTTGCTGGGCTAATCTGGCTAATAGCTTAATTGGTGGCAGCCAGTAAGCAATAACTGAATAAGGGGCAATAAATAATAGTAATAAAACAACTGCGAAGAAATAATTTAACTTTAACTTTAACTGTTTTTATCGCTCTGGCGTAGCAGTATCCACACCGGAATAATACCAACCATAACGATCAATAAACTGGGTAATGCCGCTCGTCCCCACATACCCTCACTAGTCATCTCAAACACTCGTACTGCCAACGTATCCCAGCCTTGTCGACGGGTCATCAAAGTGATGGGCATCTCTTTCATTACTTCTACAAAACCCATTAGTAAGGCGGTAAGCACCCCAGGACTGAGCACCGGCAACACGACATGACGCCAACGTTGCAGTGGACTGTCACTCAGTAATTCAGCAGCAGCCTCCGTATTAACAGTTAAACGTTGTAACTGCCGATCTACTGGCTGAAAACTAACGGTCATAAAGCGCGTCGATAGCGCTAGGAGCATGACAATGACGCTGCCCGATATCACTTGCTCTGAGGTGATACCAAGCGCAATCAGCTGATTATCTAACCAAGCTATCGGAATAAATACCCCAACTGCCAATACAGTGCCCGGCACCACATAACCCAAAGTAGCTAAAGTAGTCATCAGCTTAGTGCTCTGATCTGGATACTGGCGTTTTGTCCAAGCAATAATAATAGCTAACACCGCTATAAACAAGGTAGTCATACTAGCAATAAGTAAGCTATTAGTCACAAAATCGATATAACGGGCATCAAAATCTTGCCGAAAATTTATCGCTGTCCAATAGACCAACTGCAAAAATGGAATCAAAAAAGCAAGTGAGAACACACAAGTACAAAGCAAGCTCATCCCTAATTTAGCACTTTTGCTAGTCTCAAAGCGGCGGTTATTACCTTGAGTGAGTGATTTACCACGTCGAGCCTGCCAATATTGTTCAAACAATACTACAATAAATATCACGCCGATCAATAAAGCGGCTAATTGAGCAGCCGTAGTCAGACTAAAAAAACCAAACCATGCTTTGTAAATAGCTGTAGTAAAAGTATCAACATTAAATACTGATACCGCACCAAAGTCTGCTAAGGTTTCCATAGTAGCGAGTAGTAACCCACCAATAATCCAAGGCAGCGCTTGGGGTAGAGCCAAACGGAAAAATATCCGACTGCGACTTAATCCTAGCATCTGTCCAGCTTCAATCGCTCGCCTGCCTTGCGACAAAAAGGCTTGCCGTGCCAGCAGATATACATAAGGATAAAAAGCTAGTGATAGTACTAAACCTGCACCCCAAATATTACGTACCGACGGAATAGCGGTAGTGATTCCTAAGTCGCGCAACCCAGTCTGTAACGGCCCGCTAAAGTCAACAATACCGATAGTTACGAAAGCAAGAACATAAGCAGGTATCGCTAACGGCATCATCAAAGCCCAAGCAAAAAACCGCTGTCCAGGGAAGCGGTACATGCTTGTAACCCAAGCCAGCGCAGTACCAAGACCACCAGAGACTACCGTCACCATCATTAACAAAATGGCGGTATTCTTTAGCACTTGTGGCAACACATACTCACGCATATGTATCCAGATATCAGAAACTGGCTGTGTCCAAGAAAATAAAACAACAATAATCGGCACTAGCATAAACAACGAAATCAGTCCTAAGACTGATTTCGATAGTATACGGCGGCTTAAGGTATGATCTTGGCTGACTGCTTGATCGTCACTCACAATATTATCTCGATTGGCAGGTGTTTTTGGGACAGTTATTATAAACTATCATCATATAATTAATGCCATCTCATACCTAAAAAACTTATTATTTATAACCGGCTTTATCCATCATTTGAATAGCTTTAGTCTGTAGTGAGCCGAATTTTTGTACATTAATACTATCTTGCTTGAACTCACCCCATGACTTAAGCAGCTCTGATTTATCAACACCTTCTTTTACTGGGAATTCTTTATCAGAGCTAGCATAGATACCTTGTGCCGCATCTGAAGACAACCATTCCATAAGCTTTAGCGCGCCACTTGGATTATCAGAGTTAGCAATGACTCCAGCTCCAGAGATATTGACATGAGTACCTGAAGTATCTTGGTTAGCCCAAAATATTTGTACTGGGAAATCAGGCTTTTCATCAAATAGACGACCGTAGTAATAACTGTTAGCAACGGCCACTTCACATTGACCAGCAGCAACCGCCTCAAGCATACTAGTATCATCACTAAACACATCAGTAGCTAAGTTAGCTACCCAGCCACGAATGACTTGTTCAGTCTTTTCTTCACCTAGATTCTCTATCATACTCGCCACTAGTGACTGGTTATAGACCGAGTTTGAAGTACGTAGACACAGCTTGCCTTTCCATTTCGGATCAGCCAAGTCAGCATACGTTGATAGCTGTGATGCCTCTACTTTACTTGGGTCATAAAAGATAGTACGAGCACGCAATGACAACCCAGTCCACAGACCTTTTGGATCACGATATTTGGCTGGGACATTAGTCTCCAAAACACTCGACGTTACTGGCTGTAATAGCCCTTGTTCTGCCGCTTGCCATAAGTTACCAGCATCTACCGTCAATAGCATATCGGCTGGAGTATTCTTGCCTTCAGCTTGCAAACGTGCCATCAATGGGCCAGTTTTATCAGTGACTAGCTCAATCTTTACCCCACTCTCTTCAGTATATTTATCTAACAATGGTTTGATTAGCTGCTCGTTGCGTGACGAATAGATAGTCACTACTTCGCCATTACCTGCTGTCGCTGTGCCCTCAGTAGCCGTATCTACCACCGCAGTCTCGTCAGCTTTTGTACTTTCAGTTTGCTCAGGAGTTTCAGCTTTTTGACAACCAACTAATCCTAACATTAAGCTGAATATGGCAACCGATAAAGTCGCTTTGACAGGACGTGCAAAAGATAAGGGTGCAACGAGCGTATTCAACGACATAGATGTCTCCAAAGTGGGGCAAAAAATAATAAATGATTACTACGATAGCTGATTTGCTGTTAACTATCGAAGCCAAAGTTTGCTAATGAGAAAGTGTCAAAAAGCAAAAATAATATACTAATACAAATGAGATTAATTATCAATACATTTATTTGACCCAAAAAACACCCTTAATATGGACTATTTATCTACTGCTAAAAATGCTGTTATTGAGGCTATTTTATTTTTATATACTCTTAGAATATGTTAATGACACCACGCTCAATATTGTAAGATTAACAGTGCAATAACCACTGCCCCATAATGACGTTAACCGCTGCTTCCGTTCGTAATATTCGTGGACCAATACTGACAGCTTGGCAACCTTGCTTCGCTAATAGCTCAATCTCGTAGTCAATCCAGCCCCCTTCAGCGCCAATACAAACCACTGTTGGCAACGCTTTATTTACTGTATTGGCAGACACTAAGGGTATTGAAGCTGCAAAACAGGCGGCTTGTTGCTGTTGCAAATAGGCCGCTAAACTCAGCTCGGTATAAGGGTGGGCAACGATAGCACCGGCCGTTATTAGACTGGCTAACTCATCCTCTACAAAAGGCTTAAAGCGTTTTTTTAGATTAATAGTTGGCGCTATAGTGTCAACCCCTTGCTGTAAACCTTCTAATACAAACTCATCCAACCTAGCAAGCATGGGACTTTGCCAGTAGCTTTTTTGCGTACGGTAACTATTTATAAGTATGATATGACCTACGCCAAGGGCGGTCATGTCCATGATTAAACGGCGTAATACTTTAGGTCGTGGCAACGCCAAAATAACTGTGACATCAAGCTTGGCAGGAGGTGCAATGTCTAATACTACGGCACTGAGCTGAATTTTATCCGCTGTTATGCTATCGATAATCGCTGTGCCAAGATTAGCGCCTAGCTCACCAATTTTGAGCGTATCGCCTACTTGCGCGCCTAATACCTTATTGACATGCTCTATTTGGGACGCCGTATTGATATAAGCATAAGGATGAGAAAAGTTAGCGGCTGGTAATAAAATACAGTTCATAGTCAATCATATCTGGTTAGAAGAAGCTCTATTTAGAGCAGTCTGTGTTAAAAAAAATAAAGCCGTACAGGAGTTATAGTGGCATAGGCTAAGAGTATCGCTCAGGCTCAACTAAGATAAATTCACAGCAAACTGCTCAACCACCTGTTCGATCATAGTCAACTGTTGGCTCAGTATTGACTGCTGGTCAGCGGTTAACTGCTCTCCTGCAGCGCCCGCCAGCTTAGCTGACTGTGGGTGACTAAGCCAAAACTGTAATTGCTTATAAATAAGCACCATAAGATCGGTATCCTCAGTGCTTTCTAAGCTAGCTGCGGGATGATCTGGCGAGGGCTGGTTATGAATGACTGGTTCTTCACTATTAGACACTTTTTTATAAAAACCGTTATTGGGTTGGTACAGCGCCCCGACGCTCGCCAGCTGATCAACAACGCTTTGACAAGACTGCGTATATTGGCCAATCAGCACAGGGGTGGCTACACTGGCAGGCTCTACTGGGTTGTGCCCACCAATATCGACCAATGAGCCACCCACTAAAGCCACATCGGCTAGTGCATACCACTGCATCAGCTCCCCCATGCTATCAGCTAGATAGACTTGCGTCTGCGCTGTAATAGTCTCATCAGCACTGCGCCGCGCCATCTGTAGCTCTGATTTTTTTATAATAGTAGCCACTTCATCAAAGCGCTCTGGGTGTCTAGGCACAATTATCAATAAGCTACGGGTCATAGCAGGATCAGATAGCAGTTGCTTATGCAAGGCGATAGCAGCTCTCTCCTCACCGCTATGAGTACTAGCTGCTAGCCAAATCGGACGCTCTTTCTTAGCTAACAAAGCTTGGAGCTCATCAGTTAGCCCATTAGTTAGCTTTGCTTTTGGCTGAGGGTTTAATGATGCCGGTAGCGAATGTTGCTCAGTACTGCTGACAAGCTTTGGGGTGTTAATCAGCCACTTAAGCGAGCCAGTAACGCGAATTTGCGAGCTATCAGCACCTAGCTTATGAAAGCGCTGGGCTGACTCTTCATCTTGCGCGATAATTAAAGTTAGGTTGCGCATCATACTGGCACTAACCGCACCAATCTTCTGATAACGCTGAAAGGAAGCCGCAGACAGTCGACCATTAACTAAGATACTAGGAATAGTATGCTCAGAGAGCTTAGTTAAAATATTTGCCCACAGCTCGGTCTCTACAAATAGCGCTGCTGCTGGCTGCACATGCGCTAAGAAAGTTTCTATCACCGCTGGGCTGTCCACCGGTACGTAACTATGAGCTAAAGTCCCTTGCGCTATTTCATCAGCAAAAAGACTGGCACCACGAGCAAAGCCAGTTTGGGTAGTGTTAGTCAGCCAAATTTTATAGCCTTTTGCCAGTAGCGCATCTAATAGCGGCGCAACCGTGTTGGTTTCGCCCAAAGATACCGCATGACACCAGATAAGGCGCTGACTAGCACTAGCTTGCGGACGTAATGGATAGTGCTTACCAAAACGCTGGGCAACCTCTTGCTGATAGTTGTCACGCTGATGCGAGCGTTTCCATACTTGCAGGCGGTATAAAGGCTTTAATACACCGATAGCCATTCGATAATACCAAGGTGGTTGGCTAGGGCTACGCTTGCTCAAAGACAATTGCTTGGATGAGTCACTGGTCAAAGGTTCTGACTGAGCTGTAACGCCGAATCGCTTAGCATCAGCTGCTAGTTTTACAGGTGGTATATCAGAAGATGGCATGTACAAGCCTAAATTAATAAGAGAAAGTCAGTAAGATCATCATAGACAACAATCGAAGAAAAATAGTTATAAGTAAACCATTATAGATAAAAAAGTCACAGAGCAATAATCATAGAAATAATCGTAGAAGTACTCATAAGCACTACGGTATATATTGCCATTGCTTAGCCAATACTCGACTAGTATAAAAGGCCAATGCTAGGTAGGGTTACCTTACCCTAAAATATCCAGCGCTACAATAACGGACTAAATAGCCGCACTAGATTATCGAATAAGCGCTGATAACCCTGACGTTGCTCCCATTCCTCTAAGCTCAAAAGCCGACAGTTCTGTAAATAAGAATATTGACAATCGGCTATCTGCGCCACCATTTCTGCACTATAAATAGCCAAACTGACTTCCATGTTTAAGTAAAAACTACGCATATCAATATTGACAGTGCCAAATAAGCAGTAATCATCATCTATTACTACCATTTTTGCATGCAGTAAACCGCCTTTAAACAAAGCAATCTTTACCCCTGCCTCTAACAGCTCTTGATAATAAGATTGTGAAGCGTGCTGTACTAAAAATGAATCCACCTTTTCAGGGATAATGATGATGACCTCTAAACCGCGCTTAGCTGCTGTTATTAGTGCACCCGATAAAGCTTCATCAGGCACGAAATAAGGGGTAGTGATTTGAATGCGTTTATTGGCACGGTGAATAATAGTCACTAAAGTGCTATAAATCACATGAGCAGTCACTTGCGGAGCCGAAGGAATTAGTTGTGCGGTGACGTTTTTGACTACTGGCATCTGCGCAATCGCAATAGAAGTCGTGCCTTTTAACGGTTGCAAGTCAAGAATTTCTGCATGATAGTCCAGCTGGTCATTGGGCTGCTTGGTCACTTGACTACGTCTGTCAATATCATTAATGGTCGGCGGTAGCACATAAAGCTTACGAGTATAATTATTCATCCGGTGATGCAGGGCGGCCAAATTATCTTTATTCTCTGCACCAATATCGGTAATCACCACTTTGGCCATCGCTGTTGCAATACTAATCGGCTGATGACTGACAATACGAATCATCACATCTATCCACTGCCCAACGTTCTTATCTTGTTTAAAAAACTTAGGATCAATCAAATTAAAACTACCGGTATAGCCAATATTCTCATCGATAACTACTATTTTGCGGTGATTGCGCAAATCAGAGCGCTTAAATAAAGTTTTGAATAGCCCCACTGGTAATGATTGATGGACTAACACCCCTGCTCGCTCTAGCGCTTTATGCTCAGAGCTATTAAAAAAGCTAAAGCTACCAACGCTGTCTACTAAGATATGACACTCTACCCCGCGCTGCGCCGCCGCCTCTATAGCTTTTAACACATCGAGAACTTGACCTCTAGGATAGATAATATAAAACTCTATCAGGATACTGCGCTTAGCCTCATTAATATCAGCAATTATGCGCTCAAAAATCGTTTTCGGAGAAGTTAGCAGTTGCATTTGATGATCGGGATATACCCCAAACCCAGTCCAGCGTGTGCCAATACGACTAACACCACGGTAATTATCTGGCAATAGACTTTGGCCCTGATCGAGTACCAAACGTTCACGTGCTGCCATATTATTAGTCATTATTTGCGCTTGCTGCATACGCTGACGATAGCGGCGACCAATCATCGGCTCCCCAAGCAGTAAATAAGAGAGTAAGCCTACCGCCGGTAAAGTGTATAGCATGGCAATCCAAGCGATTGCCACCCCAATATTGCGTTGTACTGAGACAATACGTAGGGTCATGACCACCATGACAATGATATGCAATATTAGACCTAGCCCGGCGAAGTCGATCCAAGACCAAGGGTCAAGCTGTTGCTGGGTAACGATAGGATTTATGTCAGTCTCCGTGAGCTTGCAATAGCCATTAAAGTAAATTGAGAGTCCTACTTTAATTAGTAGAAATATGGGGGGACTTTAAACACTCATAATTTAAACACTCATAATTTAAACACTCATAGTTTAAACACTTATAGTTTAAACACTCATAGTTTAAACGCTTATAGTATAGTAGCTTTGGTGGCAGGTACAATAGCCAAGTCTAAGGGCGAATTAATAGCTTAATTTACAACAGCTTAAGGGATTAAAATAAATATCTTCAAAATTAGATGAAATACTGTTTGACAGGGCAATGTATTTCTATATAATACACACCCACAGCAAGGGGCTTTAATTAGTTATTAGCTGTTGGAGGTTTTGAGAGGTTAGAGGGTGACAACTTTAGCTATTAAAACTTCTAAAAGATCCTTATTACAGGATTTCGAATAGAGTGGAAAAAGCAGCAATGTTTTGGAAATTCTAGAAAATCCTATTTAAAGGATTTTCCTTGCGAACCTAAAATTGCGATGCAATTTTTTAACGGTTCTCA